>NZ_JARUXL010000070.1:0-415 GCF_031451455.1 Caballeronia sp. LZ024 | reverse complement strand
GATGCCGACTGCCACATATAACTGCGGCGCGACGATCTTGCCGGTCTGCCCGACTTGATAGTCGTTCGGGACAAAGCCCGCATCGACGGCTGCACGCGATGCGCCCAACGCCGCGCCCAGCTTGTCTGCCAAAGGTTCGAGCACTTTCGTGTAGTTCTCGCCGTTGCCCAAGCCGCGTCCGCCAGAAACGATGATCGACGCGGACGTCAGTTCCGGGCGGTCCAGCTTCGTGAGTTCACGCGACACGAACTGCGAAACGCCTGCGTCGGCGGCCGCTTCTATCTTTTCGACCGATGCGCTGCCGCCTTCGGCTGCGACCGGATCGAAGCCCGTCGAACGCACCGTGATGACCTTGATCGGATCGCTCGATTGCACCGTCGCGATGGCGTTGCCCGCGTAGATCGGACGCTCGAAA
>NZ_JARUXL010000069.1:0-427 GCF_031451455.1 Caballeronia sp. LZ024 | reverse complement strand
CGGCCGGCCGTATGTCTATGGCACCCATCACCTCGATCAGGCGGGCGCGAAGTGGGAGGCGCAGCTTCGGCACGAAGCGGCGATCGCCCGGCAAGTCGTGTACGAAGGCGAAAGCACCGTGCTCGCGTTGCAGTGCGCGCGTGTTTTCGAAACGGATGTTGTCCTGCCAGATGCACCCAAGGGCATGGTCATCATCGAGATCACGCATCGCGGGGCGCGTGACAAGGCTTATTCCAACACCTTCAAGGCGATTCCCGCGGACCGGCGCTTCCGTCTGGAACTGGAACCGGAGAAATGGGCCAGCGTGAGCGGCACGCTTAGCGGGCGAATTTGCAGCCCGGACAGCTACGCCTACTCGTACATCGACAAGGACGGGCGTTATATCGTCCGCTTCGACTCGGATTTCGAGACGTGGCCCAACGGCGGC
>NZ_JARUXL010000068.1:0-427 GCF_031451455.1 Caballeronia sp. LZ024 | reverse complement strand
CACTTTCATCTTACAATTCGACTTCGCCGAATTTATTAAGCCTTGTCCCACAGCGTGAACTCAAAGAACGTCAAATACGCCAACGCGATTTTCAATGCTGCGACACCTGTCATCCGTATTCATGGCATAGGAGGTGGGCGCTGGAAGCGAAATGTAGCTAAGGGCGCGAGAATCGGACCATGGCTTCAAGCCAAGTACGACATCCTCGACGCTGCGGTCTGGGCGGCAAAGACCCCCTGCTTGTATTTAGTTGCCGGGAGCGATGACGTAATTCGATATGTGGGCATCTCTCGAAATCGGCTCAAAGACCGTTGGCGGACATCTCCCGCGTATGACGCGGACACAATGATCCGCCTGCCCGAAAACCAGCTTTTTCATAGCCAATGCTGGAAACACATCGAGCTCGAATGCACTCAACACCCGAAAA
>NZ_JARUXL010000067.1:0-428 GCF_031451455.1 Caballeronia sp. LZ024 | reverse complement strand
CGGAGCGACAACCATGACAACCTGACGCAGCGTCAATCATCCCGACCGACCGGCCAAGATGATTGACGGTAAACCGGACATGCTGCTTGACGGTATCCAAACTAGTTGATGTTTTCCTAATACAAGCGCTGCAATGGTCGGATCCACATATGGAAACCGCAATTTTGCCCGCCGCGCTTCGCGCCGTCTACTAAGGGCGCGTACGGGGTAACCGGTGCGCCTGCCGCTAGGAATTCCGAGTGTCGGCTGCGCTGCAACAACATTCTGTCATGCGTCGTTCCGAGCGGCGCGCCGTAACAACCGCGGATCGGTTTCCCATTCATCGCGCACCCCAAGCGCGATTCGCACAAATTCTGGATGACCGGGGTTGAGCAGATAGTTGGTTTCAGCAGGGACGACCGCGCTCGGCACGGCAAGCACCGCGCTCC
>NZ_JARUXL010000066.1:0-453 GCF_031451455.1 Caballeronia sp. LZ024 | reverse complement strand
GCGACGCCTTCCTCGAAACCACCGGCGTCAGCGACGTCAAATCGCTCGCCACGATCGCGCCGGATCTCAACTACGCGCAGGTACAGACCGTCGTGCCCGTGCTGACGATTCGCGGCATCTCCAGTCGCGACACGACCGAAATCGGCGATCCGTCCGTGGTCGTCGTGACGGATGGAAGCTCGGACAATCGCCCCTACGCGTTGAGCGGCACGCTTTACGATCTCGACCACATCTCCGTGCTGCGCGGGCCGCAAGGCGCCGTGTATGGGCGCAACGCGGTGGGCGGCATCGTTGAGATCGCAACGGCCAAGCCTTCGCGGACGTTCGAGGGCCGCGCGTCCGTCGATCTCGGCGATTACGCCACGCGCAATCTGGAGGCGATGGTCAACGTCCCAGTCAACGACGTACTGCAGTTCCGCGTGGCGGCCATCTCGCGCCGGCACGACGGCTATC
>NZ_JARUXL010000065.1:0-453 GCF_031451455.1 Caballeronia sp. LZ024 | reverse complement strand
GCGACGCCTTCCTCGAAACCACCGGCGTCAGCGACGTCAAATCGCTCGCCACGATCGCGCCGGATCTCAACTACGCGCAGGTACAGACCGTCGTGCCCGGGCTGACGATTCGCGGCATCTCCAGTCGCGACACGACCGAGATCGGCGATCCGTCCGTGGTCGTCGTGACGGACGGAAGCTCGGACAATCGCCCCTACGCGTTGAGCGGCACGCTTTACGATCTCGACCACATCTCCGTGCTGCGCGGGCCGCAAGGCGCCCTGTATGGGCGCAACGCGGTGGGCGGCATCGTTGAGATCGCGACGGCCAAGCCTTCGCGGACGTTCGAGGGCCGCGCGTCCGTCGATCTCGGCAATTACGCCACGCGCAATCTGGAGGCGATGGTCAACGTCCCAGTCAACGACGTACTGCAGTTCCGCGTGGCGGCCATCTCGCGCCGGCACGACGGCTATC
>NZ_JARUXL010000064.1:0-457 GCF_031451455.1 Caballeronia sp. LZ024 | reverse complement strand
AGATCGCTTTCTCGCTATTCTGTCGCATGAACTCAAGCATCCGCTCAATCTAATCCATGTGAAAGCCGAGATGCTGCCGCGCATTCCCCGGGCACGTGATATTCCGGAAATCCGCGAAGCCGCGGAGGCAATCACGCGGGCAGCGGTGAGCCAGGCAAAAATCATCGACGATCTGCTGGACTTGTCGCGCATTCGTACCGGCAAACTTGCATTGCAAACGACGAAAACCGACGCCGCGCGGGTGCTCGCACGCATCGTCGAAGCTTGCGCAGCGGACGCACATACTCGCGGCATCGCGCTGTCGCACAGCGGACTCGAAGTGCCGGTCTACGTCATGGCAGACCCGATACGGCTGGACCAGGTGATCTGGAATCTGGTCAGCAACGCCTTCAAGTTCACGCCTTCAGGTGGCGAAGTCGCCATCGCCTTGAAGGAAGACGGGACCGGGCTGAGAATC
>NZ_JARUXL010000063.1:0-462 GCF_031451455.1 Caballeronia sp. LZ024 | reverse complement strand
TATCTGAAAGACATCATGACGCGGCTCCCTACACAGCCCGCCAGCCGGCTTGACGAGTTGCTGCCGCACCTCTGGCAGCCTCAGCTCCAACAGTAGGCTAACGTCGGCTGCCGAACCCCTGGGATCACCGGGCGCTTACCTTTTTCCTACAAGTGCTAACCGCCTGTCCCGTCGCGCCGAAGGATTATCACCGATCAGGCAAGCGTCGAAAACGTCTAGGTCAAATCCAGTGCCCGGCCGAACTCGATTGTGCCAACAACAGTCATCGGCCTACGCGTGAACGCAAGCGTCGCATTCATAGCTGCCATGATCCAAATGCACAAAAGCGTGCCTGTCGAGCTTCGGAGTACCACGACACCATAGCGTATGCGTCTCACGTCGGCCGTTCTCCGGGCAGCAGTGAACGGGGGTAATTTGGTTCCCATCAAATGTTTTGATGGGAACCAAAGTGGCCGAGATTGT
>NZ_JARUXL010000062.1:0-466 GCF_031451455.1 Caballeronia sp. LZ024 | reverse complement strand
GGTCTGCAACTTGCCCGCGAACGGTTTGGCGAGACGCAGCGGCACGCTTTCGCCGCCCTTGGGCCAGTCAGCGAAATCAACATCGAACCGCACGACGTAATAGCCGACAGAATTCAGGTACCCATAGGTGTATTTATCCGGGCTGCAAACCCGTGCGCTGAGCGTGCCGGCGATTTTAGGCCAGGTGTCCGGCCTGATTTCAAGACGAAAGCGCCGGTCGGCGGGGATGGCCTTATAACTGTTGGTATAGGATTTGTCGCGCGCACCACGGTGCGTGACCTCGATGATCACTTGACCCTTTGGCGCATCCGGCAGCACAACGTCGGTTTCGAGCACGCGCGCGCACTGCAGCGCCGCCACGGTGCTTTCGCCCTCGAATACCACCTGCCGCGCGATCGCCGCCTCGTGGCGAAGTTGCGCCTCCCACTTCGCACCCTGCTGATCCAGGTGATGCGTGCCGTAGATG
>NZ_JARUXL010000061.1:0-467 GCF_031451455.1 Caballeronia sp. LZ024 | reverse complement strand
CGACAGCGAAGCCGACTTCGAACGCGGTGCCGCTGTCTGGTTCGCCTGCACCACGAAAGTCGTCCAGGTTCGCCATCACGATATCGGCCGACCGGATCAGTTCGATGTTCGCGGCATATATCCATCGTGCAGCGTCTCGCCCTCGAAGCGAGGAGGGCACTTGCCCGTCGAGTGGATAGAGACCAACGAAGCCGCGATCGCGGCAGAGTTGCTTCAGATGCTCGCCATGTTCCTTCGCGTCGCGACGAAAGACGTCGAAACCTGCGAGGTAGATGAGCGGCTGATTCGCAGCGCGCTCGATAGGCAAGGGCGCCGGCGCGATCTTTCCGTCGCGCACTCGCCGTTTCAAGCGCGCGATCTGTCGTTTAACCGCTAGAACGCTTTTTCCCAGTTCTGCCGCCACATGTTCGGCGGAAAGCCCTCGGTCAAGCATCTCCATAACGCGTCGTTGTGATTGAGTCGGATTC
>NZ_JARUXL010000060.1:0-486 GCF_031451455.1 Caballeronia sp. LZ024 | reverse complement strand
ACTTGACCGCGTAACAACGCTTGATCCAACCGCCGTATTGACGCGACCGTTGCTACGCGGCCATCTTGGCCCCGTGTGTGGGAGATCGAGCGCTTACGATATACTGAAGTTCGCTCAACCCAAACCCTACAGCGAAGCTAACGCTTCGCCAACCCCGAGCCGCCAAAGCCGGGGGTGCCGTCGTCGACCAGGCTCCTAATGGCATCGAGGCAAGCAGGCGGCCCGCCTACGACAATCTGCGCGGAGCAAGCGAGCATCAGATTGACGCTCAGGCCGAAGTCCTCAATGAGATAGCCGCCGGCACAGAAAGCGCCTTCGTTTTCAGTCGCTCCTGCCTCAACGCGTTGAGCGAGCGTCGCTTCGGTTGACCGATACGCCCACACCGGTTTGCCGAGCGCGACAGCGAAGCCGACTTCGAACGCGGTGCCGCTGTCTGGTTCGCCTGCACCACGAAAGTCGTCCAGGTTCGCCATCACGATATCGGCC
>NZ_JARUXL010000059.1:0-496 GCF_031451455.1 Caballeronia sp. LZ024 | reverse complement strand
GGCCGATTCTGCCGTCGAGTAGGACTACCAGTCCCGACTCGCGCGCAATCTGGAGTATGTCTAAATTCATCGCTGCCTCCATTTCTGGTCCCATCTCAAAAGCAACGCAGGTGCCCGTCACCATGACGAGCGGAATTTATGGCTGTCCCCAAGCAAACGCATTTTTCCGGGATGACGCCTGGATGGCTTTAACTTCACGCCGCTCCGTTCGAAATGGTTGTCTTACGTACGACGCTATGAGCGCGCTTCCGGTGTACGCTCGTCTCGCGTACAGCGCTCGTGACCTTCAGTCTTAAAAACTTCGAAAGATGGGCACTCTTCTACATGCCGGCAGGCCATCGTCACGTCATCGTTATCGGTACACCGCTCGGCGGCCTGGCCGCGCTGCGAACGGTCCTATCCGCTTTCCCGCAAGGCCTGCATGCAACTGTGCTCGTTGTCATGCATGTCGGCAATCAGCGCAGCCTTCTACCCGAGCTTCTCGCGCCGCATTGCC
>NZ_JARUXL010000058.1:0-496 GCF_031451455.1 Caballeronia sp. LZ024 | reverse complement strand
GGCCGATTCTGCCGTCGAGTAGGACTACCAGTCCCGACTCGCGCGCAATCTGGAGTATGTCTAAATTCATCGCTGCCTCCATTTCTGGTCCCATCTCAAGAGCAACGCAGGTGCCCGTCACCATGACGAGCGGAATTTGTGGCTTTCCCCAAGCAAACGCATTTTTCCGGGACGACGCCTGGATGGCTTTAACTTCGCGCCGCGCCGTTCGAAATGATTGTCTTACGTACGACACTATGAGCGCGCTTCCGGTGTACGCTCGTCTCGCGTACAGCGCTCGTGACCTTCAGTCTTAAAAACTTCGAAAGATGGGCACTCTACTACATGCCGACAGGCCATCGTCACGTCATCGTTATCGGTACATCGCTCGGCGGCCTCGCCGCGCTGCGAACGGTCTTATCCGCTTTCCCGCAAGGCCTGCATGCAACTGTGCTCGTTGTCATGCATGTCGGCAATCAGCGCAGCCTTCTACCCGAGCTTCTCGCGCCGCATTGCC
>NZ_JARUXL010000057.1:0-497 GCF_031451455.1 Caballeronia sp. LZ024 | reverse complement strand
TTTCTGATGACGCGCGAGATAGCCCATCAGAAGTCATTCGAGAAGGCGCTGCACTCGATTCAACCGAACTTCCCGCAAGGCAAGCTGCCGGGCAATCCGAACTTCACGAGCGTCTACTTCAACATGTCGAAGGGTGACGACGGCCGCGGTCCCTGGAACCAGGGAGGCGACTGGAAGTTTGTCGAACATCCGCAACCGGCCGTCGACGGCGGTGATGGCACGGCGACGGTGCAGGTATCGCAACGAGACGTAGAGGCGCTGCAGGCGCTGGCAATACGGACCGCATCCGACCCGGATAGCAATCCGACGACTGCCGCGGATCTCGGTTCCGGCCAGACGGTGTAACTCATCTCTGCCGATTCCGCCGCCGAAAATCGCGGTGGCAGCTTCGGCGTTCAGCCGGGTCACGCCGCGCTTCGTCAGAGCGAGTACCGCCCGGCCACGATCAAGCAAATATCGCAAGGAGCATAGCAATGCCAACCATCACATCGAAAGGC
>NZ_JARUXL010000056.1:0-503 GCF_031451455.1 Caballeronia sp. LZ024 | reverse complement strand
CCTGCTTCGTCGACGAGCGTCGTGCCCGACTGCACGCGCGACACCGACGTGTCGATCAGTTCCTTGATTTCCTTCGCCGCCGCCGACGAGCGCTGCGCGAGCGTACGCACTTCGCCTGCCACGACCGCGAAGCCGCGCCCTTCTTCCCCGGCGCGCGCCGCTTCGACGGCCGCGTTCAACGCGAGAATGTTGGTCTGGAACGCGATGCCTTCGATGATCGTGATGATGTCCGCGATCTTCGCCGAGCTCTGGTTGATCTCGCCCATTGTGCCGACCACCTGGCTCACGACCGCGCTGCCCTTGTTGGCGATCTCCGACGCGTTCGCGGCCAGCGCGCTCGCCTGACGCGCGTTGTCGGCGTTCTGTTTGACCGTGCCGGTGAGCTGCTCCATGCTCGACGCCGTTTCCTGCAGCGCCGAAGCCTGCTCTTCCGTGCGCGAAGACAGATCGATGTTGCCCGCCGCGATCTGCTTGGTCGCCGAGGCGATGGATTCGCTGCCCGA
>NZ_JARUXL010000055.1:0-526 GCF_031451455.1 Caballeronia sp. LZ024 | reverse complement strand
TGTGCGAATAATCCTTCGCGATATTCAGCACCGTGCCGTCGACGTTTTCAGCCAGCCCGTCGGCGAGTTGCGGCGCATCGGCGAGCAGCACTTTCGACACACCCGCGATTTTCGCGGCCGCATCCGCTGCGGCTTGTGCGTTCGAACCTGCCACCAGCACGTGCACGTCGCCACCGATCTTCGAAGCCGCCGCAACCGTATTCAGCGTCGCGGCCTTGATCGACGCGTTGTCGTGTTCTGCGATAACCAGAATCGTCATTTTCGTCCGTCTCCTTACAGCACTTTGGCTTCGGTCTTGAGCTTCTCGACCAGCGTCTTCACGTCCGGCACCATCACGCCGGCGGAGCGCTTGGGCGGCTCGGCGACTTTCAGCGTTTTCAGACGCGGCGCGACATCGACGCCGAGATCAGCCGGCTTCAGCGTTTCCAAAGGCTTCTTCTTCGCCTTCATGATGTTGGGCAGCGTGACGTAGCGCGGCTCGTTCAGGCGCAAGTCGGTGGTGACGACTGCGGGCAACGTGAGCGAA
>NZ_JARUXL010000054.1:0-546 GCF_031451455.1 Caballeronia sp. LZ024 | reverse complement strand
AAAGGCTTCTTCTTCGCCTTCATGATGTTGGGCAGCGTGACGTAGCGCGGCTCGTTCAGGCGCAAGTCGGTGGTGACGACTGCGGGCAACGTGAGCGAAAGCGTTTCCGAACCGCCATCGACTTCGCGCGACACGGTCGCTTTGCCATCGGCCACAACGACCTTCGATGCGAACGTCGCCTGCGGCAACCCCGTCAGCGCAGCCAGCATCTGGCCGGTCTGATTCGAATCGTCGTCGATGGCCTGCTTGCCGAGGATCACCAACTGAGGCTGCTCCTTGTCGACCAGCGCCTTGAGAATCTTCGCGACCGCCAGCGGCTGCAATTCATCAGCCGATTCGACGAGAATCCCGCGATCCGCGCCGATCGCCATCGCCGTGCGCAGCGTCTCCTGACATTGCGTCACGCCGCACGACACGGCCACGACTTCGGTCGCAATGCCCGCCTCGCGCAGACGCACCGCTTCTTCCACCGCGATCTCATCGAAGGGATTCATCGACATCTTCACGTTCGCGATATCGACGCCGCTTCCGTCCGACTTCACGCGA
>NZ_JARUXL010000053.1:0-549 GCF_031451455.1 Caballeronia sp. LZ024 | reverse complement strand
GCGCGACATTTCTTTGCCTTGGTCATAAGTGAAGCTCTGGCGCAGCGGCGCGACAATCGAATTCAGTTTCGCAGAGAAGCCCGCCAGCGCTGAAGCCGCGGTGGCGTCTTCCATCTTTGCAAGCAGGACAAGGCGGCTGGTCCGTTCAACCAGCACGCCGACCGAGGAGTGGTTGCCCGCGCCCTTGATGAAGTCGCCCTCCCAGTGTCCGGGCAGCAGGCGGTCCTCAATTTCGGGGGGGCGCACATGGATACTGACCATGTCGGGAATTTGTCCGCGCCGGTCTGTGCCCCGCGTGCGCGGCATACGCGTGCTGTGACCATGACGCAAGCAGGCAATCAGCTGACGGCGCAGTTCGCCGCGCGGCTGCGCATAGATAGCGGTGTAGATGGTTTCGTGCGAAACCTGTTGGGTCGGGTCGGTCGGATACATACGTTTCAGTGTGCCCGATATCTGCTGGGGTGACCATCTCCACTCGAGCAGGGTGAGAACGATACGCCAGCAGACGCCTTGTAGGCAAAGCTTTGTGGCACGGCGCCCGGCGCCGCG
>NZ_JARUXL010000052.1:0-551 GCF_031451455.1 Caballeronia sp. LZ024 | reverse complement strand
ATTTGCAGCCCGGACAGCTACGCCTACTCGTACATCGACAAGGACGGGCGTTATATCGTCCGCTTCGACTCGGATTTCGAGACGTGGCCCAACGGCGGCGAAAGTGTGCCGCTGCGCCTGGCGAAGCCGTTCGCGGGCAAGGGGCAAACCGGGATGCACTTCCCGGCGCTGGACAATGACGAAGCGGTGATTACCTGTCGCGACGGCGACCCGGACAAGCCTGAAATCAGCGGTTTCCATCATCACAGCCAGGCGCGCGACCTGGTGACGAATGACCGGCGCTGGCTGTCGCGCAACATGATCCGCACGCAGAGCAACAACAAGCTGCGCATGGAGGACTGGGCGGGCCAGGAAGGCATCAAGCTGAGTACAGAGCATTCGGGAAAGTCGCAGCTCAATCTCGGCTATCTGGTGAACAGCAAGCTCGAATACAGGGGGGAAGGCTTCGAGGCGAGAACATCGGGCTGGGGAGTGCTTCGCGCAGGCAAGGGCGTGATGGTGACCACCTACGACCGTCCCGGCGCGAGCGGCAAGCAACTGGACATGCAGGA
>NZ_JARUXL010000051.1:0-572 GCF_031451455.1 Caballeronia sp. LZ024 | reverse complement strand
AACGACGATCTGCAGAACTTCATCAGCGCGAGCGATATCGCTACCTTGTTCGTCGACAAGACGATGAAGATCAAGCGCTTTACATCGAACGCGACTGGGCTTTTCAACCTGATCCCGTCGGACGTGGGCCGCTCGCTCACCGACATCACCCACCGCCTGCGCGACGACTCGCTAACCGCCGATGTCGACGAAACCCTTCGCACGCTCGCCACGCTTGAACGCGAAGTGGAAAGCACGGATGGGCGATGGTTACTGGTGCGTGTGCGCCCGTATCGCACGGCGGATGACCGGATCGAGGGGGTGGTCATCACGCTGATCGACATCACCGCCCGCAGACGAGCCGAACAGCGCGTCAGAGAAGGCGAGCAGCGGCTGCGGCTCGCCGCTCAGTCGACGAAGGACTACGCGATCATCGTGCAGGATCACGACGGCATCATCCAGAGCTGGAACCGCGGCGCCCAGCGTCTCTACGGTTATACCGAGGACGAAGTGCTGGGGAAGAACATCGACATCATCTACGCCCCCGATGACAAAATTAGCGCAGTGCGCGAACGCGAACTCGCTTCGGAGGA
>NZ_JARUXL010000050.1:0-578 GCF_031451455.1 Caballeronia sp. LZ024 | reverse complement strand
ACGTACGAGCGTCGTCCCGGCCGTCGCTCCGGCGGCCCGTGCAACAGTATTCGGCGCGAGCAATTCGGCCGCACCGAGCGCGAGACTAAACCAGCCGAGTCCGCGCGCGACCGACGCGGTGTCAGGACGCCCTCTATCGTCGTTGGTTGAAGTACTTGGAAAGTGACGGTCATTCATGATTCACCTCGTTTTGAATGCGTTGCTTGCGTCCGCGCGTTGACTAAGGTCGTGCCAACGCGCGCGGGCGCTTAACGGTGCACGAGTTGCTGTTCGCGTGCGGGAACGAATGCGCGGATCAACGCATAAAGGGCGGCGAGCCCGACCAGAACATAAACGATCCGCGACCCGGCGGACCCGGCGCCGAAGATCGCTGCCACTAGATCGAACCGGAGGAGCCCGACGAGTCCCCAGTTCAATCCACCTATGATGACGAGTGCGCCTGCGACCCAGTCGACCGGGCTGCGGCGTACACCTACGGTGCCTTTCGATGTGATGGTTGGCATTGCTATGCTCCTTGCGATATTTGCTTGATCGTGGCCGGGCGGTACTCGCTCTGACGAAGCGCGGCGTGACCCGGC
>NZ_JARUXL010000049.1:0-584 GCF_031451455.1 Caballeronia sp. LZ024 | reverse complement strand
TGCGCATGGAATTCCGACTCAGACCAGCGCTTCCTTTCGTACGGATGCGCTGCCTTTTGACGCATTGCGCACCACGTTTTGGTTTCGCACACTGCACCGGTGCGCTTTTAAGGGGGGCGCACTTCAGTGGCATCCTCTCGGTGCCGTGCTTTGAAATCCCGCCAGCCGGCGGGATTGTTTTTTGGTTCGTGTCGTTCGAAGAACACTTCGCAAAGGCGCATATTGGCTGGCCTAGGTCGTCTAACCCGTTCATTGTTTATAAAGGGCACGGACTCGGCGCTTTTTACATGCGAAAGTAGACGAGTTGGATCGGATGCCAGCCGTTCTCATGTGCTGTCGCATTCGCGCCATCACCAGCGAATTGCTTATCGATCCGCGGACCCCGCAATTCGTCCGGGTCCCCGCCGCCATCGATGTGCGCATAATCGAGCGCGCGAATCGCGACAACGCGTTGACGGAACCGCTAACGCTTGTGTAGTCATGGTGGCCGATTCTGCCGTCGAGTAGGACTACCAGTCCCGACTCGCGCGCAATCTGGAGTATGTCTAAATTCATCGCTGCCTCCATTTCTGGTCCCATCTCAA
>NZ_JARUXL010000048.1:0-672 GCF_031451455.1 Caballeronia sp. LZ024 | reverse complement strand
TGGATCTCGGTGCGCAGATTGCAGGAGCGCGCCGCTCTTGCCTTGGAACGCGCGCACGTCGCGCAACGGCGCAACGAACTTCAGGAGGCCTCGGACGAACTCGAACAGCACGCGAGGTTCGCCGCGCTCGAGGATTCATTGCGCCGATTCCTTCAGCAGGAAACTGTCGGGCAATCCACACCTTGAGCATGGCCACTCCCCCCGGGGCTGGGAGCGATAAGCGTATGATGTTTTTAGTACGCTCACGTGCGGCTGGCTGCGTCGACCGATAATCCCAGAGCGCGCCGCGCGAGGAGAACGACAATGAGCGACGCTATTGCGGGGCAACCCGAGCCCCGGTCCGCTGACAGTACGGTCCGTCCTGCAAGTAGTCTGCCGTTTCCCGTCGTCGGGATCGGCGCATCCGCCGGTGGAGTTCGAGCCCTGCTGCAATTCTTCGAGAATGCCCCTACCGACATGGGCATGGCGTTCGTAGTCGTCTTGCACCTCTCGCCTGACCATGTGAGTAGCGCGGACGATGTGCTGCGCCGTGTCACCGGCATGCCGGTTCTTCAGGTGGTACAGCCGGTCCTCATCGAAAAAAATCATGTGTATGTCATCGCGCCAGGGAAAAGCCTGGCGATGACTGACGGTTATTTGCGAGTCGCCGATTCAAAGCGCAGCGCCGGTAGC
>NZ_JARUXL010000047.1:0-749 GCF_031451455.1 Caballeronia sp. LZ024 | reverse complement strand
CATCCGCAACAGTTGGGGCGCGCCGAGTATCTGAACTGCGATGCGACCTTCTCGATGGTCCCGGAGGACGGTGCGCCCAGGAAGTTCTCCGGCTACATCGAGCGATTCTCGACGATCCAGACCACGAAGGACTTCACCAAGTACCGTGTGGTCTTGAAATCGCACCTCGGACGGCTTGCCGCGGTCACCACGACCCAGATCTATCAGCACCTGTCGACGCCCGACATCATGGCGCAGGTCATGCGCCGTCACGGCCTCAGACCCGAGCAGTACTCGTTTAAGCTCAGAAGCCAGTACCCCAAACATTTGTTCCGCTTCCAGTACAAGGTCGACGACCTGTCCTATCTGCGGATGCTCATGGAGAAGGCGGGTATTTACTCCTATATCGTCGAGACCGAGCACGGCGACCAGGTGGTCTTTGGCGATGACATCGACCACTACATCTACAACCCTCAACTGATCGTGCCGTACCGCGAAGCGGCCGGGCTCGAAGCAAGTGGCAGGGAGGCGGTGACGTCGCTTAAGACGCACACGGTCACCGTGCCGCAGTCGTTTCTGGTCGCAGACTACAACCCTGAAGCGGCGTGGGAAAGGTTCAAGGATAGCGCCAACATCGCGCCGCAGGACCCGACCACCTACGGTCAGCCGTACATCTACGGCACGCATCACCTGGATCAGCAGGGTGCGAAGTGGGAGGCGCAACTTCGCCACGAGGCGGCGATCGCGCGGCAGGTGGTATTCGAGGGCGA
>NZ_JARUXL010000046.1:0-772 GCF_031451455.1 Caballeronia sp. LZ024 | reverse complement strand
GATTCTCAGCCCGGTCCCGTCTTCCTTCAAGGCGATGGCGACTTCGCCACCTGAAGGCGTGAACTTGAAGGCGTTGCTGACCAGATTCCAGATCACCTGATCGAGCCGTACGGGGTCTGCCATGACGTAGCCCGGCTCTTCGAGTCCGCTGCACGAGAGCGCGATGCCGCGAGTGTGCGCGTCCCCTGCACAAGCTTCTACGATGCGCGTGAGCACCCGGGCAACGTCGGTTTTGGTCGTCTGCAACGCAAGTTTGCCAGTGCGAATGCGCGACAGGTCCAGCAGATCGTCGATGATTTTTGCCTGGCTCACCGCTGCCCGCGTGATTGCCTCCGCGGCTTCGCGGATTTCCGGAATGTCACGTGCCCGGGGAATGCGCGGCAGCATCTCGGCTTTCACATGGATTAGATTGAGCGGATGCTTGAGTTCATGCGACAGAATAGCGAGAAAGCGATCTTTCAGTCGATTTGAGCTCACAGCGCGCTCGCGCACGGTCTGGGCCAAGCGGAGCTTCAAATGCGTGGCTTCCTCGCGGCGTTTCCGTTCGGTGAGATCCCGGCCGATTTTGGCATATCCGCTGAACGATGGGTCTTCGATACGCGTCACCACGCCGCTCATGTAAACCTTCCGGCCGTCCTTGGCGATGTGCCAGCGTTCGTCATCGGCACTGGTGTCCTCCGAAGCGAGTTCGCGTTCGCGCACTGCGCTAATTTTGTCATCGGGGGCGTAGATGATGTCGATGTTCTTCCCCAGCACTTCGTCCTCGGTATAA
>NZ_JARUXL010000045.1:0-775 GCF_031451455.1 Caballeronia sp. LZ024 | reverse complement strand
ATCATGATTCACCTGTGCTTCCAGCTTTTTGCGAGCCGTTGAACGGGTCAACTGTTTCGATTTGTTCGTACAGTGCCTCGAGCGACACCGGTTTGCTCAAATGCGCGTTGAACCCGGCTGACAGGGCCGTGTCGTGCTCTTCTTTGGTGCTGTAGCCGGTGAGCGCGATCGCCGACAAGGACGAAAGCGCTGGAATCTGTCGAACCGCGGAGATGAACTCGTACCCGTCCATGCCCGCCATGCCGATGTCGGAAATGAGCAGGTCGAACGGCGCCTTCTGCAACTCGGCCAGGCCTTGCTCTGCGTTGTACGCTGTCGTAACCACTGCGCCTTCGGATTTGAGCAACATGCCAAACGCATTCGCCGTCTCGGCGTCGTCATCGACCACGAGGATCCGCATATCGCGAAGCCCCGACTCGGGAGAGCCGGTCAGGACATCCGGAGTCGCCGTAACCGAGCAGCGGGGAAACCATAACGAGACGCGGGTTCCGTGACCTTGGCCGTCCGAGTGAGCACTGACCTTGCCGCCGTGCATTTCGACCAATTGTTTGACGAGCGCCAGTCCGATACCGAGGCCGCCCTTCGTGCGTCTTGGCTCGGCACTGCCTTGACGGAACATATCGAAGACGTGAGGGAGAAGATCACCGTCGATACCGTCGCCGTTATCGATGACGTCGATTCTCAGCCCGGTCCCGTCTTCCTTCAAGGCGATGGCGACTTCGCCACCTGAAGGCGTGAACTTGAAGGCGTTGCTGACCAGATTCCAGATCACCTG
>NZ_JARUXL010000044.1:0-788 GCF_031451455.1 Caballeronia sp. LZ024 | reverse complement strand
ATTACGCCACGCGCAATCTGGAGGCGATGGTCAACGTCCCAGTCAACGACGTACTGCAGTTCCGCGTGGCGGCCATCTCGCGCCGGCACGACGGCTATCTGAACAATGCGCCGCAGGCGGCCGGCGACGACGAGAACACGCGCTCGGGACGCGTGACCGTCGCGCTCGAGCCGAGCTCGCAGCTGCGCATGCTGTTTACCGCGCAACAGACGACGTTGAAGGGCGTCGGCCCGGTCTCGCTCGACATTCCCTACATCTACGATGCGAACGGCATTCTCTCGCACGAGAAGCCACCCTTCCCGGCCGATCCGCGCACCTTCGCCTATGCAACGGCGCAATCGCAAAGCATCGACGATACGATCGCGCGCTTGAGCGTCGTGTATGACCTTCCGTGCGTCGAACTTAGCTATACAGGTAGCTACGACAACTTGACCTGGCGTCATGCGGCCGACAGCAGTCCGAGTTTCGCCGAACCGGTGTCGTACCGGCAGAACGAGTTTCCCAAGACGCTGAATCAGGAAGTGCGCGCGAGCTCACTCGGCGATGGACGGTGGTCATGGCAAGCGGGGGTGTCGTACTTTCGCGAGTCGTCGTCGCTGTACAGCGCGAACGAATCGCCGTTCGACGGCGGCGTCTATCAGCCCACACTCGCGTTCGCTTATGGCATCCGCACGACATCGACCGCCGCATACGGGCAGTCGTCGTACTGGGTGACCGACAAGATCAGACTGACCGCGGGCATGCGCGTGACCCGCGACAAAAAGAGCCGCGAAGGCGAATATTTCTTC
>NZ_JARUXL010000043.1:0-808 GCF_031451455.1 Caballeronia sp. LZ024 | reverse complement strand
AGCATTGAAAATCGCGTTGGCGTATTTGACGTTCTTTGAGTTCACGCTGTGGGACAAGGCTTAATAAATTCGGCGAAGTCGAATTGTAAGATGAAAGTGTGCGGTCTGGTGCACCCTGTCGTCGTTCTTTCAAGAAGACTTGCCGCACAAGGCAGTTAATCGGCGTAGATGATTTTGGAATGCAGCCCGCAACGGTTTCGGCAACTACGGCGCGCGGTATGGCTCAAGTTTCTGTGCAATGTGCCGATAGCAGACGAGTCGACCGCAGACGTAGAAAGAGAATGAAGAAAACGAGTATCGGGTTAGTGCTGCTGCCAGTCTTGCTTGCGGCGTGCGCGATCGAGGGCGTCGGCTTCGATGGGCGAGTCAACGCGTATCGCAATGCGGCCGCTGACGGTCGGGAGTTTGCAGCCTTGAATCGCGGCGCGCACGACGCGGCGTGGTTTGTTGGCTGGTGCGGAGCGATCGAGCCGCACTTCAGGCGAATGTCCGAACAGCACGCGCGCGTCGAGCGTTACTGTGCCGCTATGCAGGCGAATCCGAACGATGCGGAGCCGATCCGGAGCGATCTGATTGCTTACCTTTCATCGGGTAATTCTTACGCGATCGACCATCGCGACGAGGTGCTTCGCGGACTCGGCATATCCGCGCAGTTGCAGCAAGCTCAGGCGGAGCAGCTCCAGGCGCAAGCGATGCAAGCGCAGGCACTAAGCGCCAGCCGGCCGATCGTCGTGCAGCCAAATACTGCCGTCCACTGCACCAGCACGCGCTTCGGGAACCAAGTCAACACTAGCTGCAATTGAGTGCC
>NZ_JARUXL010000042.1:0-851 GCF_031451455.1 Caballeronia sp. LZ024 | reverse complement strand
TTCGTCCGAGGCCTCCTGAAGTTCGTTGCGCCGTTGCGCGACGTGCGCGCGTTCCAAGGCAAGAGCGGCGCGCTCCTGCAATCTGCGCACCGAGATCCACAGTGCTTCCTCAACGCTTCGCTCGTGCGCGGCATTGAGCGATGCATTCGAGAACGCGTGCCCGGTATGACAGCGGTATCGCAACGGCTCGGCTTCTCCTACCCGCCAGATCACGCCGCCGCAATTCGGACACGTCAAGGTGCTCCTTTCGCCAAGCGTATCCAGGTCTTCGGGCGAGGCGTGGCCGGTGAGCGCGATGCGCGTTTCCAGTTCGATGGAGGTTCTATCCATGACATTCTGTCGTACCGGGGAAGGTTTTTCGTTGATTGCGTTCACAATCGCGTCGCCGAGTTGGTCGAGCGGAGCAACCACATCCGCCTCCGTGGCCCGAAGTGCACTGGACGGCATCGATGGCGCGACGCACGTCGACGGATCCTGGACTGCAACCCATCCACCGCACGCCTTGATCGCAGCGATGCCGGCCGCGCCGTCGTCGAGATCGCCGGTCAGTACGACACCGACCACCCGCTCGCCGGCTTCAACTGCGACGGACCGAAACAGCGGATCAATGGCGGGGCGTGTGAAGTTTTCCTTGGGCCCCGTGCTCAGACGAACTCGTCCTTCAAAAACCATCAAGTGCCGGTCGGGCGGTGCAATGTAGACGACTGACGGAGCGAGCGGCTCGTCGTCCTCGGCGTGCTTGACTAACAGACGGCAATGCGGCGCGAGAAGCTCGGGTAGAAGGCTGCGCTGATTGCCGACATGCATGACAACGAGCACAGTTGCATGCAGGCCTTGCGGGAAAGCGGATA
>NZ_JARUXL010000041.1:0-987 GCF_031451455.1 Caballeronia sp. LZ024 | reverse complement strand
GTCGATGTAGACCGTGATCTCATGCAGCACGATCAGCGCGGCCATCGCACAGATGGCGAACGGGTTAATCTGCAGGAACAGCGCGCACAGGACGAGCGCGGCGCCTTCGCTCATTTGCGCAATATGCATGAGCGACTCGGGAGCGCCCGCGTTGTTGGGCAAATCGACCCATCGGTGGCACGGCGCATTGGCGGTCCCGGCGGCCAGCCACACTGGAAGCACGCAGTAAAGAAGAAACTGATCTGCGATTTCGTGATTCATGCGCGTCACCGACCCTTTCCAAAGATCGCATCCTCCCGCCGCGCGGCTGCACGAGCTTCTCAGCAAGCGGTGTCGCTGGCGCATCGATGGTTTCGCGAGGCACGACCGGCAGTAATAGCTCGATCAGGGATCTCAGTTCGTTGTTTATCCATTCTTCAAGCTACGCTTCGTGTCTTGCAAAACAAGATGCGGCGTTACCTTCAAAGCCCAACAGTCAACGGTCCTCTTTGCACATACTTGCCACGTTCTTTGACGGCGAGGCGGTGGTCCAGACAAAACGGTGCCGGGGAGCGGCTATCTTTTCTTTGACGGCAGGCTAATAGTCCAGACCGCACCTTGGCCAGGTTCACTCGTCAGCGTGAGATTGCCGCCTACATGAGTCACGAGTCGATGTGCTGTTTGAAGACCGGTTCCATTGCACTGCTCAATGTCGGTTCCTCGACCGTCATCGCTCACCCGTATCTCAATCGACCCGTCGCTGTTCGAAGCAAGCGCCACTTCGATCTGACCCACATCATTCGGGAACGCATGCTCGATCGCATTTGCAACGAGCTCGTTTACCACGGTTCCTACCGTCGTGCAGGTATTAAGATCGACCGTCATGCCTAAGCGTCGGTTGCAGTTCAGCGAAATCCTTCGCTCCTTCAAAGCGTAGAATTGTTGAAGGTCGTCGCACAGAGAGCCCAAATAACGACTTAGGTCCACATCGTCGCGCTGCTCGTGCAA
>NZ_JARUXL010000040.1:0-996 GCF_031451455.1 Caballeronia sp. LZ024 | reverse complement strand
CCTGGTCATTAGTGTTCACTTGTCCACCTATTCGTTAAGTGGACACGATGCTCCCAAGGCTGCTACATCGATTCAAGATGCCATCACCGGGCGCTTACGCCCAATCGCCGGAAGATCCACCTTTACAGTGCCGCCATTTTCCGTGTCTCGTTTAAGCGCGAGCTGCAGCTCGATCGACTCGAGATATACGTTCAGCTTCTGAACATTCGCCTGCTGCGTCTTGTCCGCGTTCTTCGCGGCATCTGCGATCTCCTTGCATTCCTTCTGGCGAGCGGATTTGATCTGCGCGCGTACCTGATCGAGCACCGTGTCGATCATCATGCCTTTATCGTCGGTGGTCTGAGGCGGCTTCGGCTGAAACAGGCAGCAGCCCGACAACGAGCCGGCAACCGCCGCCCATGCGAGTCTCGGCATTTTTCACGGCATCTCTCCATTGTTATTTTCCGAGCGTCGCTCCGGCCCGCTGCTATCGATGTGTGCCGCCGCACATTGCGGTTCAGGAATACCGCAGAACTGGACGACACTTCGCTTGACGGCCCTCCCTTTGTGCGAATGTCCCTCTTGGGTCGTCAAGAAGCATTGGATTTTCCTGCTAGCGGCCATTTGCGATCCACGAATTCGACCGGTGGTTCCGTCTCAGCGACGGCCGGTAAACTTGGCACACTGCCGTAGGGTCACTTCGGAGTCACTGGCGGTTCAGGGTCGGCGGGTCCGCGAGCGCGATCATCGTGGGAGAAAGCCACTAACCGTCTGCGACCTCTGACTTTTGTACATTGAATCGTCCTGTGTACAGCTGACCGCGGCGACGAGCGGTACAGCAAAGTTAAGCAGGCGGGTTCGGCGCGGTCGACAAAGGTGCGCGCAGTCCTGCACTCAGCTGAGACGCAGATCCCTGACTGGGCGGCGACAATGGTTAAGTCCGGTGTAGCGACATTCATCTTGGCCGGTAGTGAGAAGTCGAAGGCGGCGTAGCCCCGGAGACGACGAGCTGCCGGC
>NZ_JARUXL010000039.1:0-1074 GCF_031451455.1 Caballeronia sp. LZ024 | reverse complement strand
ACATTGGCCGAACCGTGCGTGAGAAACACGTCATCGATAATCATGATCTTGCTATGAACGTAGACCGGCATCCATGTGCTGCCCGCTGGCGAGTCCGGCGCAACGAGCGAACAAACGTGGACCTTCAGACCGGGAACCGGCTCCGGCAGGACTGCTTTGCCAGTGTTGTGGTTGTCATCGTACTGTTGCTGCAGCTTCACCTGCTTGGCTTGCGCTGCGTCAATCGCGCGCTGGGCGTCGGCCTGTTGCTGCGGGCCGCTCGCGTTGCGCATCTGCGTGTTCGCCGCCGTGACCTCCTTCTTCGCATCCAGCAAAGCGCCGCCTAGCGTGTCGCTGCGCTCTTCCTTCGCGATGGTCGGAATGGTGTCCGCACGGCCAAGACTGTCGAGCATGTCGTAGGTCGTCCCCGGCCCCTGTCCGATGCCGTCCTTGTTCGCGTTGGTCACGACAAACAGATGAACCGGTTTTGCCGGATCTCGCCCAGCGCAAATCTGGGCCTGCGCCGCGCTCTTGATCTTTTCCGCGAGCGCCGGCCAGCGAAAATACTGGTTCTCGATATAGATGAATTTCGTCGCGTTGTTCACGGCCTGAAGGTAAAGCGCCTCAATATCGCGGACGCCCTCCTGCGACTGCGTGCGGTTAATCTGGGCCATGACACGCACAAGCGTGTGATTCCCGATTTTTTCTCGCAGCTGTAGCTGCTTTTCCAGGCCATCACGCCGTGCGAACAGATCTTCCTTTGCGTCACGTTGCCATGCACGGCAAAAATTGTCGTTCAGGCTTTCGAGTATCGGCCCCGCCATGATCGCCGACATGTCCTGCCGTGGCGTTGCACCGTTGCGCCCCAGATTCGGCGCTTTCTTCGCGTGGCTGTGCCCGTCGTCGTCCCAGTAGGCATCGAGCGTGTTATGTCCCATCACGAAGCCGACCGCCACTTTTGGCGCTTCGTAGTCGATCAGCACCATTTTCTGATGGTGCGATGGTTCCACGCCATACGCGGCTATGGTCCCCAACGTTGGACCATTGCCGCTTCCGCGCAGAAGCTTCTCGCGATACATGATTTCCTCGCGGTCG
>NZ_JARUXL010000038.1:0-1106 GCF_031451455.1 Caballeronia sp. LZ024 | reverse complement strand
GGCGGTTTCAAACCGAAGTGCAACGAGGGGGTTAATGTTTAGCGTTTTGAGGTTGTCCCGCTGAGGCAAGTGTCGCAGCGAAAACCTCGAATGGCGAATGGAACGCGTGGGTTGCGCGCGGCCGGCTGTTCAGGCTGTCGGCGATGGCATCGAGCTCGTCCTGAGTGTAGACCGAGAGGTCGGTGCCCTTAGGTAAGTACTGTCGCAGCAATCCGTTGGTGTTTTCGCAGGTCCCGCGTTGCCAGGGACTGTGCGGGTCGCAGAAGTACACGCTTACGCCGGTGGCGGCGGCGAGTTCTTGATGCCGCGTGAGTTCCTTGCCCTGGTCGTACGTAAAGCTCTGGCGCAGGGGTTCGGGAATCGAATTGAGTTTGGCCGAGAAGCCCGCCAGAGCAGAGGCGGCGGTTGCGTCCTGCATCTTGGCAAGCAGCACCAGGCGGCTGGTGCGCTCGACGAGCACGCCAACAGAGGATTGATTTCCGGCGCCCTTGATAAAGTCGCCTTCCCAATGACCGGGCAGCAGGCGGTCTTCGATTTCGGGCGGGCGCACGTGGATACTGACCATGTCGGGAATCTGCCCGCGTCGGTCTGTACCGCGCGTGCGGGACATACGGGTGCTGTGGCCGTGGCGCAGGCGGGCAATCAACTGGCGGCGCAATTCGCCGCGCGGCTGAGCGTAGATAGCCGTGTAGATGGTTTCATGCGATACGTGCTGGGTCGGATCGGTCGGATACATGCGCCTAAGTGTGCCCGATATCTGCTGGGGCGACCACTTCCACTCGAGCAGGGTGAGCACGACTCGCCAGCAAACGCTTTGCGGGCAAAGCTTGGCGGGGCGGCGACCAGCGCTACGGCGGGAGGCGCACAGCGCTTGAGCAGGCACTGATGCGTAGCCAGCAGGAGAACTGTTCCGTGTTAGTTCACGGCTCACGGTGGACGGCGAGCGCCCGAGCATTCGGGCCATGGCCCGAATGCTCACATCCTGCAGTCGTAGGCTTGCGATGGCGAGGCGTTCTTCAGGTTGAAGGTGCTGATATGAAGTAGTTTTGTCGGGCATTGCAACACCTTATACGAGATAGGTGTTGCACCTCGCTTTTGAGGCCGCC
>NZ_JARUXL010000037.1:0-1115 GCF_031451455.1 Caballeronia sp. LZ024 | reverse complement strand
GCGCAGATGAACACCGCGTTCCAGCCACCGACCGCCGACAGCAGCGACGCCACCGGAACCAGCATCGACGCCGTGCCCTTCGCCGTGTACAGCGTGCCGGCGTTGGCCGCGGCGTACTTGCTGCCGAAGGTGTCGGCGCAGGTTGCCGGGAAGATCGAGAAGATCTCGCCCCAGCACAGGAAGATCATCGCGGCGAAGAACATGAACAGATACGGGTTGTGGCCGAAGTACATCAGGCCGAGCAACGCCGCGCCTTCACCGAGGAAGATCACGAACATCGTGTTCTCGCGGCCGAAACGGTCCGAGAGAAAGCCGCACAGCGGCCGCGTGAAGCCGTTGCACAGGTTGTCGATGGAGAGCGTCATCGTGAGTAGCGGCAGCGTGACGCCGAGCAACGTCACCGGCAGCTTCGCGAAGCCGAACTCCTTCGCGATCGGACCGAGCTGCGCTGTCGCGATGATGCCGCCCGCCGCAACGAACACGAACATCAGATAGATCACCCAGAAGAGCGGCGAGCGCACCATCTGACCGGTCGTGTAGTCGATCTTCGACGAAACGAGCCGCTTCGGAATCACCACGTTCGCGGGCGGCACCGGTCGCACGAGAAAGAGCGCGAGCGCGAGAATGCAGACGCCCTGGAAGATGCCGAAGAACATGAAGGTGTGCTCGTAGCCCGAGCTCTGGATCATGTTGGCGATAGGAATCACCGTGACCGCTGCACCCGCGCCGAAGCCGGCCGCCGTCAGGCCAGCCGCGAGGCCGCGCTTGTCCGGAAACCACTTGAGCGCATTGCCGACGCACGTGCCGTACACGCATCCCGCGCCGACGCCAGCAACGACCGCGCCGATGTAGAGATGCACGAGCGTGGTCGCGTGAGCGTCGATGACCCAGCCGAGCGCCGCGCAGATCGATCCGCCGATCACGACGGGACGCGGCCCGAACTTGTCGACGAGCCAGCCTTCGATCGGCACGAGCCACGTTTCGGTAACGATGAAGATGGTGAAGGCGGTCTGGATCGCCGCTTGTCCCCAATGGTGCTTGGCATCCATCGGCACGACGAAGAGCGTCCACGCGTATTGCAGATTCGCGACCAGGCCCATGCAGATGATGCCGAT
>NZ_JARUXL010000036.1:0-1135 GCF_031451455.1 Caballeronia sp. LZ024 | reverse complement strand
GCCTTTTTCCTGCGCAAGCTGCTTGAGCCGGATAGCCGACGACAGTCCGGCGGGGCCGCCGCCGACGATCACGACGTCATATTCCATCGACTCGCGGGGGCCGTACTGCTCGATGAGACTTTGATCACTCACGATATGCTTTCCATCAAATAGGTCTGATCTGGTCATCGCGGCGGATTGTCTCGCGCGGATCGCAGGAAGATGTCCGCATCCTAGCGCCGAACAGGCACGCGACCGCTCTCAGAACCTGCCCATTTAATGACAAATCCTGCCACTGCGTGACCCGTTACTCGTAGATGACGACACGACCCATCGCGATGCGACGCGTTTTCCGCGCACAGCGATTGATGGAGATACGCAAACGGGCGGCACGATCAGCTGCTGACCCGGATGGTGAATTGAATGAGCCGCGACTGCATTCGAGCACGCGAGGGAGCCCGACGCGCGGCTGCAACTTCATTGATTGACGGCGTCCTTGAAAGCCTTGCCCGCCGTGAACTTGACGGTCTTCGCTGCGGCGATCTCGATCGCTTCGCCAGTCTTCGGATTGCGTCCGGTGCGAGCCGCGCGCGCGCCGGTTGCGAACGTGCCGAAGCCGATCAACTGCACGGTCTCGCCTGCTGCAACGGTTTTTGAAACGGCGGCCAGCACCGCATCGATCGTCTCTGCGGCAGCGTTCTTCGCGATGCCCGCTTCCGATGCAACGGCATCGATGAGTTCCTGCTTGTTCATGTTCGCTTCCTTACGAAGGTTAAGGCTGGCCCAGATGGACTCGGCGCCCGCTACCTTACCATCGTCTGCATATCGAGCGGTTCGACGGTCGGCACATGCAGCAGTGCAACACCGACGTTATCGTTTCGAGCACCCGCATGGCCGTGATGCCCGATGCGATGACCGGTGCATCGGCACTCTCGCGCAGAAGCTTTCGCCGCGCGATGCCAAGTGTTCTCGCATGAGCGATGTTAAGCGAGTCCCGGTACGGCCCCGTTGACGCTCGACTTGCAAGCGGGGCCGGCCGCTCGTTGCTCGCGCTAATTCAGACAGCGCGGCGCACCATCAATTCCTTGATCTTGCCGATCGCCTTTGTCGGATTGAGCCCCTTCGGGCACACATCCACGCAGTTCATGATCGTATG
>NZ_JARUXL010000035.1:0-1153 GCF_031451455.1 Caballeronia sp. LZ024 | reverse complement strand
AAGCGCCAGCCGGCCGATCGTCGTGCAGCCAAATACTGCCGTCCACTGCACCAGCACGCGCTTCGGGAACCAAGTCAACACTAGCTGCAATTGAGTGCCAGAAGTGTGCAAAGCTTTTGCCCGTCATGGCGACCGAATCTGCTCGATCAACTTATCGTCGTACTTGCAGTAGACGGCCAGCTCACCCGACAGATGGCCGCTGAGCGTCGAAAAGCCGCCTATCGAGCGGCAGAATGACGATGACTGGCATCGAGGCGCTTCGGTGCAAGATCGCTTATGCCGGCTTGATGTTCGACGCCTGTTTCCCTTTCGGGCCCATCTTTTCGTCGAAGGTCACCTTCTGCCCTTCCGCGAGCGACTTGAAGCCGTTTGATTGAATCTCTGAAAAGTGTGCGAAGAGATCATCTCCACCAGCGTCCGGCGTAATGAAGCCAAAGCCTTTCGCGTCGTTGAACCACTTGACCGTACCTGTTGCCATTTGTCGTAAGACCCTAAAGGTGAAAGTGGCGCCGCCCAGCGGGCGCCAGACGCTATTTTGACCAGCTGAAATCGCCGTGGCAATGGGGGGAAGATGGACAACGGCGGATACTTGACATCTGCCACCCGCCGGTAGGCTCAGGGAACGAGCCAAGCATCCCTGTTTGGCCGAACTTCGGAAGTCCAACGAATGGCATTCACCATCGACGCCTCAAGCATCGTCTTCAAACAAACGGGCCGTGGCATCAACGCCACCGCGGTAATCCTCGCCGACGGCGGCAAGCGCGTCGGCAAGATCCACGATGTAGCCGAGAAAATCGTCGCTGACGTCAAATTTGTGGGCGCGGACGCGCGAGCTGCATTCGCTGCGGAGGCTCGACGCCTTCATCCCGTTGTTCTCGGGCGCGCGGATCACGGTGACGATATTTTCATCTCCGAGTACGCCCGCGTTCTGCTCGCTGACGCCGAGAAACTCTTGTTGGCAGAGGTATCCGGCAACTAGGGCTCGTCGCGTGATGCATCGCCCTATTCTCCGGCGCAGCAGCGCCCCTGCCCTATCATGCTGCCGCTGACAGGTGCATCGGCTGCGCTGTGACACCGAGCGTCAGCACATATGCTAGAAACGTCACTCTCGAAGACATTTACCCGAACCAATGCCCGCGCGGAATCCGACTCA
>NZ_JARUXL010000034.1:0-1156 GCF_031451455.1 Caballeronia sp. LZ024 | reverse complement strand
CACAATCTCGGCCACTTTGGTTCCCATCAAAACATTTGATGGGAACCAAATTACCCCCGTTCACTGCTGCCCGGAGAACGGCCGACGTGAGACGCATACCCTAGAACGGCGTGCGTTGCAAGACGTGCGATATCAAGGACCCGTCGCAGAATATCGTCTGGGTGACGTTGGAAGGCGGCGTCCGGAAATTCGGGCATGTGAATGCGCGCGGCCGCGGGAATCACCAAAAATACGTAGCCTTCACGCCGAACGTGCGGGGCGCTGCGAACGCGTAACGGTATGAGTCATCAAACGTGTATTCCTCGGCGGCCGTAAATACGCGCTGATTCGTCACGTTGCGGATATATGCCATGAGCTCGACGTTCTTGCGGATCGGCATCCAGGTTGCCGAGAGGTCAGCGGTCAGATACGGCTTTTGATAATCGTCGACGTAGTTGTAGATCGTGAAGTGCTGACCGCTCTGAAACTTCGCATCCACGCGGCCGACGATGCGTCCTGCCGCCGTCATCCAGGCATGTTCGAGCCCGAAGCCGATCGTCAGCGCCGGGCTCTGCGGTGGCGCATTGCCGGCGAGCTGCACGTTCTGGCCGTTGCCATCGTCGACGACGAAATCGGTGAAGCGTGCGTGCAGCCATGCTACGGAAAACGTCAGCAGGCCAACCGGATCGACCAGCGCGTGGATATCGGCATCGGCGCCATAGATATGCGTGCGGCCCGCGTTGACGATTTTGGTGCCCACCCGCCCGTCGGCGAACGGCACCAACTGCGCGATTTGTTGACCCGAATATTCATAGTCGAAGACGCTCGCGTTGATCTGCACGCGCTGCGCATTCCACAGCGACTTCGTCCCGATCTCGATTCCCTTCAGCGTCTCGGGCGCATACGAACCCGACGACGAGAAGCCGCCCGACTTGTAGCCGGTGTCGTAGCGCACGTAGTTCATCATCGCCGAGGTGGGTGCATATTCGGCCGCGAGTTGCACGGTCGGCTTCGACCATGAACCGGCGTCGTCCTGCGGCACGTGCGTATAGACGAACGGCGGCTCGTTCGAATCCGGGAAGAAATATTCGCCTTCGCGGCTCTTTTTGTCGCGGGTCACGCGCATGCCCGCGGTCAGTCTGATCTTGTCGGTCACCCAGTACGACGACTGCCCGTA
>NZ_JARUXL010000033.1:0-1179 GCF_031451455.1 Caballeronia sp. LZ024 | reverse complement strand
TTGTCGGATACGCAGGCCAGGGATTGATGCGACGCATTGCACGTGGGTGATCTCGCCAGGCGTCGCTGCACGAGGTGCCGGCAACCTTCTGGGGATCCTGAGGACGGCAGGCAGCCACTCGCGTGCGCCACGCGACTACGTCGGGGTCTGGCGACCCTGGTCGCCGCGCAGCCCAGTGCTGGTTGACGTTAGCTCACACTATTGCAACAGCGCTGGAAACGCGCTGTTGGTCACCAACTCGTGAATGATGTCCTGCACTGCGGCGGGAAACTGCGCCGCTACCCGTCGGCAGGCTTCAGAACCCTCGAAACCCGCTTTAAACGTGGATCGGTGTTGAACGGTCACTGACTGCCCGTTGGATGAGCTAACTAGCAACTTGATGTTCCAATAGCCGCCAGTGAGCCCTACCGTTGAAGAGGACTCGAGCTCTTCAACTTTCCCTGAAAGAGTCACCTTTGGCTGGAGGTCGCCGTACGAATCAGCCACCTTCAGCTCGTCTGCGAGCGCCTTCTGTATGTACGCCGCGAACGATAGGCCATCCGGTGGCGTGAGAATCATCCCGCCTCTGCAATTCGGATCTATTTTATCCGCCGAGACAAAGTGCCCGACTGCGACGTCTTTGGCGTGGATCCCTTTAATGGCTGCGCGGTTATCAGCGGAAATGGCGTACCGAGCAACGGGCTGTTGAACCGTGCACGCGGACAACAAGGCCGCGCATGTGACAGCAACAAGCGATCTGTTCATTTCTGGTCTTTTCGGTTCGCTATAGAAGGAAGTCGTCTCAGCATGCGCCGATGTAGCGCCACTCACCCTCCCCAGCGTGAGAGTTTTTCTTCGCTTCCAGGAGGGAGCGTTTGACTATGGCCCCGACCGCTAGATTCGTGGCAAGTCACGCGCCGGTCATCGCAACGTTCCATGTCACAAGCGCAGGCCCCTTGTTGTTGCACATCCATCGCTCGACTCCAGCGACGATGCCTTCCTCATCACCTTGAAACGCGGTGAACGCTGAAAGGGGTGGCCCCCAACGCTCAAGGAGAGGTAGCAAGCTGGCGCCGTCAATACACCGGACCTCGTAGGTGCTTTTCGGGTGTTGAGTGCATTCGAGCTCGATGTGTTTCCAGCATTGGCTATGAAAAAGCTGGTTTTCGGGCAGGCGGATCATTGTGTCCGCGTCATACG
>NZ_JARUXL010000032.1:0-1301 GCF_031451455.1 Caballeronia sp. LZ024 | reverse complement strand
GCCGGACTCGCCAGCGGGCAGCACATGGATGCCGGTCTACGTTCATAGCAAGATCATGATTATCGATGACGTGTTTCTCACGCACGGTTCGGCCAATGTTAACCGGCGCAGCATGCAGGTAGACAGCGAGTTGAACATCTGTCACGAGCGGATGGACGTGACGCAGCCGTTGCGTAGGCACCTGTGGAATATTCATACGAAGGGACTTCAAAACGCGGTGTCTGATGTTGCGGACGATGCAGCTCAGGGTTGGGAAAATATCATTACAAGAAATGCCAGTAATCAAAAAAACGGTTTGGCTCCCTTCGCGTCACTCATTGGATTCATGTGGAATGGTGCGAGCCGTTTGCGGTTGGACTGAACGATGAAGCAAAACACATCGATTGCGATCTGCCTGGCGCTCGCGCTATGCGCTTGTTCAAACAAGGATAATCCTATGCCCACTGAAGCTGAATGGAGCGCCGTGCGCGCGAAACTGTCTTTTATCTGCGTCCACGAAGCTGATCATCTGCCGCCTCTCGACCCGCAGGCAGACACGCTGTTCAAGTACGCGCTGTTGCTCGAAAAAAAGCCCGGCCCAAAAGACTTCGACGCAGCGGCCCGCTACTACCGGATCGCCGCCGCGTATGGTCATTACAAGGCCAATCACAATCTGCAACTACTGGTGTCCACCGGGCAGGCATCGTCTCCTCATGCGGCTACGGAAACGATTGGCTTGGTCGAACAACTGATCGCAGCGGGCATTCCTGGCGGCTACTACGACATGGGCCACTACCTCGAACTCGGCTACGGCGTGAAGCAGGACGAGAAGAAGGCGCGGATATACATCCGCAAGGCAGCGGACCTTGGTAGCCCGGAAGCACAGTACTACGTGGGTGATTTGCTTTCAGGTAAAGATAATGCTCCAGACATCTCGCGGCAGATGATGGATTGCGCAACTGACCAAGGATACGGAAAGGCGGCCAGTTATCTCGCTGTAGACCTTTTGACGGACAAGCAATACTCGCAGGCTGTCCAAGCGTTTCAAAAGGGTGTGGTAGCAGGAAATGCGCAATCGGCGTCTTTCCTTAAGTTTGGTTTCGACACGAATCCATCGGACGAGATGTCTTACATCGGACAGCCCACAGATCATGAACGCTCACGCCGCTACGGATTGATCTGGAAGTTCCTCAACGACCACGACGGCCTGAATCCAAAGGTCTCGGACATCGACCAGATCGTGCCCCTGCCGCCCGCGAAGCTGCCAGAGTGGGACGGCACATTCCAATGGCAGAAGGAACAGGATGCCGCGAAGCCGCCGC
>NZ_JARUXL010000031.1:0-1321 GCF_031451455.1 Caballeronia sp. LZ024 | reverse complement strand
GGGTCGTTATTGAGCATTCGATTTTCCCGCCAGCGGCCATTCAAGATCTTCGTATTCAACCGGTGGTTCCGTCCCAGCGACGGCCACTAAACCTCGCAAACTGCCGCAGGGTCACTTCCGAATCATGAGCAGTTCAGAGTCGGTGGTTCGGCGAACGCGCTCACTCTCAAAGAAAAGACAACTAACGATCTTGCATTTCTTACTCTGCGACATCCGATTGTCCCGTGGATAGCTAAACAGGCGGGTTTGGCAAGCGTGCGCGCAGTCTCATGTACCCGGCCAAGAAGCAAACTCTGACGGCGCTTACTGGACCTAGGCGCAGCGTCACGCCGAGCGGATTGCCGGGCAGCTCAGCGGCTGCAACGATGCCTGATTCGAGTCCTTTCGAAACCGAGTGCTAAAAATCGCTCGGCGCGACGGCTGGCGGCGCGCGCTTGGCAAAAGGGCAGAGTCACACCATGCAACGAAAGAAGTGTAGAATGTTACATGTAACTATTGGAGATCGGAATGGCCGCGACTTTGATCGAACGTGTGCGCGCGCACCGCGACGCGCTGCGCGCAGCCGGCTTGCGCCCGCTGCAAATCTGGGTGCCGGATACCCGCCGGGCCGGCTTTGCCGACGAATGTCGACGCCAGTCCCAGCAACTGCGCGGTGATCCGCACGAAGTGGATACGCTTGAGTTTTGGGAGGCGGCCGCCGATCGCGAGGGTTGGGAATGAGGCGGGGCGATCTCGTCGCGATTGCGCTGCAAGGCGACTACGGCAAACCGCGGCCGGCACTGATCATCCAGTCCGATCTATTCGACGCCCACCCGTCGGTGACGATCCTGCCGGTGACCAGTGAACTGCGCGCGACGCCGTTGTTTCGCATCGCGGTCGAACCGAGCGCTATTAACCAGTTGTCGAAGCCTTCACAAGTAATGGTCGACAAGGCACAGACGGTCGCGCGCGAGAAGATCGGCGCGGCGCTTGGCCGGCTGGAAGACGAGACGATGGTGGCGGTCACCCGAGCGCTGGCCGTTTTCATCGGCATCGGTTGAGCGCAGTTCTAGCTCGTGCGTAAGCGCTAAAAAGAGCGCACCTAGCGCGGTTGGCTTTTACGAGCGACGATTGCGTCCGCAACCTACATTGCGGACGCAGACCATGAGCGATGATGAGTTTGACTTTCTGCCACTCCGAGTCATTCGAGAATGCTCCAACGGCAAACGAAAGTACGACCCTGACGGGAAACGTCGATTGATTGAGGCGTGTTTGCGACCGGACGCGTCAATCGCCGGGCTCGCGCTCAGGGCTCAGGTGAACGCAAACCAGCTTCACAAGT
>NZ_JARUXL010000030.1:0-1335 GCF_031451455.1 Caballeronia sp. LZ024 | reverse complement strand
GGGGCCTCTTTGACTTCGCTTCGGGTGACTTTATCTGCACTGCCCGGATACTAACGACCCTGACATCCATGACCGGCGAGCGGGCGCGCTTGCCGGCCATCTGCAGTCGTTGGCAAGCTTTCACAAGCAGTCGTTCGGACGTCGGTTTCACGTTGGTAACCGACGCGTGCGTCACGATCATCGTCATGCGTCGACCATTCTGATTAACTAACTATTTGGACTATTAATAGATGTTGCTTTTCCTCAGCCATGCTTTCATATTGCGCCCAGCCGGTTCCACGTAGCTTGCCGTATCAACGTCTGGCGCTGCCCCTTTGTCAAACAGGTTCACTACGCGGAACGTAGATTTCGCTGCCAGAACGGGCAGAGCGCCGGTTGGACTGTAGTCGACGTTGTGCAACAGGTCGATCAAATAGAAATGGATCGCGCGATGAGCGGATGGTACATCGCGCGGCTTATCAGGCATTTCATCGGCATTTCACGCTGTTTCGTTTGTACGAACCAATAAGCCACTGTGCGTGAACCGATCTGCGCAAGCCTGGACGCGCGCCAAGATTCCCGAATCGGTGGATGATTCGGCTACGAAGGAACTGTCACGTCCCATCCTGCGGCGGACTTGGCGACGCTACGCCGGTAGACACGACGGGGCTCGCGAACCAGTAAAGGGTAAGCCACCGCGGCACTTGCGCGCGGAGGTTCGATCGCCCAGACGCTTTCACAGGTCTGGGCAATTGTTTTTGATAGCACTGCCCGCTGTTGAGTGAGCGCAATGAACCGCGCTCGATGCAACCGAGAGTGTTCAATACACTCGCAAGACCCGATGGCGATCAGTTTCGACGCAACTACACCGAGGCAAGACCAGCGACTTTTGCTCGCTGAACAGGGCAGCGACGCTTTACTAGGAGACTTCTATCGATTGCCAGGGCGGTCGTGACGTGATGGCTAGCAGGAAAGACGCGGTTGGGAAGGTCTGATTCCTCCACGTGCGCGACAGCACGCATTATTGACGAGACCCCCGTCCAGCAAATTGCATCATAGACCGCCGGCTTGCACCGGATATCAAAGTCCGGATGCATGGCTGCAATCCCTCGTCGTTGCATACGAAAGCTTGGCAAAACCGGGGCGTCCATGCCTGGAGTAATGAAGTCGCAGCGAGGGTAAAAATGCACTATTGACAAGTACCGCGCTAGTCGCAACGGGTCGTGTGAAAGGTCGCGCGACATAAATGCTAATGCAATCATGATTCACCTGTGCTTCCAGCTTTTTGCGAGCCGTTGAACGGGTCAACTGTTTCGATTTGTTCGTACAGTGCCTCGAGCGACACCGGTTTGCTCA
>NZ_JARUXL010000029.1:0-1533 GCF_031451455.1 Caballeronia sp. LZ024 | reverse complement strand
GTCGGTCACGTTGATGAGGCGCTCGTAGACGATCTTCGCGCGCGCCTCGGCGGCAATGTTCGAGCGCAGATCGGCTGTCGGTTCCCCTATGGTGTCGATGTACGCTGCGGTCCAGGGCACGCCGGCCGAGTTGGTCAGCGCCGAGCCGCCGCCATAGAGCAGAGCGGTCGTGTGCGAGTCGTTGCCATTGCCGCTAAGCGACCGGTAAACCTCAGCCTCCGATTCCACCGCTTCAGCCAGTTGCCCCTTGGCACCTTTATTAAGCATTGCGACGATCGAGCCGATGACTTCGAGATGGCTCAGTTCTTCTGTGCCGATGTCGAAGAGCAGGTCCTTGCGGCCGGGATCATCTTCAGCGACGGCCTGGGTAAAGTATCGGCAGGCAGCGGCCAGTTCGCCTTGTGGTCCGCCGAACTGCTCGAGCAGAAGATTGGCAAGGCCGGGATTGGGAGCGGCCACGCGGACAGTGTATTGCAGGCGTTTGTTGTGCACGAACATATCAAAAGCTCCTTTCAGGGCGAACGATTTCCTTGCGCGGTTAGCGCGCAATCAAATTTGCAAGATAATTTGGATCGCGCAGCGACCGACAGGAACGCGGATGCGTCGTTTGCGGTCGCGGCTGCTGCGCGTCTCAGCGCTGAAATAGCCGCGCTGGCGTCGTGCGGCCGAGAAAGCCGCGTGCCGGATAGTGCGCGGCTGTTTCGCTTAAGAGCTTGAGCGGCCGCGCGTGGTCAGTTCAGCAACGCGCGTGCCATTCACGGGCGCTTGCGGCCGGCGCGGATCCGATGCGGGCATGAAGCGGTCAGGGAGTTTTGCAAAGTGTGGACAGCACGTGCTCTCGCTCTGTGGTCGGATGGCGACGCAGCGCTCGTCGCGTCGATCTTGGCTTGAGCGTCGACGCTGGCACTGTTTCAGCGCTACCAGGTACGACAGGATTCAACACCGTCGATCAGGCTTCCGAGTCTCGCTTGCTCGCTGGATGGCCGAGTTGGGACCCTGGTTCGACATCCGGGTCGAGGTGATCGTGCTCAGGCTGATATGGTCACTGTTCGGGATTGTCTTTTCCCTTCGGAACAAGGGAGGCGTCCATGCTGCCGTGCTCATTTTGTTCGTTCGTGCCGTCGGGCTTCTGCTTCACGTCTCCGTCATCGAGTTCTTTGCGGCGCTTGTCAGCGCGTTCTACCGGATCAAACGGCTCGGGATTCATGGCTGTTCCGCGGATAGTTGGTGTAGCGCATGCGGTAGCATTCGGAATGCCAGCGGAGAGCCAGGACGCTTGACGGATCCGGATTGCCGAAGCGCGGAAGGGCCCCGCTGATTCTTGCCTCTCCCAGTTCCGCCTGGACTTCGTCCCTGGTCTTCGCGTGCGGCGTTGCCGTGACCGTCTGCGGTTGCGCTTCGCTGCTGCTGATGTGTTTGCTTGCACGGGCTCATGTGCGATGTGGGCGCAGAAGCGAAGGAGCGCGGTGCTTGCCGTGCCGAGCGCGGTCGTCCCTGCTGAAACCAACTATCTGCTCAACCCCGGTCATCCAG
>NZ_JARUXL010000028.1:0-2277 GCF_031451455.1 Caballeronia sp. LZ024 | reverse complement strand
AGGATCCCCAGAAGGTTGCCGGCACCTCGTGCAGCGACGCCTGGCGAGATCACCCACGTGCAATGCGTCGCATCAATCCCTGGCCTGCGTATCCGACAAACACGACAAACAGGGTGCGTCATCTAAGGTGACTGGCCGCTTCCCGGAAGCGGGATTCCGGTGGCCGCTTTCCGGCGATGAACTTGAAGAGCGGTCCGACGCAACCCGACCCATTTCGGCCACTCGATCCAACCAGGCCCGAATGGCGGCTTCCGAGATGCAACGGCCATCGACCCTGTCTTTCACATTGGCCGGCGGTTTTCCGATTTCCTCATTCGAGTATCGCCGTTGATCAGGCGCTTCAGTAGGTGCCATTTGGCGTTCGACAGGCCGATGAAGACTTACGGAAGGATGTCTACGCGACGATCGACGACGGTCATTCTCCCCTCTGACGGGTTGTCAGTTCGAGGCGACGGCCGCAGTTCGCGGCATTCAGTCGGTACAGAAGTCGCCCTATTCATCAAGTCCGTCGGGTGTTGCAATATTGGCTCCGATTGTGTTTGCTCTTCTGCTGCGGCGGACTCTGGCGTTCTCGCGGTCAGTGAACCAAAATCGGACTGGAAGGGAGGTAACGGCATATCCTCGCCATCGATGAATGCAGCGGCGCATCGGACGGCGAAAGTCAACGCGCCCTTCTTGCTCGCGAACACGCCAAGCTTACCCAAGGACATCACATTGCCGTCCTCTTCGAGAATCGAGGCGGTCGCGACGAAGGTCCTGCCAACCCGAGTGCAAAGTGGCGTGAAGGCAGCCCCACGGTGATAGAAAATCATAGTACTCATCGGTCGTCCTTGGAGTTTGTGATATGGGTCAGGCGCGACGCCCATCGCCGCAATGAGCGCCGCATGTTAGACAGCTAACTTCGGCAGCCAGCAGAGCGTCTTCTTTTCAAGCAAAGAGACCGAAGAACTGAACAACGATGCAACGAGACGAACGGCAGAGCTTGCCAAGGGTTAACCGCTTTTGTGCAATAGGTGCTTCTCGGAGTACTGAGACATTGCGATTGCGAATCGTGCCGTTCCTACGGCCATCGGCCTACGCACGGCCAGCATCGCCGTTCTCCTGTTAGACAGACGCAGCAGTCGCGCCCGGGCGTCTCTGTATCCGAAAGCGCCTTGTGGTCACGCGCGCAAGCGACGGCACCGTACCTTCAACGTTCCATGAGCGCTGATAAGCGATCGAGAAGTTTTCGCGTTCTCGTTTCAATATCAGCCTCTGAATTCGAGCCGCGAATCGCGAGCACCCGCGATCTCCAATATACGGAGCTGAAGATAATGCAACTGGCGCCAGACGTTCTATCGCTTCGCGACATTTCAAGATAATTGACAACAGTTTCTAAGTGCATAAGTTCTTTCCTCTTCAGCTCATACACATTCATATGACGGTCTATCAATCAGCGTTAATTGCGAAGACTTATCCCGAGAGCCGATCCTTTTTCTCTCAAGCCTCGCAGAATGCGATCGCCTCGGCGCTCGCGAATGTAATGGTCGAATACCATGGCGATGGCGATCAACGCTGCGTCGCCTGCGATGATCCATCTCAAGAAGGTTTCGCACATGTGAGCCACCGTAGTTATTACGCATAAGACGGGCGCCTGGAAATCACCAACTTTTGTCGATCTGGAAATGATTGAAACATGCTTATGAAACGCATATTAATCCGGGTTTACCGTGGTTAGATCTCTTTAACACGACCGTTCGAATAATTTTCAGGTAAAAATTACGTCCTTGGGCGGTTCTGGTCTTGACCTCTTTTGTTTGAATGCGCCGACTGGGGGCTGTCGCGCGGAGACTAATGCCTATCCATAAACAAAACGAACGATCGCTTTCGAGAGGCGTGTGAAAAATTCCAAGCGCTTTTACTTGGTTTCGGTGATCGAAACTTTTATGAATCGGTTATTGGATTCTGAACGGCGAGCGGACTTCGGACATTAAATTGTGCCCGTCGCCCACCCGCGCTGGATATACGTCTCAGACCGGCCGGCGCTTCGTAAATAACGCGCGAACGCCTCGGCAAAAGGGCCCTCTTTCGCCAAAGCTGTCTTCGCGAAGACTCTACCGCGAGGGGCCGCTCAGATGAGGTTGAACGGCGGGAGAAGGACTCCAGAGGCGCAAGGCCGCATGTTCACAAGTGCCGCAGTGCGCATGGAATTCCGACTCAGACCAGCGCTTCCTTTCGTACGGATGCGCTGCCTTTTGACGCATTGCGCACCACGTTTTGGTTTCGCACACTGCACCG
>NZ_JARUXL010000027.1:0-2382 GCF_031451455.1 Caballeronia sp. LZ024 | reverse complement strand
TTTTCGGGTGTTGAGTGCATTCGAGCTCGATGTGTTTCCAGCATTGGCTATGAAAAAGCTGGTTTTCGGGCAGGCGGATCATTGTGTCCGCGTCATACGTGTTAGCGCCGATGTAAAAATGACCCTGGCGCCGAAGTAAACCTGACCCACCTGGGAGACGATGGCGGCTTTTGCCGCCGATGCTGACTCAGGAGCAAGCAGTGGAAATCAAGGTATTGGCCCGACGCGGGACAGCGGTGCGTGAGATAGCGAGGCAAACAGGTTTATCGCGCAACACCGTGCGACGCTATCTGAGGAACGAGCAGGCTAGCCGTTACAGCCAGCGTGAGCCGCGAGCAACGAAGCTCGACCCATTCAAGGACTATTTGCTGGAGCGCGTTTCCGCTGCCCGGCCGCACTGGATTCCGGCGACTGTTCTCCTTCGCGAATTGCAGGAAGCAGGATACGAAGGCGGCATCAGTCAGATCAAGGCGTTTCTGGTGCCCCACAAGCGTCCCGAAGCCGAACCGGTGGTGCGCTTCGAGACTGCGCCCGGCAAGCAGATGCAGGCCGATTTCACCGTTATCCGTCGAGGACGCGAGCCGTTGCTCGCGCTGGTCGCGACAATGGGTTACAGCCGCGCGAGCTTCGTTCGGTTCACTGCGCGCGAGGACGCCACGACGCTGTGCGACTGCCTGCGTGAGGCACTTGTCTACTTCGGCGGCACGCCGGAACATGTGCTGTTCGACAACGCGAAGTCCGTGGTCATAGAGCGCGATGCATTCGGCGAGGGCCAGCATCGCTGGAATACGCAGTTGCTGGCGCTGGCGGAGACCTATGGGTTCACGCCGAAGGTGTGTCGCCCGTATCGCGCGAAGACCAAGGGCAAGGTCGAACGCTTCAACCGCTATCTCAAGGAGAGCTTTGTTGTACCGCTTGCTGCAACGCTCAGGTCATCGGGATTGAAGCTGGACGTTGAAGCCGCCAACGCGCACATCGGCCGGTGGCTGTCAGAAGTTGCCAACGCGCGCCGTCACGGGACGACGGGTGAGCGTCCGGCGGTGCTGCTTACAACCGAGCAGACGGCGCTTCTGCCGTTGCCGGCGCGGACACCTGCGCTCGCTGTGCCGGACAACCGCCGGGTGCTGCCACGTGAGAGCCTTCAACATCCGCTGGCGGTCTACGACGCGTTGCTGGAGGTCGCAGCATGAATCTGCAACATGAACGGATTGCCGGGCTGTGCGCGCAACTGAAGCTCGACTGCATCGCCACCGACTGGGCGCCGCTTGCACAACGCACTGCAACGACCGATTCGAGTATGGCCGACTTCCTTGAGCAGCTCCTGCAAGCGGAACTTGGCGCGCGCGAGCAGCGCAAGCGTCAGGTGCTCACGAAGCTGGCAGCGTTGCCCGGCGTCAAGACGCTGGAGCAATACGACTTCAGCTTCGCCAGCGGCGCGCCGCGTGCGCAGATTCAGGAGCTGGCGAGTCTGGCGTTCATTGAGCGGGCCGAGAATGTCGTGCTGCTCGGACCATCCGGGGTCGGCAAGACGCACATTGCGACCTCGCTGGCGTACCGGGCGGCGCAGGCGGGCATCAAGACGCGGTTCATCTCGGCCGCCGACCTGATGATGCAACTGGCCGCCGCCCGACAGCAGAATCGCTTGCGGGAGTTCTTCAATCGCGCGGTGATAGGACCCAGGCTGCTCATCATCGACGAAATCGGCTACCTGCCATTCGGACGCGAGGAGGCGAACTTGTTCTTCAATGTCGTCGCGAAACGCTATGAGCGCGGTTCAATCGTGTTGACCAGCAACCTGCCGTTCACGCAGTGGGCGACGGCCTTCGCTGACGACCAGACGCTGACAGCGGCGATGCTCGACAGGCTTTTACATCACGCTCATATCGTGCAAATCAGCGGTGAGAGCTATCGATTGAAGGACAAGAGAAAGGCGGGACAAACAGGCACGCGGGCAAGCACGAAAGTAGCCGCGTGATACAGGACCCGGGTGGGTCAGTTTTACTTCGGCGAAACGTCGAAACGTGGGTCAGGTTTCAGTCGGCGTTGACACATACGCGGGAGATGTCCGCCAACGGTCTTTGAGCCGATTTCGAGAGATGCCCACATATCGAATTACGTCATCGCTCCCGGCAACTAAGTACAAGCAGGGGTCTTTGCCGCCCAGACCGCAGCGTCGAGGATGTCGTACTTGGCTTGAAGCCATGGTCCGATTCTCGCGCCCTTAGCTACCTTTCGCTTCCAGCGCCCACCTCCTATGCCATGAATACGGATGACAGGTGTCGAAGCATTGAAAATCGCGTTGGCGTATTTGACGTTCTTTGAGTTCACGCTGTGGGACAAGGCTTAATAAATTCGGCGAAGTCGAATTGTAAGATGAAAGTG
>NZ_JARUXL010000026.1:0-2404 GCF_031451455.1 Caballeronia sp. LZ024 | reverse complement strand
GTGCGGCAGCAACTCGTCAAGCCGGCTGGCGGGCTGTGTAGGGAGCCGCGTCATGATGTCTTTCAGATAGGCATAGGGATCGTGCCCATTAAGCTTGACCGACTGGATGAGACTCATCACTGCAGCCGATCGCTTGCCTGCTCGCGCGGAACCCGCGAAGAGCCAGTTCCCTCTGCTGACGGCAATCGGCCTTATCTGGTTCTCGCACCAATTGTTATCGACGGGAAGCTGCGGATCGTCGAGATATCGGGTGAGCGCTGCCCACCGCCGCAGACTGTAGTCGAGCGCCTTCGCTATGGACGAACCTTCGTTCACGTGTGCACGCTGCAGAACCATCCAGGTGTGCAATGCTTCGGCGACGGGACGCGCGCATCGTTGGCGAAGTTCCAATCGATTCTCGGGGGAGAGATCACGCGCCTCGCGCTCGACATCGTACAGCTGGCTGATGTAGCGCAAGGCATCTTCGGCAATCTGGCTTCGACTGGCAACATGCAAGTCGTAGAACTTACGGCGCGCGTGGGCCAGGCAACCAACCTCGGTCACGCCTTGGGCAAACAGCTGCTTATAGCCCGCGAAGTCATCGCACACCAAGTGGCCGCGCCATGGGTCAAGGAAGGCTCGCGCATGTTCGCCCGCGCGGCTCTCGGCAAAGTCGTAGACAACCGCCTTCAATGGTTCGAATGCTCCCGGGCAATAAGTCCAGAGATAAGCGCGGTGCGTCTTCCCCTTTCCCGGACTGAGCATCGAAATCGGTGTCTCGTCGGCGTGCAACACGCGATGCTTCAGGATCTTCTCTTTTAGCGCGTCGATTAACGGCTGCAGTTGAACGCCACACGTGCCCACCCATTGGCCCAGTGTTGATCGGGGAATGGCCAGGCCGGCACGCGCGAAGATGCGTTCTTGTCTGTACAGCGGAAGGTGATCACCGTGTTTCGAAACAAGCACGTGAGCCAGCAGGCCCGCCGTCGGGATGCCCTTATCGATGACGTGCGCCGGCACCGGTGCCTGAGTTAAGGTTTCGCAGCGAGCGCACACCCATTTGCCACGAACGTGACGCTCGACGGTGAACACGCCCGGCGTGTAATCGAGCTTCTCGCTGACATCCTCGCCGATGCGCTTGAGCTCACAGCCACAGCCGCAGACGGTCGACTCGGGCTCGTGATGGACATTGACACGTGGAAGGTTCGCCGGAAGCGGCGCCCGGCGCGGTTTGTTCGGCGCGCCTTTGGTCTTTGGCTCGGTGGACAGCCTCTCCAACTCGAGTTCGATGGCGGCCAGGTCGGCATCGCTAGCTTCATCGAGCAGGCTTTGCTGCTCGTGACCGAGCTTCTCGCTTCGGGCCGCAAACTTCCAGCGTTTAAGTACGGCCATTTCGTGCGTGAGTTGCGCGAGCTTCGCGTCGCTGAATCGTAGTGCTGCTTCCGTGCGATCGACGATGTGTTGTTTCGCCTGGACTTCGGTCATCAATTCCAGGGCGAGCGCACGCAGATCGTCTGCGCTCATGTCCTGGAGTTGTGTCCTATCGATCATGACCAATAGTGTGCCAAAGCCCGTGCAACAAGGGTATTGGCACACGCACCGATTGCCGCGGGCCGGCTCACACCACGCGAATCACGCCGTCCTTGCCAATGCGCTGCCACGGCAATCCGAGCACGAGTCCGGCCAGTTGCTCCTGCGTGATCGCCCGGCGCGTGTCAGTTCCGGGCTGCGGCCAGACGAACTGTCCCTGGTTCAGCCGTCGTGCTGCCAGCCAGATTCCGATTCCGTCATGCACGAGCACCTTCATGCGGTTGGCCCGACGGTTGGTGAAGAGATAGGCGTGGTGGGGATGAGCAGCGTCAAACACGGCAACCACGCGCGCGAGTACTGTATCGAAACCCGCTCGCATGTCCAGCGGGTCGACTGCGAGCCACGCCTCGTCGATGCGGATCACTTCAGCCACTCGCGTAACCACGCTGCGCACTGGGCCGCGTCTGACGTCGGCCAACTGACCGTGATTGATTGATGGCCGCGCCTTACTTCGACGCGTATTTCCCTTTGATGACTATTCGCATCGCTTACTTGAAGTGGGACGAAAGCAGGTGGTATGGGCGCCGCCGCTGACGGCTTCATTGCCACGACATCACTGCCCGTCGTCGTTGCGCCGCTCTCGGCTTTCTCCAACCAACGCCGCAGCAAGTTGGCATTCAGTTTATGCATCAACGCGATCGCGGCAACCGACACGCCTGGTCCCTGGCAGGCTGCGACTACTTCCGCTTTGAATTCATCCGTGTATCGCCGCCGTTTGCGGCGACCCAAAGGGGCATCCTGGTCATTAGTGTTCACTTGTCCACCTATTCGTTAAGTGGACACGATGCTCCCAAGGCTGCTACATCGATTCAAGATGCCATCACCGGGCGCTTAC
>NZ_JARUXL010000025.1:0-2545 GCF_031451455.1 Caballeronia sp. LZ024 | reverse complement strand
TGGATACCGTCAAGCAGCATGTCCGGTTTACCGTCAATCATCTTGGCCGGTCGGTCGGGATGATTGACGCTGCGTCAGGTTGTCATGGTTGTCGCTCCGCTCGGATTGTCGGTGGGTAATTGACGGCGGCGCTCTTTCTGTTTGTCGCTAGCGGTACGGCGTCGATAGCTTTCAACGTTCAGCTCGAAGATCGTCGAGTGATGGACGAGCCGGTCAATGGCGGCCACCGTCATGCCGGGGTCGGGGAAGACGTCATTCCACCCCGAGAACGGCTGATTGGCCGTTATCAGAAGACTTTTCCGCTCATACCTCTCAGCGATCAGCTCGAACAGCACGCTGGTTTCGGCCTGGTCCTTCCTCACATACGACAGATCGTCCAGGATGATCAGGTCGAACCGGTCGAGTTTGGCGAGCGCCGAAGGCAGCTGCAGACTTTGTCGTGCGACCTGGAGTTTCTGCACGATTTCGCCGGTGCGCGTGAACAGCACCCGATATCCGGCGTCGATTAGGGCGTGTCCGATGGCGCTTCCAAGGTGACTTTTACCCCCGCCAGGCGGCCCGAACAGCAGGATCGTGGCGCCTTTCTCGAGCCACGAATCACCGGTGGCCAGCGCCATCACATGCGCCTTCGATACCATGGGGACAACGCCGAAGTCGAAGGTGGCGAGCGTCTTGGTGGGATCCAGATGTGACTCGGTGCGATGGCGTTCGATTCTTCGATTGGCGCGCTCGGCAAGCTCATGTTCGAGCAGCGCGCCAAGCAAGCGGGACGCCTGCCAGCCTTCCTTGTCCGAGCGTTCGGCGAAGTCGGACCACAAGCGGCCGATCGTTGGCAGACGCAACTCATTGAGCATCAGCGCCATACGGCCAGCATCGTAAGCGGAGGCATTCATGCGAGCACCTCCTCATCGAGCAACGTGTCATAAAGCGCAGCGGACGGCATCTCGACCACCACCACGGGACACTCGGCCTGGCGCGGCGCGAACTCATCGAACAGCGCCTTCAGATCAGGCAGTTCACCGAGTTCGAGCAATGCATCGAGCCGCTCGGCCAGTTGCGCCTCGACGCCGTAGTTTCCGGCCAGCTCAAGCAGTCCCACCATGGTTTTGCAGGCGCTGCGTGGAGTCAGTGTCTGATCCAGTCGCTCCCAGGTCCGGCGGTAGGCTTCGCGGGGAAACAGATCGTCGCGGAACGCGAGCCCTCTGAAGGCCTGCGGCTTACGCTTGAGCGAATCGATGAAGTGCCGGTAGTCGATGCCGCGGCCGCGCCTCTTGCTCGTGTGCGTGGCTCTCGACGTGCTATGCACGAGCGCGCCGGACAGATAGCAATCGATCCGGTCGCTATACACGCGTACCTTCAGTCGATGGCCAATCAGCCGTGACGGCGCGCTATACAGGACGCAGCGCACGCTGAACGTGCCGCAGCGAGTCACGCGGGCCTCTTCCTCAACGAAGTCAGTGGTACGGTGCTCAGGCAGATCCAGCAGGTATTCGCGTTCGACCTGGAACGCTGCAGCATTGCGCCGGTTCCGCCGCATCACGACGCCGCGCACAAACTCGTCGTAGGCCGCCCGATCGGCGAAGTCGCGATGACCGCGCAGTTCCATGGCCTGATCGACTTGATCCTTCAGGTAGCGATGTGAGGATTCGACACTGCCGTTCTCATGACCCAGGCCCCGATTGTTGCGCGTGCCCTCCATCCCGTAATGTTCGAGCAACGCGGCATAGCGGGCCGTGAAGTCTTCCTCTTCCTGCAAATTTCTGAATGCCGCCGACAAACTGTCAGAGCGGTGTTCGCGTGGGCAGCCGCCAGCCTGCCACAGCGCGTTTTGCAATCCTGTAGCGAGTGCCTGGAAGCTCTCGCCGCCATCGACCACGCTGGCGTACTCCCAGCGCGAGAACGCCAGCACGAAGTGATACAACAGGTGGCTAAATGGGGCGCCGCCGATCGTCACGCGCAGCTTGTCCATGTGAGTGAAGTCCGACAGGCCTCGCGCGCCGGGCAGATACGTTTGGGGGAAGAACACTTCCTTGTTAGGTCCTTCAAGCGCGCGCCACTGACTGACGTGCCGCTCGAACGTGCGCCGCATGCTGTCGGGGAACCGGTCCGGATGGTCTTCCTGCAATTTACGCAGCAAGGTCACCGCCTTCAGCTTCGGCGAACTGCGCAGCAACGGGACGATCTCTGATTCCCAAACATCGACAAACGGATCAGGGCGGGAACGCCAGTAGCGCCGTGGCTGCTGCGACGGCAAGCCGGCATCGTGTTCAACGCGTCGCGCCGTGCGCTCGCTCATACCAGACTTGGCGGCTGCAAGCTTCTGGGGATGGTGTTTGCGATTGTTCATGTAGAGGCGGACCTGGTGGTCGGTGATGCGGGTTCCAGACATGAGCTGACCGCTTTTTAAGCTTTAGTCAGCCATCCTAGGCCTCGCCGACCCGGCGGCGCCGGCAGCTCGTCGTCTCCGGGGCTACGCCGCCTTCGACTTCTCACTACCGGCCAAGATGAATGTCGCTACACCGGACTTAACCATTGTCGCCGCCCA
>NZ_JARUXL010000024.1:0-2550 GCF_031451455.1 Caballeronia sp. LZ024 | reverse complement strand
GTATGCGTCTCACGTCGGCCGTTCTCCGGGCAGCAGTGAACGGGGGTAATTTGGTTCCCATCAAATGTTTTGATGGGAACCAAAGTGGCCGAGATTGTGGATAGTAAGTGCGAGGCACCGGGCAAGCGCCCCAACTTTGCGCGCGAATTCAAACGACAGCTGGTCGAACAGACGTTCGAGCCCGGGGCGTCTGTATCGCTGGTCGCGCGTCGCAACGACATAAACACCAACCTGCTGTTCAGATGGCGTCGCCAGTATCTTCAGGGTGCATTTGGGGCGCCGCGTCCGGGACCTGCCAGACAGGAACCCGATGGTGACGTTGCATCGTTAGACGTTGCATCGTTACTTCCAGTCAGCATTGTCCCGGAAGCTGAGGCCTCGATGCCGGTCCGCGAGGCTGTGTCGGAGGACGCCTGCGAGATTGAATTTGACCGTGCACGCTTGCGCATTCGCGGTAACGTGTCGCCGGATATGCTGCGGCTGCTGATTCGGGAGCTGTCCCGATGATCGGCCTGCCGGCTGGCACTCGCATCTGGATCGCCGCAGGCATCACCGACATGCGTAGTGGTTTCCCGGCTCTTGCCGCGAAGGTGCAATCGGCACTCGAAGACAATCCGCTCGGCGGCGACGTGTTCATTTTTCGGGGACGTCGCGGCGATCTCGTAAAAATTCTATGGGCAACAGATGACGGACTATGGCTTCTCGCGAAGCGGCTTTCGCATGGGCGGTTTATTTGGCCCCAGGCGGATGGCGGCAAGATCTTTCTGACGTCGGCACAGCTGTCGATGTTGCTGGAAGGCATCGATTGGCGACAGCCCCGTCGCACGGCCGCATTGTCGATGTTGTAAACCGCATCGAAGGCTCGTAAACTGCGGCACATGCCCGATCATGCGCCGCTTCCTGACACCGTTGCCGAGCTCCACGCCCTGGTGCTCGAGCAGCAGGCATCGATCGCAAAGATGCAGCAGGAGATCGCCGAACGTGACCGGGAGATTGTCGAACGGGACCAGCAAATCGAACGCCTGAAAGCGCAGATCGACAAGCTCAGGCGCATGCACTTCGGTCGTAAATCCGAGCAGTTGGAGCGGCAGATCGATCGGCTCGAAACCCAACTCGAGGATCTGGCAACGGGCAGCGGCGTTGCCGATGTTCGCCGTGCACGCGCTCGTGCATCGAGCTCGGGCGTGTCTGCAGCATCCCCGAAGGAAGCCTTGGCGCCCCATCTGCCACGCGAAGAGCACGAGCTCGAGCCCGATTCCATCTGCCCGAAGTGCAACAGCGCCATGGAGTTGCTCGGCGAGGATGTGTCTGAGCAACTCGCGCGCGTCACGGCGATGTTCAAGGTCATCCGCACTATCCGTCGCAAGCGGATCTGCACCGGTTGCGGCCATATCGCGCAACCTCCCATGCCGGGGCTGCCGATCGAGCGCAGCATCGCGCATCCGAGCTTGCTGGCCGAGATCATCGTGGCGAAGTATGCAAACCACACGCCCCTGTATCGGCAATCCGAGATCGCGGCGCGCGATGGCGTACGTCTCGATCGGGCCACCATGGCACGTTGGGTCGGGCAATGCGAAGAACTCTGCCGGCTGCTGACTGAAGCCCTGCGTCGCTACACGATGGCGACTGCCAAGCTCCACGCGGACGACACGCCGATCCCGGTGCTTGCGCCTGGGAACAAAAAGACCAAGACCGGTCGATTGTGGGTCTACGTGCGCGATGATCGCCGCTCAGGTTCGAGCGAACCTGCTTCTGTCTGGTTCGCTTACTCGCCGGACCGCAAAGGCATTCACCCCCAGACCCATCTTGCCGGATTCGAAGGCATCCTTCAGGCCGACGGCTATGCCGGTTTCAACGAGTTGAACGAAGGCGGCAAAGTTCGTCTGGCATTTTGCTGGGATCATGCGCGACGATACGTATTCAACGTGCATGAGACAGCCCCGTCGGACACCACGAAGCAATGGCTCGACATGATTGGCGAGTTTTACGGAATCGAGGCTGATATCCGCGGCAAACCGCCGGATGAGCGGCGACGCGTCAGGCAAGAAAAGAGCAATCCATTGCTCGCGGCCCTTGAAAGGTCGATGAGGGAGAAACGTGCGACGCTTTGGCCAAAGGCACCGCTGGTCGAAGCGATCAACTACTCTCTGAATCGCTGGGACGGGCTCACACTGTTCTGTGATGACGGCTGCGTCGAAATCAGCAACGTGCTCGCCGAAAATGCTTTGCGCTGCGTGGCCCTCGGCCGGCGCAATTTCATGTTCGCTGGCTCTGACAGCGGTGGCGAGCGAGCCGCCTCAATGTATAGCCTGATCGGCTCGTGCAAGTTGAATGGTATCAACCCGCGCGCCTACCTGGAATATGTCCTTACACACATCGCCGATCACCAGGCCAATCGCATCGCCGAACTGTTGCCCTGGAACGTCGCGAAGCACCTGTTACCATCTCCACCTTCATCGGGTTGATCCCTTCTGCCTGCGGCAGGCTTAGCCTGCCGCATTCTCAGACGCTTGTCCAAAGAATTCTCGACGGCCCTCGCGCGACGCATAC
>NZ_JARUXL010000023.1:0-2658 GCF_031451455.1 Caballeronia sp. LZ024 | reverse complement strand
GTAAGCGCGCGATTTCGCACACCTAGCTTGCGTTGTTAAGAAGGCTCACGATTGCGTCCGCAACCTCACTTTGCGGACGCAATCCATGACAGAAGATGACCTCAGCTTTTTGCCCCTACGCGTGACGCGTGTTGGTGTCGGCGGCAAGCGAAGCTTCGATCCAACGGACAAACGACGACTCGTCGAAGCCTGTCTGCGGCCAGGCGCTTCGCTATCGGGCCTCGCCCTGAAGGCAGGCGTTAATGCCAACCAGTTGCATAAATGGGTTCAGGCGAGTAATCGCGCCCGGCCCCCGATCGGGCACAACGAGCCGGTCGCACCGTCAGCGTTTGTTCCGGTCGTAGCGATCGACGAGCCGACAGCGGTCATGGCGTCCGCGCCCGCGTCGCACCACGCCACCAGAGCAGAATCATCCCGCGTTTCGCCACGCTCAACACGACTGGCACGGCTGTCTGCCCATCTGCCCAATGGCGTGAAGCTTGAGCTCGAATGTTCAGCAGAGGACGTGGCAATCGTTAATGCGATGGTCGTCGCATTGGGAGCGCGCTGATGTTTCGGTTCGAAGCCGACCTGGCGGTCTTCCTGCATCGCGAACCGATCGACTTCAGGGCCGGCATCAATAGCCTCGTGACGCTCGTCGAGCAGTCCATGCAGCTCGATCCGTTTGCACGCGCCGTGTTCGCCTTCCACAACCGCAAACGCGACCGGGTCAAACTGCTGTTCTACGATCGCAACGGTTTCTGGATGATGTTGAGGCGCCTCGAAGAAGACCACTTCGTATGGCCAAGCCGGCAGCAAACCGTAGTCAAGCTGACGAGCGAGCAGTTGCACTGGCTCCTGGAGGGCATCGACATTGATGCTGTGCGCCGCCACCCGGTACGGTCGTATCATCACGCCAGTTGAGCATTGCGCGTCACCTGTCAGCGTCAGCCGGCCTGTTACAAATTTCCGTAAACCCATCGCGCGCGACACTTCGTTATCGTGGAGGCATGAACGAGGACGACTTCTCCCGATTGCCGCCAGCCGCCCAGGCCTATATCCGTGAACTCGAGACACGCAATCGGCAGCTGGGCGAACGGATCACGCAGCTCGAAGAGCAGTTCCGCCTCGCGCAAAGCAAGCGATTCGCCCCAAGCAGCGAGAAGCTCAAGGATCGCGTCTTCGACGAGGCCGAACAGGTCGTCGGCTCCGAACCCGACGACATGGACGCCGGCGCCACTGACGACGCGTTTGTGCTCCCCGACACGGGCCTGCCGGATCCGCCGGCACCCACGAGAAGCAAACCGGGACGTAAGCCTTTACCGGCGCACCTGCCACGCCAACGCATCGAATACGATCTGCCCGAGAGCGCGAAGGTATGCCCGTGCTGCGCGCACGCGCTGCACCGCATGGGTGAAGAGCTCAGCGAACAGTTGCACATCGAAGTAAAGGCGTCGGTGCTTCAGCACGTGCGCTTCAAGTACGCATGCCGCCACTGCGAGCGCCACGCCGAGCGCACGCCGGTCATCACCGCACCGATGCCGGCCCAGCCGTTGCCGGGCAGCAATGCCAGTGCGGCGATGATCGCCACGGTCACCGCGGGCAAATACGTTGACGGAACACCGCTATACCGGATGGCCCATGCGCTGGCGCGCGCGGACATCGAAGTCGGACGCGCTACGCTGGCGAACTGGATCATCCGGCCTGCTGAGTTGCATTACAGCCGTCTGTACGAGGCGCTGCGCAAGACACTGCTGTCGCAACAGCTGATTCACGGCGACGAGACCACGGTACAGGTGCTCAAGGAGCCGGGCAAAGCCGCTCAGAGCACCTCGTATATGTGGGTGTACCGTAGCGCTGAAGACTGCTGCGAACCCGTCGTGCTGTTCGACTACCAGCCGGGACGTGCTCAGCAATATCCCCAAGCGTTCCTCGCGGGCTACAAGGGCCTGCTGATGACCGATGGATACGCCGCCTGGCGCACGCTCGAAGGTCCGATGCACTTTGGTTGCCTGGCCCACGCCCGGCGTGCCTTCGTGGATGCCCTCAAGGGCATGAAGAAACCAGGCGGGCGGGCCGCACATGCACTGGAATACTTCAAGGCGCTCTACCAGGTCGAAACACTCGCAAAGGGGGATCTGCCCGAAAGCGAGACGCGCGTCGATTACACCTTCCGGCTGCGCCAGCTACACAGCGTGCCGCTGCTCGAATCCTTCAGGAAATGGCTTGACGAACTGGCACCGCAGATCCTTCCTGAGAGCCTGCTGGGCAAGGCGATCTCCTATACACGCAATCAGTGGACGTACCTGAGCCGCTACGTGAACGATGGGCGCGCCCCAATCGATAACAACGTGATCGAGCGTGACATCCGGCCATTCTGCACGGGCAGATCCTCGTGGATGTTCAGTGACACGGTTGCCGGTGCGAAGGCCAGCGCCATGATCTACAGCTTGATGCTCACGTGCCGAGCGTGCAACGTCGAACCTTATGCATACCTTGTACGGGTACTTAGCGAATTGCCGCAACGAGCATTAGACGCTGATGTTAGCGACCTGCTGCCGTTTAACTTCTCAAAGCCTACGACTTGACCGCGTAACAACGCTTGATCCAACCGCCGTATTGACGCGACCGTTGCTACGCGGCCATCTTGGCCCCGTGTGTGGGAGATCGAGCGCTTAC
>NZ_JARUXL010000022.1:0-2682 GCF_031451455.1 Caballeronia sp. LZ024 | reverse complement strand
CCCAGTCGCGTTCGATGTAAAGCGCTTGATCTTCATCGTCTTGTCGACGAACAAGGTAGCGATATCGCTCGCGCTGATGAAGTTCTGCAGATCGTCGTTGGCCTTGCTTGCATCCTCGATACGCGTCTGCAGCTCGGAGTTGACCGTGAAAAGCTCTTCGTTGATCGACTGAAGCTCTTCCTTGCTGCTCTCAAGTTCCTCGGTGGTCGACCGTAGTTCTTCGTTGATCGCCTGCAATTCTTCGTTACCCGCTTTCATCTCCTCAAGGGTCGTTTCGTATTGTTCGATCGTTTCGTTCAGATGCTGCTTGCTACGTTGAAGCTCCTGTTCCAGCTGCGCCATTACCGATGCGTCTTCCTCGCTTGCGCCTTTGCCGTCAGCGGCATCAAGTGTTTCTTGCACTTCATCGAACAGAATGAGCGCGAATTCCGCATTGACCGTAGTGTCATGAAACGGTCGTACGGTAATGTGCACGTAAGAGCGCTGTCCACCGCGCAGGAGACTCACCCGGCGAGCCTCCACACTTCTGCCGCTCCGCGTCGCTTTGAACAGCGCGGTTCGTAAATCAAGACGTAGATCGGGCAGTGCCGCGGCGATGACGTTGGTCGTCGGACTCCCGCCGCTGTAATGAAGAAAGCGTCCTGCGCTGTCAGACATGTGAACGATTGTCGACTCGCGATCGACGATGATGCTGGGCGGCGCATACTCTTCGAGCACGCGCTGGTGGAGCGCGCCAGGCGACAGTTCATGTCGCACCGGATCGCGCCTTTGCGGTTCCGGTATCGGCACAATCGGTTTTGGTTCGACCAGGCGCATTATCCGCGGGCGGACCGCCATTGAGACCGGCTTTGCGCGATAGATCCGGTTTTTTTTATCGACCACCGCGAACAGATCGTCGGCGGCATCGGCAGACTCCGACGTGCCCAAGAAAAGATATCCCTCTGGGCACAGGGCGAAGTGGAACATCTCAAGGACCTGACGCTGCACGATGCGATCCAGATAGATCAGGAGATTGCGGCACGAGACAAGGTCAAGACGGGCGAACGGCGGGTCGCGCAAGACGTTGTGTACGGCAAACAGAACTTTCTCGCGCAAGCTTTTTACGATCACATAGCGTTCGCCTTGCCTCGTGAGGAACTGTTGTAAAAGTTCTACCGGCACGTCTGTCGCAATCGAATCCGGATAGCTTCCGGCACGCGCACGGCCGAGAGCCCGCTCATCGATATCGGTGGCGAACACCTGAATCGGCGCGGACGAGTGATGCCGTTGCGCATACTGTTCAAGCAGCATGGCGATTGAGTAAGCTTCTTCACCCGATGAGACGCCAGCCACCCATGCACGCACCGACTGGCTTTCTTTCTTACCGAAAAAGAGTCCCGGCACCACCTCGCTTTGCAGTCGCTCAAACGCCTCCCGATCGCGAAAAAAATTGGTGACCCCGATCAGCATATCGCTCAACAGAGCCGATGTTTCCGCGGGCTGTCTGCGCAGCAAGTCCCGATACAGTCTCAAACTGGGTACTGCGTTGACTTGAAGCCGACGCTCAATGCGGCGAAGCATGGTCGCGCGCTTGTAGTGGCGAAAGTCGTGACCGGTGCGTGCGCGCAGAACCGACAGGATTTCCTGAAGACATTCTTCCGCGCTTTGGCTGTCGTCGCCTCGTCTGTGTTGCACCTCTGCCGTGCTCGGCGCGTCTGGGTCCTTCGGCATTTCAGACGTGGCGATTCCCGGAATGGAGATTGTCCGAGCATTACTCCATAACTCAAGCAGCTTCTGTGGCATCTCCGTTACGGGCAGGACGAGATCGACTTGCCCAGTATCGATCGCGCTCTGTGGCATCTGCGCATACTCGGCATCTGCAGGGAGTTGCGCGAGCGTGATGCCACCCTGTTCCTTGATCCGGCTAAGTCCAACCGCTCCGTCACTGCCGCTGCCCGATAGCACGAGACACATTGCGTGAGGCCCGTGCGCATCCGCGAGGCTCCGAAAGAAACGGTCGATGGTCACAGGGCTACCGGCGCTGCGCTTTGAATCGGCGACTCGCAAATAACCGTCAGTCATCGCCAGGCTTTTCCCTGGCGCGATGACATACACATGATTTTTTTCGATCAAGACCGGCTGTACCACCTGGAGAACCGGCATGCCGGTGACACGGCGCAGCACCTCATCCGCGCTACTCACATGGTCAGGCGAGAGGTGCAAGACGACTACGAACGCCATGCCCATGTCGGTAGGGGCATTCTCGAAGAACTGCAGCAGGGCTCGAACTCCACCGGCGGATGCGCCGATCCCGACGACGGGAAACGGCAGACTACTGGCGGGACGGACCGTACTGTCAGCGGACCGGGGCTCAGGTTGCCCCGCAATAGCGTCGCTCATTGTCGTTCTCCTCGCGCGACGCGCTCTGGGATTATCGGTCGACGCAGCCAGCCGCACGTGAGCGTACTAAAACCATCATACGCTTATCGCTCCCAGCCCCGGGGAGAGTGGCCATGCTCAAGGCGTGGATTGCCCGACAGTTTCCTGCTGAAGGAATCGGCGCAACGAATCCTCGAGCGCGGCGAACCTGGCGTGCTGCTCGACTTCGTCCGAGGCCTCCTGAAGTTCGTTGCGCCGTTGCGCGACGTGCGCGCGTTCCAAGGCAAGAGCGGCGCGCTCCTGCAATCTGCGCACCGAGATCCA
>NZ_JARUXL010000021.1:0-2860 GCF_031451455.1 Caballeronia sp. LZ024 | reverse complement strand
CTTCATCGGGTTGATCCCTTCTGCCTGCGGCAGGCTTAGCCTGCCGCATTCTCAGACGCTTGTCCAAAGAATTCTCGACGGCCCTCGCGCGACGCATACGGTACGACCATCTACGTCCAATTAGAGATTGATGTCTACGGCGGATGCGTCGAGCTTCTGAGCAAGGAAGTCACGGAGGCCGACGCGCTCCAAATGTTCGCGAAGGCCAGCAGCGACCCCCGATTGATCAAAGAGGACGTCGCAACGTTGCTTGCGACCGAGACTCAATGCGATGTCTTGCTGTTGGGCTACTCGACCCCGGGGCTTCGTGGCCCTCACGGGACGGTCGCTTTCGCCCGGGAGCACGCAATCGATGCGGCGGAGAAGTATTTCGGCTTCTCGCCCGATGAAGTGCGCGCAGCGCTTCATCCGGGCAATGTCGCAGCGTTGATCGACGAGCGCGAACGCGGCATGGCGCGGCTGCAAGATAACTATCCCGAGCTTGCAGACTTCTACGATGCCTTCGTGGAAGCCATGGACGACATAAGAGAGAACCCCCCGGACGAATTCAAGCGGGAAATGGCGCTGATCCGCGGCCCTCTGCATTAGAAGGCCCGTTGCCAGCCACCTGCCCTGTTCTCGCGAACAGAAGCCGATTAAAAAGGAGAAAGCAAAATCATGTTGAAGCCGCCAGTCGATGTTTTCGTCGCCGGCAAAGCCTTAGTGGATCTTAAGGAGATAGTCGTCAATGCCTGTATCGAAAATGCGAGGTCTGAGGGTTCGAGCTTGACGGTAGCCGAGCGGAAAGGAGGTGCAACTTTCTTTTATAAATATGCCGAACTGAACCCTGCGCGTGTCGAAGGCGACGGCCGCTCAATACGTGTGAGTCTATGAGCGCTTCGTCGACTCCCGGCATAGGGCCAAGGTGGAGGCGCTTTTCAATGCAGATCGTGTTGGAGAAGGCAATGAATCCAGCCCTTACCCGTGAACAACTGAAACATCTACTCAAGACCCGAAAAGCAGCATGAGGGGGTACTCAATCACCAACGTCGAAAGGGAAAAACATATGTCCGCACTTGATGGTGCAACTGTCTATGTCGAGCTAGAACGCGCCGCAGATGGTCGCGTTGAAATTTACTCGCGCGAAGCGACAAAGGAAGGAGGCGCTGCGGATGTTCGACTCCGCGAGCAACGACCGGCGAGCAATCGAGGACGATCTTGCCTCGCGTCTCGCAGCCGAGGTCAAAGGCGACCTGCTTTGCGCCGGCTATTTTTTCGTTGACGGCGATAGAGACGCCCACGTGGATGTGGCATTTCCAATTTCGCATGCAGTCGCTGCTATCAGCGAGCATTTCGGCATCGAAGTCGAAACGCTGGAGCTCGCGTTAGAACCCGCGAACATAGCCGCGCTTACCTCTGCGAGAGACGCGGAAGTAGCCGCGTTTTCAAGCAGCATCCCGAGGTCATGGTCGGCGCCGAAGCATTTCGGGAAAGGCACGTAGCCGTGCAGGCGGCGTTGACCGCGGATCTGGCCATCGAGTTGGAAGACGAAGTAAAGCACTAGCACCGGTGCCCGCCCAACGCTCGCGGCCTCCCGAGCGTCAAGGGACAGCCGTTGCCCACGCACGAGCAGCGAACGCACCGAAGAATACGATGCGTTCGTCGCCGCCTCGGCGACAAGACGCGACGAAGAGGAATATCATCGGCACCTGACAGGGCAACGGCAGCTAGCAGCATGAACGAGTACTCGATCACTGATATTGAAAACGCCATCAACTACTGGCGATCGCGGCAGGCGGCGACGGATGACTTCGCTGTCTGGCCAAGAGAAAGGATGTTGGCAGACGTCTACGGAACGATGATTTTTCATCGACGAGAGCGCGTCGAAGCTAGAAACTTGACGGCGGAACAGAACGAAGCGATAGGCCTTGCGCTCGCCCAGAAGGAACTTTTCTGATCCCGACGAGAGGGGCAAACGTGTCGAACCCCGGTAGCGCCCTGGTTTGGGTCGACGCTGTGGCCGGCGGTGGCCGCGTCGAGATCTATTCGCGAGAGGTATCGAAGGCGGACGCGCTGCGCATGTTTGCATCAGCCAGCACCGAAACGCGAGCTTTCAAAGAGGATCTCATAGACTGGGCGGCAACGGAGATAGTCGGCGACGTTTTGTACGCCGGCTATTTCTGCCCTAAGAGCAAAGGCTTGGACGAGGAAAAGCAAGTGTGGTTCGCGCTCGTACATGCTTGCGACGCTATCAGCAAGCATTTCGGCATTGACGCAGGACTCCTCGAACGCGCATTGCGGCCTGAGAATCTGGCGGAGTTGGCCGCCGCACGGGATGCAGAGATCGCATCTCTGGTCCATGAACTTCCCGAACTTACGAAGGACGCCGAGGCCGTGCGAGAAAAGCATGCGTCGGTCCAAGCGGCTCTTGCCGACGAACTTGCGAAGGCCATCGCTGATGACAAGATTAAGTCGCACTGAGCGTTGCCGACCCAACCCGGTCAGAGATCTTCCTCTGAACGGTCACTCAGCCGAATGCATGTCCGGCGAACTGGAGTGCAAATAATCGGCCGCTGGCGAACGCACCCGATCGGCCAACACCTGCCTTTCGACCGGGATTGCGCCGAGCCGCTAAGACGACTGATCACATCTCGAAAGCGGTCATTGCATCGCGCCAGTCCAAGGGCAAGTCGCAGCAAGGGGAAAAATGCACTGTTGACAAGTACGACGCGCTCATCACAAGGGGTCGTGTGAAAGGTCGCGTGACATGGATGCGAACACGATCATGATTCACCTGTGCTTCCAGCTTTTTGCGAGCCGTTGAACGGGTCAACTGTTTCGATTTGTTCGTACAGTGCCTCGAGCGACACCGGTTTGCTCA
>NZ_JARUXL010000020.1:0-3281 GCF_031451455.1 Caballeronia sp. LZ024 | reverse complement strand
TCAGACAGCGCGGCGCACCATCAATTCCTTGATCTTGCCGATCGCCTTTGTCGGATTGAGCCCCTTCGGGCACACATCCACGCAGTTCATGATCGTATGGCAACGGAACAGACGATACGGATCTTCCAGGTTGTCGAGGCGTTCACCCGTCGCTTCATCGCGGCTGTCCGCGATAAAACGATAGGCTTGCAACAGGCCCGCCGGTCCCACGAACTTGTCGGGGTTCCACCAGAAGCTCGGGCACGACGTCGAGCAGCTCGCGCACAGAATACATTCGTAGAGGCCGTCGAGCTCGTCGCGTTCTTCCGGCGACTGCAGACGCTCCTTCTCCGGCGGCGGCGTGTCGTTGATCAGGTACGGCTTGATCGAATGATACTGATTGAAAAATTGCGTGAAGTCGCAGATCAGGTCGCGCACCACCGGCAGCCCCGGCAACGGACGCAGCACAATCTTCTGCGGCAGGTCGTTCATGTTCTGCAGACACGCCAGACCGTTCTTGCCGTTGATGTTCATCGCGTCCGAACCGCACACGCCCTCGCGGCACGAGCGACGAAACGACAGCGTTTCATCGACCGATTTGAGCTTCAGCAATGCATCGAGCAGCATGCGTTCGTGCGAGTCGATCTCGATCTCGTAACTCTGCATGCGCGGCGCCGCGTCCTTGTCCGGATCGTAGCGGTAGATTTCAAATGTTCTCTTTGCCATGTCGATATACCCTTAGAACGTACGCGCCTTCGGCGGCACCGATTCGACCGTCAGCGGCTGCATCTTCACCGGCTTGTAGTCGAGACGATCGCCCTCGCTGAACCACAGCGTATGGCGCATCCAGTTTTCGTCGTCGCGATGCTCGAAGTCGCTGTGCGCATGCGCGCCGCGGCTTTCCTTGCGCGCCTCGGCCGATACCATCGTCGCGCGCGCCACCTCGATCAGGTTCGCCAGCTCCAGCGCTTCCACCTTCGCGGTGTTGAACACCTTCGACTTGTCCTTCAGGTGCACATGCTTCACGCGTTCGGTCAGCTCATTGACCTTGCCGACGCCCTCTTCCAGCAGCTTCGACGTGCGGAACACGCCCGCATGCGCCTGCATGCTCGCGCGGATGTCGCCCGCGATCGACTGCGTGTATTCGCCCGAGGTCGACTTCTCCAGCACCGAGAGACGTTCGAGCGCGAAGTCGGCGGCGTCCGCCGGCAGCGGCTTGTGCTCCTTCATCTCCATCGCGTGCTTGATGATGTGATTGCCCGCCGCGCGGCCGAACACCACCAGGTCGAGCAGCGAGTTCGTGCCCAGACGGTTCGCGCCGTGCACCGACACGCACGAGCATTCGCCCACTGCGTAGAAGCCGTTGACCGGATCGTCGTAGCCCTTGGCCGTGCCCACCACCTGACCGTGGATGTTGGTCGGAATGCCGCCCATCTGATAGTGGATGGTCGGCACGACGGGGATCGGTTCCTTGATGCAATCGACGTTCGCAAACTTCAGCGCGATCTCGCGGATCGACGGCAGACGCTTCATGATCGTCTCCGCGCCGATGTGCGACAAGTCGAGCAGCACGTGATCCTTGTTCGGACCGACGCCGCGTCCTTCCTTGATCTCCTGGTCCATCGAGCGCGAGACGAAGTCGCGCGGCGCGAGGTCCTTGAGCGTCGGCGCGTAGCGTTCCATGAAGCGCTCGCCGTTCGAGTTGCGCAGAATGCCGCCCTCGCCGCGCACGCCTTCGGTGATCAGCACGCCCGCGCCCGCGACACCCGTCGGGTGGAACTGCCAGAACTCCATGTCCTGCAGCGCGATGCCCGAACGCGCGGCCATCCCGAGCCCGTCGCCGGTGTTGATGAACGCATTGGTCGATGCCGCGAAGATGCGCCCCGCGCCGCCCGTGGCGAAGAGCGTGGTCTTGCCTTCGAGGATATAGACGTCGCCCGTTTCCATTTCGAGCGCGGTCACGCCGAGCACGTCGCCATCGGCATCGCGGATCAGATCGAGCGCCATCCATTCGACGAAGAACTGCGTCTTCGCCGCGACGTTCTGCTGGTACAGCGTGTGCAGCAGCGCGTGGCCGGTGCGGTCGGCAGCGGCGCACGCGCGCTGCACCGGCTTCTCGCCGTAGTTCGCCGTGTGGCCGCCGAACGGACGTTGATAGATCGTGCCGTCCGCGTTACGGTCGAACGGCATGCCCATGTGTTCCAGTTCGTACACCGCGTTGGGCGCTTCGCGGCACATGAATTCGATCGCATCCTGGTCGCCGAGCCAGTCGGAGCCCTTGATGGTGTCGTAGAAGTGATAGTGCCAGTTGTCCTCGCTCATGTTGCCAAGCGACGCGCCGATCCCGCCTTGCGCGGCGACCGTGTGCGAGCGCGTCGGAAACACCTTGGACAGCACGCAGACCGACAGGCCGGCTCGCGCGAGTTGCAGCGAGGCGCGCATGCCCGAGCCGCCCGCGCCGACGATGACCACGTCAAAACGACGACGCGGCAAGGAAGTCTTGATTGCAGCCATTCTTTAAACTCTCCAGAGAATCTGTGCAGCGTAGCCAGCGCAAGCGACCAGCCAGAGGATGGTCAACGCCTGAAGCGACAGGCGAAGGCCGACCGGCTTCACGTAATCCATCCAGATGTCGCGAATGCCGACCCACGCGTGATAGAAGAGCGAAAGCAAGGCGACGAAGGTGGCGAGCTTCATCCACTGCAGCGCGAAGATCGACGCCCAGCCTTCATACGAGAAGTCGCGGGCGACGAAGAACCAGAACAGCAGGATGAGCGTATAGACGGCCATCACGACCGCGGTGACGCGTTGCGCGAGCCAGTCGCGCAGACCGTAGTGAGCGCCGACGACAAGGCGCTTCGGGCCGACTCTGTTGTTAGCTGCCATGTTTTTAGAAGGCTCCGAAAAGTTTCAGCGCGACGGCGAGCGCCAGCAACGACGAGACGATCAGCACCGACAGCGCGGTCTGCTTGCCGCCTTCCTTGTTCACCGCGACGTGCGTGTCGAGCAGCAGAAAGCGAATGCCCGCGCAGAAGTGGAACAGGTACGCCCACGACAGCACGAGCACGATGATCTTGACGATGGGGTTGGCGAGAAAGCCCTTGAACGCATCGAAACTGATTTCCGATGTCAGGCTCTGGTCCAGCAGATACAGCAGGAACGGCAGCGAGATGAACAGCAGAAGACCGCTGATGCGATGCAGGATCGAGACCTTCCCTGCTAGCGGCAAGCGATACTTCGCGATTTGACCGATCCCGATGTTACGGAATTCGGGCCTTGGTTTTTTTACGGCTTCAGCCATG
>NZ_JARUXL010000019.1:0-4054 GCF_031451455.1 Caballeronia sp. LZ024 | reverse complement strand
TGGCCGGCAAGCGCGCCCGCTCGCCGGTCATGGATGTCAGGGTCGTTAGTATCCGGGCAGTGCAGATAAAGTCACCCGAAGCGAAGTCAAAGAGGCCCCTGTTGGCATGGCCTTGAGCTACGAGATCACCGGGTTAGTAGCCCGTAGAAGCCCCACTACCAGTGAAACTATGCTGGACAGGAGCGTCATTTGCAAAGTCGGAAACGGCCTGGATGATGTTCACGATCTGTTGCGGCAACCTGCCGCCGCTGACGGCGGCCATTGCAGTCCGATCCATCTCGACAGCTACGGGGAGGTCTTTGATTACCAAGGCGTTCATTTCGATGCTCCAAGGGCAAATAGTAGTCAGGAAGGTAGCGCTTTTTTTGAGGGGTCGCCGCTCCTCGATGAAACTTAATGCACAGCGCGTGCCAAACGGCGGCGCCGCGGTAAGCGATCACACAACTAGTTGAAAATATTGAACTTTAATGGGCACAAGACGAATTAGTAGCCGGAAGTACACGCTGCGGCCGGTGGCTTAGATCCAACTCTTCGTGTGGCGCTGTTGGTTAGATCGCGACACCTGCGGTCCGCCTAGGTATTTCATGTCTCCGATGCCTGTTTGCAGGAGCCGTTCTCCTGCGAGCCACTCATGCAGGTCATCGAAGACGCTCGCTGCAGGACGTCAACTCGCCAAGCCGCCTAGGCCAACTGATGTCGACGGAAGCGCGCACAATGCATAGTCGAAGGTTCGACGGCACGCCTCTTCCGGGTCACGGAGCAAAGCGAGCGGCAGCTATCAGCGTGAAAGCAACTTTTGTCTGGTCGAGCGAGCGGGCAGCCCGGCTGAACATGTCCGAACCCAGTCCGACATTGAACGTGCCCGTGTGGTCGACCCTGATTGGCGGCGTACGGCAGCAGTGATCCAAAGCCGACCTTCGAATCCCCCGTGTTTTCTGCTCCTCGCCCCTGTTTCGGCGAGCGGCGCAGCATTCAGTGCGTGACGCCGCACTTGACGTAGAGTGTGCACAGCCGTTCGTTCAACATGTGTTGGTTTAACCACTTGTCCGATTCGGAGGTCGCGCTGGGGTGAAGCTATCGTCACGACGGTCGTCCTCATTGTGGAACTGAAGGGTACCGAGCTTGAATAGATCGAGCGCCAGGGGCGCGTTTTAGAACCGCTCCGTGCGCTCCTTGCGGTGCATTTCCAGCTGCGTAATCGCACGCTGTAGTACGCGTTCGGTATTTCCCTTTAGATCGACGAACCGGCAGCCCAGAACGGTGCGGCGCTCGCCGGTGGGCGTGATCACGTGACGAGGCGCGACGATCTCCAGATCCACCGGCACCGCGCCGAGTCCGCCTAATTGCAGCCTCACGTTTTTCCAGATCGTGCCCTGCGCGAGCGATTCGACCCGCGTGTCCCTCGTGCGTAACGCCACGCCGCCGAGCGACAGGTCCTGCAATTTGAACTGGAACGCGACACCCGCGCCATCGGCCCCGCTGGCGATGAACGCATCGAACATCGGCGTATCGACGCGGTAGTACTCTCGGCGTTGCACGTAATGGAGCAGTTTGGGAAACTGCGCTTCAAAGGCCGGCCGCCCTTCGAAGGTCGTCGCGAAGGCACGCCCCGTCACGAACCGGGTGCGAATGCCCGACGGCTGGCTGCGGAACGTGAGCTCGTCGGCATGGACGAGTTCGCGGTTGTCACGCGGCGTGCTGCCGAAATCGAACATAAAGGACGCGCCGCGCGAATCGACGTCGAGCAACTGCGTGACGAACTGCGTGCCGTCGAATTCGACCGTCAGGAAGTCGCCGCGCGTCAGCATGCGCCGCATGCACTGCGCGATCTGCGGCGGGAGCCGCTGCGCGTAGCGGTCGTCGGTCTCCCACGCATTCGTCTTCACCGCACTTTCGTTGGTCAGGGAAGGATCGCCAATCATTGTGATTTTGTTATTTTGCCGGACGGGCTGTCGGCTTCTCGCGCCGCCATCTTATCAAATTGATAAGCAAGTGGTACAGTGAGGAACATCACGGGCATGACGAACCCGGAACCTGAGAGAAGCAACGGCGCCCCGGGGAAACCCGGGGTCCGGCTAACCGTCCGACTGACTTTCCGCTTCCGGACCGCGCGGCACGGGCAGAAAATGCAGCGCCGCCTTGAGTGTGTAGATCACAATGACGGTTCCGGCGAGATCGCCGATGAACATCGCGAAGAACCGCGACGCGACGCTGTGCGTGTCGCCCTGCAGGCAAAACCAGAGATTGTGCAAGAGCGGACCGGCTGTCGCGTACGCGACGGTGAGCAACATCAGCCTGCCCGCGCTCAGATTCGACAGCGACGCGTTCAGCCCATATATCTCGCGCGCCAGGCGATAGACTGCGTAGGGCGCGGCGGTCGCGATGATGCCGCCGACGAACGATCTCACGGGATCGTTAGGAAAAAAATAGCAGAAGTCGACGAGCCAGCTTGCGAGCAACAGCCCGAGCGCGCCGTCGGCGCCGAGCAGCAGCGTGCTGAGCAGCCGGATGCCGGCGGGAAGATAGACCCAGTTCACGCCGCGCACGAACTCGGAATGAGTGAAAATTTCCTGATTGGCCCAGAGCGAGCCGATAAAGACGAGCGCCGTTCCGACGACGGAGCATAAACGAAGCTGAAAGGAAGACATTGACGTGGCGTGCCAGTCGCGCGGCGGAGAACGTCATATGTTACCGCAGCGTTGCAGGCCCTACGCTCAGGCCCGATGACGTGCCTTAGGTTTATGCCTTGCAAATACCCCCGCCGGCCGGGCGCGCACCGATTTGCGAAATCTCGCCGTACTTCGAAGAGGAATCGAGCTGCGCCGCGATTCGCTCGAGTTCACCGAGCAGCGAGAGCAGTTCCGCCTGCTGATCCTGCGCCACCGCGGGCGCCTTTCGCAGCTTCTCGATTCGCCCGCGCCAATACGACACCGGCCATGCGGCGCTTCGGTGCCAGTGTCGCGAGCGGATCATCCTCGCGAGATGATGGATTTCCTGCTCGATGAAATGCGCTGTGATATACGTGAAGTCGCGTCGTTGAGCCACGTTCGTGTCCCTGATGGCCGCTCGGGCGGGAAAATGAAATCGCGCTTTCCCTCAGCCCTTGCTTTGTGCATGATCTTAGCACTTACTTATCAGTCTGATAAGATACAGAAGCGTCGCTCAGATTTTTCATCTCTTCGGCGATGCTATGATTGAACCGTCCCTTTTCGACGATTTTTACATGGCTAAAAAGAACGTCTTCGACGCCTATTTTCGCTTCCTGAATCTGGCGCAGGCGGTCCAGGCATTGCCTTCGGTGCCGAAGCTCGATGCCGCAGAGGAGCGTCTGCTGGAGGCGCTCACGGCGTCATGGCATGCGGGGCATGCGCTGACGGTCACTGAAACAATGGCGCTGTCGGTCGCGGGCGCGCCGGCAACCGTGCATAGAAAGTTGACGAGCCTGAAGAAGCAAGGTCTCGTGTCCGTCGACGAGAGCAGCGACGATCTGCGCATTAAGACGGTCGCGCCGACGCCCATGGCATTAAAGTACTTCGAAAAGCTGGCGGCGTGTCTCGAAGAGGCGAAGAAGCGCTGAGCATCGCCAGACGCTCATCCATAATGAGGCGCTGCGAACGCTATAATTCGTCGCTTCCCGGAGCATTCGCACAGTAAATTTTTCCACCGGGCCGATCTTGGAGAGCGAGGACGGCCAGCAGTGTCCGACAGCCTCCGTAGCAACCGCAGGTGTTCTGCTTCATCCAGATTTCGATTGTCATGTCCTTCCCGCGTAGTGAAGTCGTTTCTCTCCGTCGTACTTCGACGGCGGCGCGCTTGCTTTTCCTAAGTGCCTTTCTTGCGCCCGGCGCTCGTGCCGATGAAAGCGATTCGGGCCAGCAGCTGAAGCCAATCATCGTCAGGGCGGAAAAGCAGCCGGCGCTCGAGCAGCGCACGCCGATGGCCATGAGCGTCTATGGCGACGCCTTCCTCGAAACCACCGGCGTCAGCGACGTCAAATCGCTCGCCACGATCGCGCCGGATCTCAACTACGCGCAGGTACAGACCGTCGTGCCCG
>NZ_JARUXL010000018.1:0-4464 GCF_031451455.1 Caballeronia sp. LZ024 | reverse complement strand
TTGCGAGGTTTAGTGGCCGTCGCTGGGACGGAACCACCGGTTGAATACGAAGATCTTGAATGGCCGCTGGCGGGAAAATCGAATGCTCAATAACGACCCACAGGCGACATTGGGAGCAGCGCCGAGCCAATGGCTGCTTTGGAAGCCGTGCTGCCGGATGCAGGATTTAACGCAGAGACCGACTCAGACATATTGCAGAAGCTTCCAAATGACAAATACCTGCGAAGCAACCGCATCCAACTTTTGATGAGGGTATCCTAGAGCGGCACGCACCAGATGAAGCGGAATATCGCCAGGCAATCCGGTTCTGCGTCTAGATTTGCTGTCGAATATAAAGTTTCCACAGGTAACGCATCCTCAAGCAAAAAGATGCGTCGGAACGCGAATCGATATCGCCGATCTGTCGAGGAGGGCAAAAACGATGTCAAAGAAACGAGTGACTATGCCACTGACTCTAGGGATTGCCTTGACCTGCGTTGCAGCAATAGTGGTTGCAGGAGCATCGATATTCGGCTGGACTCGATACAATTTCGAAGTCCGATTAATGTTTAGCGACAGATACTCCATGGCAATATTAGTGAGCACCCTTGGCGGACTCTACATGCTCCTAATCGCAGTCAGAATGATTTTCGAACCGCAATATGGGTGGTATGTTTGGGGGAGATTTCAAGAGTCGGTGTATCTGAGACGTTGGTGGCTCGTCTGCTCACCATTTTTTCCGTTCATAACTACGTCGTTTGGCTATATGAAGACGGGATGGATAGAGCCGGCAAATATCAGCGCGTGGTGCGCTTTTATTTTCTCAGTATTTCAATTCATTAAGCATGTGACCGGAGCATGGTTGCGCCCCGCTCGGCGCGGTAAATATTTTGTCTATGAACCAACAGACCATAACGACCCTCTAATAGCGACAGCGAGTATTCGAAAATTTTCAATCATTGGTGGTGACATACTTCAAAAACTAGGACCCCATACATTCGTAACACCAGGCTCAGATTATTTTGTTCTGCACGGATGCGTTTTTCATCGCCCAACCAACTTGCTACTCCAAGATCCTAGATCTGCAATCTCTTGTGCAGCCATTCGACGCGTCAAGGATTACGAATTACCAGAAACATTAAAAATATATCGAATTCTAGCTTTCATTTATACGCGATCTTCAGGGGGGCTGCTATACAATGAAAATAAAATTGGCTTAAAAACCGATCTAGAAAGTATCGCAAATATACCACCTGAACAAGCCGAGATATGCATTAGTAAAACCACTTATTTTGACTTCATCTGTTCTAATGATCTTACAAGATATTACATTCTTCCTAGCGATACGCGGGCTGGAATTGGCGAAGATTTATTCGATTTGGTTCGAAGCCGTACGACCGGGAGGGTAATTTCCTTAGCAAATAGCTCACTATCAAATCATATGGGCGGAGGCACTCTCGCGATAGCGAGGAGCGGACAATTATATTTGAGCAAGCAAGGAAAGCTTACCTTGGCGGCAAGGGGTCTGTTGGCGCCAACTGGTTCTGGATCATTTGACTGGCGTGATCAGTGGTTCAAGAGGAATTTGCACCAATTGATCGTGACTGGGATCGAAAGAGAGTTGCGAGAAGAATGCGCATACACCAAGAAAGACATCGAGGAAACAATTATTCTCGGCTATGGGCGAGATATTCGTCGTGGTGGGAAACCGGACTTTTTCGCCGTCTCATTTGTGAACAAGCCGCCTGAAATCGACCACGCTGAAATTGGATTTATCGATCAACATCAGGTTTTTGATATCGAATCAACGGACGAAACCGACCTACGGGAAAAACTAAATTTAATCCGCGACTCCATTGCAGGAAGCGCATCCAAAGCGGTATTGATTAATCTGCAACTCCTTGCGGACGCAGAGTCGCCCATCCTGATCAAAATTCTGGAGTTTATTAGGCGCGATGCACCACCGACACCCAAGCGTTCACTACTTTCCCGGGTTTTTAACCGAGCCCGCTGCGGCAAATCGTAATGTCTTTTGCAATCGTACTCCCGCGCTCAGGCGGCTAGCAGGACGACCTCCGACACTCGAAACCTGTTTCCAGCCTGAAAGCGACCGTCCCTTAATGGCCGGCTCCGGACCGGCGTACGTCAACCCAGGGATAGGTTCGTACCCATTTCCCGGCAAAGCGCTGTGGCCTGCGCGGCTTGCTGTTTTCGCCAATGGGCCGACAGCGGTCGAGTTCGGCGCGGTTGTCTTTGCTTCACGGTTGCGCTCTGTTCTCGCTCGGGCTTGCCGTCACCGGTTTGTTGTGACTGTGGCGACCGTTAAGCTTCTTTGCTCGTTCCCATTTTCGCGACAGTCTTCGATTCGATGGCCTCCAACTTACGATCGACGCTCTAACTCGCAGGACTGTCGAACAAGTTTACCTTCTCCTGAACGTGCTGTTCGGGCAAAGCCCGATAATGGTGGAACATTGCCGACGCGACGCCGAATCGCATCCGCCTCGACATGTACGATGCGTGCAGCGCAGCATCCGGACGCTCCGCGTCGAACGATGTGCCGAATGAACCGGTTTGCCCCATGGCGACCGACCATTCGCTCAATCGCAACATCGCGTTCGGGACCCGTCCATCCGACAGCGACGAAACGGGCGCGCGCAGCACAAGCGCCACCAGAATTCCGGGTATCCAATCTCGTCTCATGGCCAATCTCTCCCAATCCCAACCTCAACCAACTTCCCGCGGACTGCCGCATTGATCCGTGAACCCGCACTCCAGTTGTAGGTCGCGTACGGACGGGTGGAAATGGCAAGAAATGACCATCGGTCGGGAGGGCGGCCGAAAATCCTCGCTCCGGTCGACACAAACGCTCTCCCGCTGGACTAAACTTTCTTTCACCCGGCACCTGAAAGTCCTGCGTCGTTTGGCTGAAAGTCGGCGTTCGGGGGCACGAATGCAGGCTTGCGAACACTCGTGCATCGGCCGCTATAAATCGTCTAGTAAGGAGGTGCCATGACTCTCTTCATGATCGAGCGCAATTTTGCCGAGCAACTCGATTTCACCGCCGAGGGTGCCGAAGAAGTAACGGAAATAAACGATAAAGTCGGCGTCAAATGGCTTGTCTCTTTTCTTACCGCCGACAAGCGCAAGACTTATTGCCTGTACGAGGCAAACAACATTGAAGCGATTCGCGAAGCGGCGCGGCGCGCGGATATTCCTGCTGACGAGATAATAGAAGTCACGGAACATCGCCCGGAATGGCTGCTGCCCGCTCGCTGAGTCGATGCGCATCATCGGGCGTCGAATCACGATGGTCAGAATTGACTATTCCTCACGGTCCGCTTCCTCGGCTATAACCTCAGCATGCCTCGTTCCCTTGAGGAGTAGACGAAATGAAAAGGCGCATGTTCTTCTGCCTGTCGTTCATGGTGTTGTTGCTCGCCGGATGCTCGGCGTCGAAAGTCGGCACAAACGGCGTCCAAACCCGCGAGACAAGCGTAAATGGCGTGTCCATGCAATACGAGCAGCAGGGAAGGGGCGAAACGGTCGTGCTCGTACACGGCGCCATCGCCGATTATCGCGCATGGGATGCGACTCGCGATGCGATCGCAGCGCACTATCGCGTCATTGCGCCGTCGAACCGGTATTTTGGCACCGGCTCGTGGCCTGACGACGGTGCGAAATTTTCCATGCAGACGCACGCGGATGATCTCGCCGAACTCATCCGCGGGCTAAACACCGGGCCGGTGAAGTTGGTCGGATGGTCCTATGGTGCGGATATCTGTCTCGTCATTGCGGTACAGCATCCCGAACTCGTGAAGAGCGTTTTCGCCTTTGAACCGTCGTCTGCGAACTTCGTCACAGATGCAGCCGACCGCAAAATCATTTCCGCGGATCAACAGCAGGCATTCGGCCCAGCTTTCATGGCCTCGAAGCGAGGCGACCAGCAGGCAGCGCTGCGCCCGTTCGTTGATGGCGTGAATGGCTTGCCTGGCACGTTCGATCAGCTTCCCGCGCGCGTTCAAACGGTGCTGTCGGATAACGCTCGAACGATTCCGCTGCAACTTAACGCACCACCGCCCCCGGCGATCACCTGTGCCGACCTCGGCAAGATTTCGGTGCCCGTCGCGATTGCACGCGGCACGTCTACCAGGCCGTTTTTTCGGATCGCAGCGGACACCGCCAATCAATGCATTCCCGGCTCGCGGCTGGTTCTGATTCAGGATGGACGGCATCTCGCTCCCGTCGAGAAGCCGAATGAATTCAACGCGGCCCTGCTCGCCTTTCTTCCCACCTAGTTGAAGAGGATGCCCGTTATTTGTCGAGCAGTCCGGCGTGGCTTGCAAAGGCGGCGGCCTCGGTCCGATTCGCTGTATAGGTTTTTTCGAGGGGCGGTTTCAAGTGTGAAGCGCAACACCGGGGTTAATGTTTAGAGCTTTGAGGTTGACTTGCTGATGCGAGGGTCGCGGCGAAGACCTCGAATGGCGA
>NZ_JARUXL010000017.1:0-5761 GCF_031451455.1 Caballeronia sp. LZ024 | reverse complement strand
GGTTAGGCGCTCTTCAGGTTGAAGTTGCCGGTACGGAGTTCTTTCATGCATCGCAACACCTTATACGAAATGGTGTTGCACTTCAGATTTGAGGCCGCCATGCCTCCCGCTACTCCTGCAATCAGTCCAGTCAGTACAACGGCGAGAGCCAGGTCGTCGGAGAAGTGTTTGCCAACATCGATGGTACCTAGGTGTAGTTGCCGCTGATGCCATGCGTGACGATACCAGCGAAGATGATCGTCGTGATGAGAACGCCGCTCGCGCGCTGTTCGAAGCTCGGTGTCAGCTCCTCTATCGCGAGCACCACACCGGCCAGTGGTGCAATGAACGCAGCAGAAAGACCTGCTGAAGCACCGGCGAGCGCCATCCGGCGCTCAGGCGTGGCGCCGGCAATCAAGCGGAACCGTCGCGGATAGAAAACGCGCAAGTTGAACATAAGAGCGGCAGCCACCTGGATCCTGGTCCTTCGCGGCCGATGGTGAAGCCACCAAAAATCCGGAATACCGCTGCCTTCGGCGCCGTGAAAAACCGCATTGTGATCCACACGCAGGGGCGCTCACCGCCGGCGTGACCAACAAGGGAAGCCAGGGAACCGATCGGCGTAAGAAACGAAGAGGCTTTACGCAAAATTAATCAGCAGGACTGCAATCAGACCGACCGCGATGGCACCTAGCCAGAATACGCCATAGTAAAGCCAAACCGATGCCCGTGCCGCAATGCCCGTTGTCAATGAAGGAAAGCAGCCGGATTGAACCTTTCCGACCGGAGCTAGCAGAAAGCGAACAGTATACGTGTTCAGGGTCGGTTGAGTCCTCTGGGAAGCCTGGAACGGACCTTGCATCAGGGTTGTCGCCTGCGCGGGGCGTGCACTTCCTACACGAGGTCTTGATGATCGCACGATGGCAATGGGTTCTGAGAAGAATCAGCAAGCGTCTGTGGTTTCGCGCGGGACTCTTTTCGCTGCTGGGGGTCGCCACAGCCTTGCTCGGCCTGGCTCTCAAACAATATATCCCAGACGATTTATCCGCGCGCGTGGGTGCCGACGCAGTCGACAACATTCTCGGCATCATTGCATCAAGTATGTTGGCCGCGACCACTTTCTCACTGAACATCATGGTGACGGCGTACGGCTCGGCGACGAGCAACGTCACGCCACGCGCGACGCCCCTTCTGGTGGAAGACGCGACGACTCAGAACGTCCTCGCGACGTTTATTGGCTCGTTCCTCTTCAGCCTCGTCGGCATTATCGCCCTCAGTACAGGCTTGTATGGCAACAACGGACGAGTCGTGATGTTCGCCGTGACAATTGGAGTGATCGTCCTGATTGTCTATACGCTGCTGCGGTGGATCGATCACTTGGCGCGCCTCGGCCGGCTGAGTGAAACGACCGATCGCGTCGAAGCGGCCGCCACCGAGGCGCTCACCGAGCGCCTGAAGCACCCGTATCTTGGCGGAAGCCCGCTCACCGATATACCGCCGGCCGCGCGTGCGGTGAGGGCGATCGCAGTGGGCTATGTCGAACATGTTGATATGCCCGCGCTTGGAAAACTGGCGACCGAGTCGAATAGTGCACTTTACTTGCAAGTTCTGCCCGGAAGCTTCGTCGATCACAACACTGTGTTGGCGCGCCTCGAAGGTATCGACGAATCGGGTAATGAAGCACTTCGAGCGGCCTTCTCGATTGGTGTGCGGCGTTCCTTCGAGCAGGACCCGCGCTTCGGCCTCTCCGTACTGGCCGAAATCGCCTCACGTGCCTTGTCGCCGGCGGTCAACGATCCAGGGACCGCGATTGAGGTAATCGGCCGAGGTGTGCGGGTCCTTTCGCTTTGGGGGACGCGCATAGAGACGGAAGAAGAGATCGAGCCGAACTGCAGAAGGGTGTTCGTGCCTGGTCTGCAACTCGACGATCTGTTTGACGACTTCTTTGGCCCGATTGCCCGCGACGGTGCTGCATTGGTCGAGGTGGGCATGCGCCTTCAAAAAGCGCTTGCTTTACTCGGCCAAAATGACGAGTTGGGATACGCAGCTTCTTCCGTCCGGCATGCCGTGCTTGCGCTGAAAAGGGCAGAGGTGACATTGCTGCTCGACGAGGACAAACAGGTGTTACGCATCTTGGCGTCGCGCGTCGGACAAACCCCCGCCTAGACGGCTTGGTTCTGGTTGGACGACGATGAATTTCATCTTGACGGCCTTAGGAATCACATATTCTCCTTGATGCCCTTTCGGATCAACTCCTAATGGACTAGACACGTGGTGAAGAAGCCGACGACCATCGAGACCTGCATCATCAGCCAGTATGACCAATGTCGGCTGGAGTTCGGGACAAGTCACCGTTCGGAGCACCATCCATGGGAACATGCCAACCTCGTAAGCGACCAGAGACAGCGTGTCGATCTTTGCGGCGGTGACGAGCCCGTCGCGCAGGCGCAGACCGCGCATCGGGACGACTGATCATTATTGAAACAGGAATCCAAGTGCGTAGGCGAGCACAAACCCTAATAAAATCTTCACCGTGAGTTCCGAACCAAATAGCGTAAGGCTTAAAGCAAACGCTATCCACTCTCCGATGTGAGGATCGCTTGCCACATCGGCTTTTCGGGTGACGAGTTATTCGGCACGACCGATGAAGGGGTGGGTCCAAACCAGATATAAAGATCGGCCCCACTGGTCCGCAATAGAGCGTGGTGAGGGCCATACGGCCTTCATGATCTTCATGGGCTGTCGCCTTCGGAGCGCAAGCATGCCCATTAGTACTGCCGCCCCGGTGGCAAGCGATAGCAGACGATACAGGCGTGCAAAGCGTTCCATGCGGTTTCAAGGTGCAATCTCCGCCCTTGTTGACCTGGCTTCGGGCTGAATTCGTAGGTTTTGTCGGGAACTATCGATCGGCAACGGGTACAGACATGTAAATGGTTGTAACCTGATTGACGTTTGGTTGGTAGGTGAGGAAATTTAGATGAAGAATTGGCTTGACCTCAACGCTTTCCTGGGCATTCCTGCGACTGAATGGTTGTACGGCGGCATCGCGGCGATAGTGAGCTATATGGTTTTCGTAAGCGCGCTGAAATTCGTCGTGGCGCGACTCGACGCATTGGCAGGCCGTACTGCCACACGGTTCGACGACATGGCCGTGCAGGTACTCGAACGCACGCACCGTCTGACGGTCGTGATGGCGGCTCTCTTGGTGGGAGCGCAGTTTCTGGAGCTGCCTGACAAATGGGATAGCCGAATCAGTCACCTGTGGTTTCTGGTTATTGGTTTTCAACTTGCGCTTTGGATTAACCGCGGGGTGACGATTTGGACGACTGGACGATTGGAGAGTGCGGCAGCCACCGCGCACAATCCGGTCATCACGACCATGATGTCATGGATGCTACGGGCACTGCTCTGGTCGGTGCTGCTGCTGGCCGTGTTGGCCAACATGGGCGTAAATATCACCGCCTTCGTGGCCAGCCTTGGCGTTGGGGGTGTGGCGGTCGCTCTAGCGGTCCAGAGCATCCTGAGCGATTTGTTCGCGTCGCTCGCCATCGGGCTCGACAAACCGTTCGAGATTGGCGATTTCATCGTGTTCGGCGATGTCGCGGGAAGCATCGAGCACATCGGCCTGAAGACCACGCGCATTCGCAGCCTGAATGGGGAAGAGATTGTATGCAGTAACACCGAATTGCTAAAAAACACTATTCACAATTACAAGCGCATGTCCGAGCGACGTATCCTTTTTGGGTTCGGCGTGACTTACGATGCGCGTCCTGAGCAGTTGCGCGAGATACCGCAAATCGTGAAACGGGCCGTTGAATCGGCGGGCGATACGCGTTTCGATCGAGCGCACTTTAAGCAATTCGGGGAGAGCTCGCTGGACTTCGAAGTCGTGTACTACGTGACTGAGCCAGGTTATAACATCTACATGGACATCCAGCAAAACATCAACCTCGACTTAATGGCAGCCCTTGCCGACAGGGGCGTGGAGTTTGCCTTCCCGACTCGTACGTTGCACGTAGTTGGCCAACCGGCGCAGAAAGACGAGACGACTCGGCGATCCGAGTCCATGCGTTCCCGAAGTCTGGCAACAGGGGCGCGAGAGGTGCGCTCCGAATCCTCAGTCTAGGTTGGATCGGGGGTGCTTGATGTTGCCGTCTGTGCTGAGGGTTGCGCAATGTGCGTGGACGGGTCATCGAAGCGCTTGCGACGGTTCCGCCGCGTAATGGGCGAGACGTCACGCTGGCGCTCGATCGGAGGATTCGACATGCAGCGTTCAGGGAACTGCAAGCGGCCGTGGAGAGGGCCGACGCCCGCTCAGGTTCCGCAATCGTTCTCGGCGCGCATACTGGCGAGATTCTCGCGATGACCAATTTTCCAAGCTACGATCCGAACATTAGCGCCGCGCGCACTGGGATCGTGATGCGCAATCGGGCGGTCACCGACGTGTTAGAACCGGGCTCAGTCATGACGCCGCTGACGATCGCGCTCGCTTTGCAGATGCATCAAGTCAATCCGCCTTCAATCGTCTCGTCCGAAGGCGGACACCTGCGGATTTACGGTGTGACGATTTATGAGCAAGGATTTTGGTACGCTGACGGTGTCGGGCGTAGTGCAGAAATCGAGCAGTGTAGGTACAACATAGATCGCGCTACTGTTAAAGTCAGCGGATATGTGGAATAACTTCCGCGCGCTTGGGCTTGGCCGTGCACCGCGCGCCGGACTCCCCGGAGCGGCGGTTGGAAAGGCGCGGCGCTATCAACATTGGCGACGCATCGAACAGGCAACGATGTCCTATGGCTATGGGTTTTCGGCTCCCTGCTACAACTCGCTCAAGCTTATACCAGGTTTGCCAATGATGGCCAGTTCGTGCGCCGAATAGACTCGTCGGCCCTCCATGCTCTCTCTCCCTACAGGGACAAAATTGGCGCGTGCACGCTGCGGGTGATTGTCGCAGAATCGATTCACCATTCGCGCCGCGGATCGCTTTTTAACGGTGCGGTAGCGGGCCCGCCGTTCGCTCGTATTGCGGCCGAAACGATGTATCTGCTCAACGTCGCTCCGGACCAGTCGGCAAAGGCAAAGAGCCGACAATCTGACGATGCTTGGTGCTGCGACGATCCCCGGCCGCGGCCGGGCGTTAGGTCGGCTCCCGTCTTCTTTAGAGCCCCGACCGGACGGGCTGTTCGGGCGGCGCAATCCGGCCTTTCGTCGATCGGTCCATTCGCCGGTCCGTCTGAGAGCGAATCCCGTTGCTGTCTCAAAGGAGTTGCGAGTTGCTGGACGTCATCGCGATCTGTCTCGTTGTTACAGCGATCCTCGCCTACGTAAATCACCGTTTCGTGGGCTTGCCCACGACGATCGGGGTGATGGTAACCGCGCTCGGGCTATCGCTCGGGCTTATCGGCCTTGACACACTCGGTATCGCGCACGAACTACGTCTCGCCGAAGAGTCGCTGGTCCCTTCGATCGATTTCAGTGAGGTGGTGCTTCAAGGCATGTTGTCACTTCTCCTGTTCGCGGGGGCGATGCACGTTGACATGGCAAAGCTGACGGCGTACCGGTGGCAGATCGTTGCGCTCGCGGTGCTCAGCACTCTCGCGTCGACGCTGATCGTGGGCGTCGCGATGTGGCTGCTTCTGCCGCTCCTCGGCGTAAATCTGCCGGTGTCGTACTGCCTTTTATTTGTAAGGGGCCGGCAAACCCGCCTTGACGGCCGATGAGCTAGGCGACAGATGTGAGAGGCTGCCAGTTGTGAGGCGGCAATGCTGCAATGTCGTTTGCC
>NZ_JARUXL010000016.1:0-5774 GCF_031451455.1 Caballeronia sp. LZ024 | reverse complement strand
AAGCAAAAAACCCCACCTTTTTGGGGTGGGGTTTTTTGTTGCTGCATGAGGAGCCTGACGATTACCTACTTTCACACGGGAGATCCGCACTATCATCGGCGTGGAGTCGTTTCACGGTCCTGTTCGGGATGGGAAGGGGTGGTACCAACTCGCTATGGTCATCAGGCATGACTTGTTGTCGCGGGGTTTGGAGTTCAAACGCCACAACCAATCTGGGAAGAAGTAGTCGAACTGCGGGGTTTAAGCGCGTTCGGTGTTACTGGTGTTACTTTGGGCTGTGCTTGTATTGGGCACAACACTTAATCTCAACCTTGGTGTGCATGGCGTACCCCTTTCGGGGTGAACCTGAGTAAGTGTTGAAGCACTAACTCATTACGTAAAACACACTGGTTATAGGATCAAGCCTTACGGGCAATTAGTATCAGTTAGCTTAATGCATTACTGCACTTCCACACCTGACCTATCAACGTCCTGGTCTAGAACGACCCTTCAAGGGGATCAAGTCCCCAGGGATATCTCATCTTAAGGCGAGTTTCCCGCTTAGATGCTTTCAGCGGTTATCTCTTCCGAACATAGCTACCCGGCGATGCCACTGGCGTGACAACCGGTACACCAGAGGTTCGTCCACTCCGGTCCTCTCGTACTAGGAGCAGCCCCCTTCAAATATCCAACGCCCACGGCAGATAGGGACCAAACTGTCTCACGACGTTTTAAACCCAGCTCACGTACCTCTTTAAATGGCGAACAGCCATACCCTTGGGACCGGCTACAGCCCCAGGATGAGATGAGCCGACATCGAGGTGCCAAACACCGCCGTCGATATGAACTCTTGGGCGGTATCAGCCTGTTATCCCCAGAGTACCTTTTATCCGTTGAGCGATGGCCCTTCCATACAGAACCACCGGATCACTATGACCTGCTTTCGCACCTGCTCGACTTGTCGGTCTCGCAGTTAAGCACGCTTATGCCATTGCACTATCAGCACGATTTCCGACCGTACCTAGCGTACCTTCGTACTCCTCCGTTACACTTTGGGAGGAGACCGCCCCAGTCAAACTGCCTACCATGCACTGTCCCCGACCCGGATCACGGGCCAAGGTTAGAACCTCAAACAAACCAGGGTGGTATTTCAAGGACGGCTCCACCGAAACTAGCGTTCCGGTTTCATAGCCTCCCACCTATCCTACACAGATCGGTTCAAAGTCCAATGCAAAGCTACAGTAAAGGTTCATGGGGTCTTTCCGTCTAGCCGCGGGGAGATTGCATCATCACAAACACTTCAACTTCGCTGAGTCTCGGGAGGAGACAGTGTGGCCATCGTTACGCCATTCGTGCAGGTCGGAACTTACCCGACAAGGAATTTCGCTACCTTAGGACCGTTATAGTTACGGCCGCCGTTTACCGGGACTTCAATCAAGAGCTTGCACCCCATCATTTAATCTTCCGGCACCGGGCAGGCGTCACACCCTATACGTCCACTTTCGTGTTTGCAGAGTGCTGTGTTTTTATTAAACAGTCGCAGCCACCAGTTTATTGCAACCCTCTCACCCTTCTGGCGCAGGCCAGTCAAGCTACAAGGGCGTACCTTATCCCGAAGTTACGGTACCAATTTGCCGAGTTCCTTCTCCCGAGTTCTCTCAAGCGCCTTAGAATACTCATCTCGCCCACCTGTGTCGGTTTGCGGTACGGTCTTGTTAGACTGAAGCTTAGAGGCTTTTCTTGGAACCACTTCCGATTGCTTCGTCACCGAAGTGACTGGCCTCACACCCTTGAATTCCGCGCCCGGATTTGCCTAAGCGCCTTCTCCAATGCAAGGACCGGGACTTCCAACACCCGGACAACCTTCCGCGATCCGTCCCCCCATCGCATCTAACAATGGTGCAGGAATATTAACCTGCTTCCCATCAGCTACGCATTTCTGCCTCGCCTTAGGGGCCGACTCACCCTACGCCGATGAACGTTGCGTAGGAAACCTTGGGCTTACGGCGAGGGGGCTTTTCACCCCCTTTATCGCTACTCATGTCAGCATTCGCACTTCCGATACCTCCAGCGCACTTTTCAATGCACCTTCGCAGGCTTACGGAACGCTCTCCTACCATGCGTGTAAAACACGCATCCGCAGCTTCGGTGACTGGCTTAGCCCCGTTACATCTTCCGCGCAGGACGACTCGATCAGTGAGCTATTACGCTTTCTTTAAAGGATGGCTGCTTCTAAGCCAACCTCCTGACTGTTTTAGCCTTCCCACTTCGTTTCCCACTTAGCCAATCTTAGGGACCTTAGCTGGCGGTCTGGGTTGTTTCCCTCTTGACACCGGACGTTAGCACCCGATGTCTGTCTCCCGTGATTGCACTCTTCGGTATTCGGAGTTTGCTATGGCGTAGTAATCCGCAATGGACCCCACAACCATGACAGTGCTCTACCCCCGAAGGTGATACACGAGGCACTACCTAAATAGTTTTCGGAGAGAACCAGCTATTTCCAAGTTTGTTTAGCCTTTCACCCCTATCCACAGCTCATCCCCTAACTTTTCAACGTTAGTGGGTTCGGTCCTCCAGTACGTGTTACCGCACCTTCAACCTGGCCATGGATAGATCACTTGGTTTCGGGTCTACGCCCAGCAACTGAACGCCCTATTCGGACTCGCTTTCGCTACGCCTGCCTTAATCAGTTAAGCTTGCTACTGAACGTAAGTCGCTGACCCATTATACAAAAGGTACGCCGTCACCCGTTTCCAGGCTCCGACTGTTTGTATGCATGCGGTTTCAGGATCTATTTCACTCCCCTCCCGGGGTTCTTTTCGCCTTTCCCTCACGGTACTGGTTCACTATCGGTCGATCACGAGTATTTAGCCTTGGAGGATGGTCCCCCCATCTTCAGACAGGATTTCACGTGTCCCGCCCTACTTGTCGTACACCTAGTTCTTCCTCACTGTTTTCGTCTACAGGGCTATCACCTGCTATGGCCGCACTTTCCAGAGCGTTCGACTAACAACGAAGATAAAGAGTACAGGCTGATCCCATTTCGCTCGCCACTACTTTGGGAATCTCGGTTGATTTCTTTTCCTGCGGTTACTTAGATGTTTCAGTTCACCGCGTTCGCTTCACTGAGCCTATGTATTCAGCTCAGGATGACCCATTCGGGCCGGGTTTCCCCATTCGGACATCTACGGATCAAAGCTCGTTTGCCAGCTCCCCGTAGCTTTTCGCAGGCTACCGCGTCCTTCATCGCCTGTGATCGCCAAGGCATCCACCACATGCACTTGTTCGCTTGACCCTATAACGAGTGTGTCTTGTCGGCCAGCGTTAGCGCTTTAGCGCTTACGCTGGCCCCATCCCCTAAGGGGACAGGAGCATTCACGAGGAATGCCGCGTGCCACATCCGCCATAGGTTGAGTATTCGTGTTGCGCCGTATTCCAAAGCAATCTTTCGATCACCTTTTCATACATTGATACAATCACAACCCTGATCCACCTACTCACACACCCATCTCTAAGTATGCTTTCGTGAATCTCTTTACTACTTCTTCCAGATTGTTAAAGAACGACAGCCGACGTTGTACTTCTCAACATCGCCCTGACTGGCTCAATCGCCAATGGATAACGCGCTCTGTTGCCAGAACCCTATCCATTGAAGATTGGTGGAGGATGACGGGATCGAACCGACGACCCCCTGCTTGCAAAGCAGGTGCTCTCCCAGCTGAGCTAATCCCCCGGGTGCCACGCTAAAGATCTCGCTCATCCTGATGCCGGACGCGCACGCGCACTTGGGTGGTGGGTCTGGTTGGATTCGAACCAACGACCCCCGCCTTATCAAGACGGTGCTCTAACCGACTGAGCTACAGACCCTTAGCCTGTCTTCTTACAGCCGATAAGCGTGAGCGCTCAACTTTTGACACGTTAAGCTCGAGAAAGGAGGTGATCCAGCCGCACCTTCCGATACGGCTACCTTGTTACGACTTCACCCCAGTCATGAATCCTACCGTGGTGACCGTCCTCCTTGCGGTTAGACTAGCCACTTCTGGTAAAACCCACTCCCATGGTGTGACGGGCGGTGTGTACAAGACCCGGGAACGTATTCACCGCGGCATGCTGATCCGCGATTACTAGCGATTCCAGCTTCACGCAGTCGAGTTGCAGACTGCGATCCGGACTACGATCGGTTTTCTGGGATTGGCTCCACCTCGCGGCTTAGCGACCCTCTGTTCCGACCATTGTATGACGTGTGAAGCCCTACCCATAAGGGCCATGAGGACTTGACGTCATCCCCACCTTCCTCCGGTTTGTCACCGGCAGTCTCCTTAGAGTGCTCTTGCGTAGCAACTAAGGACAAGGGTTGCGCTCGTTGCGGGACTTAACCCAACATCTCACGACACGAGCTGACGACAGCCATGCAGCACCTGTGCGACGGTTCTCTTTCGAGCACCCCCACCTTTCAGCAGGGTTCCGTCCATGTCAAGGGTAGGTAAGGTTTTTCGCGTTGCATCGAATTAATCCACATCATCCACCGCTTGTGCGGGTCCCCGTCAATTCCTTTGAGTTTTAATCTTGCGACCGTACTCCCCAGGCGGTCAACTTCACGCGTTAGCTACGTTACTAAGGAAATGAATCCCCAACAACTAGTTGACATCGTTTAGGGCGTGGACTACCAGGGTATCTAATCCTGTTTGCTCCCCACGCTTTCGTGCATGAGCGTCAGTATTGGCCCAGGGGGCTGCCTTCGCCATCGGTATTCCTCCACATCTCTACGCATTTCACTGCTACACGTGGAATTCTACCCCCCTCTGCCATACTCTAGCCTGCCAGTCACAAATGCAGTTCCCAGGTTAAGCCCGGGGATTTCACATCTGTCTTAACAGACCGCCTGCGCACGCTTTACGCCCAGTAATTCCGATTAACGCTCGCACCCTACGTATTACCGCGGCTGCTGGCACGTAGTTAGCCGGTGCTTATTCTTCCGGTACCGTCATCCTCCCACCGTATTAGGGCGAAAGTTTTCTTTCCGGACAAAAGTGCTTTACAACCCGAAGGCCTTCTTCACACACGCGGCATTGCTGGATCAGGCTTGCGCCCATTGTCCAAAATTCCCCACTGCTGCCTCCCGTAGGAGTCTGGGCCGTGTCTCAGTCCCAGTGTGGCTGGTCGTCCTCTCAGACCAGCTACAGATCGTCGCCTTGGTAGGCCTTTACCCCACCAACTAGCTAATCTGCCATCGGCCGCCCCTTGAGCGAGAGGTCTTGCGATCCCCCCCTTTCCTCCTTAGAGCGTATGCGGTATTAATCCGGCTTTCGCCGGGCTATCCCCCACTCCAGGACACGTTCCGATGTATTACTCACCCGTTCGCCACTCGCCACCAGGGTTGCCCCCGTGCTGCCGTTCGACTTGCATGTGTAAGGCATGCCGCCAGCGTTCAATCTGAGCCAGGATCAAACTCTTCAGTTCAATACCTGTTACTGTTTTCGGTTCTTGCGAACCGGTCGCTCACTCAACGTACTGACAAGTTCTACTGAGCATCCCCATCACTGGAAACACCCGCGCAAAACCTACCTAATTACAAAGTGTGAGACTTGATTACTTTCGCTTTAACCCGAAGCCCGAAGACCCCGGCGCGTCGCCATCAAGCGCCCACACTTATCGGCTGTTAGTTTTTAAAGAACATTCGCAAGAACCGGCGCCCAACCCTCAGTCGCCTTTGAAGTTCAGCCGCTTAACTACCGCCGCCACCCCTTCCGTTCTGCGTCGCTGCATCAGCAGCAGAGAAACGAGATTATGAAGAA
>NZ_JARUXL010000015.1:0-9413 GCF_031451455.1 Caballeronia sp. LZ024 | reverse complement strand
GTTGCCGGCGAGCGCCGAAGTATCCGGGCCATGGCCCGGATACTCGAACCCTGCAGATGCAGGCTTGCAATGGTTAGGCGCTCTTCAGGTTGAAGTTGCTGGTACGGAGTTCTTTCATGCATCGCAACACCTTATACGAAATGGTGTTGCACTTCAGATTTGAGGCCGCCCTGGAATCCTCCTGCCCATCGTCCCACCAAGGCGCAGCGGCCCGGCATTCGCCTGACCGTGAGCTTTCTGGCGATGAGCCTCTTCGGCTTGCTCGTCGCAACCCGCCCTGCCTTGTTATATCTCGCCATCTCAACTTCGGAGTGCGCTCTGCGCCCGGCCACGTCGTGGTCTTAGGACGTGAATCACGTCGATGCGCTCCGGCTGGCCGGCGACACGGTAGAAAATCTGGTAGCTGCGGTGAACACGATGTCGCACGCCGCGATCTTCATAGCGAGGCACGAGCGGGTAGGCGAGGGGCATGTCCGCGAGGCTCATGCACTTGTCACGCAGCTCGCGAACGAAACTCAAGGGTACGGCGTGGATTGTCGCGGGCGATGTAGTCGCCGATGGCCTCAAGCCCGGCCTCGGCGCCAGGCAGGATGCGAACAATCATGCCTTGCCGGTCACCATCGCCTGATACTTGGCCTCCAGCCGGTCGAACACTTCTTCGGCGGGCTTTCCTCGACCCGCGTCTGAATCGGCGATGCCTCGCTCGATCATGGCATCTAGCGCGGCGAGCTGTGTCTCGCGATCTTGAATCGATCGCACGCCTTCGCGGAGCACTTCGCTTTTTGAGCCGTAGCGGCCTGTCTCGACCAGCTTTGTGATGTACGTTTCAAGCTGCTGCCCAAGGTCTGCGCTAATCATAGTTTTGCCTGCGAGTAAGCAGCCTACAGTGTAACGCTTATTAACTATTATTAAGCCGGGTTGTCCGCAGACCCAACGCGGCGGGCTTCGTAGCCGAATCACAAAGGTTGCTGCAGAAAAAAGCCCGCCACGAGGGGTGGCCAATTCCATGTCCGAGGGGCGGGCCCATGGAGGAGACGCTCGTCCATTCGCAATCGTCGCACCTATTAGCGTCTCAATGCTTAGTAGCCAAAGTAAGCGCGTCGGCGCTCATACTCTTGGCGCTCCCGCCATTCCCGGCGCTCGCGCCATTCATGTTCACGCCACTCGCGCTGGCGCCAGTCTTCACCAAAACGACCGCCGCAGGCACGGTTTGATAGACGACAGCCGGGGGCGGTGGCGGGGCGTAATAGACAGGCGGCGGAGGAGGCCCGTAATAGACAGGCGGCGCGGCGTACACAGGCGCCGCATATCCCAAGCCGATACCCGCGCTGACGTGTGCCGAGGCGTTGATTGCGGCCAACGACGTCGCGGTGGCGAGCGCGACCGCGACCGCTTTAAGAATTTTCTTTGCGCATGAAGCTTCGCGCGCACTGATGCTGGCCATGTCGGCTCCTTGGTGATGAGCGCTTAACGCTGCGTTACCAAGGTCGGTGGACATCAAATATGTGAGTAAGGTAACCGGGATCTGCACCTTCGATCAGGCGAAAAGCCGGCGTTGTATCACGCGGCGGCTCTTTGGCAAGCGACCCGGCCCTAAAGTCTACGCAGGTGATGCCGTTGCATCCCCGAACCGATCATCGTTCCACCGTTGCGGACCACGGTGTTGTGCTTCTCAACGTGGACGGTGCGAAGACCGCGGAATTAGGTACAAACGACGCGGTCGAGATCTGCTTGTCAAAAGGTGAGCACCTGCTAATGGTCGAACCGAAATACATGTCCACTTCGTCATCGCAGCTCAGTGCGGCCCTCGTTGTTCCTACTAAGTTTCCGGTCTATCGGATTGATATCAACATAAGCGGCCCGCGGTTTCAGCCGTCTATCGACTGAGCCACCGACCGGCACCGAGTGCCGCGTGAGCCACTTTTTCCAATTAGTCAAATGAACGATGCAACTGAACGCTGACATTTCCGATCCGCGGACCATGGAATGCGACGAGTGGGCGAGCAAAGAAAAGCGACGGATTCAGGCCCAGCAACGGAACGCCGACGTCTGGCTCATAACCATCCGGCTGAGGCAAGAACTTCGTGACCGAGGCGCCAAGTTCATCGGCAAAATTTGGATGTCGTCGGGCGAATGCCTTGACCCGCATCCGGAATGGCACTATCACTGCGCCGTTCTCTTCGAAGGAATCGTCCGCGACGAACTGCATCCGAACGGGTTACCGCTTGAGGCGTACAAACGCATCTTTCCGTTCGCGAACGACCTCGAATTTGTTCGCGAGGACGGCATTCATTTGACGGAGCCGCAAACGGAGCCGCATTTCCGAGCATGGTAGCTATTTGCATCTTGCTCGCAGCGATCGATCTGGCATCTCTGTCCGGCTTTCAACTTTCGCTCAGTGGGTCGACTTTCGGACGACGGTAGAACGATGCGGCTTCTCGAAGCATCCGCTGTTTCTCCGCTTCGATATAGATTGACGTGGTCTGCAACGATGCATGCCCGAGGATCTTTTGCACGACGTCGAGCGGCACGTCCTCTGCCGCGGCGTGCGTGCCAAAGGTATGACGGAACGAGTGCGTCGATGTACCGGCCAGCAACTTCATTTCGTCCGTCGTCAGGTCTGGCATTTCCCTTGATGAGACGCTTCATAACCCACTCCATCATGAAGCTGATGGTGTCGACATGGTAGGCGAGCCGGGCGCCGTCCGCGTGTTTCGCTTGGGCCTCTTTTCGCGGCGGAATGAAGATTGGTGCGAGCAGCCAACGCCTCGCTCGCGGCCGGGCTGGCCGGGACGGTGCGCTGTGCGCTTGCCGACGATCGTCAATTTCCACACCAAGTCTTCACCATCGCCATGCTCCGTGGGCGATATGCCTTCTCTGCGGGCGGACACGAGCTCGTCGCGCCGAAGTCCGGAGTCCGCAGCTAGAAGGATCGCGACTCGTGCTGATCGCCAGTAGGAAGCCGCTTGGGGCATGCACTGGCTATCGATATGGCCGCGAATCCGCGCCCATAGATCGGCGGGAAGGGCGCGCTCGACTTTTAGGAGGTTCTCGCGTTCAACGATGACCGGATCCGACACGGCGGTCCACGGGTTGCCAGCCAGATAGCGGACGTCGACTAGCCATGAAAACGCCGCACGTTACGAGTTCGCTTTCCGGTGCCGACAACGGATCGTCGACCGACACGTCGGCGCCGACGTGCGCGCCGATCGCGTCCTCTTTCTAATTCAGCCACGACACGACCCGCTGCGCGCGGCCGGGCCCAATGCGCGGCACCGCCCGCCAACAGCTCCCGCCCCGGCGGTTGCAGAAGTCCACCAGTTCGGCCAGCGTTTGGATGCCCGTGTCTTTAAGCCGTCGCGCGATCAGCGGCCGGAACCACATGCCGACCTTGTGCGTCGGCTCCGGCTTGGCAACGGCCAAGACCGACGAACCGCGCTCGAGCGCCAGCTCGACCAGTTCCGCCTGCATGCGCCTCAAAAACGACTCGAGCCAGCCCGGCGTCGCTTCGTTGCCGTCTTCGTCTTCAGAAAAATACAGCCGCGCGATCGTCGAGGCGGTGATTCGCTGCACGTACGCCCGGAGCGCGGCGAAGTGAGTACGCGTGTACGCGGCACGGCTCTTGGTGACGGTCTGCGGCTTGTTGGCCATGTGAGCGGCTTCTTTTTGTTGTCTGGAGGCCCGTCTGGACGGGACGTAGATGCCTTACCCCCTATTTACCCATTAAAACCATGCCTGATAATACGAATTATCACCATTGTAGCGGGGAGGTTGGGGGCGCATGCGGGGTCGAAAGCCGCCAATTCCGCTGTGGTGCGACAGCCGCTGCCAAGCGCACAGCGCACCCTTGCATCGGAAACTTGACTTTGAGCCGGGTTCGTTAGGCTCTGACGTTAGGGCGATGATTTAAAACAGGGACTAAAAACCCGCCCCGAAATGCCGTTATGCACCGGTAGGGTCGGCATCAGGCCACTTCCCCGGTGTTGCCGCGCTCACGAAGCTTTGTTGATCAGAGAGCGCCGCTCTCAGCGCATGAGGACTGCATGAAGTATCTGGAAACGATTTTGTTGGTACGTCCGGCCATCGCGATGGCGAAGGACGACGTTTCGGCTGTAGGTCGCTCAACGGCGCGAGGCGACGCCGCTATGCAGGGCGAGTTCGGAAGTCTCAACACCGGGCGCGTCCGCAACCTGTCGCCCACGAGCTCCCAGCAATCGGCCGATGCGGCACTGCAGCATGAGTTTGGCAGCCTCAACACTGGGCGCGTCCGCAACCTGACCAAGAAACCTCAGTAGATCCGCGACCACGATGAGGCAACACACGAAAGAAACGACCGCCGCATACATGGAACGAGCGCGCGCGCTCACGAGTATGAAAAGGCGGGCCGTCGAAGAGATCATCAAGTCAAGAGGCGGCACCCAGATGACCCACGTCGCCGTGCAGCGGAAAGCGGCGACGATCCTTGGAAAATTAGCGGCATCTATTAACGTCCGCGCGGGCGATGCAAGGCAGCTGGTCACGATGTATGAGCGGTTCGGGGAGTTCGAGATGCGCGCCGAGCTTGAGAGCCTGTTCGGTATCGCCGACTTGCAGCTGTTGGCCACCGAGACCGATGAAGCGGTCAAGGCTGCCATTCAAATGAAGCGAGCCGATATGAATCTCACAGGCGCAGCGATTACGACGCGCTTGCGAAACCAGCACGCCTAGATCGAGAGAAATCCGGAAAAACAAATGACGATTGACGACGGTACGACCATCTACGTCCATTTACAGATTGATGTCTACGGCGGATGCGTCGAGCTTCTGAGCAAGGAAGTCACGGAGGCCGACGCGCTCCAAATGTTCGCGAAGGCGAGCAGCGACCCCCGATTGATCAAAGAGGACGTCGCAACGTTGCTTGCGACCGAGACTCAAGGCGATGTCTTGCTGTTGGGCTACTCGACCCCGGGGCTTCGGGGCCCTCACGGGACGGTCGCTTTCGCCCGGGAGCACGCAATCGATGCGGCGGAGAAGTATTTCGGCTTCTCGCCCGATGAAGTCCGCGCAGCGCTTCATCCCGGCAATGTCGCAGCATTGATCGACGAGCGCGAACGCGGCATGGCGCGGCTGCAAGATGACTATCCCGAGCTTGCAGACTTCTACGATGCCTTCGTGGAAGCCATGGACGACATAAAAGAGAACCCCCCGGACGAATTCAAGCGGGAAATGGCGCTGATCCGCGGCCCTCTGCACTAGAAGGCCCGTTGCCAGCCACCTGCCCTGTTCTCGCGACCAGAAGCCGATTAAAAAGGAGAAAGCAAAATCATGTTGAAGCCGCCAGTCGATGTTTTCGTCACCGGCAAAGCCTTAGTGGATCTTAAGGAGATAGTCGTCAATGCCTGCATCGAGAATGCGAGGTCTGAGGGTTCGAGCTTGACGGTAGCTGAGCGGAAAGGTGCAACTTTCTTTTATAAATATGCCGAAATGAACCTGCGCGTGTCGAAGGCGAGGGCCGCGCAATACGTGCGAGTCTATGAGCGCTTCGTCGACTCCCGGCATAGGGCCAAGGTGGAGGCGCTTTTCAATGCAGGCGAACTGGCGGTTCTCGCGCCGTACTCGGACGATGAACTGACCGAGATCGTGTTGGAGAAGGCAATGAATCCAACCCTTACCCGTGAACAACTGAAACATCTACTCAAGACCCGACAGGCAGCATGAACGGGTACTCAATCACCAACGTCGAAGGGGAAAAACATATGTCCAAACTTGATGGTGCAACTGTCTATGTCGAGCTAGAACGCGCCGGAGGTGGCCGCGTTGAAATTTACTCGCGCGAAGCGACAAAGGAAGAGGCGCTGCGGATCTTCGACTCCGCGAGCAACGACCGGCGAGCAATCGAGGACGATCTTGCCTCGCGTCTCGCAGCCGAGTTCAAAGGCGACCTGCTTTGCGCTGGCTATTTTTTCGTTGACGGCAAAAAAGACGCCCACGAGGATGTGGCGTTTCCGGTTTCGCACGCGGTCGCTGCTATCAGCGAGCATTTCGGCATCGAAGCCGAAACGCTGGAGCGCGCGTTAGAACCCGCGAACATCGCCGCGCTTACCTCTGAGAGAGACGCGGAAGTAGCCGCGTTTTTCAAGGAGCATCCCGAGGTCATGGTCGGCGCCGAAGCATTTCGGGAAAGGCACGTAGCCGTGCAGGCGGCGTTGGCCGCGGAACTGGTCATCGAGTTGGAAGACCAAGTAAAGCACTAGCACGGGTGCCCACCCAACGCTCGCGGCCCACCGAGCGTCAAGGGACAGCCGTTGCCCACGCACGAGCAACGAACGCACCGAAGAATACGATGCGTTCGTCGACGCCTCGGCGACAACACGCGACGAAGAGGAATATCATCGGCACCTCACAGAGCAACGGCAGCCAGCAGCATGAACGAGTACTCGATCACTGATATTGAAAACGCCATCAACTACTGGCGATCGCGGCAGGCGGCGACGGATGACTTCGCTGTCTGCCCAAGAGCAAGGATGTTGGCAGACGTCTACGGAACGATGATTTTTTATCGACGAGAGCGCGTCGAAGCTAGAAACTTGACGGCGGAACAGAACGAAGCGATAGGCCTTGCGCTCGCCCAGAAGGAACTTTTCTGATGCCAACCAGAGAGGGCAAACATGTCTGACGGTGATAGCGCCTTGGTATGGGTGGACGCGCAGGCCGGCGGCGGCCGCGTCGAAATCTATTCGCGAGAAGTACGGACGGCGGACGCTCTGCGCATGTTTGCCTCAGCCAGCAGCGACTCGCGAGCGTTCGAAGAAGACCTCACAGACTGGGTGGCAACGGAGATACTCGGCGACGTTTTGCACGCCGGCTACTTCTGCCCTAAGAGCAAAGGCTTAGACGAGGAAAAGCAAGTGTCGTTCGCGCTAGTACATGCTTGCGACGCTATCAGCAAGCATTTCGGCATTGACGCAGGACTCCTCGAACGCGCATTGCGGCCTGAGAATCTGGCGGAGTTGGCCGCCGCACGGGATGCAGAGATCGCAGCTCTGGTCCATGATCTTCCCGAACTTACGAAGGACGCCGAGGCCGTGCGAGAAAAGCATGCGTCGGTGCAAGCGGCCCTGGCCGACGATCTTGCGAAGGCCATCGCTGCTGGCAAGATTAGGTCGCACTGAGCGTTGCCGACCCAACCCGGTCAGAGAGCTTCCTATAAACGGTCACTCAGCCGAATGCATGTCCGGCGAAGTGGAGTGCAAATTATCGGCCGCTGGCGAACGTACCCGATCGGCCAGCTACGGCCGTTCGCGCGCGCACTCGACTGACGTTGGAGCGTCAGCTCCGCCGTAGACAGCGGACATCTGTACGGACATCTCAGGCAGTTCGGACTACGGTCGCCGCGGATCAACGACACTCGAACCACGAACTTCGGCAGTCGGCCACGCTTTGCCGTTCGCCGGAGCCATGCAGTGGTCACCCGAACGGCTGCTCCACTTCGAAACCCGTCCGATGCGCGGCGCACGCTTTTCGGGCATAGCTGACGCTCAACGGCTAGACAACTTTCGGCTGATCCTGTCCGGCGCGTCGTCGGCCAGACCGGACTTTTGATCATTGCATCGCTGGCGCGAGGTGACCGCCCTCTCGGATACAGCAGGCTCAACAGTCCAGCGCTTTATGGCACAAGATCCCCGAACCCCCGCGTGCGCATTTACGAGAATGTACGTCTATTGCGCCGGCATGAACGCACCGGTCTGTGTGTCAATGTAGCCTCCGCCCACCGACGGGTAGAACGCGCCTGTTTGCGGATTAATCACGCCGCCCCCTACCGGTGGAAGGTATTGCCCAGTGGTCACGTCGATGGCCCCTTGCGGAACGGAAGAGACCAAGGTCGGCGGCGGGTTGACGTAGTTCCGCGACGGGTTGACGTGTGCATGCCGCTCGTCGCCGCGATACACCGACGTAATGCCGCCTTCCTCGGAACCTCTGTAGACGTGGACGGTCGGCGGAGCGGGTTCGAGCTTATTCGTGACGACGCCTTGGACCGCGTGTGTTCTAGGCAGGTCGCGCACCGCGCGCGAAACGTCGCCAGCCCACACAGGGCCGTGCTGTGAAGCGGCCGGCGCAGCTACGGCGGGTTCCCGCGTAACCGTGGCAAAGCTGCGCAGCGCGAGTGACAGGCTGCCGAGGCGAGCGGCACCGGAAACCACTTGACCGATCCGAAGAGCGACTTCCAGCGTCACGGTGCGCGCCCGGTTGTTCGTGTCCGGGGCATCGCCGATTTTTGGTCGGTTTATTTCCGAGCCTACCGCTAGCACGCGAACCTGCTCGACGACGGTTTCGCTTGATACCGCAAGGTCGGGCAGGTCGGTTCGACGGTCCATCTGTTGCGTCAACAACAAGTCCACATAGTCGCCCGGCTGAATTAGGCCGGCGTTTCCAGAGACATCGTCCACGGCCACCGACACGGCAAGCATTTCAGGCTTGACGGCGGCCGCCAGGAATCCTGGAGCATTGGGCAAAATCACGTCATTCGTCGCGACTACGGCACCGCTCGCTATGGGGTGGCGCAGAACGGCTCCGATGAGTTCCACCGCTCCCGGTGCACCGGCTATAACGGCGTTCGGAGGAACCTCCGCGACTGGTATCTGCTTCCATGTAATGTCGTCCTCGCGTAGGAGCAGGCCCTGCGGTAAATCGGCGTTACCGGCACGCACCTTTACGAGCGCAACATCGGGCGTGGAGGGATGCGATGCACTCGCTACTACCGTGCGTACGATCAAGGCGATCAAGAGAGCGCCGATAAAGAGCAGGGAAATTTTAATGAGATTGGACATAAGGACGCCGTCCTATCGCGGCAAGAGCAAACGGCCGACCAGTGCAAAAGAATTCCAGTGACTTCGAGTCGCTCATTTCGAGCACGCGCCCTGTCAAGGATATCCAAATGGTCCTGACGACCCAAAGGGGTGGCAGCGGTACTTGCATAAGCAACGCGAAAGCGCATTGTTCGAAGCCTTTCAAAGTCGGCTTGACGAAAAGTGCGCCGTGAGGTCTAAACGCCGCTAACGGCACATCGCCAGTTTTTCTGCATTGGGAAAAACCCTAGTCACGACGGGATCGAGCGGTCGAGATGAGCTACTTGACGGCGACCAGTGCAGATCGCTTAACGCCCGACCCGCCGACATAAATGGCCGCTGCGCCTTCGAAGCGGCCCTTGCCGCCACCGGGTCGACGGCAGAAGTGGGCCGGGTTGCGTCGGACCGCTCTTCAAATTCATCGCCAGAAAGCGGCCACCGGAATTCCGCTTCCGGGAAGCGGCCAGTCACCTTATATGACGCACCTGATTGTCGGATACGCAGGCCAGGGATTGATGCGACGCATTGCACGTGGGTGATCTCGCCAGGCGTCGCTGCACGAGGTGCCGGCAACCTTCTGGGGATCCT
>NZ_JARUXL010000014.1:0-13761 GCF_031451455.1 Caballeronia sp. LZ024 | reverse complement strand
CACTCGAGCAGGGTGAGAACGATACGCCAGCAGACGCCTTGTAGGCAAAGCTTTGTGGCACGGCGCCCGGCGCCGCGGCGTGAGGCGCGGAGCGCTTCACGCCGGTACCGATGCGTAGCCTGCGGGAGAGCTGTTTCGCTTCAGTTCACGGTTAACGGTTGCCGGCGAGCGCCGAAGTATCCGGGCCATGGCCCGGATACTCGAACCCTGCAGATGCAGGCTTGCAATGGTTAGGCGCTCTAGAGGTTGAAGTTGCTGGTACGGAGTTCTTTCATGCATCGCAACACCTTATACGAAATGGTGTTGCACTTCAGATTTGAGGCCGCCGGGTCATGATCCGGCAAAGTCTGGATCTTGCGCTCTGCCGCGCGAGTCTGATTACCAAGATCGGCCTGGCGAAAAGCAGGAGTCGGGTCATTTTTGATGAGAAACAGCGCGCGGTCCAAGTGCCGTTTGACCCCGACCGCCGCCGACAGCATGCGCGTGAACTCACGCCGGACAGCCTGCAATCTGGCCGACTCAGGGTGTGTTCGCAGCTTGTTCCGATGCACGCCTGCGATGGTGACCAAACTCGCTGCTGCAGGCCGCGCCCGTCGGCGCGATTGATTGCTGGAAGTCGGAACGTTCCCGCTTTTTTCGAGCGGAACGCAACTCTTCGCACGCGCCGTGTTGCGTGCTGCAAACATCACATCGCCTTTGTTATCGATAGTCACGCCGGCCAATTGCGATGCTCTTTCGGGTTCGGATCGAGCGCAAGGATCGCAGGCCATTGGCCTCGGATCGGGCGTCAGTGAAGATTACCGGCATCGACAACTAAAAGATCTCCGGAGCGACGCGCACATTCAAGTCAATGATCGACCGTCAGGCCTGGCCGTTCCCCACCTGCCGGGGGTGCGTCGCGTCTTCGCGCGCACCGGACACTCGAATCTGGCGACACAAAAGCATCCGTCCTACCTTGTTCGGGCGGCCGCGACGCCGTTCCGGACATCGCCGGCTGTCGTCGCGGAACGGTCAATGCTAGCACGTACATCCCAACCCAATCGAGGAGGATCAGATGACTTCGGTAGCTGAAATCATGACGCGAAATGCCGTGACTATCGCCCCATCGGAAACCATACAGGCAGCAGCCAAGATCATGGACGACCTTAACGTCGGCTCACTGCCGGTTTGCGATGGCCAGAAGCTGGTCGGCATGCTGACGGACCGCGACATCGTCGTGCGCGGCGTATCGGCGGGAATGGGCGTGGATACGCGGGTCGACTCCTTGTTAAGCGCGCCAGTGACATGGTGTTTCGAGGATGACGACGTGAGCCAAGTGCAGGAGAAAATGGCGCGGGAGCAGATCCGGCGCCTGCCCGTGGTCGATCGCGAAAAGCGCCTGGTGGGTGTCATTGCGCTCGGCGACCTGGCGACAAGCGCGGACGGGCAGATGTCATCGACCGTAGCGGAAGTGTCGTCGCCGTCGCAGCCCGATCGATAACAGAGGCCGCGATGCCCGATCCGACTATGCGGCGTCGCCGCCGGTCATGCCCAACGCGCCCGCCCCCGCCCCGGAGCGTCCCGCGCACGCGCCCAACGGCGAGAGCAAACGCTTGCCGCGCATCTCCGGAGCGACGTGCGTCCGTGTTCGACGATCGCGACAAGGCAACAGCATCGAGATCGTCCGTCAGGCATGCGCTCGATGCACCTGAACGGTATGGCGCTTGCTTCGTCTTACTGCCCCCGAATAATCGAGCGCCCACGATGACACTCTTCTCGTTGCATACACCGCGAAATTACACAGCGCGTCCGCCGCACAATCCTCAATGGCTATGCGCTCCGCACGAGGACGCCGACGACGATCTCGACGACGTGCTCGATGAAACCGGCGAGATCGCCAACCGCAGCAACGGCAAGAGCGGCACCGATACGCAAGCGGAACCCGATCCTAAGCCGAACAACCAGCAGGCATCGACGAGCCAATCATGACCAGCGAACGAACGCCGCCGCAGCACATCGAAGGGCAGCCCGCGCCGGGGCACACTGAGAACATCCCGGCGAACCCGAACGAACCGGCGCCGCGCGGCCCCAACGACGATCGCGCGCCGGACGCCGGGCCCGACGCCAAACCCGGAACCCCGCCGGGCACACAGAGCGAAAGCGACCGCCTGAAGTCACCCGACTGACATCAGTTGAGATGAGCGCTGCCAATCGAACGCAGCGCCATTCAACTCGATGAATTCATGAAGCACGCCATCACAATGACGGCAATGTTAAGTGCCGCACTAACGGCGGCCGTCTGCTTTACGTCGGGCTGCAACCGCAATACCGGCTGCGGACGCACTGCGCCAAGCGAGACTGCCGGATCATCCGCGCCCGCTTCCGCCAGCTTCCCAGCGGCCGCCGCCAGCGACGCACCCGCGGGTGCCAGCCAGTAAGCGAACACGTACGATTTGACGCGGCGTCCCGTCGTGCTTCAGCAGCGGGACACCACGCACTTAGCTCATCAATGGGCCAGCTGATGGCCGCGCGACGGCACGAACGCGCGAATCAGCATGTAGACGCCGGCAAGTCCCACCAGCACGTATACGATACGCAATGCAGGCGAACCCGCGCCGACAATCGCCGCGACGAGATCGAACTGGGCGAGGCCAACAACACCCCAGTTCAATGCGCCGATGATGACAAGCGCGCCCGCGATCCAGTCAAGCGGATTGCGATGCACGACAGCACCTTGCGATGTAACTGTTGGCATGATTGGCTCCCTTATTTGCGTACGAGATAGGTTTCGCCGGCGCCGATATCCGCGCCCGTGGCTTCTGAAACGCTCACGGTGGCGGGACCATCGCCCCGCCATCGACCGCCGGTCGCGCGTTCGACACGGTGCGCGAGAAGGCGATTGTTTCAGTACTGTTCAGCAACGGCCGTGCCGATACGTTTTGCGGTCGCATGTGCGCATGCCGGAAGGCATCCTTTCGCAACACCGCATTGCGGCAGTTGGACCAGCGCACTCGTCACTGCGGGGGCTTTTTTTTTGAGGGACGCTTTGTGAACGCACGTTCGCGCAATCGCCAGGGATGCCTCGGATTCCTCGGGTCGGCGGCGACCGTCGCGTCATGCTGTGTTGCTGGACCGACAAGCCTTCCGCATGAACGAATCGAATGGCAACGCTCAACCGCCCTTCCCTTCCCTGAGTCGCGCGCGAAGCGCGGCGCCCACCGGTACGTATCCCGTACTGATGCAGCCATTATTCTTCGTCGCCCGTGCAAGCCTAGGGACGGGTCTGCACGCCGCGTTCAGTGTCGCGTCGGTTTTCGGCACCTCGGCGAACTGAACAAGAAGACAATGCAGTCCGCGCTCGCGGATGTGCGCCCACTAAGGGCAAACGGCGCAAGCGAAGCACCAGCGCAACCGGCATTGCCGTTCGCTTTCATCTCGTATGCGAACGAACTGCAGTCGATCACCACTGCGGCGACCGCCGACGTCATCGATGCAATGGGCGCTAAACTTTCGCTGCGGGAGTCAGACGCGCCGAAGCTCGTGCTCGCGGAAGCGAGCGAGCCACCGTCGCCGCTGATGACGCGATACGGCAATGGTTGAAGGCTGCGATGCAGTCGGCGAATGACCGGCGTTCGAGCCCGAAACACAAGCTTGCCGACGCAATATGCGATGACGCGAAAGATATCGCGCCGCCGCCGATACGACCGACGACTTCGTGCACGAAAATCGTGGAAGGCAATCACGATGGTCGCGGTCGTCGGCATGATAGTGGGGACGCTAACCGCGCGTTGAGCGTATTTGTCGAAGGACGGCAGGTCGATTTAGAAGCGAATCATGGACGTCCGGGATACCGAAGGTCGGAGTCGCGCACTCGCATACTGGCGTGGAAAGAAGCGGGCGGCCCAGAAGGCTGTCCAAACAGCCGAACTAACTAGTGGCGTTGAAAATAGCGCCGAACACGGACGAGCCGCGATCCATCGGCGCTGCGGTTCTCGCGGGCGGTGCAATCTGAGCCAGCTTGTCGGCGAGTGCAGCCTCTGAAAAAGGCTTCACGATGTAGCCGTTAGCACCGGCGCTAATCGCCGCAATCACATTTTCGCGCCTTTTCTCAGCGGTCACCATCAGTACCCGAAGATCGGCGTGATCCTCCGACTTACGGATCTCCTGCAGCAGGGACAGCCCGTCCATGTTAGGCATATTCCAATCGGTGATGACCAGATCGAACCGCTCTGTTTTGAGCTTCTGAAGCGCCGCAACGCCGTCATCTGCTTCTTCGATGATCGTATAACCGATCGCCTTGAGCATTTTACGAATCAAACTGCGCATGGTGGCCAAGTCATCGACTACCAACAAACGCGTATCGGCATTTCCCATCGGTTAACCCTTCTCTCGTTCCTTTTTAATTGAACTACTGCAAAACTTGCGGAAGTGCGCTCCGCTGACTACTCGGCTGCTTATCAGCGGCGGCAACAGCGTCCTCCACGCTTAGAACGTCGACCAATCACCATCGCCCGCCGCATGCACCGGCTGTGCGGGCGCAAGCGATGGCTTCGCCGCTCGCGTCGCCGGTGGCATTTTCCTGGGCGTCGATGTCCGCGTCTTCTGCGGCGCATAGTTGCTCGTTGACGCGACGGAAAGCGTTTGGCCAGTGCGGAACACGGCGACAACTGCGGTCAGTTGCTTCGCTTGGTCCTCCATCGACCCGGCCGCTGCCGCTGCTTCCTCAACGAGCGCCGCATTTTGCTGCGTGACCTCTCCATTTGCGAAATGGCTTGATTCACTTGCTCGATGCCGCGGCTTTGCTCGTCCGAAGCAGAAGCAATCTCGCCCATGATGTCAGTGACGCGCTGGATAGCGGTGCCGACGCGCTGCATGGTTTCACCTGCCCGTGCTACCAGTTCCGTTCCGTCCTGCACGCGGCCGCCAGATGTTTCGATGAGGTCCTTGATTTCCTTCGCAGCGGCCGACGAGCGCTGGGCAAGTCCGCGCACTTCACTTGCAACGACGGCGAAGCCACGGCCTTGCTCACCAGCGCGAGCGGCTTCCACGGCAGCGTTAAGCGCGAGGATGTTCGTCTGGAAGGCAATGTCCTCAATGATCCCGATGATCTCGGCGATTTTTGCTGAACTCTCCTCGATGCGGGTCATTGTCTCGACCACCTGACCGACGATCGCGCTTCCCTCGTTTGCGACGGCATTCGCATTGTCAGCCAGTCCGCTCGCTTGCTGAGCGTTACCGGAATTCTGCTTAACCGTCGCGGTCAGTTCCTCCATGCTCGCTGCCGTTTCTTGCAGCGACGCCGCTTGCTGCTCCGTGCGGCTGGAGAGATCGGTATTGCCTGCCGAAATCTGAACGGCACCTGACGAAACGGATTCCGAGCTTGCACGGATCTTGGTCACCATCTCTTCCAAACCGCGACGCATATGTTCCACTCCGGCGAGAAGGCTGCGATCATCACCGTTCTTGAGCACCGTTGGGGAACTCAGATCGCCGTCTGCGATCGCCCGAACAACGCGCGCTGCATACGCGGGTTCGCCGCCGAGGGCGCCTGTCACGCTACGAATGGTCTTCCACGCCAATGCAGCAATGATCGCGAGAGCTAATCCTATCAAGCCCGCAGTTTGTAGCGTCGTCTGCAAGAAGGTGGCACTGATATCGTCGGTGAAAAATCCCGTACCGATCCACCAGCCCCAAGGCTTGAACTCGACGATGCCGTTCATCTTGCCTGTCATTACGCCGGTAGATGGGTGCGTTGTTACCACCATCAGCACTGGAATGTGCTCCTTGGCGAGCATCTCGCGATAAAGCTCCGTGTCCGGCCGTCCATCGGGCGCCTTGCCGAGCAGGACCTTGCCGATGTTTTCTTGCTTCCGATGCACGAGCGAGGTTCCGTCCGGAAGGCGCGCCCAAAAGTAGCTTTGATCGGAATAGTTCATTCGGTTCAATGCGGTTTTCGTCGCTGCCTGCGCCTGCTCCGTCGTCATCGCACCGGCGACTTCCTGCGTGTGGTAATACTCCGCGAGGTGCTCGGCCATCTCCAACAGATTGACGATCTGCGCCTGCTTGTCATCGAGCATTGCGCGTCGCACGCTATAAACGCTGTATCCACCTACCGCGAGCAGCGCGATAAGCGCTGTAACGGCTAGCAGCATTAGCCGAGTAGAGACTTTCATTCCAGGTTCCGAGTGCATGGTTGCGGCCGCCGCGATACGCGGCTTTAACCTTGGCGGCCTCAAAAGTGAGGTGCAACACTTATTTCGTATAAGGTGTTGCAATGCCCGACAAAACTACTTCATACCAGCACCTTCAACCTGAAGAACGCCTCGCCATCGCAAGCCTACGACTGCAGGACGTGAGCATTCGGGCCATGGCCCGAATGCTCGGGCGCTCGCCCTCCACCGTGAGCCGTGAACTGACGCGCAACAGCTCTCTTGCTCGCTACGCATCAGTGCCAGCTCAAGCGCTGTGCGCCGCCCGCCGTAGGGCTAATCGCGGCCCCGCCAAGCTTTGCACGCAAGGCGTTCGCTGGCGGATTGTGCTCACGTTGCTGGACTGGAAGTGGTCGCCCCAGCAGATATTTTGGGCACACTTAGGCGGATGTATCCGACTGACCCCACCCAGCACGTATCGCATGAAACCATTTACACGGCTATCTACGCTCAGCCGCGTGGCGAATTGCGCCGCCAGTTGATTGCCTGCCTGCGCCACGGCCACAACAACCGCATGTCGCGCACGCGCGGCACAGACCGACGCGGGCAGATTCCCGACATGGTGAGTATTCACGTACGCCCGCCCGAAATCGAGGACCGCCTGCTGCCTGGCCACTGGGAAGGCGACTTCATCAAAGGCGCTGGGAACCAATCCTCCGTTGGCGTGCTGGTTGAACGCACCAGCCGGCTGGTGCTGCTTGCCAAGATGGAAGACGCCACGGCGGCTTCAGCGCTGGCGGGCTTCTCTGCGAAACTGAATTCGATTGTCGCGCCGCTGCGCCAGAGCTTCACTTATGACCAAGGCAAAGAAATGTCGCGCCACAAGGAGCTCGCTGCCGCAACCGGCGTGAACGTGTACTTTTGTGACCCGCACAGCCCCTGGCAACGCGGCACTTGCGAAAACACCAACGGTCTGCTGCGTCAGTATCTGCCCAAAGGCACAGACCTTTCGGTCTACACTCAGGACGAACTTGACGCCATCGCCGACAGTCTGAACAGTCGACCTCGTGCAACTCACAACTTCCATTCGCCATTCGAGGTCTTCGCCGCAACCCTCGCATCAGCAAGTCAACCTCAAAGCTCTAAACATTAACCCCGGTGTTGCGCTTCAACTTGAAACCGCCCTTGGTAACGGCAGCAACCGCCACCACTTGAATGGAGAAAATTAACTCGGTCATCAATTTTTTGTTTCGCCGAACCGAGGCATTCGCTGGGCGTAGGCCGAGGGGGTCAGGTGGAAACGTTGCCCGCGATGGCCGTGTCCAAGACGGCCGCTTAAGCCGCCGTCATCGGGCGGTGCGTGGCTGACTTGATGTCATGCTACTGATGACCGCGACCGTCTCGTCAGACGTACTGCATCCATGCTCGCGTAGTCGTCCTTGGTAGAGTCGACTTTTCCTTTACCGACAATTTCGCTGACGTGCGTTCCCGATCGATGCCCCGTTTACGAGCAGTTATCCGTAGGAACGGGTCCCAATATTGCTACGGGCACACTCACACCTATGATGAGCGGATCGGGGATAGCACAAGTGAAATGCACGACGTCCGAGTCATTCGAATTGAAGCGCGATCTTTGAGTCGCGGGCAGCACAGGCCTAGAGCCCTTCGGGGTTTTCGAGATCGGCGAGCACGATGAGTCGGCCGCGCTCCTGCGCGGCCTTAACTGCTTCATGCTTTGTGGAATACGGGCCAATGACAGGCGCGCCGTCGAAGGGAAATAGCAGCCGGCTGTCGGTCTTGCGAACGACCTTCAGCGTGCCGAAATACAAACGGCTCGCATTGATGCGGTATGAGGCGTAGATGGCAAAGTCATCTTCCGTCGTGCCTGCCGATGCTTGGGCGACGGCACGCGTCGGATAAAGTACGAGCTTCGGTTTCCTGCCTGACGTAAGCAAGTCATTTCCTCCTTCGAGATGCACATTCACCATGATAAGCCTCCGGCATATCAACCGGATCGCACGTAACCCGGTGATTACGTACGCTTTCTCTCGTTAGCTAACGATCACGGGTGCAATCGCAGACTTTACGGCAGCGCAAAGCCGCACATTACGAGCCGAAAGGCCACTCCTGGGTTTCACGATCCGTGGCGATCTTCGCAATGACATGGAATCGTCCTCCGAGCCGCGGGTCTCTAACATATTTTCCCTTGCAGCGTGTGTCCTTGTCTGCGACAAGCACAACTTTTGCGGCCAGACGCAAATAAAGCGAGTGCTGCCAGGATCGAGAGAACAGGGGAAGTACTTCGCGCCAGCCCATGCTGAAACGAACAGCATAGACCGCCGTAGTCCGCCTATAGGCTTGTCATGAAACGGAAACATCGAAGGTTTTTATCGTTGCATAGCCGATACTCTTCACACACTTCGCTCATTCGCGCATCCGGGGAGTACCGCCAGTCGCTCCTGTCGTCTCGTAGGTCACATCCTTGTTATTAGTTTTGAGCGGCTCCATCAGTGGTGGTCGGGCATGTCGCATGTATTCGAATCGCCGCGATCCTTAATTCAAGCGCGGCCGCGTTGCATTGGAAGCTTGTGGGACGGCATCGCCAGAGGCACCTGCAGTGAAGACCACTCTTTGAGCGCTCTGTTAAAACGGCTTTCCCGTCGTCCCGAAGCTGAGCGGCCATTGGGTAAAGAAAACATCGACCCCCTCGCGAACGGCCGCGCTTAGGATTCGTCGCGCTTCGTCTTCCGAGACCACCATTACGATTTGCACGGGCTGGTCAGCCAAGCCAAGAAGGTGCGCAGTATGGTGCGTCCCTTCCCGACCGAACCCCTCGGCTACATTCACGACGGTCACCCCGCTTATCCCCATCTCCTTCACCTTATGAAGTAGCCACTCGAAGATCGTCGCGGTTCCGTGTTTCTTCTGACGGTCGGTGTAAAATGTCAACTGATACCCGTTCATGACGTCCTCCGCGTAGCGATCTCAGTTTTATTCCGCGTACAGCCGCGATTAAAGCTCGTGCCAACGCACACCGCGACAAGACGATAATCGATGTCGTTGGCGAGCCGACCGTCAGGTACGAAGAGTGGCGACCGGACCCTGAGGCTCAGCAAGCGAAGTTCCCGCTGGCACGCGCATGCGGGCTACAACGCCGCGTTGATCCATCGGTCACCGGTTTCCGACGGGACTGCATGCGGTGCACATGCCGCCGTGCGTGCTGATAGCCGACATCTCTCATTCATTCGCGTCACGTCAGGGCATCCCGAGCGTTATGACCACGAGTGCGACGAACACGAGCCGGAAGACGACGCGGAGGACGCTCGTGTAATTCGTCGCGGTGGACATTGTGCCCCTGACTGGCGCGGAGCTCGGGACCGAGCCGGCGACCCGAACACCCTATCGACGACGAGCGCCGCGATGACCATCGCGCCATAGAAGCACAACGTCATAAAGCCGGTTATGCGCGCGCCGTAGTACTTCCGGTATAAGTTGAGGATCGGCAGGATGATAGAAGATGAACGACGCGACTCCACCGAAGCTGATTTCGCCGCGCCACAGCACGTCGGCGAGCGGAATTTTGCCGACTGCGCAGGTGACCGACGCTAACGCGATGAGCGGTCCGGCGAACGCGCCTCATAGGGAGGACAGCAACGGATGTCCCGCGAGGAAGAACTGTTGTCAGACACCGTCTGGCACCCCGCCAGGGCCACAGCATCGTCCAGATCATCACGTAAACTGTGGCTGATCGCGACCCAGACCCTGCGCGAAAAGCCGCGAGCGACAGTTTCCTTCCGATTCAGCCATCGGCATATCGGCATGGCCTTCCATTCGTCCCGCGATTCCGCGCTTCGCCTGTTCGATCGCTGCCTGCTCGAGCGAGCGCGGCATCAGCCAGCGGAGCAGCATCGTCAGGACGGCGATCATGACAACGCCACAAAGCGCTGCGGCCGCCGCGAACGGCCAGCTGATCAGCCAAGCCATTACGATCGCGAGGTCGACCACGAGGTTAGTCGCGGCGAACTCGAATATCATCGAGCCCGCGAAATTTGCGCCCCTTGCGGATCGCGGCGCGCGCCATCGCGACGGCGGCGTACGAACACGACCACGAACCGCGCCGAGCAGCGTCGCGTGCAGGACGGAGCGCGGCGATGCATCGGGCAGCATCTTCGACATTGCGTGCCGCGAGACGCCGTTTTCCAGGATCGCGGATAGCAGGAAACCGATGCTCAGGCCCCAGGACATCTGCCAGAGCATCGAGACCGTCCCGCCGACGCCACCGATGTCAATCCGTTCGGAAGACGTCGCCATCGCCAAATAGCGCCCTCGCGTACACCCAGCCGCCCCACCGGATCGCCGTCTGCTGATCCGGGACGCGCAGGCAAACAGCCCTTTGCTACATAGGAGGTGGCATGGTCGCCTTGGCGCGCTGCTTGCGCGGCGCACGATTGAAAAGCAACGCAAGTGCCGAGGGTCCGCTATCGACGTACGACCGACGCAGCGCAGAAACGCCGCGAAAGCAAGATGCTCTCGCCCATCGGCCTGCATTCGGACGCTTTGTTCGAGGCACCGCGCCTCTCCGACGAGCCTGCGCTTCTGTGGCGCCGTCCGAAATCACGCACTTTCGTACGACGCGACTCTCCGGGCTTCGAGGTGGGATTGTTTTGTCTATGTGCTTTCACGTCTCAGATACGTCAAAGGGTGCGCAACACTTCACGCGTCCCGCCGTCGACCCGCTTTTTCGCCTTAGCGGTCGAGTTTGGCGAACGTGTCATCGGTATCGTGCTGACCGGCGATCTCGACGAGGGCGCAGCCGGCATCGCTGCGATTGAGGCATGCGGCGGATGGGTCGCGGTCCAGACCCGTCGGACTGCGTCGCGCCCTCGATGCCGTCGAGGCGCTGCGCGCCACGACGGCGGACGTCATCGCCCCAGTCGACCGGTTGGGTGACGCCATCGCGGACGCGGTGAACCAAAAGCCTTCTCATGAACGACGGATCGTCATGGATAAAACACCCATCGAGCTGGAAACACGCATTGCGCTCACCGGTAAATCGTCGCCCGAGGATCTGGACGCGCTCGGCGAACGGAGCACCCTGACGTGTCCGGATTGCGGCGGCGTGATTTGGCGCGTCGGAGAGGTCGAGCCATTGCGTTATCGATGTCACACGGGCCACGCGTTCTCGAACGCGTCACTCAACGCGGCGCAGGAGCGAAGCGTCGAAGAAGCGCTGTGGATCTCGGTGCGCCGGTTGCAGGAGCGCGCCGCTTTCGCGCTGGAACGCGCGCATGTCGCGCAACGCCGCAACGAACGCCACGAGGCCGCGGAGGAACTCGAACGGCACGCCAGATTTGCCGCACTTGAAGATTCGTTGCGCCGATTCCTTCAGCAGGACGCCGTCGAACCATCCGAGCCTTGAAAACAAACCATCGCTGGGACGCGTGGGCGTATGATCGTCCCGGCACGCTCGCGTGCTTCAGGCTGCGTCGAGCGGCGATCCCGGAGCGCGCCGCGCGAGGAGAACGACAATGAGCGACGCCATCCCGGAGCAACCCGAATTCCCGGCGACCGATAGCACCATTCGTCCGGTCAGCGGCCTGCCGTTTCCCGTCGTGGGGATCGGGGCATCGGCCGGCGGAGTCCGCGCCCTGTTGCAGTTCTTCGAGAACGCGCCCACCGACATGGGCATGGCATTTGTTGTCGTCCTCCACCTCTCGCCCGATCACGTGAGCAGCGCGGATGCCGTTCTCAGCCGTGTGACCGGCATGCCGGTTCTGCAGGTCGTACAGCCGACCCCAATCGAAAGAAACCACGTCTATGTCATCGCACCGGGGAAGAGCCTTGGGATGGCCGACGGCTATTTACGGGTCAGCGATGCGAAGCGCAGCCCCGGCAGTCCGGTGACCATCGACCGCTTTTTTCGCAGCCTCGCCGATGCACACGGTCCGCATGCCATGTGTCTCGTGTTATCGGGCAGCGGCAGCGATGGAGCGGTCGGCCTGAGCCGCGTCAAGGAACAAGGCGGCATCACGCTCGCACAACTGCCGGCAGACGCTGAGTATGCGCAAATGCCGCAGAGCGCGATCGATACCGGCCAGGTCGATCTGGTCCTGCCCGTCACCGAGATGCCGCAGAAACTGCTCGACCTGTGGAGCAACGCGCGGACAATTTCCATCCCCGAAATCGCCGCGCCGGATTCACAGGGTTCGGCGAATCCACCGAAAGCATCCGAGCCGCAAGACCCGGAACAGGACGCGCGCCACGCCGAGCAATGTCTGCAGGAGATTCTGTCGATTCTGCGCGCACGCACGGGGCACGACTTCCGCCACTACAAGCGCGCGACCGTACTGCGACGCGTCGAACGGCGGCTGCAAGTCAACGCCGTACCCAATCTCAGTCAGTACCGCGACTTGCTGCGCGGGCAACCCTCCGAAACATCCGCGCTGCTGAGCGATATGCTGATCGGCGTCACCAACTTTTTCCGCGATCGCGAAGCGTTCGAGCGGCTGCAAAGCGAAGTCGTACCGGAGATCTTCGCGGGAAAACCGGACGCGCAGGCCGTGCGAGTGTGGACGGCCGGTGTCTCCTCAGGCGAAGAAGCGTACTCGATCGCCATGTTGCTCGAAGAGCATGCTAAACGACATCACTCGCCCACGCCGATTCTGGTCTTCGCTACCGACATCGATGAGCGAGCGCTTGGCCGCGCGCGCGCCGGCAGCTACCCGGATTCGATTGCGACAGACGTGCCGACGGAATTCCTCGATAAATTTCTGACCAGACAAGGCGAACGGTATGTGATCGCGAAGACCTTGCGGGAAAAAGTGCTGTTTGCGGTTCACAACGTCCTGCGCGACCCGCCGTTTTCCCATCTGGACCTTGTCTCGTGCCGCAATCTCCTGATTTACCTGGATCGCATCGTGCAGCGGCAGGTGCTGGAGATGTTCCACTTCGCGCTGTGTCCAGACGGTTATCTGTTCCTCGGCACATCGGAGTCCGCGGATGCGGCAGACGACCTGTTCGCCGTGGTCGACAAGAAGAACCGGATCTATCGCGCGAAGCCGGTCCCCGTTGCGGTTCGCCCGCGCATCGTGCGGCTCGTCGAACCCAAACCCATTGCGTCGGCGCCCGGGCCGCAGCGGCCCGAACCGATGCGCCACGAGCACTCGCCGGGCGCACTCCACCAGCGCGTGCTCGAAGAGTATGCGCCGCCCAGCATCATCGTCGATCGGGAGTCGACGATCGTGCATATCTCGGACAACGCGGGACGCTTTCTGCACTATAGCGGGGGCAGTCCGACCACCAACATGAGGAGCTTCAGCGCAGCAAGCAGCAGCTCAACGAAACGGTCGAACAATACGAAACGACCTTGGAAGAGATGAAGGCCGGCAACGAAGAACTGCAGGCGATAAACGAGGAGTTACGGTCGACCACCGAGGAGCTCGAAAGCAGCAAGGAAGAACTTCAATCGATCAACGAAGAGCTTTTCACGGTCAACTCCGAGCTGCAGACGCGTATCGAGGATGCAAGCAAGGCGAACGACGATCTGCAGAACTTCATCAGCGCGAGCGATATCGCTACCTTGTTCGTCGACAAGACGATGAAGATCAAGCGCTTTACATCGAACGCGACTGGG
>NZ_JARUXL010000013.1:0-15742 GCF_031451455.1 Caballeronia sp. LZ024 | reverse complement strand
AAGCGCCAGCCGGCCGATCGTCGTGCAGCCAAATACTGCCGTCCACTGCACCAGCACGCGCTTCGGGAACCAAGTCAACACTAGCTGCAATTGAGTGCCCGAAGTGTGCAAAGCTTTTGCCCGTCACGGCGACCGAATCTGCTCGATCAACTTATCGTCGTACTTGCAGTAGACGGCCAGCTCACCCGACAGATGACCGCTGAGCGTCGAAAAGCCGCCTATCGAGCGGCAGAATGACGATGACTGGCATCGAGGCGCTTTGGTGCAAGATCGCTTATGCGGGCTTGATGTTCGACGCCTGTTTCCCTTTCGGGCCCATCTTTTCGTCGAAGGTCACCTTCTGCCCTTCCGCGAGCGACTTGAAGCCGTTTGAATGAATCTCTGAAAAGTGTGCGAAGAGATCATCTCCACCAGCGTCCGGCGTAATGAAGCCAAAGCCTTTCGCGTCGTTGAACCACTTGACCGTTCCTGTTGCCATTTGTCGTAAGACCCTAAAAGTGAAAGTGGCGCCGCCCAGCGGGCGCCAGACGCTATTTTGACCAGCCGAAATCGCCGTGGCAATCGGGGGAAGATGGACAACGGCGGATACTTGACATCTGCCACCCACCAGTAGGCTCAGGGAACGAGCCAAGCATCCCTGTTTGGCCGAACTTCGGAAGTCCAACGAATGGCATTCACAATCGACGCCTCAAGCATCGTCTTCAAACAAACTCGCCGTGGCATCAACGCCACCGCGGTTATCCTCACCGACGGCGGCAAGCGCGTCGGCGAGATCCACGATGTAGCCGAGAAAATCGTCGCTGACGTCAAGTTCGTGGAAGCGGACGCGCGGGATGCATTCGCTGCTGAGGCCCGACGCCTTCATCCTGTGGTTCTCGGGCGCGCGGATCACGGTGACGATATTTTCATCTCCGAGTACGCCCGCGTTCTGCTCGCTGACGCCGAAAAATCTTGTTGTCGAAGCTATCCAGCAACTAGGGCATCGTCGCGATGCATCGCGCCGTTCTCCGCGCAGCAGCGTCCTCGTCCTATCATGCTGCCGCTGACAGGCGCATCGGCTGCGCTGTGACACCGAGCGTCAGCACATATGCTAGAAACGTCACTCTCGAAGACATTTACCCGAACCAATGCCCGCGCGGAATCCGACTCAATCACAACGACGCGTTATGGAGATGCTTGACCGAGGGCTTTCCGCCGAACATGTGGCGGCAGAACTGGGAAAAAGCGTTCTAGCGGTAAAACGACAGATCGCGCGCTTGAAACGGCGAGTGCGCGACGGAAAGATCGCGCCGGCGCCCTTGCCTATCGAGCGCGCTGCGAATCAGCCGCTCGTCTACCTCGCAGGTTTCGACGTCTTTCGTCGCAAAGCGAAGGAACATGGCGAGCATCTGAAGCAGCTCTGCCGCGATCGCGGCTTCGTTGGTCTCTATCCCCTCGACGGGCAAGTGCCATCCTCGCTTGGACGGCAAGACGCTGCGCGATGGATATATGCCGCGAACATCGAATTGATCCGGTCGGCCGATATCGTGATGGCGAACCTGGACGACTTTCGTGGTGCAGGCGAACCAGACAGCGGCACCGCGTTCGAAGTCGGCTTCGCTGTCGCGCTCGGCAAGCCGGTGTGGGCGTATCGGTCCACCGAAGCGACGCTCGCTCAGCGCGTTGAGGAAGCAGCGACTGAAAGCGAAGGCGCTTTCTGTGCCGGTGGCTATCTCATTGAGGACTTCGGCCTGAGCGTTAATCTGATGCTGGCTTGCTCTGCACGGATCGTCGTCGGCGGGCCGGCTGCTTGTCTCGATGTCATCAAAAATGGGGTCGACGAGGGCTGCCCCTCTCTTGGGCGCGCGGGGTTGGCGAAGCGTTAGCTTCGCTGTGGGGTTTGGGGTAGGCAAATTTCAGTATATCGATTCTTATGCTTGACGATCTTTGGCTTGCTGCACCCGAGGACGCCTACGCGCAATGGCAACGTGAAGAAGCCACCGGCGCCGACCGCCGCGCGTTCGCAGATCAGTCGATCGTTCAGCACCGCTCGATGTTCTCGCGGTTCAACGACTACCTGATTGCCCACCGTGTGAATGTGGCGAACTACGGAGCGGACCACCTCGACGGCTTCTTCACCAACCTCGCGCAGGACTGCGCGCCGGGCACAACGACGCGCCTGCGCTACCTCAAGCTGATTGACCGGTTCACGCGCCACCTTGTCAACATCGAGTTACGTGCGGACGATCCGGCCGCTCAGATGCTCGTGAACGAGAGCTGGCCAGAGGACGAACCAAGGCCGATCTACCTGTCGTCGGAAGAGGATGCGCGATTACAGGCGGTATGCGTGTCGACGGAAGGCGCGGCGTTCAAGGAACTGCGGAACACTGCGATCGTTGCGCTGTTCCTCGCGTCGGGGGTGACGGCGGCCGAACTTAGGCAACTACGAGTCGACGATCTGGACGTCGACAATGACCGCCCCACCGTCTTTGTCGATAAGCACGGGCCTCGCACCGCGCGCCGCGTGCCGATCGAGGCGTTCGCGATCGACATTCTGTGCGACTACCACCACGCGCGCCGAAGCATCCAATGCACGATGCAATGGCTGTTCGTCACCACCGCTTCGGGAAAGCCAATGCAGCCGGACACCTTGTTGAAATGCGTTCGAGCCGCGATGGGCGGTGCGGGGTTGACCGCGGCCGACGAGAGCCCACGCTTGCTACGGAACACGTTCGGTCGCCGACAGATCATTGCATGTAAAACCAACGGGCAAGTAAGCAACCTCATGGGCTTGTCGAGCCACCGCACCGCTACGCGCCTCCGTCAAACAGTTGATGCTAACGAGATGTCCGACGCACAAGCTTAGTGTCGCGCATGCGGCCGGCATCGGCCCAGACCGTGTCAAAACGCGTAGACACTGGGAATTGCCGAAACCAGCCTCGGCGCCGGGCGCCGCTTGTCGATTGCAGCAAACCGAATGTCAAATCACAGCCGCACTCATCGCGAAGGCTTAACAACCCCTATGGGCTTCACGCCCGCATCGCTTTCATAACCGCTTCGGAACCGAGTAGTTTGATCACCCGCTTTATGTTGTATGCCAGCACGTGCAAGCTCATCTCTGTGCTCACCCGCTCGATGGTTCGTGTCAGGAAATGAGTGGCGCCCATCCATGCCTTGATCGTGCCGAACGGGTGCTCGACAGTCTGTCGCCGGATGCGCATCATCTCGGGCGCATGATCGAGTCGTGCCTGCATCTCATCAAGAACATCTTCGTGCTCCCAGCGCGCTACACGACGTTGAGGGCCTGGCGTGCAGTCCCCTTTTAGCGAACACTGCTGGCAATTCGAACTCCAGTACTTACTGATCTTTAGCCCGCGCTCAACGGTTGAGAATCGCCAGATGAGCGGCTCGCCTGCTGGGCATCGATATTCGTTGGTCTTTGCGTTGTAAATGAAGTCTTCCTTCCCGAAGCGTCCGTGAGCCGTTGCGCTCGATGTCACTGTCTTCGGAACGAACACTTCTATTCCAGCCTTATGACATGCGAGTATCTCCTCGCTCTTATAGTAGCCGCGGTCTGCAACTGCGGTGAGCTTGTCGACGCCTATCTCTGCACGGGCAAGCTTCGCCATGGACGTTAGCTGATCGCGATCAATGCCATCATTAGTGACCACGTGCGCGACGATCAGATGATGCTTCGTGTCAACCGCCGTCTGGACGTTGTAGCCGACGACTCCGGTTCCTCGCGTCTTCATAGAACGGGCATCCGGATCCGTGAGCGATACCTGACCGTCCGGTGCTTCGTTTAACTTGATCTCGATCTCTTTGAGGCTTCGCATCTGTTTCTTCAAGGCTGCAATCTTGTCCTGCAGTCGCTCTGTTCTGGCCTTCGCGATTGCAGGCTCTTGACGATCCGCTGTATCCAACGCCTCGAGATAGCGAGCAATACTTGACTCGATGTCGCGCATGCGTCGTTCGAGTTTAGCGCTCGTGAAGTTGCGGTCGCGGTGGTTCACTGCCTTGAACTTGCTGCCGTCGATCGCAACGAATGCTTCGGCGAAGAGGTCCAGACGCTGGCATAGCATGACGAACTGACGACAGACGCTGCTGATCGCTTTGCCGTTGTCTTTACGGAACCGCGCAATGGTCTTGAAGTCCGGCGCGAGGCGGCCCGTAAGCCACATCAGTTCGACGTTGCGCTGAGCCTCGCGTTCAAGGCGACGGCTGGATTGAATACGGTTCAGGTAACCGTAGATGTATATCTTGAGCATCACCCCCGGATGATACGAAGGCCGACCCGTCAACGCCGGATCAACACCTTCAAACCCCAGCTTATGAAGATCAAGCTCTTCTACAAAAACATCGACTACGCGCACGGGGTTGGTGTCCGTCACGTAGTCGTCAAGTGCTTCTGGGAGGAGAAAGCTTTGTGTACGATTGTCGCCTTGAACGAACCGCTTCATCTCGCTCATCCTTCGCTATCGGATGAGCTATTTTACCGCGCCAAAATGGCGTTTTGACACGGTCTGGGCCATTAGGAGCCATTCACCGGCAGTTGCTGACCGCACTTCCGATGTCTGCTTTGCGTCACTGAACGGCCACTTACCGCAATGTGCGTGTGGTCGCGCTTTGATTTTTACCAGCCTAACACCTGTTTCCTTGCAGGCCGGCCTGAAGTGTCGCGGAGGTCTGCAAGGCGGTGCAGTCGAGGTGCAGCGGCGTCACACGAGATGCGTGTCGACACACGCTGCCGGAGAACATTGTCTCCACGCCCAGGTTCGCGCCGCGATTGATGCTCGACAAGTGAGCGTGGGTGGTGCGGCCTTCATCAAATGTGCGCCTGCCTGTGACCCTCACTCATAGGATCACAAGACGCCTTCTTCCCTCGGTTTCGTTTGCTTAAAGTGACACCACTGCAGCAGCTTTGCTTCTGTCTCGCTGCTGCAAGCACAGTTACTTCGCCACTTTAGTCAACGACAACCTTGGGAAGAAATCATGAAATCGCTCTTCAATGCTGTTGCAGTCGCCGCCGCCCTTGCCATCCCCGCAGCATCGTTCGCTCAGTCGAATGACCAGGTCAGCCGTGCGCAGATTCGCCATGAGCTGGTACAACTCCAGAAGGCTGGATACCGTGCTGGTCAAGGCGATCAGGCGTTCTATCCGGCGCAAATCGAGGCCGCCACTGCACGTGTGGCTGCGGAGGAAAAGTCCGCGAGCGGCTTTGGCGGTGTAAGCAGCGGTTCGTCGGCCAGTGGCGCACCGGCGACCCACGGCGTCCGGTCTCTGTATTCCGGCCGTTGATTCAACGCCGCAAACGATGTCATGACGAAATGAACGGACCTGCTGCGCCCTAACCGATTGCAGAGGCGAAGCACTGAATACATAGCCGTGTCGTCATGACAGCGTTGCCGGCAATTCGCAACTCAGCTATTACGCATTGGAGAACGACATGAAAGTACTGATGGTTTTGACCTCGCACGATCAACTGGGCAACACCGGCCGCAAGACCGGCTTCTGGCTGGAAGAACTCGCGGCGCCTTACTACACGTTCAAGGACGCGGGGATCGCCATGATCGCGCGCAGCCGACTCGATCGCGCCCGTCGCAACGCGCGACCTGGGTCCATTCGGGAGCGAAAAGAACATGGAATATCCGTCACTCTTCACGCCGCTCAGGCTCGGGCGGCACATCTTGCGCAACCGTATCGTGCTGCCGCCGCTGACGCGCCAGAGAGCCGCCCAGCCCGGCGACATACCGACCGCATCGAGCGCGCTCTATTACGGCCAGCGCGCTGGCGCGGGCTTCATGATCAGCGAAGGAACGCAGATCGAACCGCGCGGTCAGGGCTACGCGTGGACGCCCGGCATCTACAGCGACAAACAGGTCGAAGGCTGGGCTTGCGTGACCGACGCGGTGCACGCCGAAGGCGGCGTGATCTTCGCGCAGTTGTGGCATGTGGGCCGCGTCTCGCATACCGCGTTGCAGCCCTACGGCGCAGCGCCGGTTGCGCCTTCGCCGATCGCGGCACAGAAGGTCAAGGCGTTCATCGAGACCGGTCCCGGCAGCGGCACGCTGGTCGAGCCTTCGGTGCCACGCGAGTTGAGCGTCGCCGAGATCGGCGAGTTAGTCGGCCTCTACGCAAAGGCAGCGCAGAACGCGCTGCGTGCGGGCTTCGATGGTGTCGAGATTCACGCGGCCAATGGCTACCTCGTGAATCAGTTCATCTCGGCGCACTCGAACAGGCGTGAGGACGAGTACGGCGGCTCGCTGCACAACCGCTTGCGCTTTCTGCGCGAAATCGTCGGGGCAGTCGCCGCGGTGGTCGGGCCTGAACGGCTGGGCGTGCGCTTCACGCCGTTGTTCACGAGCACCGATCAGGATCGCGTGTACATCGGCCTCGTCGAAGGCGATCCTCATCACACGTATATCGAGGCAACCAAGGTGCTGGAAGCTGCCGGTGCGGCCTATGTGTCAATAGCGGAAGCCGACTGGGATAACGCCCCCGATCTGCCGGCGGCGTTTCGTGAGGAAGTCCGCCGGGTGTTCAGCGGCCGCATCATCTACGCGGGTCGCGACACGGCCGAGCGCGGCGCGCGCCTGATCGAGGCGAACCTTGCGGACCTGATTGCATTCCGCCGCCCGTACATCGCGAACCCGGATCTGCCTGAGCGCATCGAGAACGGCTGGCCGCTCAATGCCGTGAATCCGGCAACGTTGTATGGCGGGGGGGACGAAGGACTCACGGACTATCCGGCCTACGCGGAATCGTTATCCGTTCAGGCAGACGAGGTGATCGCATGAGCAAGGAGTCGAAGCGGGCCATCGCCTGTGCGATCGGGCAGCCCGACGACGTCGGCATCGACGAGATCCTGCTTCGTCCCACGAGCCAGGAGTTCTGAGCGAACGCTGACTCACACTTTCCAGCGACAGGGCCACGCGCAAGACATTGTGCGTGGCCATCACGCAAATGCGGCGCTTCATACGAGAGCGGTTTCGACGCGTTCGTATGAAGCGTCGCTAGTCGCCGTGGTACAACCTGGACATTTTGCCGTGATAGTGTTCGCATTCCCGGTCGAGCCAGGCATGCCCGGGCCGTCTGTTAGCTGATCGTAAGCTGCCTCGCGACGATGCCCGGCACGTCCGCTCGCCTGCCCATTCGCCGTTAACCGAGACACTAGAAACGCGCCAAGTTCGCGTCGCTGCTCGGCAGAGGGTCTTCTGGACATAGCTTTCAAGCCGCCGCGGCCGCCTGCAACCCGCCGAATTCGGCCTGCCCGACGGCCCCCGCCGTACGCCCGGCCTGCGCCGCGAAGAGGTCGCCGTCCTCGCGGGCGTCAGCGTCAGCTGGTACACCTGGCTGGAACAGGGCCGCGACATTCAACCGTCCGCCGATGCGCTGCGCAGAACCTCGCGCGTGCTCAAGCTTGACGCCGTGGAATCGGCACATCTGTTCGCGCTTTCATCGCGCGAGCTTTCGCAGGTAGCAACCGCCAGCGGCGTCACCGAAGGCCTCGAACGACTGGTTCGCTCGATCAACGTTCCGGCCTATGTCCGCAACACGCAGCTCGACATTCTCGCGTGGAACGATGCCATTGCCGACCTGTTCGTCGACTATGGATCGCTGGAGCCGCACGAGCGCAACACGTTGCGCCTGCTGTTTCTTTACAAACCCTATCGCACACTGATTCTCGACTGGGAGCAGATGACACGCGGCATGATCTCCGCGTTCCGCGCCGCGCGCGCGCAGGCGCCGGACAAGGCGCCGTTCGATAGCCTCATCGACGAGCTCACGGAAATGAGCCCCGAGTTCAGCGACTGGTGGCAGGACACCGAGGTCAAAGGTTTCGATGAAGGCGACAAACGGCTTCGTCATCCAGCTGGCGGCCACATCGAATTCACTTACGTTGCGTTGACGCCCACCGGCAGACCGGACCTGTCGCTCGTGACTTACATTCCCCGGCACTCTGCCAGTGAGTCCGACTCATAGGATCACAAGACGCCTTCTTGACCCGCCCCGGTTTGCATAGAGTGGCACCACTGCAGCAACTTTCCCGCTGCTCGTCACTTCACTCAATCGAGGCAAACATGTCGAACCTGAACCTTCCGACCGCCATCGGCGCAACGTCGCGCAATCCCGCTACCGGCGAGTTCATCGCGCACTATCCGTTTCAGACCGCCGACGAAGTCGAGCGCATGCTGGAGGACAACGCCGCGGCCTACCGGCTGTGGCGCGCGACGCCCATGGCTGTGCGCGTGGCAACCTACCGCCGCCTGGCCGCGACGTTGCGCGAGCGCTCGGAAGCGTTGGCCGCGTTGATTACTCAGGAGATGGGCAAGACGCTCGCCGCCTCGCGAGTTGAAATTGCCAAGTGCGCCAGCGCGATAGACTGGATCGCAGAGCATGGTCCCGCTTTCCTCGTGGACGAACCCGCGCCCGTCGAAGGCGACGATCAGGTGCATGTTTCCTATCTGCCGATCGGCTCCATTCTTGCCGTGATGCCGTGGAATTTCCCGCTGTGGCAAGTGATTCGGGCATCGGGTCCGATCATGCTCTCGGGCAACGGCTTCATTCTCAAACATGCAGCCAATGTGATGGGCTCGGCGTACGCGTTGCAAGACGCCTATGAAGCCGCCGGCTTTCCGATCGGGCTGTTCGCCAACCTGAATTCCGATAATGAGACCGTGGCCCATGTGATAGAAGATCCGCGCGTTGCCGCCGTCACGCTGACCGGCAGCATGCGGGCCGGGTCCGCCGTCGCATCCACGGCGGGCCGCGCGTTGAAGAAGACGCTGCTGGAACTCGGCGGCGCCGACGCCTTCATCGTATTGGCCGATGCGAACATCGACCTGGCCGTGAAAGCGGCCATCGAGGCTCGCTTTCAGAACGCCGGCCAGGTTTGTCTCGCGGCGAAGCGGTTCATTGTCGAGCGGCCCGTTGCAGAAGAGTTCACGCGCAAGTTCGTGGCCGCCGCGCGTCAGGTCGTGGCGGGCGATCCGCACGATCCGGCAAGCACCATCGGGCCGATGGCGCGCGCCGACTTGCGCGACGAACTGCACGGCCAGGTGCAACGCACAATCGAAGCAGGCGCGACGCTGCTGCTCGGAGGTAGCAAGGTGGAAGGCGCCGGGAATTACTACGAGCCGACCGTGCTCGCGGATGTCGCCCCCGGCATGGCTGCTTTCGACGAAGAAACCTTTGGCCCGGTCGCCGCGATCACCGTAGCCGACGACGCCGAGCACGCCATTGAACTCGCCAACGCGAGCGACTACGGTCTCGGCGGCAGCCTGTGGACCAGCGACGTCGCCCGTGCGCGGCGAATCGCGCGCCGGCTCGAAACGGGCGGCGTCTTTATTAACGCCTTCTCCGCTTCGAATCCGCGCATTCCGGTGGGCGGGGTCAAGAAGAGCGGATACGGCCGTGAACTGTCGCACTTCGGTCTGCGCGAGTTCACCAACGCACAGGCGGTGTGGGCCAAGAGCGTCGATTGATCCGACGTTCCCCCGTTCGCCCGATCACCTCGCGTATCGTTAAGACATCCAAAAGATTCGCGTTGACTTCTGGAGTCGAAAATGAAAACCATCAACAACATTCGCCGTTTTGTCGCAGCCTTGACCATTGGCGCCAGCGCATTCGCTACGCAGCTCGCCGAAGCCGCACCTGTCAAGAACATCGTCCTAGTTCACGGCTATTTCGCCGACGGCTCGGGCTGGCAAGCCGTGTCAAAAATCCTCACGCGGGACGGCTATAAAGTCTCGGTGGTTCAGGAGCCGGAGACGTCGTTCAAGGAAGACGTCGCCGCGACTACGCGTATCGTCGATGCGCAGAACGGCCCGACAATCCTCGTCGGCCATAGTTATGGCGGAGCGGTGATTACCGAGGCGGGCAACAGTTCGCGCGTGACGGGTCTCGTCTACATCGCCGCGTTCGAACCGCACGTTGGCGAAAACCTCAAGGACCTGACGACGAAAATGCCGGCCGCGACAAAAGCCATCAAGGCAACCAACGATGGCCACCTCTACTTCGACGCAGAGCACTTCAGAGCCGACTTCGCTGCTGATGTACCCGCTGCGGAGGCCGCATTCATGGCGAGTTCGCAGGTCATGCCGGCGCATGAGTCGTTCACCGCGTCAGTGAGCCAGCCGGCCTGGAAAACGAAGCCGAGCTGGGCCGTCGTGGCGACTCAGGACCGAACCGTGAATCCCGATCTCGAACGTTGGATGGCGAGCCGCGCGAAGAGCACAGTCGTGGAGGTTCCGTCGAGCCATGTCGCCTATCTGTCGCATCCGGCAGAAGTCGCCCGGGTGATCGAGCGGGCGGCGACTGCAACGGGCAGCCGCTGAGCGGATCGGGCCGGCTACCGGTGCGTAGGTATGCTGGGTATGCTGGACGAGCCGCGTGCCAGGACGCAGCGGCTGGCCGACGACCGCTTCTCTTCTATCAAGAGACGCCGGCCGTCGGGCGTCGAATGGCAGATAGGAGTCGGGTCCGAACGTTAGAGCCGAAGTCGCCGGAGATGCGTGCGCGTCGCGAGCGATCTTCGGCAACCGGCCAATCGGAGTCATTCGATCCCGCGGCCATTTGGACACTCAGACGTCGGCTGCATCCAGGTAAGCTGCCGTTCCAATTGACAGAGTGATTTCCCGAACTTCGGTCAGGTAGGTTTGGATCAAATCAAGGGTCCTGCAAGGTTGCGGGCGAAAGATCACTTCTGACGCCAAGCATCGCAAACTGTACATGTCCGTCAGTGTCACGGGTTGATATCGTATTAGCGAATGCCATTGCAAACCGCTGGCTAACTTCCTCTGTTGAACGGGCGCACATTTCATGAAACTGCCGATCTATCAGATTGACGCATTTACAGATCAGGTATTTATGGGCAACTACGCTGCCGTAGTGCCCCTCGATCGCTGGTTGCCCGACAGTTTGATGCAGGCAATAGCCGCTGAGAACAATGTGTCCGAGACTGCATTCTTCGTGAAAAATGCCGACGGCGCATTCGACATCCGCTGGTTTTCACCGCTGACTGAGATCGCATTTTGTGGACATGCCACACTGGCAAGTGCATATGCGATCTTTATGCGATGTAAAGATTTGGAAGTGATCGAGTTTGTTGGGAAATCGGTTGGTCGGCTTACCGTTCGCCATAAACATGACGGCTTGATTGAGATGAGCTTCCCGCAGCGCCGACCTGAAAGATTGAACAAAATACCCGGAAACTTGCTACAGGGGCTTTCGATACAGCCTCAAGAAGTGCTGATAAGCCAGCAAGCCTATGTCGCCATTTACGGAACAGAACAAGAGGTGCGATCTGTGGTGCCCGCACTTGATCTGCTGTCGGCACTTGGTCCGCTCGATGTCGTCGTGACAGCACGGGGCGATAATCACGATTTTGTTTCCCGCTACTTTTGGCCGGCGAATGGCGGCGATGAAGACCCAGTGACCGGATCGATTCACGCGGCGCTTGCGCCATTATGGTCCGAGCGTTTGGGCAGATCAGAACTGGTCGCCATGCAGGTGTCACGTCGAAGCGGGTTACTTTACTGTCGTGTACAAGACGACGCGGTGTATATCTCTGGTCGGGCTGTTCAATATCTGGAAGGGACGATTGAAATCCCGGAAGCGTAGAACGTGACCGTTGTCCCTTGGAAGCGGCCGTTGCAGTCAAGGTAGGTCGAAGGGCGGAAGTGGGTCGCTATATATACCTCTTCATAGCGACCCGAAACGGCCGGTCGACCCAGCGCGGCGGCCAAGACGGCTCCCAAACAGACAACAGCCACTCGTCGGTGCGCAATTTTGGGGCCTCAGCCGTTGCAGTCAGTGAACGACGCGGCCGATCCAGCGGTCCTGCTTTGTCTGCGCTTTCTATGCGATTGTCGAGAGTTAATTCCGCTGCTGCGGCACCGATCTTGTTCAAAATGGCAACGGTCGGGGTGAAACGTACGCGGCACCGCAGAAGGTTGACGACAGCCGTTGCATGTCGTTGCGCTTGGGGCCGCGCACCTAAATAGGCGCGAAATCCACACGTCTATTGCCCCCCGCCGATCACGCGACGTCGCTGAGCAAGCTCGCCGCTTCCGTGACTTTTCACCACGCCCGCCCACGTCGATGACCGAAATGCGACGCAGATCTACCGCAGACTTTTCAATCAATAATCAAGAAAGCACCGGATCGCTTCCAAGTCCAGCCTTCTCCCATAACCAGCGACGAAACGTCTTGAGCTGTTCTAGATTTCTCTCGCTCACGCGAAAAGACAGAAGATGTGTTTCCCGGGCCTCGGCGCTAGACGTGAAGTGGATGAACAAATACGCGAAGGGGGCTAACTCTGTCGACAGCGAACCCAAAGTCCAATTGACGGTATTAGTCCCTCCGGACTCTGGAACCCAACGCGACAATTTTGTGCTGAAGACATCGGCGTTCCCGGTTCCCGGTAGGCGGTACGAATCCCTTGCGCTTAGCAGTGGCGGAAAGGCGAACACTTCGACTGGGGTACGGCGTTCTGCTTGAGAACTATTCGGCGTTAGGTGCGCCGGACATTCTCACCTACGACCCAAACAATCCAGTTCCAACCGTAGGCGGTAACTCCGCGGGCCAAGCGCTTGACCAAAGCGAAGTCGAGAAGCGAAATGATGTGCTTGTTTATACGGTAGTCCGCTGTCGGCGTCAAAAGCCGTTATCGGAAAAGTGTCGTTGAGATTCTGGGCGCAGACATCTGCCAGTTTTGATCGAGTTCTGGTTCCAGCACGCTCCGCTTCGGAGATGGTTTTCTGAGAGATTCGCTCTTCAGGTTGAAGTTGCTGGTACGGAGTTCTTTCATGCATCGCAACACCTTATACGAAATGGTGTTGCACTTCAGATTTGAGGCCGCCCAGTCTTTCACAACGATCCATCTGGTGAAATCAAATGGCACTCTGCAATGGAAGCGCTCGCCAACCGGTATGGTTCCGAGTCTACATTCCGTGCCGCGCTCGGCGCACGCTTGGTCCCCAGCTTCTGGTCCGGATCATTTAGTTCATTCGTAGAACCGTACCTTACCGCCCTCGAGCGCTGGTACGCTCACACAATGCCTGAACTCGCAGTATGGGCAAAGGATACACATCGCTATCTGGAAGACCGCAGCAAAGCAGCGCGTCGGATGGAGGATGGCGATGTCTAGTGGTGTCCAGTGTTGCCTCGATGATCGCGCCAGTTCCGTCCGGATGCAGGCAGTGCGTGCGAATTCTGAGTCCTATCGCTTCGGGGGACGCTTCGCCGTCACATCGGCGTATTCAGCGAAGCCGGCCTGCAAGATCCGATACGCTCACTCTAGTTGCTCCTCGTGGCTCTTGGGCGGGACGATGGACGGCCCATACATCATCGCTAGCGCCTTCGCTGTCGCGCCCAACGCTTTGATGGCCGCAAACCGCGAAGCCTCTGGGTGATGCCGCTCGATATGGTCAACCAAAAGGTGTCCTAGCTCCTTGACGAGTCGGGCGTAAGCGTCGCGGTTGTCCATAGCGCTTTTCTGTTTAAGCGCGGAGCAAAATCGTTGTCTTTCGCATCGTCGTGTTTTCCAGTGCGTTCAGCAAAACAGTCGCGGATCGAGCCCAAACGCCTCTTGACGAATGACTTTCAGTTCGCGGTAGTCGCTGTGAAGAGGGTTGAGGATAAGGTTCCAGTCAGCCGGACACACTACAGAAGGGACTTTCATCGCGACCGACGTTCCTTCCATAAGCCAATGGCGGCCGACGTCAACGGTCGACGCAGGTATTGGCAACGTGGCCCAGTCTGCGGGCAGAACTGGTTCATAGCCTTTGTCGACCAGGTGATCGGGGATTTCTAGCTCCACGAGAAAGAGGTTTCCAGCCGGAGGAATGCCCGACGCATGCACACGCACTTCAAGGACCGCCGTTGCCGCATTTAGACTTGTGTACAGGGCGGGCATTCCGGCCGGATTCCAGCGTCCGCCAGCTATTGCAGCGCCATTGCCGCTCAGATCGTCAGCGCGATATTTTCCGGGCTTATTCTTGGCTAAACGGAAGAGCCTCATACACCGACGCCGAACTCAATCCGCTGGAGGATTCTCTGCACTTCATCGTACCCGGCCTGCGTGTCTAGCATCGAGACGGGACTTTCGCCGCCCAATTCCGCGTGGGGAGTCTGCATCCATTTTGCAGCAAGCTCACCGCTTTCAAATACGTCAGCCGCGTGTGCATGGATCAGGATGACTCTCGACACGCGATCAGACTCTCCACTACTCAGGCGGTCGCCAGCGGCAAGTTTCCGCGTCACAGTGCTCGACGGAATACGCAGGCTTGCAAGCAAAGATTGGATGCTGGTGTTCAAGACCTCAGAAGCGACAAGACCGATGATGTTCGGCTCCAGGCCTAGCCGGATCTCGCGGCTTTGCGCTATCGGGTCGAGTTGAATAAACGCGGCCAGTCGCGAATCGCGTGCGCCGCTTGGCGTGGCCTTGTTAGGCGAGGATCGAATCGCGGGCATCACAGTCTCCAAATGGGTATGGCCATATGCCCATTATGGCAATTTGCCCATTCGGTGTCAAGGTGTCTATAAAATGAGCAAAAGTACCCGGCCTGACGGCCCTGGGTTGCGCGCTCTCGCATGCGCGACCAGTGTGCTGCGATCAGACCGCTTGCTAGTCGCGCTCATTGTCGTAATCGCGAGCAAGGCAGTCGCCTCGAAGCCGAAATACAAAGCAGTGCCGCTGCTCACACCCAACGAGAAGGAATTCTTCGGGCGACTCCGTCGCGCGCTGCCCGAGACGTGCATCTTCCCGCAAGTCGCGATGTCCGCGATCATCCAACCGAGCGCTACCGGCAAGCAGAGGATGGTTGATTTGCGCCGCATCTCACAGAAACGCGTGGACTTCGCGGTGTACGACAAGGGCCTAACTCTGCTTGCCATCATTGAGCTCGATGATCGGACCCATGATGCTGCTCGGGACGCAGTACGCGACGCATATTTGACGAGCGCTGGCATCCGGACGATCCGCTTCGAATCTAAAGCAAAGACCGACGAGCAGCGTATCCGTGCAACGCTTTACCCGACCGAAACCGTCGGCAGCTCGACCACAGGCTCATCTCTTTTCGCGGGGGTCTGACGCCGGCGTTAGTTCCTTGACTTCTCGCGGGGCTCGATAGGCTGGTTAATGACGCGAATGAATCCGCGTCGCTATCGTCACCCACGCGAGGTATCACATGGAACCAAAAAGAAAGATCCCGTCGACGCGATCAAGTCGCTCATCGACTTTATTCAAGCTGCATTCACCGCCGCAAGAAAGCGGTCCTCCTGCTCGGCGGCCTTATCCTGGTCGCCTACTGCTACTTCGAAAGGATCGTGCCCGAGGGTCTGCGGCTCGGCGATGCTTTCTTCCTAGCGTCCGCCGCGTTCTCCATCACCTGTATTGCGCTGATTGGCATTGGCTTCGGTGCCTTTTCGGCGGTGTGGGCGCTCAAGCCCCTCGTCGTCGCCAACAACCTTCGCCTCAAGCGGCGCGGAGAGCCACCAGCAGCTTCGCTGCATCGCGCAGTCGATAACGGATCAATGGTGTTCATGTCGTTGCTCGTCGCACTCGCGTTTGCCTCCATGTTGATTTTCCTTAGGGATCAGTCGCCCGACGCGCGCATGCGCGCGACGCTGCTTTTTTTCGCGGCTGCTGGCGCAATCGCTGGGCGGTTTCAAGTGTGAAGCGCAAACCGGGGTTAATGTTTAGAGCTTTGAGGTTGACTTGCTGATGCGAGGGTCGCGGCGAAGACCTCGAATGGCGAAT
>NZ_JARUXL010000012.1:0-15900 GCF_031451455.1 Caballeronia sp. LZ024 | reverse complement strand
CTTCATCGGGTTGATCCCTTCTGCCTGCGGCAGGCTTAGCCTGCCGCATTCTCAGACGCTTGTCCAAAGAATTCTCGACGGCCCTCGCGCGACGCATACACCATAGCCTACTAATCCCGTTTATTACGATCAGACGTGCGTCGCTTTTTACGTGAGACGACAGTTGTCGGTTGCATACCCTCGCTCTTAGCGCCGCCGAGCGCATTCGCTCGCTTGAGGCCTCATGCGCGAATGCTGGAGTTCTCCTGAATGTCGAGGCAGCATGCTTATAGACCAACTGCCTTCCCGGCCGGCCGCTTTCGAAGCCCCGTATCGTTCAGGGCGACAGAGGCTACGACCACGACAAATATCGCCGCCCGCTGCATGAAACCGGCATTCCTACCGAAATCGCGCGACGTGGCGAGCCTCGCGTCGGTGGGCTGGGTAAGACACGCTGGGTCGTCGAGCGAACCATCTCGTGGCTTCATAACTTCCGACGGCTACGCATCCGCTTCGCACGTCTTGCTTTTATCCACGAAGCCTTCATGAAAATCGCTTGCTGCATCATCTGTTGGCGAAAACTGAAGAATTCATTTTGTTAAGGCCTGTTACTCAGATATTTCTGGCAAACGGAACGCCCGCGTCTCCTGGAAAAGCCGGTATTGTCGGATCTGCCGATGTTGGGAATTGTCTCTGGATCTCGAAGGGCCAGCGGCGGGCGGGACGGCGCTCATAGACAATTTCGAGCGGCGCGTCGCGGGCCAGCTATATCGGGGAATGGTCAGAGGGTGCTTGGAGGCAGAGCCGAGGATGGGGCTGGCGACTCGTGATTTTGCCATGTCGAAGCTCGGTATGCTTTCTCGTTTGGTGTCTCCCTATTTGTTAGGAAATGAAAATCTCTTGAACGCGGTACCATCGATGCAAAGAAACAGCGCTGCTCGTGCCGCAAACTATTGCAGAGGAAATGATGTTATTCCTATTTGTCGATCAACAACGGAGGATTTTCTGAGGCCGCACCGACTTTCGATTGGTCACATCGGGCTTGGTAGATGGGGCCGTGCGTTTTCGGCAGGTGCTGCGCGGCTGATCACGACCGAGTTAGTCTCAGTGCTAATTCTGGCAGTGGCGCTGGCGGGTGGACTGCTGTTATGGGGCTTCGCTCAGCGGCCAAGGTGAGAAGGATGACCTTCTTACCGCAAGGCCAGACTGCAGCCGCCCTCCGTAGCCAGTGCTTATTATTGTTCACCAGAAGATCAGCATGGAGACTGAAGCCAGCGCCTCCGACGACAAGTCGTTCCGCCACCTGTCGGCGATCCGCGCCCGACGAGCTACGATTCATTCTCAGCCTCCACAGCGAGTCTTGAAATGCCGTCGTCTCGCCAACTGCCACGCGCAATATTGAATCTTCCTTAACTCCGAAGTAACGTGCTTTGTGGGTTACTTATGTTTGGGCTCGCCAGCGCTGGCGAAAGGTCGCAAGGGACGTCCAACGCGTGAGCATCGCCAGATCGGTTTCCAGTTAGCACCTGCGTCTCCCTTTTGAATTCCGCGCCGGCTTTCTCTCAGGTCCTTTGTAGAAACGCCCTGTATCCATTGCATAAATGGCACGCCTTGCCATATTACCGATTGCTTGCATTCGGGCTGATGTCGGTCGTAGGTGCTGAGGGATGCGGTCCGCGAGAATGACGTTGAGGCGAGTTTCTTGTCAACTGTCGTTGAAGCAGTCCGAGACGAACGGCTTGCGCGCAGGTATCGAAAGCCGACTGACCGCTGCGGCCTTGGCTTGGGTCCCAACGCGCAGCCCCGGCGCCACGCATGATCGAGCGCACGAATTTGCGCCCTCAAGCCCCGCGCACAACCCGAAGCGCAAGCGCCTGACACCGAGTAACGAAGGACGTCACGACTCGTGTACTGACCGTGCCCGCAGGCATGTGCATTGCAAGATTTTTGAACATCGATTCGGCGAGGCGCTGGATGTCACCGCAGGAGTTGCTATGGAGGCGATTGGAAAGATGCGTTGGGCGATCGCTGAAGGCTATTTGCCGTCGTACAGCACTGGCGACGGGCGCGAGTTGGCGAGCCACGAGGCAGCATGTATATTGAATGCTGGGCCGCGAGACGCGCAGGTTGAGCTAATGGTTTTCTTCAAGGATCGCGAACCGGTGGGTCCGTACTTTGTCACGGTTCCGGCGCGAAGGACACTGCACATGCGATTCAATGATCTTACGGAGCCGGAAAGTATTCCTGATGGTACTGAGTACGCGAGCGTGTTTGAATCAGACGTACCGATCGTGGTACAGTATTCGCGCCTCGATTCGCGCCAGGCCGAACTTGCATTGCTTTTCACTATCGCGTTCGGAAGCGATTAGGGGAGACAGGCGGACACGCGTGGATTGTTCGGCGGGCTCACCGCTAGCTCGTAAACTTCCCGCGCGTCTGCAGCGAGGCGAACGTCGTTGGGGTCGCGCAGAGGGTCATGAGCAAGAGGTGATGCGTGCCGTCCTGTGCTAGCGCAAAGCGAAAAAGCCTGAAGCGCAATCATCCTCAATTCATCCTTTTCGGCCTGTGGTTGCCGACTGTACCTCGTCGCTATCCACCGAGTCGGCGTATTCTGTGCAGCTCGGTACGTGGTGGACCTCTCGACACACGAATACTTAAGATGCGCGGATACATGTGCGGACGCGGATTGCATGTGGCGGAAGGAAGCGGAAATTTCGACGAAATCGCGGGTACGCTCGGCTGTAAGGAAGGTAGAGCAAGGAGAATCAGCCCGCGTGGGGTTATGTTGCCGCGCTCGATCTCGATTCGAACAAGATGATCTGGAAAAAGCGCATCGGCACGACGCGCGATGCGTCGCCGATCCCGATTCCGTTCCGGATGGGTATGCCGATGCTCGGCGGACCAATGACGACCGCCGGACACGTCTTCTTCATCGGCGCGACCGAGGAGGATTACCTGCGCGCCTTCAGCACCGACACTGGTGAAAAGGTCTGGGAAGCGCGCCTTCCGGCCGGCGGCCAAGCTACGCCGATGACATACGAAGCGAACGGCAGGCAGTACGTGCTGATCGCGGCGGGCGGTCACGGCTCGTTGCTCACTAAGCTCGGCGATTACGTCATCGCGTACGCATTGCCGGACAAGCATTGACCACACCTCGAAGATCGAAACATGGGCACGATGTGCCGGTCGCTCGCGCGGCCGACGATCGCGACGCGGCGCTTGTTCTAACCTTGGCACGAGAATGAGACGAGCAACTGGAGCGCGGCGCATGACCTCGTCGCTCACAGGATGAGGAATGCCACGCCCGCCGTTATGGTTGGTAACAACGCAGCGCCTAGCAATCGCAGCGGACTCACCGCACCTCCCGAAAATCGACTACCAAGAATTGCCAGGCCCGCCGGGTTAGGCGCGTTAGCGACCACGGTCAGTCCCCCGCCCGTTACCGCGCCAGCCACGAGCAGATACTTCGCGCTATCCGACAAGCCTGGGATGAGCGAGCCAAGATATGTGATGGCCGCATTGTCCATCACTGCCGTTAGCCCGGTTGCACCGAAGTAGAGTGTGAGGGCGTTCATTGAACCGACGACTGGCTGCAGCCACCACTGCTGCAGCCCGCCGAGCACCACCAGTCCGCCTAGAAAAAACGCGACGAGGAGGCTTTCTCGAAGCATCAGCGGCGATTGATGGCGCTCATATGCCTGCGTGTAACCCAGGAAGAACAGAAACGCCCCGATGAAGACGACGGCATGATGCGAATTCGTGACGACCAGCGCGAGAAACGCGATGTGCACAACCGTGACGCCCACCGGGACGCGCTTTGATAGCAAATCGCCAGTAACCTCGGTCGTCGGCTGCGATGGGATACTTTTGGCAGCGATTGCGACGAACACAGTTGCATTGAAGATAACAGCAAGGGCTGCTTTCCAGCCGAAAGTCGATGCCATGAAACCCGTGTTCCAGCCCCACGCATTCGCGACCATCAACACCGGCGGTGCGGCGTAAGCCGTCATGACGCCGCCGATTGACACGTTCACGAAGAGCAACGCGAGTCCGAAGTACTTGACGCGTTCGGGTACCTGAACGGCGAACAGTCTGTCTCGCGAAAGAAGCGCGCCGAGCGTCATTGCGGCCGGTTCGGTAACAAGGGAGCCCAGCAGTGGAATTGCGGACAGCGAAAACCATACCACGGCAACCTCTGCGCGCAGTGGCAAAAAGCGGGAGAGCCACATAACGACGTTCGTTACGAGGACAAGAATCGGTCGACTTGCCGCGATGACCATGATGACGAAGACGAACAGCGCCTCAGTGAAGTTGCGCTTTTCCAGGTATCCGACGGTCGCCTTGGACCCGACAAGCGCCCACATGACCAGACACAGGGCTAGCGCCCAAAATCCGAAGACGACCTCGACTTCAGACAAGAAGTGAAATATGCCTGAGTGCCGTGGGAAGCGGTGGCCAAGCATTTCGATTCGGGCCACGGCGAACGTGTGAACGAGGGCGATTGCGAAGATGACAACGGCAGCAACTTCAACGGAATGGGGCATCGAGCGAAGGTAGTGGGGTTTCGAACCGGAGGCGGCATTGCGAATCTGGCAATGTTACAACACACTTTCAATTCGGCCGCGCGAGCCGGACATGCGAAAGCACCGAAAACGATCGTGCCTAGGGCGAGCGATCAAGATACCCGCTCAATCAATTCATTTAGATAGCGGTCGAGCAGAACCGGCAGGTAGGCCATGTTGAAAAACAAACTGGTACCGAAAATTCGGCTTGAATTCAGGTTGCTCTTTACCAGGAAGCATGTTTTCGTTTTCGTCTTTGCTGCTTTCACAGTAAGGCGCTGTTACGCTGAGTACTTGGACAGAGCGATCCTGTCTCGCTTGTGTGTTCATCGTAGCAGAGCTATGCAAGAGGTCCTCGCCTTGCGTTTCCGATGGCCAAATTATGGCATAGCGTGATGGATAAACAGGTGCGTTTCGGGTCTTGCCTCGCGTTTCCGATGGCCAAATTATGGCACAGTGTGATGGATAAACAGGTGCAAGTTGCGGGTCTTTTCCTGCATAATCTTGGCATGAGACGAATCCGCCGATACATCAGTTTGTCGCAGTCAGGAATCAGCCCGCCTCAGCAGCACAAATGGCGATCCCATGCCGTCGGCGGCGTGTTCGCCTTTGCATTCGTTGCGCTCACGGTCCGCGCGTTCTGGGTGCAGGGCATCGATGACGCGTTCTATCGCAAGCAGGGCGACATCCGACAAGTGCGCATCATGCCGCTGCACGCATCGCGCGGTCGCATTCTCGACCGCGACGGGCGTCCGCTTGCGGCGAGCATTCCGGTTCGCTCGCTATGCATCGATGCCTCTGAAGACGATGCGCGGATTTCCATGCAGCAAGCGGCCACGCTTGCGCGGTTGCTGGACATGAATCCGGCAGACATCGCGCGCATCTACGCAGCTAAGCGGGGTTTTGCGTACCTCAAGCGTGAGATTCCCGTCGCCATCGCGCAACGCGCACTGCGTCTCGATGTCCCTGGACTGTTCGCGCAAGACGACTTCCGACGCTCGTATCCTGAAGGTGAGATTGCGGCCCAGGTGACCGGCTTCACCGGGATTGACGGAACCGGTCAAGAAGGCATGGAGCGTGTCGCTGACAATAGCTTACGCGGCGAGGATGGAAAACGCCGCGTCCTACGCAATGCACGAGGGCTGGTGATCGACACGCTCGACTCAATCCCCCCGCGTAATGGTGCTGACGTGACGCTCTCGATTAGCAGGCCCATTCAATACGCAGCGTTCAAGGCGGTGAAAGATGCCGTTGAGCAGACAGACGCGCGCTCGGGGTCTGCGGTCGTTTTGGATGCACACACCGGCGAAATTCTCGGGATGGCCAACTGGCCGAGCTTCGACCCTAATCAGAAAGCTGGACGCAGTGGCATGGCGATGCGCAACCGGGCGGTGACGGACATCTTCGAGCCCGGTTCTGTGATGAAGCCAATCACGATTGCGCTGGCATTGCAGCAGCATCGCATCACACCTGCGACGATCGTCCCGACCGATGGAGGCCGTCTGCGGCTCGATGGCAGGACGATTCACGATGATAAGAACTTCGGCACCTTGACGACCACCGGTGTCATACAGAAGTCAAGCAATGTCGGGACGACGAAGATTGCGCTGCTGATCCCGGCTCGCGACATGTACGCCAATTTCCAGGCGCTCGGACTAGGACGTAGGCCACGGGCCGGACTGCCGGGCGCGGCAGTGGGCCGCGTGCGGTCCTATAAGGGCTGGCGACGCATTGAACAGGCGACGATGTCGTACGGTTACGGACTCTCGGCGTCGCTGCTGCAACTGGCACAGGCGTACACCAGTTTTGCTAATGATGGGCGAATCGTCGGCGCGACCATTCATGTCCGAGGTGACCACCTTGGCCGGCCCGCCGGACGAAGGGTGTTTTCGCAACAAGTGGCGCGTCAGATGCGTACGATCTTGCAAAGCGTAGTTAGCAAGGACGGCACTGCACCGCAAGCGGCAGTACCCGGTTACACCGTCGCAGGTAAAACCGGCACGGCATACAAATGGACCTCGAAAGGGTATGACCACAGCCAGTACCGGGCGTCGTTCGTTGGAATCGTCCCAGCAACGGCTCCGCGGGTGGTCATTGCGGTATCGATCGACCGTCCCCGCCGCGGATCACATTTCGGCGGTGCAGTCGCAGGTCCACCATTCGTGGACATTGCGGAACACACCATGCAATCTCTCAATGTAACGCCGGATAAGGTGGCAAGCGAACCAGCCGTTTGATTCGCCGGTCAGCCGTGGCACCACGGATCGAGCTCAAGTGTGATTAAGCGCAGCGGCCGGCTCTCGACACCACTGACGTTGAGCATTGCGAAGTCGTATGGGCGTCAGGTTCGGCTTATCTCCGCGCTACGAGAATTCAACGAACCCCGGCATGACCGCGCAAGAGACGAACAAGCGAGCGAACACGGACCTATAGGTATAAGGACAGGCAATGAGAAGTAAGCGATTCAGTTGGCTACCGAAAATGCTGACTCATGCGATTTGCTGGCCGACGAGCTTGCTGATCTGCCATGCGGCACTCGCGAGCGCACGTGACTGCGAGCGAAGAACCGGCGTCACGGTGACGGGTGATGTTCCCGCAGCGATAAGCTACGACGTGTTCTCGGCGCTGCATCCGATAAAGGCCGCGCGCATTGCACCGATGATGTCGACGCAGCAGGTCAAAATGCTGCGAGATGGTACGCGCGCTTGCGTGATCACTGACGATGGGGTAGCGGACCCTTCTGCGGTACTTATCCGGGTGCCAGACGAACCAGTTGACTATTGGGTCAACCGCTGGGACATTTCGATTGATTCGCCGAGCAAGCGTTCCTGATTACGGCGTCCGTCATCAACACGTTGCATAAGGTCGTCGTGCCGGTGCCTGCACGCGCGCGTATTTCGCGCGCCATTAGGAGGTCGGGCCGAGGTCCCGTGGGTGAATGCAGTCTGACCGAGACACACCATCGCGCGGGAGGCTCAATGACGGTGCGCGGAATCGCGACAATGATGTGCGTTTGCTTGGTTGCAGCCGCTTGCACTCGGCAAGACAGCGTTTTCTCGTTGCGTCCGAAGTTCAGCGAAGTGTCGGACGCTCCGGTTTCCTCACTAGCGGGCTGCATTGCGTCTCGCTGGTCCAGCGCAACCCGTCATGTCACTCGCACGCGCACGGATGGAATGATCCGTCTGCGCGCCAGGACGATGTTTGATGGCGTCACGATTGGCGTGCGCTTGCGAGCAAGCCAAGGTCGGACGCGCGTCGAATACTTCGAGCGGCGCCACGCAGACTCCCTCTACGTCAGGATGGTGGGCGCGTGCCTGAGATCAGAAGACAGCAGGAGGCCGTGAACAATCGGTTCACGGGTTCACGTTCCATCTGAGTGTCCCGCACTCTCATCGGTCATCGATTGGTCGCCTGCAAGAATTGCGTTCGTCGAGACATCACCCGAGAGCGTCGCCATTTGTATCGAGTTCGAGCAACTCGTGCAAGCCGATCGCATTGGCCCGGAAGCGCTTCTGCTCTTCAAAGGCCGTAGGCGTGCGCGGCTGGTTTGGCAACGCAACGGTCAAGGGGTTCTTTGGGACCGCATGGACATGCACTTCGTAATGAAGGTGCGGACCCGTCGCCCAGCCGGTCTCCCCTACATAGCCAATCACGGTGCCGCGCCCCACGTGACTTCCGCGGCGAACCCCTTTCGCGAAGCGCGAAAGGTGCGCAAACACCGTGGAAAAGCAGTGCGGGTTTCGAAGCACTATGACGTTGCCATAACCTCTCTTCCTTCCGGCGAACTCGACCGTTCCTCGCGCAGTCGCACGCACAGGTGTTCCAAGCGGCGCAGCAAGGTCGACGCCATCGTGACTTTGCCAGCGATGCGTGACCGCGTCGAGCCGATGTGCGGAGAACGCCGAGGACACACGGGTGAAGTGCAATGGATACCGCGAGAATGACGGTCGTGCGTCTTGGCCACTGAGCGGGAGATAGAAAGGCTTCCCTTCAAGCGGGCTGGTGCAGGAATAGTTCGTGGGCCACGCCCTTCGTCGTCAACCTGACAGCAGCGGCTCGCTTCCGGCCATACCCGCACCGTTCGATTGATAAACGACGCTGAGCGTATCGCCGACTTGTAGGTCGCGTTTCAAATTGATTCTCTTACCGAAACCCCGAATTAGGGTAGCGGTCGTTGCGGAGGTGACGCCCAAGCGTTGCGCTGCGTCCTCCAACGTAGTGTTGACCTTGACGCTATCGACGCGACGCAGGGGCTTCGCTGGCGCGGCTGGCGGCGCCTTGGCCAGCGCTTGGCCGGAGGATGCTGGCGCAGAGGCGTTCGCACGCGCAGAGGCGTTCGCAGGGATCCGATCTTGCTTATAAGAGACAGACGCGGCTTCCGTCTCTCTGGGTGCGCGGGAGGACAGAAGCAGGGCCGACAAAGCGGAACTGGCTGCACAGAGAACAGCCACGTAGCGTACCTTGCGCGATAAGGCGGGGGACTTAAGCAAAGACATGACATGCGAAAATGTTGGCGCCCTCAACGGGAGCACAGTCAGCGTCAACGCGACGCACTAATGCGGCTTTCGCGGCACGAGCAATCAGCGGATTCGGCGAGCTTACAGGGGCGTCGTTACAATTGAACGCGGGTGGACGCAGCAGACTAACGACGCTCGCTTAATCTAAGCTTAAGGTGGCCCTCCTAGGTGCAGGTTCAGGCCGGGTTCCGCAGACCCGCAGGAGCTACTTTAACGTTTGAGCGCCAGATGAGAATACTTGCTGGATGCCGCCACAACGTGTCGTAAGCGATGCGCGTGCTGGACGGCTGCCGACCGCATGAGCGCAAAGCGGCGTTGTTTTACCGCCGCTCACCTTCATTCTGCGGGTCTCGGCCGCGTGGCGCAATTCAGCCTTGAGCCAAGGACCAAAAGAAATAGCGGCCACGACCGACACTGCTAAAAGCCCGTACTCGACCCATTTTTGTTGCGAGGTTGTTTTCATCAGGCTCCTATGCGCCTTGCTGAAATCGCGTCCAGCGATGTCGATATGCGTAGCAGAACGAGATGGTAATGAGTTTGTTGACCGATGTCATCTGGTTGTGGGGTTGGCGGTTGGACGGCACCCGCCCGGCGTATCGATGCCGATGGAGTGCTGAGTTCAGTTTGGCTTCTGAACATCGGAGAAAGCAACTAACCGTCTGAAAAAATCACACTTTACAGTTGGCGCCGGTGCGGCGACACCGAGGATGCCAACGGCCAAACGGTTCGGCAGTTTGGACTTCAAGTCGCGGTGCAACGCGATACACGGTCTTCGGAGAAGCGCGTTTCGAAGCACGCTCAAAGACGACGGCCAAAATCCGACGGCGTCAAGTCGACGTTCGCCGATCGATCAGCGAACCTTCAGTGTGACGACAGGGAGGTATATCGACAAGTGAGCATTGAGGCGGGGAAAGCAACCTGAGAATTGCGACAGAAGGCGGCGGCGCTGCCTCGGCCAAGTAACCAGATAGGCGCTCTTTGCGGTCCTGTGCCGGGCCAGGAGTAATGATTCGACTCTGCCCACCGAATAGTCAGCGATCAAGAGATCCAAGCGTGACGGTCCCGCAGTCGTGACACCTGCCCCGGGGATTGGGATGATCTTTCCAGGAATTGCACAGCTCGGGCCGCGGTCGATGCTTGTGTCGAACGTTTTCAACGACCACCGCCTCGTGGGTGAGGGCGTTCGCCTCCATTTGTTCGGGAGCGTTTCAACTCTCGCGAACCCGGCCTGCAAGTGTAGGGCGTACGCTCAGCAGGCACAATTTCTGCGTGTCGGTGAGCCGGTATTGCAGCTCGGCGTATGTCAGGTTACCGCCGATGACGCCTATATTCTCACCACGTTCGGTAACAGCAAGATTTCGAAGGCTCTATGTTCATTCGGGGAATCGGCACCGCGAGTCCGGCTCAGCGGTACACGAAGGCTGACTGCTTGGCGGCATTTCAAGATTCGGAGTGGTTCGCTCGCCTCGACGCGCGTTCGCATTTCGTCGCCCGAACGGTCTTGCAACGCGATAATGGCATCGAGGCGCGGCGCCTCGCGCTTGCGTCGCTCGACGAGGTTTTTGCGATCGATCCGAACACGCTATCCAAACGTTTTTCCGCGAACGCACCACATCTCGCCGCGCAGGCAGCGAAGCAGGCGCTGGATCGTGCGGGATTGGTGTCTGGCGAGATTGACGCGGTCGTCGTTAGCACATGCACCGGATATTTGTGCCCCGGCCTTTCTGGCTATGTCGTTGAGCTAGTGGGCCTGCGCGCAGACGTGCAAGCGTTCGACCTTGTTGGGCAGGGTTGCGCTGCCGCTCTACCGAACCTGCAACTCGCCCACGCGCTCTTGGCAGCATCATCTGACGGTTCTTCTGGCTGTTGCCACCATGTGCTGTCGATCTGCGTCGAGGTGAGTAGTGCGGCCATGTATCTCGACAATGATCCGGGCATTATCATAAGCGCCTGCCTTTTTGGCGACGGTGCGGGGGCAATGGTCCTATCGCAAGGGTCCGACACCGCATCGCGTTGTGTCGAGTGGATCGACACTTCGTCGTTGATTGATCCCAGCGAACGCCGCGCATTGATGTTCGAGCAACGCGACGGTATGTTGCGGAATGTATTGACCCGACCCGTGCCGCGGCTTGCCGCGCACTATGCCCAGCGCGTGCTTGAAGTCGTGCTCAAACGGCAAAACCTCGTATCCAAGGACATTTCCGCGTGGATCATGCATGCGGGGGGCCGTGATGTATTGCTCGCCATTGAGGGCCTGTTGGAACTGCAGCCGCACGATCTGCGATATAGCGCAGCCATTCTGCGTGAGTATGGAAACATGTCAAGCGCCTTCGTCTATTTTGTGCTCGCGGCGGCCCTCGCTGATCACGCACCGGCTGGATGGTGGTGGCTGTCCTCTTTCGGAGCCGGATTTAGTTGTCATGGCGCTCTACTGAAGGTGGGCGAATGATTTACCTCGATTCGATACTATTTATGTCGCTTCTTCGGGAGCAGCGATGAGCTTTCCGCGGAAAGTCTTTGTTGAGACGCTTGATCACCTCGATGAGATAGATCCGAGGGCCATGCGTTCGCGGCGCGATTTACAGCGCGTGCATCGGGTAATGGGCACGCGTTCGATTGTCTGCAATGGCCTTAAGCAGATGTTCCCTCATTTTCCGCCTGGCCGTCTCCGCGTACTTGAACTCGGTGCGGGCGACGGCACATTGATGCTCAGTGTTGCGAAAGCTTTACGACCCATTTGGGGCGCTGTCGATTTCACCCTGCTTGATCGCCAGAAGTTGGTTTCACCGAAGACGGCCGAAGCATACGAGAGGGTGAATTGGAACGTCGACATAGAAGTGGGGGATGTCACCGATTGGATCGAAAATAGTGTCCGTACTCCGCGCGACCAACACTTAGAACGGTGGGATTTCATCATCGTCAATCTTTTTCTGCATCACTTCGAGGGAGCGACGCTGGTTGATTTGCTCAACGCTATTGCGCGTTCCAGCAGCCGGTTTTTCGCTTGTGAGCCTCACCGTTCGTACTTCGCGCTGGCAGGCAGTCACCTGGTTGGGGCGCTTGGCGCGAATGCGGTCACGCGCGAAGACGCAGTGCTGAGCGTGCGCGCAGGCTTCCGGAACGCCGAGATCACAAAGCTTTGGAAGCAAACAGAGTGCCGGTGGAGCGTGAGTGAATATTCGGCAGGGCTCTTTAGCCATTGCTTTGCTGCCCACCGGCAGTAGGTCGGCCATGGAAATCAAATTTGACGTAGTCGTCATCGGCGCGGGCCCTGCGGGATCATCGGTCGCGATCCTACTGGCGAGTGCGGGCTGGTCGGTCGCCTTAGTTGAAAAGCAATCGTTTCCTCGCCGTAAGGTCTGTGGTGAATGCATCGCAGCAAGCAATTTGCCGCTTCTTAGCGCTTTGGGGGTAGGCACAGAGTTTGAACGCCGCGCCGGTCCGGCGCTACGCAGAGTTGCGTTCATGCGGGGCCCTCATACCGCGGTCACCGAACTGCCACCAGCGAATGGCAGCGGCTTTTTATGGGGTCGTGCGCTTGGCCGCGAGACGCTCGACACACTCTTGACGCAAAAGGCCCGCGCGGTCGGCGTCCAAGTCTTTCAACCGTGGTCCCTGAACAGCGCTTGCGGCCGTCCCGGCGCATGGCGCTGTGAATTGAAAGCCGTGGGATCAAATGCAAGAGCAACGCTTTGTGCTTCCATCGCGATCGACGCGCACGGTTCTTGGGAGGTCTTGCCCGCTAGCCGGGAGGAAGGCGGGCGCATACACGGTGCCACTGACTTGCTAGCATTCAAAGCCAATTTCGCGGGCGCATCGTTAGATGATGGCTTGCTGCCTGTATTGTCGTTTAACGGCGGATACGGTGGCATGGTGGTGGCCGACACTCGCGTCACGACGTTAGCCTGCTGCGTGCGTCGCGATCGCCTAGAAGCGCTACGTCATAGAGTCCCAGGACTGAGTGCCGGCGAAGCGGTTGAGGCCATGCTTGTACAAGAGTGCACGGGAGTTCGCAGAACGCTTTCCACGGCTTCGCGCCTCGGGCCCTGGGTCGCAGCAGGTCCTTTACGCCCGGGTATTCGTATTCACAATGACGACGGATTTTTCCGGGTAGGAAATGCTGCGGGGGAGGCGCACCCGATCATCGGCGAGGGCATGAGCATGGCGCTGCAATCGGCGTGGCTGTTATGCGCGGAGTTGCTGGGCGCAAAACGCGAAAAACGAATTCACACGGCAGGTGACGCAGCGTGGCAACATATGGCGAGACGCCGCTACGCACGACAATGGCATCAGGAATTCGGTCCGCGCATGCACCTCGCTTCCCTGTTCGCCCACGCTAGTATGCGTGCGCCAACTGCCGACGCATTGCTCATGCTCTTAAAAGCGTGGCCAAGCCTGCTGTCATTGGGCGCGAGATGGGGCGGTAAGACCCGTTGCGCGGTCGACGCAGCGACCATCGCATCGCTCAGCGCCTTGAGAGACGCGTATGAGGGCTGACATGACTAGACCGATAGACGGCAACCAACGAAGGAACGGTACGGTATGACTACCACATTCGAATGGCTCCGCACGACGTTAGTTCAGGACTATAACCTCGAGCCGGGAGCGCTCACCCCTGATGCTTCACTCGAATCGCTTGGCCTTGACTCACTGGCGGTGGCCGAATTGCTGTTCGCGGTCGAAGACAAATTCAGAATAACCCTGCCAGCAGAACCACCCCCTTTGAATGCTCTAAACGACGTCGTTCAGTTCATCGACGCGCAAATTGCGGTTCAGCACGGAGAGTTGGCCCCCACAGGCGAGTTGCCCTCGACACCTTCGTCGGCATGAGAAGGGTAGCTATTACTGGCGTAGGTGCGATTTGTCCGCTAGGCACCTCTGCATCACAAGTGTTCGAAAACGCGCGACAAGGCGTTTCCGGAATTCACCGGTTGGATGTGCCTTTTGCGGGGCGGCTTGTTTCGCCGATAGTGGGGTCAGCGAGGTTTAACGGCGCGGACCACTTTGCTCCTTCGAAACTACGGATGCTCGACCGGGTGAGCCAGTTCGCGCTCGTGGCAGCCAAAGAAACGCTTGCTGACGCGCAGTGGGGACCGGATTCGAACGATGTTTCGCGTAGCGGGGTATTTGTCGGGACTGGGATGGGGGGCGCGCACACTGTAGATGACGGCTACCAAATTCTATATGGTGAGGAGTCCGACCGCATAAAGCCATTTACGGTTTTGATGGGCATGTACAACGCGCCTGCGGCGTGGATTAGTATTGAATATGGGCTGCGCGGCCCCTGCCTGACTTATTCAACCGCATGCGCCTCGTCTGCTGTGGCTATTGGCGAAGGGTGGTCGCGGGTTGCGCGCGGCGAGCTCGACTTCGCGATCGCGGGCGGCGCAGAGGCACCATTATCATGCGGCTCGCTTAAGGCTTGGGAAGCGCTTCACACCATCGCGACTATCGACGGCGAGGACCCTGCCGCGTCGTGCAAGCCATTTTCCAGAAATCGTAGCGGCATGGTGCTCGCCGAAGGCGCAGCAATGATCCTCCTCGAGCCGTTGGAATACGCTGTCGCACGCGGCGCGATGATCTACGGCGAAGTGATTGGTTACGGCCTCGCAACCGATATTGGCCATGTCACCCGGCCAAGTGTCGAGGGGCAAGCCGCCGCCATGCGCAACGCGCTTTTCGCCGCTCAGATCGACAGGTCTGAGGTTGACACAATCAACGCGCATGGAACCGGGACGTCTGCGAACGATTCAACTGAAACAGCGGCAGTAAAAGAGGTTTTTGGCGGCCGTGCTTATCGTATCCCGATCAGCGCAACGAAGTCTGTTCACGGACATCTGCTGGGCGCGGCAGGAGCGCTCGAGTGCGTTTTGTCGTTGCTCGCAATGCGACAAGGGACGTTGCTACCTACGATGCATTTAAAAAGCGCTGACCCGCAATGCGATCTCGACTATGTGCCGAATGCAGCGCGAGAAGGCCAGTCAACGCGAATCATGCTTTCGAATTCGTTCGCGTTCGGTGGGACCAACGCTGTACTAGTACTAAAAAGCTTCGAGTGACGAAATATTGTGGACCAACAGTAAGGGACGCGCAACAGCCTCACAGCCCGTCGGCGGCGAACGTGGGCTATGGCCGAGGCTCGCACCCAAATCATCCGGCAGGACCCGGCCAGTTTCGGCCACTCGACCAGTTTGCTTGAATCGTCAAAAATCGGCACATCTCGGTCGTGCTCGGGAACCCTCCACCTCACCGAATTCCATATGAAGATATCGGTCGCGATGGCGAATAATCCAGCGAGTGATCTGCCCATTCAGGAGTGGCCTGAGTGGCGCTTTTTTGATCAAACTATTGAGCTGCTGACGACGTAATCTCAAGGGTACGAACAGCAACTGACCCGATCAAGTGGGAGTGCTTTATCCGTCCCTTGACGCAATTCGGGAATCGGCATCGTCACTGCAGGTGGTGGCAATGCCGGTGCCGTGTTCCATGCTGTTCCTCGCGAAAGCCGTCGTGGGGATTGGGACGCTTTGGCCGCGCAGGTGGAGATGAGTGCGGACTTGCAGCGCAAGCTGGACCTCTGGCTTTTTCTTTTGGAGCAAGGAGTAAGAGGAGCTGGAAAATAAAGAAGATAGGACGATGGGGGCCAGAGCGGACGCCGAAGTTCCAGATTTCTACTCAAATCCAGGGCCGCGCGCATCTACCCTGAAAGACCGCTTTCACAAGAGCGCGAACGTCTCTGCCGGGGGTCGTTATTGAGCATTCGATTTTCCCGCCAGCGGCCATTCAAGATCTTCGTATTCAACCGGTGGTTCCGTCCCAGCGACGGCCACTAAACCTCGCAA
>NZ_JARUXL010000011.1:0-21325 GCF_031451455.1 Caballeronia sp. LZ024 | reverse complement strand
TTATACCGAGGACGAAGTGCTGGGGAAGAACATCGACATCATCTACGCCCCCGATGACAAAATTAGCGCAGTGCGCGAACGCGAACTCGCTTCGGAGGATACCAGTGCCGATGACGAACGCTGGCACATCGCCAAGGACGGCCGGAGGGTTTATATGAGCGGCGTGGTGACGCGTATCGAAGACCCATCGTTCAGCGGATATGCCAAGATCGGCCGGGATCTCACCGAACGGAAACGCCGCGAGGAAGCCACGCATTTGAAGCTCCGCTTGGCCCAGACGGTGCGCGAGCGCGCCGTGAGTTCGAATCGAATGAAGGACCGCTTTCTCGCCATCCTTTCGCATGAGCTCAAGCATCCGCTTAACCTGATCCATGTGAAAGCCGAGATGCTGCCGCGCATCCCGCGAGCACGCGACATTTCAGAAGTCCGTGAGGCCGCCGAGGCAATCACCCGGGCAGCGGTGAGTCAGGCGAAGATCATCGACGACCTGCTGGACTTGTCGCGCATTCGTACCGGAAAACTTGCATTGCAGACGACGAAAACCGACGCTGCCCGGGTGCTCGCGCGCATCGTCGAAGCTTGCGCAGCGGACGCGCATACTCGCGGCATCGCGCTGTCGCACAGCGGATTTGAACAGCCGGTCTTCGTCATGGCAGACCCGATACGGCTGGACCAGGTGATCTGGAATCTGGTCAGCAACGCGTTCAAGTTCACGCCCTCGGGCGGGGAAGTCTCAATCGCCTTGAAGGAAGACGGGCCCGGCCTGAGAATTGACGTCACCGATACCGGCGATGGCATCGATGGCGATCTTCTCCCTCACGTCTTCGATATGTTCCGTCAAGGCAGTGCCGAGCCAAGACGTGCGAAGGGCGGCCTCGGTATAGGACTGGCGCTCGTCAAACAATTGGTCGAAATGCACGGCGGCAAGGTCAGTGCTCACTCGGACGGTCAAGGTCACGGAACCCGCGTCTCGTTATGGTTTCCCCGCTGCTCGGTCACGGCGACTCCGGATGTCCTGTCCGGATCACCCAGGACGGCGCTTCGCGATATGCGGATCCTCGTGGTCGATGACGACGCCGAAACGGCGAATGCCTTTGGCATGTTGCTCAAATCCGAAGGCGCAGTGGTTACGACAGCGTATAACGCAGAGCAAGGCCTGGCCGAGTTGCAGAAGGCGCCGTTCGACCTGCTCATTTCCGACGTCGGCATGGCGGGCATGGACGGGTACGAGTTCATCGCCGCGGTTCGACAGATTCCAGCGCTTTCGTCGTTGCCGGCGATCGCGCTCACAGGCTACAGCACCAGGGATGAGCACGATGCGGCCCTGTCAGCCGGATTTAACGCGCATTTGAGCAAGCCCGTTTCGCTTCAGGCACTGTACGAACAAATCAAGGCCGTTGGCTCTTTCGGCGCCTCACAAAAACCTCCAAACGCCCGTGAGTCATGACCGCAGCTGAGATTTTGGGAGTCTCATGATCTTCTACCATCGTGGGACGGCTATCCAAACTTCGGTTACGCAAGCTGGAAACACGTTCATAGCCCGTGCAGCCATTCTCGAAGAAGATGGCGAAGAGACTTCGCTAGGTAATCTAGGCGCCTTTGCTAGCCGTGAATGCGCTTTGCAGTTCGCTGCCATGTGCGCAACTGCATTCGTCGAAGGAGGTTCAATACCGCTTGCTCCTTTCGAATTGCCATCGAAATCGTAATCGACAGCGCACTCCCCCGACACTGTGATTCGCCCCGACTGGTTTGGTTAGCTCGGGAGCTGTGCGTTATCAAGGCCCGGACGCCTTCGCACCGTCCGATGCTTCGATCTTGCTGCCGCTCGCGCTCATGCTGTCATTGCCTGCGTCATGCGCCTTTTTGCAACCCGCAACGCCAAAGGCAAGCAGCGCGATCAGAAACCCGGTACGTGTCCAGTTGACCATATGCCCACCACCGTCAGCTTAGAGTCTTCTTCCCACCAGCAAATGTGCCCCACGATGCACTCGCAACGGCCGACAGCTAAACGAAGGACTCGGGCATGCATTGTGCAAGAGGCGCTATATACGCGGTTTCGGACCGGCCGTCTCTCGAAGTGACGTCCTGTCCTCATTGCGCTCATTTGAGGAAGCGAACTCCATGTCGACTACCACGGCCGGTTCAACGCGTTTATCGGTAATCGCTCATGCGGTCTTTCAGTGGCTCGATCCCATCCCTTACGGACTGTTCGTTGGTGCGCTGATTTTCGACATCACCTACGCGACCGCCCGCAACGTGTTCTGGGGAAAAAGCGCTGCATGGCTCCTCACGGCCGGTCTTATGATCGCCATCATTCCGCGCTTGCTTAATCTAGGTCACGTGTGGTTCCAGCGGCGTCGGCCGATCTCAAGAGCCGAACGAATCGAATTCTGGCTCACGCTCTTTGGCATCATCGCGGCGATCGTCAACGCGTTCGTGCATAGCCGCGATGCTTATGCAATGGTCCCGGAGAACGTGATTCTTTCCGTCGTCACCGTGCTGTTGATGAGCATCGGTCACATTGCGATCGCAATCGACAGGCTCAACGTGCTGGAGGCGGCTCATGAATAGGTTCCTGGTGAGCAGCGCCTTGGCGATCTCCGTCGCAGCGCTGATGAGCGGATGCAACGAACACGCACAGTACGATGCAGCGCATCAGGCTGGAGCCAATCCGCCTTTGCCGACGGCACGAGACTTCTTCGCCCCGCCGATGCAAGTGCCGAAATATCTCGGTTGGCAGAACGGTGCGGCGCCCAAGGTGGCCGATGGTCTGAGAATCGAAAAGATTGCGTCCGGTCTCGTCCATCCGCGTCAGGTCTATGCGCTACCGAATGGCGACATTCTCGTCGCGGAGTCCAACAGCCCGAATGAGGAGGCCGTAACCACACCCAAGCAGCTCATTGCCGGGCTGATTGAAAGCAAGTCCGGTAAAAAGGCTAAAGGGGCCAATCGAATCACGCTGCTCAGGAAGAAGGGAAGCGGCGAATGGGAACGGAGCGTGTTCATCGACAACCTGCATTCGCCGTTCGGTATGCAACTCATCGGTGACACGCTTTATGTCGCCGATACCGACGCAATCTTGAAGTTTCCGTACAAGACGGGTGAAACGAGCATCACCGAACGTGGCGTCGAGTTGGCCGATCTCCCCGACACGATCAATCATCACTGGACCAAAGCTCTGCTGGCGAGCGCCGACGGCAAGAAGTTGTATGTCGGCGTTGGCTCGAACAGCAATGTCGGCGAGAACGGGCTGGAAGTCGAGTACCGACGCGCGGACGTGCTCGAAGTCGACACATCGACCGGCGCAAGCCGCATCTATGCAGCGGGCATTCGCAATCCAACCGGGCTGCAGTGGGAGCCCAAAACCGGACAATTGTGGGCGATCGCGAACGAGCGGGACGAAATCGGACCGGATCTTGTTCCCGACTATCTGACGTCCGTGAAGGAGAACGCCTTCTATGGCTGGCCATACAGCTATTACGGCCAGCATGTTGATCCACGTGCGCAGCCGCAACGCCCCGATCTGGTCGCGAAGGCGATCCCGCCCGACTTCGCCATTGGCTCTCACGTCGCGCCGCTCGGACTGACGTTCTACACCGGCAACAATCTACCAGCGCAGTATCGTGGCGGCGCTTTCATCGGAGAGCATGGAAGCTGGGATCGTTCGCCGCTGAGCGGTTACATGGTTGCCTATGTCGCGTTCCAGAACGGCAAGCCCGTCGGCGCGCCGAAGGCCGTGGTGACCGGCTTCGCATCTGACGACGAAAAGCGACTGTACGGCGCGCCCGTAGGCGTCGCGCAGGACCGCGACGGCGGACTCGTGATCGCCGACGATGTGGGCAATACGGTGTGGCGCGTGACCGGTGCAGGTAGCTAAAGACGCCCGCTCGTATTGAGCACACACCATCCGGCCTCTTCGGTCAACGCGTTGGTTGACGCACTCGCTGGCTTTGGTCTGTGCCTCTGGCTGCTCGAGGGAGCCGTCTGTTGCATTTCGGTCAGGGATCGAATAGTTCATGCCGAATTTACAAGGCGCGGAAAACGAAACGCAAAGACGTTGGGTGCTTGTCTGGCCCGGAGATTGCAGGCCTGCACACATGCAAGTATCGGCGTCGGTCTGGTGCTTATGAGCACCGTGCTATTTTCGGTGCGCGAGATAAAATCGCTGCTCGTTGGCGAGTCGGCACACCACCATACTCGCGCCGATATGGACGAATGGTTGCGGAAACGTCGAGAGATTCGCAGTGTCGTCAGTCTTGCGTGCGAAAACGGGCGGACGATCTTTGTTGTCGCGGTTCTGGCCGAACTCGAACCTCACGATTCGGCAAGTGAACCGGGGCAAAGTATTAGCCGCATCGAAAAGTCGCTCAAGAGCAGGTCCTTGCCATGTTAGACGGAAAGCGCCCCTTTTGCATCCTTGCGAAGTGCAACGACGTTTCCCATACTTGGCTTGCCCGGCCGATAGGCTGCGGTTGCTGGCCTCCCCTCCTCGTAGGCCACCTCGATCCCATCGCTTGATGGGATCTCTTTTTTTTCGATCTCGATCTCGATTCGAGTGTTCCGCATCCGGGACGGTTGACTAACCCTTGCCGCCGTATGGATGCGAGCACGGAACAGTCTTTGCTCGCCGATCGGTGCTGACCGGCGGAGCCCGGCAATCTCCTTTGGATCTGAACGCACTCCGCCTGAGAAGCTGGGATTCTTCGGCGTTCGCGGGCTCGGGATTACGGAGTCTCGACCTTCTCGGGAAGATGAAGCCGGACCGCGCGATGCGCCAAATACCCGGATGCGACTGAGGCAACAATGAAAAAAAACCATGCAAGTCTCGTTACGCTAGGCGATAAGCTCGCACAGAGTGCCGATGGCATTCGTGCGTTTGTCGTCGTCCGCGATGGTCGCATCGTATTCGAATACTGCCGGCACGACGTTCGACCGTCCGACCTGCAACAGATCAATTCGGTGACGAAGAGCGTCGTGGGGATGCTGGTGGGCATTGCGCTGCGCGTCGGCGCGCTTCGCGACTGCGGCAGACCATCGGCGATTTTTTGCCCGAAGCACGCTTGCGAGGCGTCGACGAGCGTGTGCACGGCATCACCATCGAGCAGTTACTGACGATGACCTCTGGCTTCGAATGGGACGAGCGTGCGGTGGACGACTGTCTGCTCGGCAAGTGTTCTCGGTTCGGCGGGGAGCGGTTGCGCTTCATTCTCAGCAGGCCGCTCGCGTATCGGCCCGGCACGCAGTTCAACTACGATTCCCACGCCGCTCATCTTCTTTCGATTGTCCTGGCGCGCGCGACCGGCCGCGCGCTCGACCGCTTCGCGCGGGAAGCGCTCTTCGGACCCGCTCGGAATCGAACACTTCGAATGGACAGTCGATGAAGAAGGGCATGCGTTCGCGGGTCGTGGGCTGTCGCTTGCCACGCGCGACATGGCGAAGCTTGGCTTGATCATGTTGTCGGGCGGCGAGTGGCAAGGCGAGCGCCTGCTCGACGAGCCGTACGCGCATGAGGCCGCGATGCTGCACAGCGCGGGCGGCTGGCCCGTGGACAATGCGCGCTATGGGTATCTGTGGTGGGTCGAGCCACGCGGCTATTTCGCAACGGGCTTCGGTGAACAGTTCGTTTTCGTCGTTCCCAAGGAAGGAATCGTTGCGGCCGTGAGTTCGGACAACGGCAAGGCACCGAAGCACGTACGCAGGTTGTTCGGCGAATTCGTGCGCGGCGCGCTTGCGGTCTAGCAGCCGTCCCCCGTCGTGCGGCAGTGGTCTACGACGAGCATTCATGCGCGGCACGATAAACGCGCTGCGTCCGATAATGTCCAAGCCAAGAATCGCAAGCCCGCATCGACAGGTCCGACGTTTGCTGCGCTCGATGCAAGAGCGTTCGGTTCAATGTGACCTGCGCATCACTTCACGCCCCGAGGGAGCCCACCATGCAACACGATCCCGATCCGTCGAGCACGACCAAGCACGTACCTCATGCCACCGCCGACGACATGGACGAACCCGTCGGCCGCACCGAGACGCCCGCTCCGCCTGCGGCCGAGACGAAGCAGACGCAACTTGATCAGCGCGAAAAGCGCACGCACGAGGCATCGGAGAACGAATTGCCGTCGACGCAGGAAAAAAACCGTGTGCCACCGGGCACCACCAAGCCGTGATTCCGTGGCAGCTGCTGGTAGCCGCCGCATTGATTGTCGGGATTGTCTGCTATGCGCACTATGAGATCCCGAGCTTCACCCGTGGAGCGGGTATGCGGCGCACGGCGCATCTCGTACTGGTAGTAGTCGGGCTTGCTTTTGGCGCAATGGCCGCCTACACCCTGATCCTGCCGATGCCTGCCTGGCTCGTGCTACTGCTCGGATTCGGCACGGTTCACGTACCCGCCGCCGCCATCCTTGGGCTCAAGAGGCTGCGCGGTTCGGGAATGTCTTAAGCGCCGCCCGCACCCCCGCTCATTAGCAAGATGGTCGGCTCACCATGTATCCCGCATTTCCCTCACAGAGTAACCACACGATGCCAACTGAAACCTACGTTCGAAACGGACACACCGTTAATATCACCGTGGACCCCGATCCGACGGGACAGTGCACCTGGTCCTACACGATCGACGCGGACGGCTTCACGGAAATGCGCGATCGGCCACTGGAAAGCTTCGAGGCGGCGATCGAAGCCGCGAAGACTCACGCGAATGCGAAGGCGGACGCTACGCCACCCGACAGGTAGGCGCTGCATTCCGGTCCAGGCGCCTTTTAGCGGACACGCTCTGCGGCGACCGGTCCGGCGGATCCCCGATGGGAGTCGTGCCGTCGGGCGGAACACGAACTGGATCGCCATCGGGCGGCAAAGGCGAATTCAGGTCCACATCCGGCGTTGGTATGTGCATTCGCTGAGCCGCGATAAAGGCGCAAGAAGGTAGGTTCATCGTGATCTCCGGTCTTTTGTCGGTTGGTACAACATTGCATTCCGCGTGCCGCGGTTTCCGTCAGGGAAATAGCGTCGACGAATCCACCTCGGTCATTTTCCCGAGTTCCTTGCTGCGCATGTCACAGCTCCCGAGCGTGATGAACGCCACCGGATAGCCGTACAAATGCGCGAGCGACCCGCCAAGGATCGGAACTGACGCACGCACCCGCCGCCGCCACGCCGTCGACCGCGCCCTTCCCCAGGCTCACGCGGCCGCTTCCGTGCAGCAAATGCACTACGAGCGCGGGCAAAGCCACGCTTTGCAGCCCTGCGCCAAGGCAATCGAAAACCTGCACGGGGACAATGCCCCATGAAGGCGTGACCCACGCTGCTGTAATCGCGCGCCGCGTCGCAAGCGTCGCGAGGATGATCCACCAGAAGCCCCATCTGCGGATCGCGCGGCTTGCGCGGCTCGCGCAGGCCGCCACGGCAAACATGACCAACTGAGCAATGACGATGTTGGCGGCCGTGACACGGCTGGGAGCGGCCGCGCGCATCGACGCCACGGCGAGGCTGTAGAGAGGCAGCATCGCGAATTGCCGACATTGAACGCCGCGAGCGTGGCGGCCAGCACGACGAGCGGACAGCTGCGCAAAAAGTGCGCATCGCGTCGGCATGGATTTCGGTGGTGTCGTCCGAATCGTCCCTCACGATGCCGCTCGCGAAATGCCGATGCACCGAATGCGGCGGAATCCACAGCACCGCGAGCATGCATCCCACGCCAAACGCCGCGCTCAAACCGAAAACGTCTGAAATGCCGAGCCACGCGCCGAGCCAGCCCGAAAGTAACGCAGCCGCGATATTGCCGGCATGATTCGATACCTGATTACAGCCATACTGCCGATCGAAATTCTGCCGGCCGACGATCCCGAGCGTGAGCCCAGCGAGCGCGGGACCCATCGTCGCACCGCCGATCGCCGTGGCGACCTGCGCGAGCGTCACGGGCCAAAACCGTCGACATCCAGATGATGCCCGCCGAGACGATGCTCAGTGCGCTCGCGCCCGCGACGACGGCGCGCCGGCAGGAGGTCGCATCGACCAGTGCGCCCGCCTGCATCGTGACGAGCTTACCGACGATGCCGCCGATGGTCAGTACCGCGCCGATCCGGTCCGCCGTCCAGCCGTGCGCCTGCAGATAGATGCCGAGAAACGGTCCAACGCCCGCCTGCACGTCCGCCGCGACAAAGCTCACGACGAGCAGCGCAACGGTGGGCTTCACGTGATGTAGCGAATTCAACATAGGTTTGATCTACAGCGAGACTTGAACGCCGAGCTCGACGACGTCTTCGCTTCGAAGCCCATAGTATTCCGCGCTGGGCGCCGAATGGAACGACATCTCGCCGAAGAACCTCTCGCGCCAGCGCGCCATCTGGCCGTGCGAGCAGCCCGGCAACGCCTCGTCGCGGGGCAGGAAAAAGGTCGTGTGCTTCGGATCGAAATGCCAGTCGCCGAGTCGCCCATCGAGCGATGCGCGCAGGCGCGGCAGCCTCGGCCGCTCGACGAAGCCATGACGAGACATCACCTCGAAGCAATTCGCCCCGAGATCGCGCACTTCGATGCGCGCAAGCTCGTCCACGCGTGGTGCCGACTCCGAGCGATTCGCGAACACGACCACCGTTCGATGCAGCACGCGATTATGGCGCACGTCGCTCGTGAGCGCGGGCGGCTCCGCGCTTTGCAGCGTATCGCGCAGAAAATCCGCGAGCGGCTCTGCGTGCGAGGCGTGCCGCTCGGCAAGTTCGAGCCCCCGGCGCCGGGTCGCCATCAACACGAACAGTGCGACGCCCATTGCGACCGGAAACCAGCCGCCTTGCGGAACCTTGTGGACGTTCGCCGCGACCAGCAGCGCATCGATGACGAAGAGCGGCCCGCTCGCCGCCGCGATGGCTAGCCACGGCCAGCGCCAGACATTGCGCGACAGGCTCACCATCTGCACCGTCGTGACCAGCATGGTGAGACCGACCGCGATACCGTACGCCGAAGTCAGACGTTCCGAGCTTCGATACGTCAGCACGAGAAGGAGTACCGCGGCGAACAGCAGCGCGTTCACGTCGGGCACATATACCTGGCCGCGCTGCGACGCCGACGTCTCGACCGCCCGCAAGCGCGGCAGAAAGCCGAGATCGATGGCCTGGCTGGTCATCGAGAACGCGCCCGATATCACGGCCTGCGATGCGATCACCGTCGCGAGCAGCGCCAGCAGCACGGCGGTATGAGCGCCCAGGAAGGCGCCGGGTAGAAGAACGGTCGCTTCGCCGAGCCCGGCTGAAATAGGATCGTCGCGGCTTGTCCGAAGTACCCGATGATGATCGCCGGAAACACGCCACGCGCGCCGGATCGCTCGTGTGCCGAAGTGGCCGATGTCTGCATACAGCGCTTCGGCGCCCGTCAGGGCAAGGATGACGGCGCCGAGAATGGCGAACGAGGCCTGCCTGTGCGCGCACGAGTTCCCATGCCATAGGCGCGTCCAGCGTACCGGCCTCGCTCCCGCTCTTCGTGAGCGCATAGATCGGGCTCGTACCGATGTCGCCGAAGACGACGCCGGGGCGCGCCTAGCACGAGGCCCGGCAAGCGCTTGCTGGTGCGTTTGTCGTCGTCGCCAGCATCGTTCGGGTTCACAGTCATCCAATGCATGCGTCCCTTGTTCCCAGTGCCGAATCGTAAGCGAAAAGCCATTCCGCATCGGCGCGTGTCGCGCATATTGGGCCCGTCGCTTGCTGGCGTTTCAAGATCTGGCATTTGAGGGAAGAATCATGGATGCGTTCGCACAAGCCCGGAAAAAAATGGTCGAACGCCAGTTGAAAGGCCGCGGCATCACCAACGCGCGCGTGCTCGACTGCATGGGCAAAATTCCGCGCGAAGCCTTCGTCGCGCCGGCGCTTGAAGAGTTCGCCTACGAGGACAGTCCTCTGCCCATCGCTGCGAATCAGACCATCTCGCAGCCCTATATCGTGGCGTTGATGTTCGAGGCTGCCGATGTCCAGCCGAACGATCGTGTGCTCGATATCGGTACGGGCTCGGGGTATGCGGCGGCCGTCGGCGCCTGTCTCGCGGCGCGCGTGGAAACTGTAGAACGTCACGCCGATCTCGCCGACGAAGCACGCGCGGTGCTGAGCAAACTCGGCGTGACGAATGTCACCGTGCGTTGTGCGGACGGCACGGTTGGATTGCCGGACCACACTCCGTTCGATGCGATTCTCGCGGCAGCGGGCGGCCCTGGCGTGCCCGCTGCCTGGCGCGAGCAACTGAAGATCGGTGGAAGGCTCATCATGCCGGTCGGCGACGCGCGCGAGTCGCAGCGCCTCATCAAAACCACGCGTATCGGCGAACAAGAATTCCACGAGGAAGACCTAGGCGGCGTGATGTTCGTGCCGTTGATCGGAACGCATGGCTGGAACGAGGAGCCGGATGTTCGAGCCGATCCGCCCGAATCGGCGACACCCGCGCCACGCTCGTTATCCGATCTGATACCCACATCGGCCGTGCGTTTGCCCGCGCTGGATTCGCCCGATTTCGCACATGCGTTCGATCGCTTCGCAAAAAAGCGCGTCGTGCTGCTCGGCGAAGCGAGCCACGGTACGGCGGAGTTCTACGAAGCGCGCGCCGCAATCACACGACGCCTGATCGAGCAGCACGGGTTCAGCTTCGTCGCTGTCGAAGCCGACTGGCCCGATGCCGCGATCATCGATGAACACGTGCGCGCGCGCACGCCCGCCCGGCCGGGCGCACGGCCTTTCAAACGCTTTCCCACCTGGATGTGGCGCAACGAAGAATTCGCCGCTTTCGTCGCGTGGCTGCGGCAGCACAATGCCGCACTATCGGCCGACAAGCGCACCGCCTTCTATGGCCTCGATCTCTACAGCCTTTCAGAGTCGATCGCCGCGGTGCTCGCCTATCTCGACGCGCACGATCCCGAAGCGGCGAGCATCGCCCGCGAGCGCTACGGATGCCTGACGCCGTGGCAGAAAAATCCTGCGGTCTACGGACGCGCCGCGCGGCAGGCGGGCTTCGGCAAATGCGAACAGGCCGTCATCGCGCAGTTGCGAGATCTACTGGAAAAGCGCCTCGAAACACCCGCGAGCGATCCTGGCCTGCTCGATGCGACGCATAACGCACGGCTCATCGCGTCGGCGGAACAATACTACCGCGCGATGTACAGTGGCGCCGCCGAGAGCTGGAACCTGCGCGACACACACATGTTCGAGACGCTGCGATGCCTGCTCGACGCCTCGGGACCAGACACACGAGCCGTTGTCTGGGCGCACAACTCGCATCTCGGCGATGCGTCAGCCACGGAAATGGGTCGCATGCGTGATGAGCTCAACGTGGGGCAACTGGTTCGCGAGCGCTTCGGGGACGATTCGGCGCTGATCGGCTTCGGCACGCACACGGGAACCGTCGCGGCGGCGTCCGACTGGGACGAGCCCATGCAGGTCATGCGGGTCCTTCCGTCGCGCGAAGACAGCTACGAGCGGCAGTTCCACCTTGCGGGCGTGAGTCCTTGCTTCGTCGATCTCCGGCCAGGTTGCGACGATGCGCTTCGCGAGGCGTTGCGAGAGGAGCGGCTCGAACGCTTCATCGGCGTGATCTATCGGCCCGACACCGAGCTTTATAGCCATTACGCCGAAGCTGAACTGCCCGCGCAGTTCGACGCGTTCGTCTGGTTCGACACGACGCGCGCCGTCCAGGCGATCGAGGCATCGGGAGATAGGCGCGAAACGCCGGAGACTTTTCCGTTCGGGGTTTGATCGTAACCGCGGACGCTCAGAACGAACAAACGACCGCGCTGGCTAAGAGCGAAGCGCGCAATTGCATCCGCAAGCATTGGATTACGGACAGAGTCCAAACGGTCTCGCGCAATGCACCATGAGCCCCTGAGAAGGAAGTTGCGTGCGGAGCGGCCGTCGATATTCCCGCATCAGCCAAGGCGACGATCATGTATTTACCCCGCGTCGATTTCATCGGACCGGACGCTGTTCCCGCTGCTGCGATGGCAGTCGTCACGGATTATAGGGGCAGGATTTTTTCCATAAAAGCGCTTAATTTCGTTGAATCGAAGTCTGCGCGCCGCCTTTCATCGGACCGCCGCCGGCCACATGGATCGCATTCGCGATCATGACCGTGTCCAGCCGTGACGCGGCGCGGGCTTTGGGGAATAGACCTCCCACGAGTCGCTGCGTAGATCGTAAGCTTCGATCTGCCCGACGCCGCGACGCGTGCCGTCGCTACCCATGCAGAAGAACTTGCCGCGCCAGACGGGCCGCCGTGTCCCGAATGCGGCGTGGGTATAGGGGCGCGCTCCTCCCACTAATTCGCTTTCTGATCGTCACCGTCGTAATGCCGGTGTTGAAATCGAAGGTGCGTGGATCGTGCGCCACGTGCTAGTCATTCGAGCGCTTATCGCGACCGCCTACCGCGTGAATCAGGTCCTTCGCGGCCATCTCGAAAATGGGGCACCGCGCGAGCCGCGCGACAGACGACGGATCACGTGCCAGCGGTCGTCAGCCACCACCTACGCACAGCAGTCTCGAGTCGCAATGCGGTTCTGTTCGACGAACCCGCCGAATGCGTAAAACACACCGTCTTCGGCTGCTACACGGATGTGGTTGGCGCCTCGCCGAATCAATGCCGCGTGGAGCCATGCCCCGCGATGGATCGAAGACGAGATGGTACGCACGGGCAACCTGCCCCGAGCCATAACCGCCGACGCGTGCATGCGATCGACTTCCGCTAACGTCCATGCCATTTCCTGCGCGGCAGGGGCAGTGGCGGAGCGCTCGTCCAGCGGCCGGGATGTACCGCAGGCGGCGCCGGCGATGGTGTCGGGGCGATCGGGCGCCGCGTCGTCGGGCCAGTTCATCGGCAGCGGTCCTCAGTTCCTTTGCAAGCGGCAGACAACGCCCCGACGGGCGATGTCATCGTTCAAGCGCTGTTCGCATGGAAGGTCGACCACGCACTCGGGATGTTAGGCTTGATGGGCGAATCTGAACCGTGGGGGTGGCGCATTCGATCTCTATATCGTCCGTTTCGCCGGTGCGCCGGAATGGCGATCAAGACGCAACTTGGCGGCAGGATCGCCATCTGCGGTGTATCTGTACGTCCAGTGGCCGCAGGTCATGCATTTGCATTGGTCGCGAATCATGACCGGCTGAGACGCACGCCGAGAAAGCCGGCGCCGAACGGTGCAAGATTCGGATGGCGCGGCCAACTCGATGGCGCACCGTTCAGTTCGTCGCAAGCTTTGCAGGCGCGTATCGTCTTCTCCCCGGGGTTGGTTTGACGCCGCGCAGGTGGGACCGCTGCGTGCTACGCGTTCAAATCACTGAACGCCTCTCTTTGCAGCTAGCGCCTGCGCCATCTTCAGATGTTCCTGGATCTCGGCAACGCCTTTCCCGCGGCGTTCTTCAAGCCACGTTCTGGCCGTTTTTTGCTTCCTTCTGGAAGCCTTCGACCGCTTTCTGATGCCCCTCTACGCCGACGCTCTTGATATACGCGTTATCGAACACCTTGCCCTTGAGACCCTTCAGCGAATCCAGAACGGCCGTATCCAAGTTGTCCTTGGGAACTGCCACGCCGTGCGGCGCCGCCATCTTCAATTCAAGCGTCAGCTTAGTGTGATCGACCATCATGATGCGCGAAGTTCTGCACATCCTTGTCCTGCGATTGCTTGGTGGCAAGCTTCGCTGCATCGATTTCGGTCGAACCGGACATGGACGCCGCCTGCACGAATTCTTTGTCTTGAGGTGGCAGGTCGTTCGCCATGGTCGTGCTCGCCGCCTGCGCCTGCGCGAAGGCAGGCAATATGGCTAAGGCAAGCGTCATCGGCAAGGCAAGCATTTTCGTTTCATTGGATTTCCTCCAGTTGATAAGTTGATAAGGCTGGGAGCAATGCATGCCGCATCCGATATCGTCTAGGGCGCGCCTGTTCAAAGCGCCCGGCACGCCTCGGCGCACACGCGGCAGGCATCACTGCATGCCTGACAGTGATCGGCCGGATGCCGGCCGCATTCGTCCGCGCAGGCGTCGCAAATGCGCGCGCACAGATCGCAGAAGTCACGCATGAACTGCGAATCTCGAGCGAGCGCTTCTGACGCGAAGCGGCATAACGCAGCGCAGTCAAGATCGAGCCGTATGCACTTCTCCATCTCGGGGAGATTCCCCTCCGCGATACATGATGACGCGCAGTGTTGGCATGCGGCCGCGCATCGATCCAGCGCGGCCATACAGTCGAGGTATTGGCTCATGTCGGCTTCCTTTCTGTCGTGAAGGTCAATCAAATCGAGAGGGTCTTTTTATATTTTCAGCAAGCGTCGGACCCGCGTGACACGTCGCGACCGCGCGGGATGGCGGATGATGCGGCGGCTCGGCCAGCCGGGCATGCCGCGTGCTTCCGCGTCCAACATTCCGCTCGGACTCGCATCGGGACGCATGAAACGCGCACGATTGAACACGCTTCTTTTGAGCACGGGTATCGCCGCAGGCGTGGGTGTGGCCTGGCTCGCGACCGAATGGGTGCGCCTGCGACGCATCCCAGCCCTCAGCCCGGAAAGCAAGCGCAACGGCATTCGTGGTGAGTATCTGAACGCCGGCCCTTATCGCATCTTCTCGCGCGTCACAGGCGATGCCGAGCCTCATGTGGTACTGCTTCACGGCCTCGTCATTTCCAGCCGCTACATGGAACCCCTGGCACTTGCCCTCTCGCGCGATTTCCGTGTCCACGCGCCGGACTTGCCCGGTTTCGGCGAAAGCCGCACACGCCGCACAGCGCTCTCCATCCGTGAACTTGCCGATGCACTGCATCTCTGGCTCAAAGCAAGCGGTATCGAGCGCGCATCGTTCGTGGGAAATTCATTTGGCTGTCAGATCCTCACAGACTTCGCGATGCGCTATCCGCACGCGGTCGATCGGCTCGTCTTGCAAGGACCGACAGTCGACCGCCGCGCGCGTCATCTGCTCACACAGATCCTGCGTGATCGTCGCAACGGCAGGCTGGAACAGGCGCGCTCGGCGGCGTCGATCGGCCGCATCGATTATGCGAAGGCGGGGCTCATCCGCGCTTTTTCGACGATGCGCGCGCTGATCGACGACCGCATCGAGGACCGGCTTCTGTACGTCGAAGCGCCGACGCTCGTAGTTGCCGGCACGCGCGATCCAGTAGCGCCGCTCGACTGGGCGCGCGAAGTGGCGGAGCGCTTGCCGCACGGCGCTTTGCTCGCCATCGACGGCGGCACGCACACGCTCAACTATGTGTATCCGTACAGCTTCGCGCTCGCGATCCGGCCGTTTCTGCGGGGCGGCCAGTCCATCGACGAAGCACGCCGATCATGAACAAGCCGCCACGGGGCATCGCCCGCTTCGATTCGGCCGCTGGCATGGCGCAGGCGCTCGCATTCTGCCTGCGCAGCCAGCCGTTCGACAGCCCGAGCCAGTCGCCGCTGCTCGACGCTGCGATGCCCGCGATCAACCTGCTGCCCAAGCGACCCCGGGAATGGGCCTATTCGATTGGCGGTATGACCGAAGGCATCACGACGCGGCAGGCGCGGCAGCTCGATGTCGAAGGCATCGCGGAATGGCTTGCGGGTCTCTACCCGGACCGCCGCTATGACGCGGCGTTCATTGGTTCGTCGAACGGTGCGCTGATGCACATGGCCGCCGCGCTCGGCGCACCCTGGCTGCCGCAGACTTTCCTGTGTCCCGTGCGAGCGCCCTTCAGCGATCCCGACGACCCGATGCGCGGCTTCGAAGAAGGCAGTGCGACGACCGCGGCGCTGCTCGAAGCGGACCCGCGCATCGCCGTGCATCACATGCAGGACCCTAACCAGGACCGCCTCATGCTCGGCGCCATGAGCTACTTCCGGCTCAAGCATCGCGCCTTGCCGCTTGCCTACCGCGAGTTCCTGCTGCGCAACCTCGCGCCGGGCGCGACGCTCCACGTCAGCCATTGCACACGTGCATGGCCCGTCACGCGCACAAGCGCGCGATCGTTCTATCAGTTCGGCGCAACGGGCGGCGCAACCGAGGACGAATATCTGAAGGGCGGTCCGCGCGTTGTGGAATATCTCGCGCGATATGGCATCGACCGCTCGCGCTGGGAGCCACCCGCGCCCACCGAATTCGCACCCGAAGCGGAATGGGGCTACGACGATGCGCTCACCGCCGACATTCACGCCTTGGCCCGCGAGATGAACTGGCGCGTCGTCGAATTGGTTTTTTGCGAACCGGAGTCGTTCAGCTTCGTGTGCGCGGCAGCCTATCGCGAGTGGTATGCGCAGCATGGCATCGAAGCGCGACGGCTCGTCGTCGATTCGTTCCTGCTGATGGACCCTTACACGACACTACGTCTTCACGCCCTGCCTTTCTGGCTCGTCTTCTGCACCCAGCCTTCCGCCAATACGCTGCGCCAGTTCCTCGATTCGCAGCCCTCGTTCGATGAAATCGACCTGATGCTGTTCTCGCACGGCACGGAAAGTATCGGCATGACACGGATCGATGAATGGAAAGCGTTGCTTGGCCGTGCGTCGCGCGAGGGACGCTTTCTGGGCGTCGATACGAAACGTTATCCGCGCGACTTCGCGACATTTGTGCGCTTCGATCAGGCGCTCCGGGAACTCGGCCCGCTGCGGAACCCGCCTGCGCCGATGACGCTCGCGCAATTCGAATCCGCGCTGCGCGAACACGGGCCGAAGCACGGCGTGAGCATGACAACCCATCCGCGCGGATAGGTTCGTCATGCGCGAGTTTCTACTGGTGATCGTGCTCGGCGTCGGCATATCGTATGCGTGCATGCTGGCCGCCCTCTTCTGGCTGCAAGGCCGCCTCGTCTATCCGCTCGAACGTCTGCGGCGGCGTCCCTTCGACACAACGGACGACCTTCTGGGCGACGTCACCGTTTACACCGACGACGGCCTCGCACTGAGCGGCCGCTATCGCGCGTCCTCGCGCGAAGATGCGCCCACCGTGATCCTCTTTCACGGCAACGGCGACGACATCGGCATGCGCGCACACATCGCGCATGATCTCGTGGCTGCGGGCTACGGCGTCTTTCAGGCGGAATACCGGGGCTATGGCGGAAATCCCGGCACGCCGCATGAAGCCGGGCTCTATCTCGATGCACGCGCGGCCTACGCATTCGTCGCCGGGCGCGCCCGCTCGATCGTGCTGCATGGCTATTCGCTCGGCTCGGGTGTCGCTACACAACTCGCACTCGAAGCGCGCGTCGATGCGCTCGTGCTGGAGTCGCCTTTCACGAGCATTGTCGATGTCGCCGTGCAACGCTTTCCGCTCTTTCCGGTGCGCCGCCTGGCGCGCGACCGTTACGACAACCTCTCGAAGATTGCGGCAGTCAGTGCGCCGCTCCTGATCTACGGTGGTGCGAACGACCGCGTCGTGCCGCCGAGGCATTTTTCCCGGCTGCATGACGCCGCGCGGCAACCCAAGCGACTTGCGCTCATCCAGGATGCGGATCACATCGACGTCTGGAACGCCGGTGGCGACCTCCATGTCCTTCAGTTCCTGCGCGAAGTGGAATGCGGGTTAGGTACGGCTTGCCATTAGCGCCTCGATGTACATCGTTGCTCGCCTCTCATTCCCGAATCTGAAACGCTTGCTGGCATGTCGAGTGCTTCGACGTATTCAAACGTCACTGCGACCTCGAGTCTGGGCTTCAGAGAGGTGAAACCACGTCGAAAGCAGATGCGCCAGCGGCCGAAGCCGCCGTGTCTCGGGCGGGCCGAAAGTCGTGGCCCCATTGAATAATGCAATGCGCTTCATCGACCACGACAAGCGATACGGCCGGCACTTCATCGCGAGCGAACGACGCCGTGAACTCCGCGTTGACGAGCCGCTCCGGCGTGACGAACAGAATGCGTATCGCGCCATTCGCCAGGGATTGCATGGCCTCTTGCTCTTCGCTCGCCGACAGTCTGCTGTTGATGACCGCTGTGGCGACGCCGGCGTCTTTCAGCTTGCGATTAACTGTAAAAATTTTGGCTGGGACCATTCACGCGCCGGTATCTCGTTTTCGCTAAGCTAAGTTTCGGCGGCCGACTCGCCATTTTGGTATAAACTGGAGGCCAAATGGCAGGAGGTATTATGAACGCCGTCGAAAAAATTTCCGCTGATTCATTGCTGGGCGGTCGATCCGTTTTGCCGCAGGCGCCCCGATCCGGACTGGAATGGGTCGAAATCGTCCGCCACGGCCTATCCTCACAGGCGCTTGACTCGATTCTCAAATCAATCGGACTCTCGCAGTCGGAGCTGGCGCAGGCGCTCGACATTCCCGAGCGCACCTTGGCACGGCGCAAGCGCGAAGGAGTCTTTAGCCGCGAGGAGTCCGCCAAGCTGCTCAGACTCGCGCGTGTCGCGGCGCGCGCCGCGGAAGTGTTCGACGACCTTGACCTGGCAATCGGTTGGCTCAAGTCGCCGGTGGCCGCGTTTGGGGATGTCACGCCGCTCAGTCTTATCGATACGGACGTTGGTGCCCATAGCGTGATGGATACGCTTGGGCGCATTGAACATGGTGTCTTCGCGTGACGGTGATCGCATGGCGTGTAGTAACGGAACGGTATGCGGATAGTGCGTTTTCGGGCGAAGGCGCGCGACTCCACGGCGGTCGTTGGAACCCTAAGGGTGTCGCGATCGTCTATACCGCACAGACACAGTCGCTTGCCCTGCTGGAAATGCTCGTACAGGACTCGCCGCTGCGTGCCCGCTATGTAATGATCCCGGCCCGGATTCCTGAGACCATCGTCGAGCGCGTCGATTCCGCAAGCTTGCCACGCGATTGGAGGGACTTCGGCGCGAGGGACGAGTTGCAACGGATCGGCGCGATGTGGGCGCAAAACCAGACAAGCGCGGTGCTTGCGGTGCCCAGTGCGGTAGTTCCTGCTGAAACGAACTACCTTATCAACCTCAATCATCCAGACTTCGCGCATATCGAGACAGGTGCGCGTGATGAATGGGAAACGGACCCGCGGTCGTTGCGTCGTGCCGCCGCGAGCGATTCGTGACGCACTTCTGCACTGGATCTTAGGCAACACCTCGTCAATATCGAACGGTGAATCCGGTTCGCTAGCAAGCCACCTACTTCGCGGGACGGCCCTTAGCGCTGACTTCCTAGTCGTGCGATACCGCGCTAAACCGAAGACATGCTCAGCCGAGAAGAGACGGGATTTTCGGGCCATTCTTCTCTCGGGCGACTTCAATGCCCGCCTCGACGACCATTCGACGGATCGAGTCGACTGTGCTTGCGACGGCCTGCGCCTTAAATGGGTTACCGGTCATGGGTCTTTCTGGTTCTAACTCGACGCAGTGTCACAAGGACCGTCTGGATTGAAACGTTGACCATGGGCCGCATCTTCTTCTTCGTGCGCGGCCCCTCTGGACGGGACGTAGATGCCCTCCCCCAATTTTACCCATTAAACTCATGCGTGATAATACGAATCACCATTGAAGCGGGGCGGTGGGGGCGCATGCGGGTTCGAATGCCGCCAATTCCGCTCTGGTGCGACAGCCGCTGCCAGGCGCACCCTTGCATCGGAAACTTGACTTTGAGCCGGGTTGGTTAGGCTTTGACGTTAGGGCGATGATTTAAAAAAGGACTAAAAACCCGCCCGGAAATGCCCGCATGATACGCGACGTTGAACCGAAACAACGGAGAGACGCTGTTCGGTTGTGCCGAGAAGATCGTTCCCGGTGCGAGGATCACATGAAACAAGCAAGCCTTATCAGGCGCGCCTAACGTCACATGCAGATTCGTCGCACTAGTTGACTAATAGCGATTATCGCACGACCGTTCGATTAAGGGAGGTTGCGTCCTAGGGATTGTTTTTCCAGGGAAATCGTTGGAATTCGGTACTTGCCACTGAAATCGATGAGTTTCCCCGGGGAAACTCACAACGGCCAGATACAGCTCCGGCAATATTCCTCCCGCATCTCCGTCGTCCTATTGCTCTACAATAGAGCCTATTGGAATGCGTTGGGAGATGCGAAATGGCCATTGAGACGCGAACTTTGACGGCACAAGTTCCCGTGGAGCTCGCTCAGGAAGTAGATGCGTTGTCCGAGCGTCTTGAGCGGCCCCGCCAGTGGATCATCAAAAAAGCGCTGGTCCAGTTTCTTACTCGCGAGGCAGAGAAGCGACGCCTGATTCAGGAGGGTCTGGATGACGTCACCGCGGGCCGCCTGATCTCGATGGACGAAGCTCGCGCATGGGCAAATAGCCTGGGCGCGGACAACGAACTGCCGGTACCGAAGGCGTGAGCGTAAAGGTCCTCCCAACCAGCAAAGCGATGTCCGATTTGAGCGCGATCGCGGCGCATGTGAGGAAATACAACGACGCCGCCATCGCGCGCAAGGTCGTCAATGCGCTGCTCGACGAGGCAGAGCGCCTGGGGCAGGACCGTTTTCATCGTATCGGGCAAGAACTAGACGGCTACGATGGACCCCCGGCGCGCGAAGTGCATCGGTGGGTGTGCCTCGCTGGACGCTACGAACTTCACTTCGAAGTCCTGCCGGCCTACGCGCACGAACCTATTGCTATAGCGATCCTTCGTGTCTGGGACACCCGGCAAGACCGGTAAGACCGTGCTCGACCAACTAGTGACGCAACCACAATTCAAAGACTCGTCGAAGGTGCCGCTCTGAGACGGCCTGCGCGTCGATTTGGCACGGAAGCTTGACTTCGGGCGGCATTGGATAGGCTTTTGCGTCAGGGCGATGTGCAAGAAGGACTAAAAACCAGCCCGGGAATGCCGTTATGCACCGGTAGGTTCGGCATCGGGGCCCCCGCCCACCGGCAACGACGACTAGATCCAAATGACGCAACACACGCAGGACACAACCGCCGCATACATGGAACGAGCGCGCGCGCTCACGAGTATGAAAAGGCGGGCCGTCGACGAGATCATCAAGTCAAGAGGCGGTACGCAGATGACCCACGTCGCCGTGCAGCGGAAAGCGGCGACGATCCTTGGCCAATTAGCGGCATCTATCAACGTCCGCGCGGGCGACGCAAGGCATCTCGTCAAGATGTATGAGCGGTTCGAGGAGTTCGAGATGCGCGCCGAGCTTGAGAGCCTGTTCGGTATCGCCGACTTGCAGCTATTGGCCATCGAGACCGATGAAGCGGTCAAGGCTGCCATTCAAATGAAGCGAGCCGATATGAATCTCACAGGCGCAGCGATTACGACGCGCTTGCGAAACCAGCCGCCTAGATCGAGAGAAATCCGGAAAAACAAATGACGATTGACGACGGTACGACGTATGCGTCTCACGTCGGCCGTTCTCCGGGCAGCAGTGAACGGGGGTAATTTGGTTCCCATCAAATGTTTTGATGGGAACCAAAGTGGCCGAGATTGTG
>NZ_JARUXL010000010.1:0-30327 GCF_031451455.1 Caballeronia sp. LZ024 | reverse complement strand
CGCAGACGCACCGCTTCTTCCACCGCGATCTCATCGAAGGGATTCATCGACATCTTCACGTTCGCGATATCGACGCCGCTTCCGTCCGACTTCACGCGACCTTGACGTTGTAGTCGACCACCCGCTTAACAGCCACCAGCACCTTCATACCGTCTTCGTTGATCGTTGATTAGCGACACCCACCGCTTGCGGCGAGCGAATGATCTGCGCCGCGCGTTCCGCAAGCATCAGTACTGTCGCATTCGTATTGGTCGATGTGATCGTAGGCATCACCGATGCATCCACGATCCGCAGCCCCGTCATCCCGCGCACGCGCACGCGCAGCTCGGAATCGACGACGCTCATTGGATCCTCGCCCATGCGGCAAGTGCCGACTGCGTGATACACCGTTGAGCCGTTCTTGCGCACGTATTGCAGCAGCGCTTCGTCGCTCTCGACCGCGCGACCCGGCACCGTCTCGTCGACGATGAAACGAGCGATTTCGGGCTGCGCGAAAATCTTCCGGCCGATCCTGAGCCCTTCCACCATTGTGTTGCGATCGAGCTCATTGGTGAGATACGAAGGCGCGATCATGGGCGATGCCGCCACGTCCTTGCTGCGAATATGCACGTGTCCGCGGCTCTCGGGCCGCATCTGCCACACGCCGCACGAGATACCTGGCTCGTTTTCCAACACGCCGATGCGTCCCGCCGCGAAGCTACCCGGCGCGATCACAAACTGCACATCGGGGCGGTTGGCATGGAGGGTCCGCGCAAAGCCGCCGACGATCGCCGCGCTATAGGTCAGCACTCCCGTGCCAGAGACGACGTAGCGCATCATTTCGCGCGCAAGCGCGAGACCATGCGAGCGTTCGTTGGCGGTCCCTGCACCGCGCACGCGAAAGCCCAGCCGCACGACATAATGATCCTGGAGGTTCGCGCCGACACCCGGGAGCGCGACCCGCGTCTGAATGCCCGCGTTATCGAGCACGTCCCTGTCACCGATGCCGCTGATCTCCAGCAGCTTGGGTGTGCCGATCACGCCGGCGCTCGAAGTCACTTCCCGTTGCGCCCGGATGGTCAAAGTTCGCCTCCCGCCGTCGTCGCATGAACGCCGGTCACGTGCGTACCGTTCATCTCCAGCTTCGAGACCTGCAAGCCGGTCAGCACGATCAGGTTCGACCGCGCCATCGCGGGCCGTAGATAGCCGCGCGCGGCGCTCGACCGCCGCCGTCCGTCGCGCGTCTGCTGGTAGTACCAGGTCACTGTCGGATGGTCGAGCAGGCGTACGAAGCCCGCCGGCACGTGAATATAAGGATGACGGTCACGCTCGCCCGCCTCGATCAGGATGACCTTGACGCCCGGGTCTTCCGAAAGCCGGTTCGCCAGCACGCAGCCGGCCGTCCCGGCGCCGACAATCACTGCACTTTCGCACACGGCATGTCGGCGGCGTTCAAATGCGCGACCCAGTAGTCGGCGGTGTGCATGAGGAACTCCTGCTCCAGGATCGTATCGAGCGCATTGCGGTTTGCCGTGCGCGCGGTACTGCCGATAAAGCGCTGGTCGCTCAGCAGGTCTTCGCGCTCGATTGCGCGGCACAGGTTTTGCCAGAACTTCTCGGTGAAGCACGCCGCGAAGAAGTAGCGGCCGTCCGAGCCCTGATAGTTGCCATACGGCACCATCGTAGGATGGCGGCTTCCCAGGCGCTCGGGCGCCCTGCCGCTTCTGAGTGTCTCGCCATCGCGCGGGATCGTGCTGAAGAGCGCGGCCGACAAGAGCGAGGTATCGATCAGCTGCCCGACGCCATGCCGCTCGCGATGGAGCAGCGCCGCCGAAATCCCGAATGCGAGCAGCGCGGCCGCCTCCCACCACGACCACATCGGCCTTTGCCTGATCGACATCGAAGCCGAGTCGCTCCAACGTTTGAACCAGATTCACCTTCAATCGTTCGACGAGCGCCTTCACGGTCTTGTCGAAGATGGATTCGTGCACATAGAAGCGCGTCGGCGACGCGCCCACCTGGCCCGCGTTGCGGAACTTACCGAGCGAGGCGAGATGCGCGAACGCGGCGATATCGGCGTCGCGATGCACGATCACGGGCGCATGGCCGCCGAGCTCCATCGTCACGTTCTTGAGCGTCTGCGCCGACATCTCGACGATCTGCCGCCCGATCGGCACCGAGCCCGTGAAGCTGATCTTGGCGACACGCGCATCGGCCATGATCGTCGGCGTGATCGCGTCCGGCTTTCCGATTACCAAATTCACGGCGCCTTCGGGGAAACCGGCGTCCGTGAAGCAGCGCACGAGCGCCATCGTCGCGCCCGCCGCTTCGTTCGACGGCTTCAACGCTAACTGGTTGCGGCGCCACTGCCAAACTCTGCCAGCCCGTTACGCCGATCGTGCCAACGGCACACCGCATACATCGATCATCCAACTACAAAAGCAACAGTCACCGCACGCTCAACCTTGACCGAACGCCCCGCGCTCTTCAGCAACCCCGACTTCCGATCGATCGCCAGCACATTCACCGTACCGCTTTCCTGATTCGCGACCACCAGCCACCGCCCCGTCGTATCGATGCCGAAGCTCCACGGCTTCGAGCCATCCGACGCGACACGCTGAATCTCCGACAACGTCCCGCTCGCAGCGACACGATAGACGACGATCTGGTTCTCGCCGCGATTGGCCACATATACGAAATGCCCATCGCCGCTCACCGCGATTTCTGCGCCGCTCTTCACGCCCGCAAATCCCGCTGCTGAGATCGGCAATGATTGCGCAAGCGTCAAACGCCCCTGCTGCGCATCCCATCGAAACACCATAACTTCGGCGGACAACTCCGTGACGAGATACGCGAAGCGCCCATCCGCGCCGAACACAATATGACGCGGTCCGCTGCCGAACGGTGCAACAAAATCGCGCGACGGGTTCGCGTCGTCTTTCGAAGCGTGCGCGTCGCGCGACTGAAGCGATAGACGAACACGCGGTCAGCGCCGAGATCGGGCACGAGCACATAGCGACCGGATGGATCGACGACCGCGTCGTGCGCGTGCGCGCTCATCTGCCGCTTGTTCGGGCCAGCGCCGCGGCCGCTGATCGTCGATGCTAGCGCTTGCGGCTCGCCCTCCCGAACCGCGACGCTCGACACTGAACCGCTGGTGTAGTTCGCCGCGAGAATCGTGTCCGACAATGCATCGAAGGTGAGATGCGTGGTGCCGATGTCGTGGATCGCAACCACGGCAAGCCGCCGAAGATCGCCCGTCTCGCGGTTCACGCCGAAAGCGGTCACGCTGCCCGGTGTGTTGCTTTGATCATCGACCGCATAGAGCACCGGCAGGCGCGGATGCGCCATCAGCCACGTAGGCCGGATGTCCCCGCCGGACGTTGCAACGACCGCAAGCTCGCCGCTCGATGTATCGAGCCGCAAGGTTTCGATGCGATGATCCTGCGTGCCCACATAGACCCATTCGGGCGGCGCGTCCTGCGAGGGCATCGCGGCGCTGGCATACAGGGCCGCCGCGAGCAGCGGCACGAAAACCGGCAAGGTGCTTCGAAAGAACTGAAACATGATCGAATGGCGGATGACGTTATGACGAGCCTATTCGATCCGGCGCCGCGCGTCCCTGCAAAATTAGGCGATTCGCCGGGACTTTTTTCATCATCACGCGAGAATGCCGCGCTATTGCGACGATGCCTTCCGTTGCGGCTGTTGCTGTCGCGCCGCCGCGCGAAACTGACTCGGCGCCTGACCCACTTCGCGACGGAAAAAACGCGTGAAATACGCGGCATCCGCGAAGCCAAGCCCGAAGGCGATCTGTTCCACCGACATGTCTCCGAAGATGAGATTGCGCTTGGCCTCTGTGATGATGCGCGCATGAATCATCTTGGTCGGGCTCTGCTCCGCGGCCGACGCGCACGCCGCGCGCAACTGCACCAGCGAGATCGACATCATCGAGGCATAGTCCTGCAATGGCAAGTTCTCGCGGAAATGCTCGTCGATCAGCTTGCGAAAGCGCTCGACCACGCGGATATCGTGACGCGAGCCGGATTCGTTGCCGGTCTCGTCGATGCTCGCTTCGCGCAACAGCCTGAGCAGAAGCATGGTCAGCAACGCTTCGGTTCCCGTGACATGGCCCACGGCATCCGATTCGACTTCCTGCGCGAGACTTCGAATAAGGTTATAGACGTCGATGCCGGCCGCGGCGGAATCGGTCACCGCAATCACGCGTGGCGACGCCCACAGTGCGATGAATTCGTGCAACCGCGCATTGACCTGCGCGAGATAGGACACTTCGATGGTCACGACCCAGCGGTCGGCGTCGTACTCGTAGTCCAGGCCATGAACGCATTCGGTCGGCAGCAGCAGCGCGCACGGCCCTTCGAAAGGCACGCTGCGGCCTTCGAGATTCATCACGCCGCGCCCGTTGCGTACAAAAATGAGTTGACCATATTCCGGATGCGCGTGCGGCTCGGTGCGCCAGCGCCCGCGCTCAGTGACATGGCCGACATGCACGAACCATTGCTTTTCCTCGGGTTCATCGACATAAAGCCGAACCTTCGGAACCGTCGTGAACTGGGATCGGGACGGATTTTTTCCCGAGGCACCGCGTGTCATTGCGTCTCCTTGACGGCTGGTCCTGACGACCGCCGTCTGCTTTCCAATCATGCGCAGCAGCTTATGACGCTGCTTTTTGCGATGTCCCGAGGTCACGCGGGACGTAACGAGTAGGTGATCATAAACCCGCTGAAGGGTCGCGAAAACGACAGTGATCTTTCCATATATTCCCGCGTGACGCGCCTGCTATTTACCCCGACGCATCGATCTAAAAACGCGCCGCGCCGATAGTTATCGATCCGCCCGCATATAACTTCAGGATCGATGTGCCCGTCGCGTTGGCGGCCTGCTCATAGCCGGCGGCGAGTCGAAACGGCCCCTTCACGTAGCGCACGGCTGCGTTATAGAACTGAATGCCGTTGACGGGTTTGGTCGTCGAGTCGCGCATCGCGACCATGAACTGCGCGGTCACGCCGTAGAGCGTCGGCGTGAAGTAAGAGATCGCATTGTTCTCGCGAATCGTGAGGCTGTTGAAGCTGTTCATCGGCGAGCCGATGCTCATCACGGCCACCGGATCCAGTTCCGGGTTCATGAAGATGTATTGGGGCGTGTTCTGCAAGCCGATGCGCGCTTCCCCGAATGCGCCCGAAACGCCGACCCACGCCTGCCGGTTGAAAGCCGCCGTAGCGTTGGCGGCGGCGCCCGTCACGCCCGAAAATCCCTGTTCGAGCTGGAAATTGATTGCCAGCCCGCCGCCAATGTCCTCACTGCCCTTCAGTCCATAACGGCTCGCGAACAATCCGCCCGACACGGCGCGCACGGCCGAGCCTCCCGTCGTGTTCCGATATTCGATGCCGTTATCGACGATCCCGTAAAGCGTGACCGCCGATTGCGCATGCGCCAGATTGAGCATGCAGGCGAACGCCACGCCCGTCAGCGTGGATAGTTTCTTCTTCACCTTGTCTCCTGACTTCTTTATTTTTATCAGCGCGAAGCCGCTCGACGGATTGCGCGCTCATGTCATCGAACCCGTGTTGTTCGAGCACTCGGCCTAGAAGTGAATCTCGGCCATCACCATGGGCGCGGAGGTGACGGTGCCAGGCGCCGCGCTCGATGGCGTACCGTACATGTGATGCCAGTACTCGTACCCGACGCCGGCATAGATCGTGGGCGGATGTCCCGCGAATGAACCGAGATCGGCGAGCAGGGAAAGACGCGTAAGAAATTCCGTTTGCGTTTCGACGCCGAAGCCGTCCTTGCCCTTCGGACCCGTCACGCTCGCGAATCCACGCAAAATGAGCGGCAGCGGACCCGCTCTGAACGGGAAGAGCCACGAGCTCTCGATGTGCCACACCGTATGAAAACGCACGTCCTGACCGGTGATGCCCGTTGTGATTGCTCTCGGTGCGCAGCCCTGCTGTGATATTCCAGAAGCCGTGCGGCACGGTGAATTCGATCGTCGGTCCGAGCACCAGCATGCGCGCTCGCTCGCCGTAGGCATCGTTCTTGGTGCCGAACTCATAGCCCGCGGTCAGACCATAGTCACGAATGAAACCGAAGCCCACCGAGCGACCGAGTATCTTGCCCGTGCTCAATTCGACGCGGCCCACGCTATAGACTTCCTGCGCGCCGCCCGACAAAGGACCGCCCGCCTCTGGATTGGCCTAATTCGACACGAGGTAGTCGACATTGAAGGCGTAACTGCCGTAGCGAAAGCCGCCTGTCGTCGTGAGGGAGCCGATGTTCTGCGCCACCTTTTTCGCAATGCCCGGGTAGTGAAAGTCGCTGCCGTATCGATAGCCGATGTAAGTATCGTTCCACGCAACGGGCGGCTCGCCCAACTGTTCGCCCGACTTCAGGCTCGGCGCGGACAACGGCGCGGTCGGATTCACCTGCGTCTGTTTTGCCTGAGGCGGCTCGGAGCCGTTCGGCGCTGTATAAACTTCGGCATTGGCATAATCGCTCATGCAACACAGCAACGCCGCGCCAAGGAGCGGCCTCTTGAGGGCTGTCGAAAGTTTCTTCATGTCTCCATCCATTTTTTTGCTCCACCCCGTTCGATTCGCGTAACGTCCGGGGCATCGAAGTGAATCCGGCGTGTTCTTGTTTGCTACGGGTCTGGCTGCGTCCTTTTGCTGGTTCTTTAATCGGACGCCAGGTCATGGTATTGAAATCAGGCACCAGAGCCTTTACACAAAAGTGAGATTCGCTGGCATTTTTTGTTAGCTGCGCGCTTGAATCTCCCTAAAGGGGGTGCGTAAGAAAAAAGGCGTCGTGTCCAGACACGACGCCTTTCTTCAACCACGCAAATTTGCGCTTCAGTTATTCGGCACGTAGAGCGGCATCGCTTCTTCCCAGAGCGTGTCGGTAACTGCGCGCGCGTTGGTGCCGTCCGCGTTCATCACCCAGTTTTGACCGTCGGGCTGAAAGCTGTTGTCGTACAGCGCGAGTTCGTCGCGAAAGCCATAGCTGCCCGAGCTATACGCAATGCGCCCGTCATAGGTCCGCACCGCATGGCCCTGGTTCGAACCGTCCGAGGTCAGGCGCTCGAGATGCGTGCCGTCAGGGTGGATCGTGAACACGTCGTAGTTGAACTTGTTCGGATCGTCCGGGTTCACCTGCTTGCGCGTGAAGACGACTCTCGTGCCGTCCGGCGACCATCCCGGCAGATTGTCCTGCCCGCTGGTCAGCACCGTCGTCGTGCGCGTGTCCAGATCGAGGATGCGCAGACCTTGCAGCGTCGTGTTCGACACGCGATAAACGATCTTCTTTCCATCGGGCGAATAGCTCGGAAAGCCCGCGTTCATCGAGCCGTCCGTGAGAATCTCCGGATGTCCGTTCATGCTGCCATCGGCTCTGATGCGCGCAATGCGCCCCGGCCCCGCGCCGCGCGTGAAGAACCAGTCGCCGATGCCGAACGAAACCCATTGTCGATCCGGCGACCATGTCGGCTGGAACGCGCCGGCCAGCCCCTTCTTGATCATGTCGGCATCGAGACCGCTCGCCTGCGAATCGTAGATGCGGTGATAACCGGTGAAGTCCGTATTGATGACCGCAATCGATGAACCGATCGTCTTCTCGGTGTACACGAGTTGCTTGCGATCCAGCGAGAGTTGCGGGAAGACATCGATGTATTTGTAGCTCCACGCGCGATCGAAGCTGAACATCGGCGCGCCGTTCGGATGCCCGGGGCGGAACGTCACCTTTTCGTAGACCATCTTCTTGCCGTCTGCTGAATACTGCGGCGATCGAATGCCCGAGTTGGCCGTCGAACGGAACGTGCCCGCCGTCGTGTAGATGCCTTCAGTGTCGCCGCCCTTGACGTGATAGGCGACATCGGTGGCATCAAGGTAATGTGGAAATTCCTTGAACCCGGGCGTCGATGTCAGCGGGGTCTTGGAAAGATCACTCAGCGCGACCGATACGATCTGCGAACTGACCGCGTTGATGCCTTCCGGCCGATGTGCGCCCCACGTCGATTCGACCGGCGTTTCATAGAACACGACATGCGTGCCGTCCGGTGACCACGAAGGCGAACCATCCTCGAAGCCGGGATGACTCGCGATCTCCTTCCATCCGGAACCGTCGGGCCGAATGACGTAGATGCTGCTTTCCTGCGTGCGCTCCCAGCCGACGGGAAGATTATGGCCGCGCCATTCCGAGCCGATCCGACGACAGCGCCAGCCACTTGCCATCCGGCGACCACGAAGGCCGGAAGTAGCTGTGCGGCTTCGACGCATCGAAAGCGATAGCGCCGGTGACGTTCGTCAATGCGCCGGTCGCGATGTTCAGCGTCCACACGTTCGTCGTGCCAAAGCCCGCGTCGCCCTTGCGCGACGATACGAACGCGATCACGTCAGGGTCGGTTGGAGAGAATTGGGCGGCATCGTCCACAGCGATGTGATCCGTGAGGCACTGCAGACCCGTGCCGTCGATTTTCACGCGATAACGATTCGATTCGCCCAATCCGTCGCGCTCGGACGTGAACACGATCCACTGGCCGTCCTTCGAGAACGACGCGTGGTAATCAAAGCCGGGCGTCGGCAAGAGCTTGTGCTCGTCGGTGCCGTCCGCATTGGCGACAGACAACTCGGACGTGACGGGTCCCACGCGGTTGAGCAGCATGGTGCCGCTCGCACCGTTCATATCGTTCGATGCTGCGTTCGCGACGCCCTGACTCGCCACGCATGCGCCGATGACGAGTCCCGCCATGCGCTTCATGAAACACGTACTCGAATACACAGCATGTCTCCAGTCGTTATAGGCAGGCCAGGGTCGGCATGCCGCTTCGCGTCCCTGGCGCAATGTCATGTCAATGAAGACTGCTCACTCGGCGGCTTTCCAGTACATGAAGCCCATGCCTTCGCCGGTGCCAGCGGGTGTACGCCAGCACGGCACATAGTCCAGCAGGGTCATTTGCGCGCGGGTTTCCTGCATCGCCTTCATCACGCTCACGTAGAGCTTGATTTCCGAGGTGCCGGACTGATACGAGCGGTCGTCCACCGCAGCCAGGCCGTCGTAGTCGTAATCGGCCAGCATCTTCATGATGCGGTGATCAAACTCCTCGTCGTTCACGAAGTGCGACAGACCGCCAGACGCGAAGATGCCCACGCGCACGTCTTCGGGCCATGCGGTGACGGCGTCGCGCAGAATGCGGCCGAACTCGATGCAGCGCGACATCGACGGCTGCGTCGGCGGATAAAAGCAGTTCATGATGACCGGCACATGCGGCGGCGGCGCATCGCCCATGATCTGGTGATAGACGAAGCTGTACGCATGCGGCACCACGGGATACTCGGGAAGCGGCTTCATCCACACGTTGTCGGGCCACGCGAAGAGATCGGTGAGGTCGAAGTTTTCGCGCTGGAAATATTCGATGAGATGAGTCGCCAGCTTCGGATGGCAGTCGTGCACGACATGACGATCCGGCGCATACACGGCGCGCTGCGGCGGACCGTTATGCACTTGCGCGCCGCTATAAATAGCGATCGACGGCGAGAAGTCGGTGAAAATCTCCTTCTGGTCCTTGCCCAAAATGATGGCCACGTCGATGTCAGCCTCGCGATATGCAGCGGCCATCTTGTCCAGCGCCACGCGGCAGCGTTGAGCGCGCGCCGTGCGCTCCTCGATGGTCAGGAACTTCTCGAACGCTGCCTCGCGATGCGCCTCAAGCTCGGAATATGTCCATGTGCGGTTGCGAAACCACAGTTCCTTGTTGTTCCGGTCCCGCTCGCCATTGATGAGCCAGTCCTCCGGAGCCTGACCCAGCATGCCGCTGTGCGGCACCGCCATACCGAATACGATCTTCGCCATGTTTGGTGTTTCTCTTTTAAATGTGATGAGTGCAACGATGTACGGGCGTTCAGGCGCGTCGTAACGTGCCGTGTTGTTCGGTGACTTTCGGCGCCCATTCGGGACGATAGAGAAGGATGGTAGCCATCGCGCCCACCACCAGAAAGCCGAGGATGACCATCATCGGCACGTCATAACTTCCGCTCTTGTGCAAAAGCCAGCCTGACAGACTCGACGCCACGCCACCCGCGAGACTGGTCGCCACTTGCTGCACGCCTGTGACGAGGCCGATGGCCTGCTTCGGAATCAACGTGAGACGCGACAGCACGAGATTGTTCGCGGTGACGAGACCGAGCAGCGAAAGCGACAGCACATTCCAGAACAACGCCATTTCGAGCGAGTTCGCATATGCGCCGAGCAGCACCGTGCAGCCGCCCGTGAAGCCCGTCACGGTGAAGACCTTGCGCACGAGGATCGGATCGCGGCCGCTTGCGATGACGCGATCCGCCGCCCATCCGGCAAGCGCCGCGACAATCGCAATGCCTGCGAAGCTGAAGAACGTGAAGAGCCCCGAACGTGAGATTGACAGGTTGCGCTGTTCGACCAGATACGCGGGCATCCACGTCATGCAATAGAAGGTGAAGTAGCCATAGCAAAAGTTGGTAATCATGCCGCCCCATACGACGGGACTCGTCATGATGCTGCCGAGACTCACCGATCGCGCACTGCGATCCGATATCGCGATCTGTGCCTTCGAAGGAAAGTCGCTGCGCACCATCGTGAGCCAGGGTACGAGCCAGAACAGCCCGACGAGGCCCGTCACGACGAACATCGTCTGCCACGAGTAATGCACGATGAACCACGCGCCCACCGGTGCGCCCAGAGCGGGACCGAACTTGTTGCCCATCGCGAGAATGCCGACAGCGAGACCGTTTTGACTTTCGTCGAAGTTGTTTCTGATCCACCGGTAACTGGCCGGAATCACGATCGCTTCGGCCATGCCGATAATCAGCCGCATCACGACGAGACTCGTCAGCGCGGTCACCGCACCCATCAACGCGGTCGCGACGCACCACAGCGCGAAGCTGATCGCGTACGGCCATTTCACGCCGTAACGGTCCGCGACCCAGCCCATCGGTATCTGAAACACGCCGTAGGACCAGAAGAACGCCGCGTTGATCAAGCCGCGATCCACGTCGTTCAGCGCGAAATGACGAATGAAATCCGCGTCCGCCAGCGTGGCCGAAATGCTCGTGCGATCGACGAAGGAAATCAGTACGCCAAGCGCGAGCAGCGCGAGCGCGGCCCAGGGGTGCGTCAGTCCGGGTTTGCTTGTCTCCATGTGCCTTGTCTCTTCTGTTCGATTGAATTTTCTTGATGGAGGCAAGAATAAGTAAAGGCGTCGCCCGAGTCCCTACACAAAACTGAGTTTCGATGGCACTTTTCTTCAGGGCCGGTGTGAGAAGACTCGACGCCTCAAAAAACGGGCCGAAATCGGACTTAAATCCCGGCGAACCTTACTTTTGTACAGGGACGCATCCCTCGCAAACCCCTATTCTGCATTCGCTTCCTGGCACGACAGCCGATATCGCATCGCGCTGCCGACCATAGAAAAGGTTCGCATCCTTTAGCGCGAGCCGCCGCGCCTGGCGCGAGATGCACGCACGTCGCCTCGATCGGCGTGGCCGCACCAGGACACACGCGGCTTCTCGTCGCGCCTGGTGCAAACGTTCGCGTCGCGGTCACCGCGCATCGACGATCGATAATTAAAACCGGAGACACAATGAAAAAGCGGGTTCTTTTGCCCTTGGCGCTTTGCTTTTCAGGCGCATTCGACAATGCTCAGGCGCAATCGTCGTTGACGCTTTATGGCATTGTCGATAACGGCATCGAATTTCAAAACGGTGGTCAGGGATCGGTTGTGCGTGCGGTATCGAGCGGACTTTTCGCCACCGTGTACGGCTTGAGAGGCACCGAAGACATCGGCGGCGGATATCGCATCAATTTCCAGCTCGAACACGGCTTTTCCGGCGTGACAGGCGCAGCGACCGATCCGACCGCCGCATGGAACCGGCTTGCGTGGGTCGGCATGAGCGGACCGTTCGGCGAGTTGCGCATCGGACGTCAGAAGAAGCCCGAATATCTCTTCCTAAACGGCGAAATCGATCCGACTGCCGTGAAAAGCATTGCATCGCCGATCAACAATTTTCAGGACGTGACCGTGCGGGCAAGCAACGCGATCACTTACTTTGCGCCCACGATTTACGGCTTGAGCGCGCAAGCCATGATTTCCTTGCGCGACCAGACGATGAAGCCCAGCAATGGCCTGCATTTCTATAACGTGGTCGCGCGCTATGTGAACGGACCGTTTCGTATGTCCGCGGGCTATGAATCGCAAGGCAATGCCGTCGGTACCTCGGTGCAGAAGGTATGGCGCGCGGCGGCTGGATATCGCGCGGGCAACCTGCGCTTGTATCTCGCGTATCAGTCGGAACGACAGACGGACGGCAGCGAGAAGCGTGATATTTACGAAGTATCCACGTCGTACCAGCTCGATCCGTTCAATCTCGTTTCAGTCATGTACGGCTATGCGCGTGATCGTGCTGGGCAAGGTAAAAACGCGCAGCAGATCGGTCTCACCTACGAGTATTTCCTCTCCAAGGCGACGAATCTTTACGCTGCCGCCGGCGTGATCGATAACCACGGGCAGGCGAATTACACGCTCGACGGCACGCAGTACAGCGGCATTCCGACTGCGCCCGGCGCGTATGCGCGAGGCATCGTGCTAGGCATGACGCACAAGTTTTAGGCATGGCCAAGGTCTAACCAAATGGTCAAGCCTCAGGCTTGATAATTCAATAGACTCGGTATATACCCTTAGTGTGTAATTCGTCTCATCGCCGCTGCAACAGGCGGCAGACACATGTCAAAGGGTAAATATGAACGCCTCGATCGCTACTATCATCGCCGCCGCTTTTCTGCTTCCCGCGGTGGCGTCCGCTCAATCGAGCGACACACTCACGCGCGAGCAAGTCCGCGCGGAGCTCATGCAGCTCGAAAGGGCTGGCTACTATCCGCTGAGCAATTGCACGGGCGACTGCCCCGGAAGCCTGCGACGCGCCGAAGCCGTCATCATGCGGGAGAAGGCCGTGGCCAGCGCGGCTTATGGTTCCGGATCGAGCGGGACCGCGCAATCGGGAAAATGATCTGCTTCGCCGTGCTGTCCTGACGCGCGGCGCGCCTTGGTCCCTGGCTATCTGGCGATGTCGCCGGACTGAGGCATTCCGCTCCGGCCGGTCCCATCGACGCGGCCGTTCACCGCCTTGCGCGCCGCGACACGGAATTCCGCAGCCTGCACTTCACCGTAAGGAAAATCCGCCCACGCGGTTGGGCTGTAGCCCGCGTTTTCGGCGCGGACGAGATCGGCGCGGACTTGGGCGCGACTCAACGACTGGCAGTCTGTCTGCGCAAAAGAATGAACGGGAATGGTAAGAGCCCGCCCTAGCACTGCCTTGAAGAGCGGTTTCATGCAACACCTCCCAGTCTTGCCTGGCGACACTGCTCCGCGGGACGCGCGGAGTTCGCTCAAACACTCTAGCAGGGTTAGCAATTAGGTGTGGACACCTAGCTCCTGGCGCTTGCGTACGCCTTCAGGTCGGAACGAGGTTCATCGCAAGCGAGGGAGAGCTGGGCGGAAAACACGCCATGATCCATCGTAGTGGCGAAAAAATACGATTGCGAAGGCCGTCGACGAAACCATGACCTCGATACGCACCGCGCGCCAGGACATGGCCCTGGAACGCGCGGCGCGAGTGATTCGAATATTCCCCGCTCGCCCCAACCAGTCATGCATCAGGAACCGAAGCGATTTCCCTTGTTCGCTCATCACTGTTTCCCGTTCGGATCGACGAAGCCGTAGATCTCATTCAGGACACTCAGCCGGGCGTTGCCGTCGAAACGCTCGACGTGCCGCACTATGCTTGAAAACCAGGCTCTCATGGCAATCACTTCACCGTAGTCATCCACAACCGGCAACGGCGCGCTGCCGGATCAATGCAGCGCGTCGCGCTTCGCGAGCGGCTTGAAAAGGCGGCTCCAGGCGGTGCTGATCAGGACCGTCGCGAAGCCGCCCGCAACCACCGAGCCGACGACGCCTAGCGTCGTCGCACTCACACCGGACTCGAATTCGCCGAGCTGATTGCTCGCGCCGATGAACAGCGTGTTGACCGCCGCGACGCGTCCCCGCATGCGATCAGGCGTTTCGAGCTGAATCAAGGTCTGCCTGACGATGACGCTGATGGTGTCCGCGCCACCCGAAACGGCGAGCAAGAGGAGCGATACCGGAAAGCATCGCGAGAGGCCGAATGCGGCGATCGACACGCCGTAGACCGCCACCGCGATCAGCAGCTTCTTGCCGACGCCGCTGACGATCGCGCGTCGTGAAAGCACGAGTCCGACGCACAGCGCGCCCATGGCGGGCGCGGAGCGCAGCAAGCCCAGTCCTTGCGGTCCGACGTGCAGAATCTGCTTTGCGTAGACGGGAAGCAGCGCCGTCGCGCCTCCGAACAGGACCGCGAAAAGATCGAGCGAGATTGCGCCCAGCAGCAGCGGACTCCCCCAGATGAAGCGCAAGCCCGCGAGTATCGTGTCAGGCGTTACCGGTTCGCGCGATGGCGGCGTGTAGTCGTAGCGAACGAACGCATACATCACGGCGCTGACGCAGAAAAGCACCGCGCTCGTCAGATACACCGTGACGACGCTGACAGCGAACAGTACCCCGCCCAACGCCGGCCCCGCGATCACCGAGATTTGCTGAACCACCGTGCTGAGCGCCATCGATCGTGCGAGAAGCTTCGGCGGAACGAGCATGGGTAACAGCGCCTGCTGCCCCGCCATCTGAAACGGCCTGATTGCGCCGAGCACAAGCGAAAGCGCGAGCAGCACGTCGCGCGTCACGCTATGCGTGGCAGTGGACACGATCAGAAGCGTCGCTACGACAGCCTGCAATGCCAGACATGCCGCGACCATCCGTCCACGATGCAGCCGGTCGGCGCAATGACCCGCAATGAGCGTAGTTGCAAGGCCGGGAATGAATTGAAACAGGCCGACAAGGCCGAGATCCCATGCGCTCGATGTCAGGTCGTACATGTGCCAACTAATTGCCAGCATAAGCATTTGTTGCGCGCTGATAGAGCCGACGCGCGCAATCAGGAAGCGCATGAGCGACGCGTGACGCAGCAACGAGGTCACATCGTCTGGATGAGTCTGCATGGACGGCGATGAGGTTTGGTGCGAAAGTGTCATGACACGTCACGCACGGGAGCATTGACCCTGGGCGCCCACTTCCTTCGAAGCAGCACGACGGTACTGGCGGCCCCGAGCAGCAGGAACGCGAAGATGGCAAGCATCGGCAACGTATAGCTCTGCCCGACATGAAGCAGCCACCCCGACAGGCTCGCCGATACGCCGCCCGCGAGACTCGTCGCCACTTGCTGCAGGCCCGTATTCAATCCGACCGCCTGCTTGGGAATCAGCGTGAGTTTGACGAGGGCGAGATTGTTCGCGGTAACGAGGCCCAGCAGGGAGAGCGACACGACATTCCACAGCAAGGCCATCTGCTGCGAATGGGAATACGCGCCGAGCAGCACCGTGGTGCCGCCCGCGAAACCGGCCACGATGAACGACTTGCGCACGATCACGGCATCGAATCCGCGCGCGATCAGCCGGTCGGCCGTCCATCCGGCGACGGCTGCCACGACAGCAATGCCCACGAAACTGAAGAACGTATAGAGGCCCGAGTCACTGAGCGACAAGCCGCGCTGCTCGACGAGATAAGCCGGCATCCACGTCATGCAGTAAAACGCGAAGTAGCTATAGCAAAAGTTGGTGATCAACCCGCCCCACACGACCGGACTCGACAGCAGGTTCGAGAGCGGCACCGACCCCGCCCGCTTTATCGCGACGGCGAGTTGCGCGCGAGATGGGAAGTCGTTCTCGAGCATCAGCAGCCACGGCGCGAGCCAGATCAAACCGACGAGTCCGGTGATCACGAACATCGCTTTCCATGAGCTGGTCGAGATGAGCCATGCCGCAATGGGCGCGCCGAGCGCCGGTCCCATCTTTCCGCCGATGGAATAGATGCCAAGCGCCGTGCCCTTTCGCGTTTCATCGAAATGATCGGCGAGATAGCGATACGTCGCCGGAACCACGACGGATTCCGCGACACCGATCATCAGGCGCACGATGATGAGCGCCCAGAGCGTCGTCACCACGCCGGTCGCGGCGGCCGCAACACACCAGAACAGGAAGCAGATCGCATACGGCCACTTCACGCCGTAGCGATCGACCAGCCAGCCCATCGGCAATTGCAGCAGGCCATACGACCAGAACATCGCGGAGCCGAGCCATCCGCGCTGAACGTGCGTCAGCGCGAATTCCTGCACGAAATGACGATCCGCGAAGGCCGCGGACATGCTCGTACGATCCACGTGCGAGATCATCAGACCAAGCGCGAGCAGCACGAGGATGCACCAGCGGTTCTCGGTCCGTGCGCGTTCGACCTGAGTGATCTCCACTTTGCTCTCCGATGTCCTTAACCGAGGCAACCGGTCACATCGTCGAACAATTCGTCGACGGACAGACGACGCGGAATGATCTTCTGATCGAGCGCCCAGTCGACGGCTAGTTGCAGCCCCTTGCGGTTCGCTTCCAGTCCGATCGGCGGAAACACGGCGGGAACGCTTTCCGCGTTCGCGCGGCTTTCCGCGACCATGCGATACAGCTCGCGCACGATATCCGGCCGCTCTTTCGAGAGTTTCTCGTGCACCACGAACATGTGGTTGATCGGCACGACGCCGGTGCGAGCGAACCAGTCTTTCGCGGCGGCATGCGCATCGGGAACTAACGTGCGCACGCGCTCGTCCTTCGGCATGTCCTCACCGAGCAACGCAGCGGTGAGTTCGCCGTCGAGCATCATTTGCGGAATCGACGAACCCGCCGGCAAGCGCTGGCAATTTTGCGGATCGCTGTATTCGGCGAGATGCCCGTCGCCGAGCGTCATCCACGTCACCTTGTCTAGATCGACACCGTATTCATGGCGCAAAATGCCGCGAATCCACAGCGCGGTGGTTTGCGTGTACGTGCGCACGCCGACCTTCTTGCCTTCGATATCCTTCGGATCGAGATGACCGAAGTCGATGTTGTAACCGGCGCAGTGATGCTGAAAGCGTCCCGAGATCGGCGCGGGCAGCAGCACATAGGGCTTGCCGTAGGCCTTCGCCTGCAGGAACGTGACGATCGCCAGTTCACCCGCGTCGAACTTGCTCTCGCGCACCATCGCCTTGAAGCCGTTGTGCGCGGGCGTCGGTCCGCAAAAGTCGAGATTGACGATATCGGACTTCACCTGACCGTTACGCATTGGCTTCGTCACCGCGTATTCCGCGAGATTGACGCGCAACGTCGGCGCTTCGGTTTGCGTCGTTGTCATGCTGTGTGCTCCTGTTGCTTGTATCGTTGCTGGTGTCGTTCTATGTCACAGCCGTACTTCGATCAGGCTCGGCCCGGCTTCGCGCGCCGAATCGACCAGCGCCTTGTAAAAGCCTTCCGCCGTCTCGACGGCCACTGCCGGCACGCCCATGCTCTTCGCCATCGCCAGCCAGTCGATGCGCGGCTTGTCGATGTCGATCATTGACAACGCGCGTTCCCCCGGCGCGCCCGCGCCCATGTTGGCGTATTCGGCCTTGAGGATCGCGTAGCTGTTGTTGGCGAAGAGGATCGTCGTGACGTTCAGGCCTTCGCGCGCCTGCGTCCACAGCGACTGGATGGTGTACATCGCGCTGCCGTCGCCGACCATGCAGATCACGCGCCGCTCGGGACACGCCAGCGCTGCGCCAGTAGCGACAGGTGTCGCGTAACCGATCGAGCCGCCCACGTTGTTGATGAGATCGTGCGGACGCGCGCCCATCGTCAGGCTCATGGATTCGCGCCCCGTCGTCAGCGACTCGTCCACAACGATGCAATGTTCCGGCAACCCGGCCGCGAGCACATGCGCGATGCTCGTCGGGTTCAACGCGCCCGTGGGCACCGGCGTTTCAATGCGCGCCTGAAGAAGTGGTGTCGTGGCGGCCGCGCCGAGCGACTGCAAGAGCATGTCGAAGGCGAGTTCGCTGTCTTCGTCGGCCTCGACCAGCGGATGCACGAGCGTGCCTTCCGCCTTGAGCAGACTCGGCTTGTCCGGATACGCGAAGAACGCGACAGGTTCGCGGGTCTCGACGGTGATGATGTGCCTGTAGTCCTTCAGAAACGCCTGGGCCTGCGCGACCGCATACGGAATGCGCGCGAGCGGCACGCGTCCCGCGCCACGCTCGATACGCGCCGTGAAGAACTGCGAGCCGAGCACCGCGCCCGTCGCGGCCGCGACGCGTCCCGCTTTCTCCAGCGCCTCTCCACGCGTTGCCTTGTTCGCGAGAACGATCAGCGCAGGCTCGCCCGAGCGCAGCACGTGCGCCACATGTTCGATACGCGCGGCGCTGGGCGCGCGGCGCGCAACGACGCGCTCGAGCGGCAATGCGGGCCCGGCATCGACGGGTTGCCACGAGGTATCGCCGGGAAGAATGAGCGTAGCGATCTGACCCGGATGCTCGCTCGCCTTGGCCACGGCCTGCGCCGCGTCCCAGGCCATCGTGTTCGACGATTCCGCGCGCCGCACCCAGTGACTCAGTGGCCGCGCGAGACCTTCGATATCCGAGGTCAGCGGCGGATCGTACTTCAAATGCGACACCGAATGCTCGCCGACAACATTGACCATCCCCGACGAAGCGCGCTTCGCGTTGTGGATGTTCGCAAGGCCGTTCGCCAGGCCCGGGCCGAGATGCAGCAGCGTGGACGCGGGCGTGTCCTTCATGCGATACCAGCCATCGGCGGCGCCGGTGGCCACGCCTTCGAACAGGCACAGCACGCTGCGCATCTTCGGATTGCCGCCGAGCGCGGCGAGAAAATGCATCTCCGAGGTGCCCGGGTTGGCGAAACAGATATCGACGCCCTGCTCCACCAGCGTCGCAACGAGACTTTCGGCGCCGTTCATCAGTAGCCTGCCAGTTCGCGAGCGAGACCGACCACGCCATACGTGCGCGCGGGCGCCGACATCAGGAAGCGATATCCCTCTTCCTGCAGGCGGCGATGGTTCTTCGCGGTGACATGCGGATTGCCGACGACGACGTTGTGCTTGCGGCACGTCTCGACGATCTGCCCCATCGCCGCGAGGACTTCCGGATGCTCGTACTGACGCGGGAAGCCCAGTTCCTGACTCAGATCGCCTTCGCCGATCAGAATGAAACCGATGCCCGGCACGTTGGCGAGGATGTCGTCGAGATTCTCGATTGCCTGCGTGCTCTCGCACATCAGCCCGACGAGGAGTTCGCCCTGCGGCGCGAGCGGCCAGACATCGGCGCGTTCGTAGTACTCGGCCATCGACAGGCCCCAGTAGCGCGCGGCGTTGGCGGGACCGTCGCCGCGCACGCCCTTCGGCTCATAGAGCGGCGCGTTCTTCGGGCGCGCATAACGGCAGGACGCCACGGCGTTGTACGCCTGCTCGACCGTCGCCACGTGCGGCCAGATCACGCCGTACGCGCCGCGATCGAGCACCTGCTTCGCGAAGCTCTGGTTCATTTCTGCGCCGTTGGCGGGAATGCGCGCGAGCGGCGTGACCTTCGGCGCGACCGAACCCGACTCCGCAATCTGCTTGCGGTTGAGCATGTACTGCAACGCGTCGCCGAGTGCGGACACGTCGTACGGGTTGTGCTCCATTTCGAAGACGATGCCGTCATACGGCGCATCGCTCATTTCGATGGCGGTTTGCTTGTCGAGTTTCGCGAAGGCTGCGTGCGCCGGCTTGCCGGATTCGAAAGCGCGGATGATGCTGTTCAGGCGTGTGTTTGACATGATGCATTCTCTTTCAGGTTTTCAGCTCAACGCCGGATAAAGCTTCTGTGCGGTCTTGCCGAAGACCCATTCGCGGTCTTCGTCGCTCAGGGATGCAAGCCCTTGTTCGGCGGTCGCGAGAATCTCGCTGAGCGTGCCGGTCGATGTCGGGAAATTCGAGCCCCACGCCAGCCGCTGCGCGCCGAATGCCTCGACCACGCGCGGGAAAAAGGTTTCCGCGCTCGCCTTTTCCTTCTTCACATCGCCGAAGATGCGCGGCGTGAGCTTCATGTAGACGTTCGGCAAGTCACGCAACTCGAAAAGTCCGGCCGCGTTCGCATACGGCGGCCCGTCCAGCACGTCGGGGCGCGCGAGGTGATCGAGGATGATGTTCACGTTCGGAAACTTTTCCGCGAGCATGCGCACCTGCGGCAAGCCGACCGGTCCCGTCTGAATGCACATCGGAAGCCCCAGTTCCGCGAGCATTTCCCACGCCTTGAAAGACTTGGGGCTATGCAGTTCTCTCGGATCGAAATCCCTGGTGGAACCGCCCGTGAAGATCCGCAATCCCGCCAAGCCCTTATCGGCCCACCCTTTGATGACGCCGGCCGCATCGTCGGCCAGCATGTCCACGGAACCCACGGCGATGAGCCGATCCTTGTACCGATTGCAGCCGTCGACCACGTAGCTGTTGTCGAAGCCGTAAGTGGTCGAAGAATGCACGACAGCCGCCTTCGCGACGCCTGCTTCGTCCATCGCCGCGATCAGCGCTTCGACGGTATTCGGACGCTCCTGCGACCAGTCCGAGCGCTTGCCGAACAACGGCGCGGGCGGATAACGCTTCTCGTCATCCGAGATGATGTGAGGATGAATGTCGATGATGTTCATTACAGTCCCTTCGCCTTGAGGTGCTTGTCCAGACGCGGATAGACGCGCCGCGCGTTGCCCTCGAAGATGGCCTGCCGGTCCGCATCGCTGAGTGCTTCGCATGCGTCGATGTAGCGTTTCGTATCGTCGAAATACTGGTCGGTGTACGGATCGCGGCCACGCACCGCGCCGATCATTTCCGAGCCGAACAGCACGTTGCTCGTAGGTACGACCTTGGTCAGCAGTTCCACGCCCGGATGGTGATAAACGCAGGTATCGAAGAAGACGTTGTTCAGCAAGCCTTCCAGCGGACGCTTAGCCATCTCCAGCGACATGCCGCGATAACGTCCCCAGTGATACGGCACCGCACCGCCGCCATGCGGAATCACGAGGCGCAGCGTCGGGAAGTCCCTGAACAGATCGCCTTGCAGCAACTGCATGAACACCGACGTATCCGCATTCAGATAGTGAGCGCCGGTGCCGTGATGACACGGATTGCACGACGCCGCCACATGGATCATCGCGGGCACATCGAGATCGCACAGTGCTTCGTAGACCGGATACCACTCGCGGTCCGTCATCGGCTTGCCGGTCCAGAAGCCGCCGCTCGGGTCCGGATTCAGATTGCAGCCGACGAAACCCATTTCCTCGACGCAACGGCGCAGTTCGGGAACCGAGTTCTTCGGCGGCGCCAGCGGCGACTGCGGCAACTGGCACACGGGCACGAAATTGTCGGGATAAAGATCGCAGACACGGCGCACGAGATCGTTCGATACCTCGGCCCATTCCAGGCTCGTTCGCTCGTTGCCGAGGTGATGGCTCATGAGGCCGGCGATCGGCGAGAACAGAGTGAGGTCGCCGCCGCGTTCCTGTTGCAAACGCAGTTGACCGTTGCCGACGCCTTCACGGATTTCGTCATCGGAGACGTGCGCGCCGGAGAGCGGCGGCGCATTGGCCGGATCGTCGGCGCACGCGATCTGCTTGGCACGCCAGTCGCGGAAGGAAGCAGGGACGGTCGTGAAGTGACCGTGGCAATCGATGATCATGTTCTAGGCCTTCCGTGCAGGTTCAGACGCGGGGATCGACGAACAACTCGTTCATGGGCATGCGCCGCGGCGTCAGGCCCTGCTTGAACGCTGTTGCTTCGAGCGCTTCGATGGTCTTGCGGTTCTCCTCGATGCCGTAGGGCAGCGGGTCGTTGCCGACGATCTTCTGCAGCTCGATGTACTTCTTGTTCTTCTTGTCGTTCAGCTCGCCTGCGTTGAGTTTGGCAAGCCAGTCTTGCTTCGCTTTGTCAAAAGCGTCATAGATCGACTTTGCGACCCACGGATGCTCGGCCAGCACCGAGTCCTTCACCACGATCGTGCCGTGCATGGGATACACGCCGGTGCGGGCGTAGTACTCCGCTTCCAGTTCCGCTGCATTCGGGAACATGTCCGGGTAATCCGCTTCGACTTCCTTCCAGCCGCCGGTGGGATCGCCGGTGCGGCCAATGCCCGCGTTGCCTTGGAAACCCGCGACCAACTCGCCGTTAGCCATCATCTCCGCGAGGGACGTACCCTTCGGCGCATGGATCACGTTCGGCGGCAGTTCCAGTTGCGTGACGTGTTCTTCGTCGTCGACGACCCAGGTCACCTTCGACGGATCGAGATCGAATTCGTCGATCAGAACCTGGCGCGTCCATGCGCCCGTCGTCACCGAATACGCACGCACGCCGACCTTCTTGCCTTCGAGATCCTTGGGCGTCTTGATGCCTGCGTCCGGACGCACCAGCAACCCGGAATGGTGAAAGCGGCGCACGACGAAGATCGGCAGCGCGACGAACGGCGCGCCATAGGCACGCGCGATGATGTATGTGGTCGGAGCCAGTTCGCACACATCGAACTCGACATCGCGGACCATGCGGCGAAACGCGCCGATTTGCGGCTGAACGGTGATGAATTCCGCGTCGACGCCTTCGATGGGAATCGAACCGTCGCGGATAGCGGAAGTGTGCGGATGCTCGGCGATGGCGAGCTTGAGATGGACCTTCTTTGTCACTGGAGTCTCCTTGGAGGAATATCGTGTCGTTGACGACATGATCTTTTGAGAAGCCCGCCGCCGTCTATTGAATAAAGTGGCGAGACACTTAACCGTTTGGTAAGGGGTGTCGATCCACTTGATACGTGCTCCTAACTATCTAGCCGAAATAAAAATGCACATCGTGCAATCGATATTTTCCAAACGCTTACGAATTGCCGCTCTGCAACTGCTGCGCGGCTTCCTCCAGACAAGCGATCATGAGCTGCGCGCTCGGCGTCAATCCGCGATTGCGGTTCCACAGCACGCCCGCCGGGCGCAGCAATCGCGGCAAGGTCAGCGGCAGCGCATGCAGCGGTTGCGCGTCGTCGTTGGCGGGCGTGCCGACCATGACGGCGATGAAATCCGAAATCTGCAGATGCGCGCGCGTCACGTGGACGGAAAGCGTCTCGATGTAATTATTCGAAAGCGGTACGTCGTGCGCCCTCAGCGTGCGCTCCAGCGAATCGCGCAGAATCGAGCCTTGCGGCGGCAAGATCCATGGATAAGGGTTTAGATCCGACCAGTTCAGGTTCTTGCGCCGGGCCAGCGGGTGATGCCGCCCTGTCATCAACGAGATGGGCTCGTCGAGCAGCGCCTTTTCCTCGAAGCTGCCGAGCGTATCCGGCGCGGGCAGCCGCCCGACGATCAGATCGAGCCGTCCTTGCCAGAGTTCGGGAAGCAATGCGCCGCGCGTGCCTTCGACCACCCGGACGTTCGTTCCCGGCGACTTGATCTTCAGCAGGTTGAGCGCCTGCGGCAGCAGCGCCGATGCCGATGCAGGCAACATGCCGATATGCACCTTGCCCTCCGTGCCCGAACTCAGCGCCTTCATTTCATCGCGCGCCTGATGGAGGATCGTCAGCATTTCCCGCGCATGTCGGATGAGACATTCGCCGTGCGGCGTCGGCACGAGCCCTTGCGCCGTGCGTGCAAACAGCGTGAGTCCAAGCCCGCGCTCCAGTTCGGCCAGCGACTTTGATACCGCTGGCATTGTGACGTGCGTGACTTCCGCCACCTGCGTCAGATTCCGGTAGGTATCGATGGTCACGATCAGGCGCAGATGCCGCGCCTTCAAATTCACCTGCAAATAGCCGTCAAGCCCAGTCACGTCGGATCTCCCACTGCCTTACCGCATCGAATTGCTCGCGCATCGCGCTCAGCTCTTGGGCTTGAGCGCGTGCAGGGTCATGCCGAGCGAGATCGAGGTGAAGTAGCCGATCGTCACGAGCAGTTCCGCGATGACCGCCCGGCCGAGCCCTGCATCGTACTCGGCGAAGCGCGCGTCGTCGATGGAGCCGCCCGCGAGAATGTCGCTCACCGCGTCACACACCAGGCCGAAGCGCCCATGTTCGCCCTCGGGTCGGCGTTTGTCCAGAATCGCAGTCACGACCGCTTCGGGCACGCCCGCCTTCAGCGCATGCCGCCGATGGTTGGCGATCACATACGGTGCGTTCCAGAACACCGCCGTCGCGAGAATGGCGACTTCGGTTTCCGATTCGCTGAGCACGGGCGAACGGTCGACGTGTGTGCCGATGATTTCCATCCCTTCGGCCAGACGCGGGTTATGCAACCAGATGTTGAACGGCGTCGGAATGCGACCCCGCCCTGCGCCCAGTTGCGCGATGACCCGTTTCTGTTCGTCCGTAGCCTGCTCCGCGTCGATACGTCCCAGCCGATCCTGCGTCATGCGTTGTTCCTTTGAATGAAGAGTCAATTTCCGCCCAGGCCGGGCAACCAGCGTCCGAGGAAGCTCTCCGGCCAGGGAATATGAAGAATCTGATCGAACACGAGGTAGAGGAATGCGGTTACGCACACGGCGAGGATCAGACTGAGCTTCCACGACTCGCGCCCCTCGATGCGCATGTACGCCACGATCATCAGCGGCACCGTCGGAAGCATGCCGATCACCGACATGCACGCCAGGAACGCGACGAACCAGCCGAGAAAGCGTGCAGCGCGCGCCACCACGATTCTCGTGGGGAGCTTTTCATCGTGATCGCTTGATACATCCATATGAACGCCGCTGCTGGCTTGCGCCACCCCGTTCGCCGGAATCACGAACACCTTGTACGCGAGGCTGACCGTTCCCGCGATGACCAGCGTGCTCGCCGCGACCGTCGGTCCGATTCGCGCCATCAGAAGCCAGTGTTGCGAGCTCGTCAGCATGTAAAGCCCGATGCCCATGAAGAACACATAAACGAGATCTTCACGCTTCAGAACGATGGACCCGCTCGGTTTGAAGTGCGCCACTCCGCCGCTGCGCAACGCGCTGAAGAGCGGCTTGAAGAAAACCAGCGCGGCAAGACTCAGTAACACGATGACGACCGGTCGCGTCAGCCAGTCCGTGCCGTAGCGGACGAACGAAATCGACATGTACCGTTCCATCAGCACGCCCAGCACGAGGCCGAGAATCAGCGGCGGACGCGCCCATCTGAGCCGCTTCATGGTCCAGCCGATCACACCGGCGATGAGCAGCACGAAGAGGTCGCCCCAGCTTCGCGAACCCTGGAACGCGCCGACGTAGATGACCGGCATGATCACCGGGAGAATGAGCGTGTAGCGCAGCGTCGAGACCTTGGCGAACTGTCCGCTCAACAGAAAGCACAGGCCCGCGCCGAAGATGTTGGCGAGCGCGATCGACCAGACCATCGAATAGGTGAAGTCGAGATGGCGTGTCAGCATGTCGGGGCCGGGAATGAAGCCGTGCACCATCATCGCGCCGAGCAGGATGGCTTGTGCAGCACCGCCGGGCACGCCGAACGCAAGCATCGGCACGAGGCTGCCGCCCTCTCGCGCGTTATTCGCCGCTTCAGGCGCGATCACGCCGCGCACATCGCCCTTGGTGAACGTTTCCTTCGCGCCTCTGGCCGTCTGCAACGCGTGGCCGTACGCGATCCAGTCCGTCACCGCGCCGGTGATACCGGGTACCGCGCCGAGAATTGCGCCGAGACCGCCGCAACGCAGCACGAGAAACCAGTTGCGAAAACTGTCGACGACACCTTGACGCATGCCCTGCCCCGAAGTGAACTGCACATTCTCGGCGATGGCCGCGCGCCGGATGGCGAGCTCGCACAGCTCCGGCAGGGCGAAGATGCCGAGGATGATCGGCACCAGCGGAATGCCGTCCTGCAGGTAGAGAACGTCGCCGGTCCAGCGCATCTGTCCGGTCGCGACGTTGGTGCCGATCATGCCGACGAGAATGCCGAAACAGGCCGCGACGACGCCACGCAGCGGCGTGTTGCCCGACAGGGCCGACACCATCGACACGCCGAACAGGGTGAGCGACAACATCTCGGGCGTGCCGATCGACAGCACGAACGGGCGCACCAGCGGCAGCGAGACGGCAAGGATGACCGCGCCGATCAGTCCGCCCATCAGCGACGACATATAGCAGGCGCTCAAGGCACGCGATGCTTCTCCCCGTCTGGTCATCGGCAGGCCGTCGAGCACCGTGGCCTGCGACGCCGCGTGACCCGGAACGCCGAAGAGCACGGCGGGAATCACGTCCGACGTGGTGATGACGGACGCCATGCCGAGCAGCATCGCGAACGCGGCGTAGGGATCCATCGTGTACGTGAAGGGCACCAGCAGCGCAAAGCCCGTCAGCCCGCCGATTCCCGGCAGCAATCCGATTGCAAGCCCGACCGTCACGCCGAACACCAGAAAGATGATCCGGTTGAACTGCAGAAGCGTGGATAGCGCGTGTCCCGCCGCCACCAGCGTTGCATCGTTGAAGAACTCCATGTGTCATCCTGATGGAATGGCGAGCTTCGTCGGCTCACCTGTTTTGATGTCGACGCAATGCGTACATGCGTTGCTCAGCCGGCCAGCATTGGATAGAGCGTCTTTGCGGTCCGTCCCCACACCCACGCGCGTTCCTCGTCGCTCAGGGCCGCGAAGCAGGCATTGCCTTGTTCGACGAGCGTCTTGAGCGGTCCCGCCGATGCCGGATAGTTCGAGCCGAACGCCAGATGACTGGCGCCGAATACTTCCACGAGCTTCGCGAAGAACGGTTGCGCGCCGCCGGGCGCCGCCTGGGCGAGATCGAACGTTCGCGGCGTGATCTTCATGTAAACGTTGCCGTATTTCGCGAGCGAGAACAGCGCGGCGCAATTCGCGTACGGCGGGCCTTCTTCCAGATTCGGCCGGCCGCAGTGGTCGAGCACGATCTTCACGGTCGGAAAGCGCTCGGCCAGTTCCGCCACCATCGACAGGCCGTCGGGCGTCGTCTGCACCGCCATCGTCATGCCGTGCTCGGCGCAGCGTTCCCAGACTGGAAACGTCGCGGGATCGACGAGCCAGCTTCCATCGTTTTGATGCGTGGCGCCGCCCGTAAAGAGCCGGATGCCGCCCATCCCGCGCGCGAGCCAGTAGTCGAAGGTCGTGAGCGCATCGGGTGCCATCACATCGAACGAATAGACACCGGTGAAACGGTCCGGATATTGCGCCACGCTGTCGGCGACATACGAATTGTTCGTGCCGTAGGTCGTCGACGAATGCACGATCGCCGCCTTGGATACGCCGGCTTCATCCATCTCGCCTTTCAATTGCTCGAACGTGACGGGTCGCGTCGCCGACCACTTGGAACGATGCCCGTGCTGAGGCGCGATCGGATAACGTTCCGTGTCGGTCGAAATGATATGCGGATGAATGTCGATGATTTCGGGCGTCATGTGCATGGTCCGTTTGATGATGATGATGGGCCTTCAGGCCGTGGTCAGTGAGCGCTGAAGATGAGCCTGCGGGCATCTTCGAGCTGCGGTTCGGGCGTCGCATACAGCTTCGCGACGATCTGCTCCACCGCGTCTCCGTTGATCGGATCGATCGGATAGCCGGCCTGCTTCATGGCGTCGATGAAATCCGGATCGGCGATGGTCTTCGCGAATGCATCGCGCAGCGCCTGCAGACGGTCTTCTGGCACGTCCTTCGGCACGGCGATCGGACGGCCCGCCTGAAACGGCAGAATGAAGAGATTGAAGAGCGCCTTGACGTCCGGCCGCGTGATGTAGGAAGACAGGTTCGGCACATCGGCGAAGGCGGCCGGGCTGTTCCAGCCCAGATGCAGCAGCACCTTCATCTTGCCGGTCTTGAGCAGCCGCACCGGCTCGCCCTGTTGCAGGCCGTCGATAGTGGACGCCCAGCCATCGACTTCGCCGCGCTGCATGGCCAGATACACTTCGCCCCGCCCCGTATAGCCGGGCACGATGCTCATCTTCGCGCCGATGTATTCGTCGAGCAGCGCCGGCAACGTGCGATCCTCGTTGGCGAATCCGGTCGCGCCGATATACATCTTCTTCCTGCTCAGATCGTCGGCAGTGGTCACGCCGGATCGCGTCATGGAGACGAGGCAATATTCGACCTTGTTGAGGCTTCCGAGCCATCGCACCTTGCGCGGATCAAAGCGGTTTTGCCGCCCGTCGAGCAGTGGGATGTAGAGGTTATTACGCTGCAAAAAGCCGATGACGGTGCCATCGCTCGGCTGTCTGGACTGCAGCGATGCCGCCGCGACCATGCCGCCCGCGCCCACCACGTTCATCACGATGGCTTTGGGATGTCCCGGAACGTACTTCACAAAGAAGCGTGAGAACTGACGCGCGATGATGTCCGTCGGCGTTCCGGCGTCCGCGCTGACCACGAGCGTCAACGCCTTGCCGCCATAGAAATCTTCCACGGATTGACTGGATGCCGGGCCCGCCAATGCCGTCGCGGCGAAGCCGAACAGCGCTGCACAAGCGCATAGCGCGCTTTTGTAGTTCATGATCTTTGCTCTCTCCGTGTAGTTGCGCGGAACCGCCGTCGCCTGGTGCCGGGAGAGCATGCTTACCGGTGGCCGTTCGCGTCGTCGCTCGTTATCGGGTGAGCGCGAGTCAATTGTGCCAGCGGCTTTCGCGCGGCGGATTGAGAAAAACAGCCACGGAGTTGAGCAAATGGTTAAGGCACGGCCATGAGGTCCGCCGCGGCCGGAAGGCGAGCGTCAGTGCGCTTCCTGGGCTTCTTCGGTCAGACGCCGCGCCGTATCTTCGAGGCAGGAAATCATGAGCTGGGCGCTCGGCGTGAGCGTGCGCACGCGATTCCACAGTACGCCGGCAGGCCGCAGCAGGCGAGGCAGAGTCAGCGGCAGCGTGTGCAGCGGCTGGGGATGGGCGGCATTGCGGGCGGAGGAATCGGCCATCACCGCGATGCAGTCGGAAACCTGCAAATGCGCGCGGATCACGTGCAGTGATACGGTCTCGATGTAGTTGTTCGTCTGCGGCACCTCGTGCACTTCCAGTGCGCGCTCGAGCGGATCGCGCAGGATCGAGCCGACGGGCGGAAGTATCCAGGGATACGGCCGCAAATCGGACCATTGCAGGGACTTTTTGCGCGCAAGCGGATGATGCCGCCCGGTGACGAGCATCACCGGCTCCTCGAGCAGTTCTTTTTCGTCGAAGCTCCCGAGCGTATCGGGAGGCGGCAGACGGCCGACCACGAGATCCAGATGACCTTGCCACAGGTCGGGCAACAGCGTGGCGGCGGATCCCTCGACGATCTTCACATTGGTGCCCGGCGAGCGCTCCTTGAGGAGCTTCAGCGCTTGCGTCAACAGGATGGACGCGGACACCGGCAACACACCGATTTCGATCTTGCCCTCGGTGCCGGCGCTCAGCGCCTTCAGTTCGTCGCGCGCCTGATGCAGGACGTGAAGCATCGCGTGCGCGTGGCGCGTCAGACATTCGCCGTAGGGCGTGGGCACGAGGCCTTGCCCGGTACGCGTAAAAAGCGTGAGACCGAGGCCGCGCTCGAGTTCCGCCAGCGACTTCGATACCGCCGGCAAGGTGACGTGCGTGACTTCCGCCACCTGACTCAGATTGCGATACGTATCGATCGTCACGAGCAGCCGCAGGTGCCGCGCCTTGAGGTTGATCTGCAGATACCAGTCGATTTCCGCCGACACGTCGCACCCTCTTTCGGTATGAGTGAATGGTTAAGTCTTCGGCCATTTTACTCAATCGACCGGTTGCAGATGCGCGGGCAAAATCCGCGATTGTGCGCTTCAGCTTATCGCCCGCGCCGAAACCTGGCCACAATGCATGCGTTTTGGTTCTTCCGCGCGAAATCCCACTACTATTCGCCGGCTTGACCGGCATTCGGAGACATGCAGATGACGTACAACTCGACCCGCCGCAGCTTTCTGCGCAGAGCGGGAGCCTTCGGTATGGGTGTGGCGATGGGCGGACTCGGCGCGCCTCACCTCGCCAACGGAGCCTCGACCGAAATCCGCATCGTCAGCAATCCAGGCCTGGAGAACGCAACGCTGAACGTCTTGATGGATGAACTCGGCTACTTCAGGACCTTCGGCGTCAACGCGCGAATCATCCAGTCGCCCGGCCCGACCGGGCCGTTCGATGCCATCGCGCGCGGCGCCGCCGACGTCTGCATGGTGTCCGGCTACAACCTCGTGCTTACGCGCGTCGAGCAGGGCGCCCCGGTGAAGATCATCGGCGCTGGCATGAAGAAGTGCGCACTGACGATTTTCGCCAGGCCCGAAGGCGCGAAAACACTCGCCGATCTAAAAGGGGCGGCCTCAAAAGCGAGGTGCAACACCTATCTCGTATAAGGTGTTGCAATGCCCGACAAAACTACTTCATATCAGCACCTTCAACCTGAAGAACGCCT
>NZ_JARUXL010000009.1:0-30723 GCF_031451455.1 Caballeronia sp. LZ024 | reverse complement strand
GACCTCGTGCAACTCACAACTTCCATTCGCCATTCGAGGTCTTCGCCGCGACCCTCGCATCAGCAAGTCAACCTCAAAGCTCTAAACATTAACCCCGGTTTGCGCTTCACACTTGAAACCGCCGAGCTTATGAAGATCAAGCTCATCGACAAAGACATCAACTACGCGCACGGGATTGGTGTCCGTTACGTAGTCGTCGAGTGCGTCGGGGAGGAGAAAGCTCTGATTACGATTGTCGCCTTGAACGAACCGTTTCATCTTGCTCATCCTCCGCTATAGGATGAAGAATTTTAGCGCTCCAAAAATGCGTTTTGACACGCTCTGGGCCGAAGCCGGCCGCAACGCCGCCACTAAGCTCGTGCGTCGGACATCTCCTTAGCATCAACTGTTTGACGCAGACGTGTAGCGGTGCGGTGGCTCGACAAGCCCATAAGGTTGCTTACTTGCTCGTTGGACTTGCCTGCAATGATCTTGCGACGCCCGAACGTATTGCGCAGCAAGCGCGGACTCTCGTCGGCTGCCGACAAGCCCGCGCGTCGTAAAGATCCTCGAACGCATTTCAGCAATATATCCGGCTGCATCGGCTTTCCCCCCGCGGTTGCAATGAACAGCCATTGCGTCGTGCACTGGATGCGCCGGCGCGCGTCCTTATAGCTGCGCAGAAGGTCGGCCGCGAAAGGGTCAATTGGCACGCGGCGGCCAATGCGAGGTCCGTGTTTCTCGACGAAAGCGGTAGGGCGCTGGCCATGCATGTCGAGGTCGTCGACTCGCAGTTGCCTAAGTTCAGCCGCCGTAACTCCCGAAGCAAGAAACAGCGCAACGATCGCCGTGTTTCGCAGTTCCTTAAACCCTGCACCTTCGGCGACAACGCAGACCGCCTGTAGCCGCGTGTCATCTTCCGAAGATAGATAGACGGGCGTCGGTTCGTCCTCTGGCCAGCTCTCATTGACGAGCATCTGCGCGGCCGGATTGTCGGCACGCAACTCGATGTTGACCAGATGTCGCGTAAAGCGATCGATTAGCTTGAGATAGCGAAGGCGCGTCGTCGTACCGGGGGCGCAGTCCTGCGCAAGGGCGTTGAAGAAGCCGTCGAGGTGATCCGCTCCGTAAGTGGCCACAGTCGCACGGTGGGCAATCAGGTAGTCGTTGAACCGCGAGAACATCGCACGGTGCTGAACGATCGACTGATCGGCGAACGCGCGCCGATCCGCACCGGTGGCTTCCTCACCTTGCCATTGTGCGTACGCATCCTCGGGTGCTGAAAGCCAACCGTTGTCGAACATAGATGTCGATATACTGAAGTTCGCCTAACCCAAACCCTACAGCGAAGCTAACGCTTTGCCAACCCCGAGCCGCCAAGGACGGGGGGCGCACCGTCCAAAACAGGGGCAATCGCGTCGAGGCACATGTCCGGTCCGCCCACGACAATATGCGCGGAGCACGCGAGCATTAGATTTACTCGCAGCCCGAAATCTTCGATGAGATAACCGGCTTCGCAAATGCCTCCGTCGCTGTTCACCGTTGTCGCCTTGACGCGCTCGGCGAGCGTAGTTTCCGTCGACCGGTACGCCCAGAGCGGCGTTCCACGCGCCACTGCAAATCCAACTTCGAACGCAGTCCCGCTGTCCGGTTCGTCTGAGCCGCGAAAGTCATCAAGACGCGCCATGACGATTTCTGCTGAACGGATCAGGTCGATGTTCGCACCAAACGTCCATCGAGCGGCATCCTCGCCTTGAAGCGAGGAGGGCAACTCGCCATCGAGTGGGTTAAGCCGCATTGACCGCCAGATCGATTTGCTCGACCTGCTCGCTTTCCGCCGCGAGCGCGGCCGTACGCGCGGCGGCCTTCTTGGTCTTGCCTGCGCGCGAGGGCGGCTGGCAGGCACCGCACACCACGTTGTTCTGCAGGTCGTGCTTGTGCGCGACGAACTTGCCGGTGCAGCGGCAGCAGCGCGTGAATTGCAGCATGTCGGCGTCGAAGAAACGCACTAGCGTCCAGGCGCGCGTCAGATCGAGCGCCGGTTCGACGCCGCTATGAGCGCAATGCTCCAGATATAGGCGATAACCCTTGGTCAGCGCATCGAGATGCGAGCAGCCCGCTTCGTTCTTGAGAAACACGTACGTGTTATAGAACAGCGATGCGTGGATGTTCGCGAGCCACGTCATGTACCAGTCGGCCGAAAACGGCAGCATGCCCTTGGGCGGTGAGACGCCCTTTACCTCACGATATAAGCGAATCATGCGATCGCGCGAGAGCGGGAGTTCGCTTTCGAGCACCTGCATGCGCGCGCCGAGTTCGATCAGCGCGATCGCGCGAAACACGTCGGTCGCGTCTTCGGTGAGGCTTTTCTTGAGCAGGGTGGTCATGGTGAAGTCCGGTCTCTCAAGCGAACTGTTCAGCGGGCCGGCCGGCCATCAGGATGGCAGCGTGCGTTGCGGCGATGTCCGCGTGCTTGGCCGGTTGCGTGAGCGCGGAGAGCATCGCGTGGTCGTTGAAGCGGAAAAAGCACAGCATCTGGTCGGAGGAGGCGAGCTTGACCACCTGCGGCAGAGAGAGGCCGGCGAGCAGATCGGCAAGGTCAGCGGACAAGCCGAGGCGGAATATGCCGATGGCGCGGTCTTCACGCAGCATGCGCTGCGCGAGCATGATGTAGGAGAGGTTGATTTCGCGAATCGATTCCAGTGTTTCAAGACTTTTCATAGCTTCCAACAGTTAATCCCCGAACGTGGCCGAAATTTATTTCCGGTATCTTTTTCCGTTCAGCATCAGCGGGTGGGCTGATTGGCATGTGCTGGAAACCACAAGAGAAACAGCGGGTTACAGCAGAACAACGACGATTTTAAAGCTAGGCTTTCAGCAGATCAATAGTTTTGACCGGTCTAATTGTTCCCGTGACAATGAACCACGGTAAATAATACGGGGATAAATAAAAAACGAACGTGCGCTCTAATAACTGATAATTGATGGAGTACCGAATAAAAACGGCTAACGTGCTTTTACCGGGCCGCAGAATTTGCAGGTCGATCAGGTCGCGAGCGTCGCCACCGCCGTGTTCGGCAAGACAAACGAGACGCTGGGGGGAAAGCAAGAATTTCGCTTCTCGAACCGCCGCGCCCATGGCGATGTGCTTACCCGTCGTCACCTTCACCGGAATCGGCCATGTGTCGGGGAGGCCGAAGGCGGTAATGCCGCAGTACTTCATGCCCGACAATTCGGTCGCCACTTCGCGTGACGCGAACGAAATCCGCTCGGCCGCGAGTTCGCATTTAACCAGACTGTTCACGTCGAGCCGCCGTGTGGCGGGCGTCACGATGCATGCGTACCGTCCGGTGCGGTCCTTCTTATAACGCACGACGATCGTGTTCGCGCAGTGGTCGAAGTCGAGGTCGAGGTCGATGCCGATGCGTGCGCTGCACGAGGCGGTGTCGGAGGTGCCGTCGAGTACGGGACACCGCGATATCCGATCCGCTAAGTTCCATTTAAAACAGGCGACGTGCTTCTGTCTCTAACCTACCTCGCACGTACAAAAGCCAAGCTAGAACGACTCGCCGCTCGCCGCTGGCTGCGCTTGAGGACTGCGAGCTGCTGACGCGCGCCATGGGCGAGCGCGACGATTTTATTTGCTCCTGCGAATGGCGGGCCTGTGACCCATCTCCGACCCTGTCGCGTACTGGTGAATGGGCTGCATTCTTTCGACATAGCACGGCGTCGATTGACGCTCAATCGAAGGATTGGTGACTAAGACCAAGCCATAGCGGGCCGAACCGTATCTGCGTCCGCTCTCCGAGCAGAGCCAGGACGCAGCTTGAGGCGACGCGAACGTAATGGATTGTCTGAATGATCACTGCGCTGGTATGGCGCGGTTCAATACAATTTCATTACAGAATTATGGGTTTCCGCCGATAAGCAAAGGTTACCTCACCACATAAGCGACGACGCGATGCAAATGCGCGAACGCGTCGGGCTTCTTTTCGCGCGGGATAGAGAGATGAAGATTTTGACGATTCGAGCGCGGCTCGCGCTCACCATGACGTTTCTTGGTGTCCTGCTTTGCCTGTGCGTAGCCTTCGGCATGTACGGGATGGCCACGATCAACGCTTCCGCGAGGGATGTCAGCCTCAACACGCTGCCATCCGTCAATGCATTGGGCGTTTCCGATGTCTACCTGAACCGGGCGCGAGTACTCCTAGATCGCTATGCGCTTGATCCGGAAGGCCAGGAGTCGGGCGGATTGCGTGCGCGCGCAGAACAGTCCCTAGCAGACTCGGACGGCTGGTATAAAAAGTACGATGTTATTCCCCGTGGAGCGGAGGAAGAGGTCCTTGCAAAAGACGTGGTGGAAGGTCGCGCCCAGATGCGGAAGGTGCTCGCGGGCTTCGGTGCAGCCATCGAAAAAGGTGATCGGACCGAGATCCTTCGTTTTGCAGGCAAGGAAGTGCCCGATGCATACAACCGCACGAGCGATGCGTTCAAAAAACTCAAGGAGTTCCAGCTTACGGACGCGGCGCTGCAAGACGCAGAAAACAATCTCCGAGTTGCGACTTTGCGCACTATGGGCGTTCTCTCGCTGCTGGCGGGTATTGCCGGCGCTGCAGCGGGGTGGTTCTTCTTACGTCGTGCAATCATGACGCCGTTGGCCGCGGCGCTCGAGCACTTTGAACACATTTCCGCGGGCGATTTGACTCGTACCGTTGCGATCGAGACGCACGACGAGATGGGCCAATTGCTGACCGGTGTAGCCACTATGAAAGAGAAGCTTGCTGCAACTGTTGGCGCTGTGCGCGCCAGCAGCGAGGCGATTGCGAGCGCGAGCAAGCAGATCGCAGCGGGCAACATCGACCTGTCGTCGCGCACCGAAGAACAGGCCGCGTCACTGGAGGAAACGGCAGCGAGCGTGGAGGAGCTGACCGCGACCGTGAAGCAGAACTCCGAAAACGCGAACCAGGCAAGCGGCATGGCAGACAATGCGAATGCGGTAGCGAATGAGGGTAGCGCGATCATCGGAAGGGTCGTTGAGACAATGGCCGGAATTGAGCAAAGCGCTAGCAAAATCGCCGAAATCATCGGCATGATAGAGAGCATCGCGTTTCAGACCAACATCCTGGCACTCAATGCCGCTGTAGAAGCGGCCCGCGCAGGCGAGGAGGGCCGCGGTTTCGCCGTTGTGGCAAGCGAAGTACGCAGTCTCGCGCAACGCTCGTCCGGCGCGGCGAAGGAGATCAAGTGCCTGATTGAAACGTCCGGCAGCCGTGTGCAAGCCGGAACGGAATTGGTTGCTAAGGCGGGCGAAACTATGCAGAACGTCGGCGTCGCTATTCAGCGTGTAACCGATATCATGGGCGAGATTGCATCAGCATCGCACGAGCAAAGTCGAGGCATTGAGCAGGTGAATCAAGCAATCTCCCAAATGGACGAAGTTACCCAACAGAACGCTGCCCTCGTCGAGGAGGCGGCGGCTGCCGCTGGCTCGCTGGAGGAGCAGGCCGAGCAGCTGCGTGCAGCGGTCGCTGTTTTCCGTACAAGTCAACCGGCCGGCGTCTCGCTAGTTTCGGGGACGGCATCCATGTCAGAAAAACGACCGGCTTCGGAACGCTGCGCTACGGCCGCGCCCGCTGCAAAACCAGCACAGCGATCTGTTTCGTCTGTGCAGGCGGGAGTGGTTTCGAAGGCAATGCGCGCAGAATCTGCTCTCGCAACGAGTGACTCCAACTGGGAGGTTTTCTAACGACATCCGAAGCCATGGAACGAAACGCCGCGACTCGCGCGCGTTGCGGCTTTTTGTTGTGTGCGCCACATGGCGCATTCTTTGAAGTGGAAGTCATTCCGTGAGTTGACCAGAGCGAACCAGATAGAGCGCAACGACGCGCGGGCCCGAGCATGCGCAGGGCGCCGCGTGTTACAGAAGACGGAAGAATTCGATCAATGGAGCCGCGAGGCAAGCGCGGTGGCTTCGTGCGCGCGAAACCGCGGAAGAAACGGCCTTACGGGCGACAGAGAGTCCCACTGAACGCATTGCGCTGCGATTCGAGCGCGATATGACCCGGCAAAGGTGATCCTTCGAAGATACAGGAGGGGTCGCTTGGCGTTCGGCAGCGGAATGCCGGACTTGGCTAACCTGAGGACAGATGGCGTTTCCAATGTTTGTCTGAGTCGGACGGCGGTGCGATGGCTGGATACCCCGAGGAGACTCGCAAGTTCCTCATCGCTGCGGCGGCCATCGAGATGTCTGCGCGGGAACGTATTTCTGAGTACCCGAGTGTTCATGTCGGTGGCAAGATACTGAGCGATTCAAGCGCGCGTCGGGTCGCCGCCATATTTCTCGCCGATATCTGGGGCGGTGCGCCCATCGGGGTCGTGCGCCATACATCGAACAGCAGAACACACCGCACTAGCGCCCTAGGAGGGCGCCGCTGGCGTCCGCGCTAACCCATAGCTCGCCGCCCCACCGGTTGCGCCGGACGCTCGGGTAACTGTTCTGGCGGATCATCCGGCTCGAAATGTCTTTCAGGCCGTTCACCAACGCCGATACCGCGATCTTGGACGGATAGGTCACCAGCAGGTTGACGTGGTCGTCCTGCGTACGCGGATTCGGAATCGCTTGTCCACGCGCTAGGTCCTAATTCGATATACTGAATTAGCGAACTCCCTACAATACGCGAAGCTGGCGCTTCGTCGAAACCCGGTCTGCAACGGTGATGTGAACGGTCTCGGAAACGCACCGGGAGTGAAACAACCTTTGAATTCCCTATCTGCACGATGCTATCGGGGAACTGAGACTGCTAGGTTGCCGAGAACAGGGGATGTGGGTCGGCAAGATCGTCGTTGGCAGAATTGACAGTAACGATCAGCTTGACGTTGCCGGCGTGGTAAAAGGATGGATGAAATTGCACGACAACGACCGTAGGGTCGGCGCTGCTACCACGACCTTGTTAACCGGTGAGAAGCGGCCTCTGCGGACCGCTTCTGATTTGTGACACGCTTGGTCCTCTTTAGCACGGTGTAGTGCCTACGGAGCAGGTCCGCCGAGGGGCCACGCGCCGCAACGCAATCCGTTCCACAATTCTCCAAACTCAGGCGGTCGCCTCCGCGCCGTTCGACGGTGCCGACGGAAGCGTCATCGGCACCTCGGTGCTGAGCGTATCAGGCATAGCGAGAGTTGGCTGTAGTGCCGCACCGTTGGCCCGTGTTCGTGCCGCTGTCGCGCGCTTGGAGATGGCTTTGCGCGCCGGAGTCTTTGCTGTCGTGACCTTCTTGGCTGCGGACTTTTTGGGAGCCGCCTTTTTTGCAACTGCCTTCTTGGCGACCGCTTTCGTTGCGCCGCTCTTCGTCGCTGGAGCAGGCGCTGCGGCCGGCTTCACTGTCTTTGCTGCGACCTTGCGACCGGCCTTCCTCGCAGCCTTTGTCGCAACGGGTTCTGAGGCGCCCGGCGCTTTCTTCGGAGTGGTGCTCTGTGTCGGGGCGCTGGCTGAGGACACGCTCGCCTTTGCTGACGCTCGCTTCTTGGCCGCTGGCTGGCTCCCTGCGCGGTTGGTCGTTGCTCGCTGCGTCGCCACAGAGTTCGCTTCGGCGGAACTTACACCGATCAAGAATTTGGTTCGATCCTTGACTTTGGCGATCCAGGCAGGAGGGCGCGCCCAACCGCTCCAAGTCTGCCCGGTCTTCGGATTGCGGTACTTCGCCGGGAGTTTGGCCTTGGTTGCCGTTGGCGACGAGGATTTGGAGGACGCCTGCTTTGGCGCCGCACTAGACTGTGACACGGCACCACGCGGCCGTCCCCGACGCGCCGGACTACTGTGATGAGCGTCGATGTCGGCTGTGGTCAGATTATGTTGGTCCATCAACGCACGGATGTCGTCGAGCACAGCGCGCGAGCGCTTTGAAATTAGCGCATCGGCTTGAGCTTGCAGTTCCTTCATTTTTGCCTTGATCTGTTCGAGCGTTGCCATGAGGAATCTCCTAAGTGGTCATGCCCAAACTATGCCACTAATTGTCAATAAGGCGAAGCGCTTAAGTCCGCTAGCATGCAGCCGACTATTTCCGTTGGTCTTCTTTCACTTCAAACGGGATTCTCGCATTTGCACTACTGAGTCGACCCTATCGCCTAAAGACGGGGGAGGTTATGCAAGTTCATGCAACACGGGGAAGGACGCGTAAGCGATTGTAAAACGTTTCTTTAACGAAACATGCGGCTCGGTCGTTTCCAAGTGGATTAACAGTAGATGTCTTATGTGGCCGTCGCCTGAAGCCATCTGACGCCATCTGACGGCAGCGCTCCGGCGGGGAATTTAGAAGCGATCCGCAAGCTGTGGAATTTTGTGTTTGCAATCGTGCTTGATGACTTTCATACCGCTCGGCGGGCGGTAGCTATATGTTCGCGCATGCGGCGCACGAGTGGGAAGCGACCTTGCGCGAAAAGGTCGAACGTTGGCTCTCTTGCCGCGATCCTGAGGCTCATCGAGATGGGCAGAGTTGAACGGCAGTCCTTGTTTAAGTGCTACTGGGCAGCCGGCATGATGCCAAAACGCTCTTCTTGTTTTCGTTCGGACGCGTTCGGATTCGTAGTCAACTGGATGTCACGTGAGGCAGTCGACGACCCCCGGTTTTCTACTGGCCTATGGGAAGGCGGTGCCCGTGCTCTGCTTGCCGGCGTTGCATGGCACCGGTATCTCGTGAACTCTTGTGGAGTTTCAGAGCCGGTGGGCGAAGTCCACTATGCTGCGCTGGCTATCCTCTCAGCAGAAATTTCGGCTGATCGTTGTTAAGTTACCTAATAAATGGGACAAATCCACAAGTCTTTGTGCGACAAGGTGTCGTACTTCGCCTTCGCATTGCCATGTCCCGTAGACCGCGAGCAGCGAGGCGCCGAGCGCTTCCCGTCGTTGTTTCTCGAGCAGTGACGGCCAGACGATTACGTTGACGTTGCCCGTCTCGTCTTCGAGCGTCACGAACATCACGCCCTTGGCGGTGCCGGGTCGCTGTCGGACGGTCACGAGGCCGCAGCCGCGAGCAAGTCGGCCGTTAGGGTAGCCTCGCAGGGTTGACGCGGGTATCAGGCGCTGCTCGAGCAGGATCGGTCGAAGCAACTCCAGCGGGTGGCGCCCGAGCGTCAAGCCAGTCGATCGATAGTCGCCTACGATTTCTTCGGCTTCAGACGGTGCGCCTAGGACCGGCGTCTCGTCATCGATGCGTGCGAAGGCCAATATGTCGATATCGGGGACGGCGGCGACCGACTGCCAGAGCGCCTCGCGACGGTTCCCGGCAAGCGTCGTCAGGGCATTGGCGCTCGCGAGAACCTGCAGATCGTGCCGATCAAGTTGCGCGCGGCGCGCCAAATCGCTGACGCTGGAAAACGGTCTGACTGCCCGTGCGGCCTCGATACGCTCTGCCGCGCCGTCACGCATTCCTTTAAGCAAAGATAATCCGAGCCGGACCGCGGAAACCGCGCGTCCTTCCTGCCGTTCGAGTACCGAATCCCAACCACTGATCGTGACATCGACGGCAGCCACCTGTACGCCGTGCCGCTTCGCATCCTGGACGAGCTGGGATGGTGAGTAAAAGCCCATTGGCTGTGAAATCAGCATGGCGGCGAGAAATGCCGCCGGCTCGTGACATTTGAGCCAGCTACTCGCATAGACAAGCAGCGCAAAGCTGGCGGCGTGACTTTCAGGAAAGCCATACTCTCCAAACCCCTTGATTTGCTCAAAGATCGCTTCTGCGAATTCCTGCTGGTAGCCACGCTCGCGCATGCCATTGACGATACGGTCGTAGTACTTCTGCAGGCCACCCTTGCGCTTCCAGGCGGCCATCGCACGCCTGAGTTGATCCGCTTCGCCCGGCGTGAAACCCGCCGCGAGGATCGCGACCTGCATCACCTGTTCCTGAAAGATCGGGACGCCCAGCGTGCGTCCGAGCGCAACTTTGAGTGCGTCGCTGGGATAGGTGACAGGCTCAAATCCCTGCCGGCGGCGAAGATAGGGATGAACCGCACCCCCCTGAATCGGCCCCGGTCGAACGATGGCCACCTCGATGACGAGGTCGTAAAAGGTCCTGGGCTTTAACCTTGGCAGCATCGACATCTGCGCCCGGGACTCAATCTGGAACACGCCGACCGTGTCTGCCTGCGAAATCATCTCGTAGGTGGCGGGATCCTCGGCGGGGATGTCCTGCATTTCAAATCGCTCTCCGCGCTGCTCGGACACGATGTCGAGCGCGCGGCGAATCGCCGATAGCATGCCAAGCGCGAGCACGTCGATCTTAAGCAGCCCGAGCGCCTCCAGATCGTCCTTGTCCCACTGAATGGCGCTCCGATCGGCCATCGCCGCGTTTTCGACAGGAACGAGCCGCGTGAGCTTGCCGCGACTAATCACGAATCCGCCCGAATGCTGTGACAGGTGCCGGGGAAAATTCAGTATCTGCCCGGCCAGGGACGCCCAGGCCACAATCAACGGGTTCTCCGGATCCAGCCCCGACTCGCCGAAGCGTTGCAACAAGTCCGAGGAATTGTCGAACCACTGATGGCTTTTCGCGACCCGGTCGACGATCTGTGGATCGACGCCCAATGCCTTTCCCGTCTCCCGTAGCGCGCCACGAGGCCGGTAAGTGGAGACGGCCGCCGCGATCGCCGCGCGGTCGCGTCCATACTTTTGATAGATGTATTGGATGACCTCTTCGCGCCGCTGATGCTCGAAATCGACGTCGATATCGGGAGGTTCACCGCGCTCCTTACTGATAAATCGCTCGAACAGCATGTTGCCGCGCGAGGGATCCACTTCGGTCACACCCAGGCAATAGCACACAGCGGAGTTCGCTGCCGATCCGCGTCCCTGACACAGGATGTGCTGGCTGCGGGCGAAACGCACGATGTCGTAGACGGTCAGAAAATACGCCTCGTACTCTAGATCGCGGATCAACTGCAGTTCGTGTTCGATCAGCTCTTGTACCGCGTGAGGGATGCCGTTCGGAAACCGCCGATGGGCACCGATATACGTTTCCTGACGCAGATACGCCTCGTGCGTAAAACCTTCCGGAACGAGCTCGTCGGGGTATTCATACCTGAGTTCATCCAGCGAGAAAGTGCAGCGCTCCAGCACACTCAGCGTTTCGGTCAGCGTGTGTTCGGGATATAGGTTAGCCAGACGCAAGCGCGAACGCAGATGTTGCTCGGCATTGGGTGCCAGGTCGTAGCCGCATTGCGCGACCGGCTTGCCGAGGCGAATCGCCGTCATCGTGTCTTGCAGCGGCTTTCTGGACCGGACGTGCATGACGACGTTGCCGGTGGCCACCACCGGCACCAGATACCGGGAGGCGACGTGCTCAACCGTGCCGCGATGGATGTCGTCCATGGCACGCTGGTGTAACGTCAGTCCAACCCAAGCCCGAGCCGGGAAAGTTGCATTCATCCATTCGAGTTGCGCGGCGAGCGCGTCTTCTTTCGCCGGGAAATCAGGGATTAGGATCGCGAGGCAGTTCGGCATGCCGCGCAGATGCGCGTACGCCTTTTCCGGACGTGCGATGTCCTGCGGCGTCAGCAGATAGCTGCCCTTCGCCGCTCGCATGCGGCCGAGCGTAATTAGCTCGGACAGGTTGCCGTAGCCCTCGCGGTTCTGAGCCAGCAGAATGAGCCCGAAGGCAGGGTGTTTGTCGGCGTGCACCAGCTTGAAGTACGAGCCGATGACGAGCGGCAGCTTCTCTTCCTTCGCCTGCACATGAGCGCGGACGACGCCCGCGAGCGAACATTCGTCGGTGATGGCGAGACCCGAATAGCCGAGCTGCGACGCGCGTATGACGAGCTCTTCCCCGCGCGACGCCCCATGCAGGAAGGTGAAGTTGGAAAAGGCGAAGAGCTCCGCGTAGGCGGGCAGGGCGGAGAAAGGCGAATCCACGGCGTTCGCTCATGTCATCCGAAGAGGCCGTGCAGGAACCAGCGCACTTCGTCCGAGGTCGCGCTCGGCCGTTCGCGGTAGATCCAGTAGCAACTCTTGTCGGCGGCTTCGGCGACGAAGTAGTCGCGCGCAGCCAGGTCGCCATCGAACCAGCCGGCCTCGATGCGCTCGCCGGTCGAAACGAGCTTCAGCGTCGATCCGTAGAACGGCCGGTGGTTCTTGACCATCAGACGTAGCGGCGTTTCGAGCAACCACGTCGGGCGGGGCAGGTCGCAGGGCGGTGTTTCGGGCTTGGCCACATCCTGGACCGATACCCAGCGGTTCGCGTGTTCGGGCCGGTGATCGGACGTCGGCGCCGGGCGCAGCACGTTCTCCGATCCCAGACGCGCGACGAGCAGTTCCAGCAAACGGTTATGGTCTTCCGCCGAGCCGCCGGGTTCTGGAAAGAGCGTGTCGGTCGGCGGTTCGGCGCCCTGGACGTGGGTCGCGGTGAGCCGCACGGCGATGACGGCCGCCGGAAGTTCGACGCGCCCCAAACGCTCTTTCAGCAGTCGCACGAGATGTTCTTCGTGCCAGGTCGGCTCGGCGAGCGCTAGGTCGATGGTGGTCGGCTCGATCGCCTCGCGACCGCGTTCGTGTTCGAGTGTCACGCTCGCATGCGTGAGCGCGAGTTGCTGCGCGCTCAGCCAGCCGCAAAGCTGCACGACAAGCCGGCGAGTGGAGAATAGAATCGCCTCGGCATGTTCGACCCGGTCGGGCAGTTCGACGCGGGCGCTGAACGTGGGCGGCACATCCAGCCACTCGTACAGTTCTGGCGACAGCCCGTAGGCGCGGTCCAACGAATCCAGCAACTCCACGGAACACCTCTTCTTCAAACCGGCGCGCGGCAGGCGACGGATATCTTCGAGCACACGGCATCCGAGCCCGGCGAACCAGTCGGCGAAGCGGCGGATTTCCGGCACGACCAGATACGGCAGCGAGTCGAGTTCACGCTCCAGCGAGCGCATCTTGAGCACGCGCCGACGCCCGCGCTTCGCGAGCATCCAGGCGCCCCGACCGGTCGGAGCGACGCTCATGCGCACGCTCACGCCGACGGCATCGACAATCTTTCGAATTTGATGGCAGATCCGCAGGATGCCGCCGAAAAGACGCAGGCTCGCCGATACATCGACCACCACCGTCTCCTCTTCGCAGACGGCCACCATCGGCGAAAAGCGCATCAGGGCGAGCGCGACCTCGCGCAACATGTCCTGCTCGCGCACGGGCGCGCGGTCGTAGACGAGCGCGTCGGGCGCGAGCGTCACGACTCCCCCGCGCTTCATGCCGAGCAACACGCCCGCTTCCCGAGCCACCGCATCGGCGATAGCGACCTTGTCCCTGTCCAGCACGACGCAGCCGTTCTCCGTCCTAGGCGACCACCTTGGACGGAATACCTCCAGCGAAAGCCGGGGCAGGTGAATGGCGACGAGTACGGCCATGAGGGCTGACCAAAACCGGTGAGGGTTGCAGGGCGACGCTGAGCGTCTCGTTTCGGATCGGTCCTCGTCGCTTGATGACGTCGACGACGATGCCGCCATCGGCCGAACGCACACCTAGGCGCAACGTGGCTGGCGACGCATCCGCTGCGCTGGCGAGCGGCCGGACAAGGAGAAAGAGCGTCTCGGTCGCCTGCGCAGCCAGATGCAGCCGCCGCAGGGCCTCGGCGCGGATGTGCTGCTGCCAGAAGACGAGCGCGCCGCAACTTCGTGCCCGCAGCACCTGCTCGGCGCACCAGAGGGCGTCGGCGGTCTTCGGCGCACGCAACTGGAGCAGCTTGTCGGGCGGCAATCCCAGATAGGAGAACGCGAGTGAATTGGGCACGTGGGGCGCTCGCAGTAGCGCAACCGGCCGGCGGCTGAGTTCTGCGAGTGCCGGGCGCAATAGGCGAAGCTCTCCCACTCCAGGCTGCTGCACCAGCAATTCGACGAGCGCGCCGAGCGGCCAGCCGCCGCCGGGAAGCTCCGCCGATAGGGCTGCGTAGCCCGTGTCAACTGTCTTGCCATAGGCACGCGCGAGCTGAGACCCGCGCCATAGCGCGGGGTGGATCGATTCGACATGTTTCGGCAGCGCGGACACGGGAAGGATGTACAAGAATAACTGTATGGATGTACAGTACTTTACATCGAAAATGTGAAGCAGTGAATTGCCCCTTTTAATTCGCCGGCGCCGAGCCGGAAGTCTATGCTGGAACGGGGGCGCTCGATTGAGGTGACGACGGGAAGCACGATGTTGGATTGAGGTGACGACGGGAAGCACGATGTAGTCCAAGGCGTTGAATCGGATCCTCGCGCCCGCGATAAGATTGTCGCTAGCGGAAGAATCTAGGAGCAATCGCGATGCACATGCAGAATATTGATGGCCGGTCCGGCGCGCGCGCCGAACTGCTATGTTTCCTGGTGGCGACTGCCGCCGCGTCGCGCTCACTGACTCACGAGTGGCGGATTGACCATATCGTCCAGGGTTGCCGGATTTGGCTGGTCAGAAATGCTGTTGTGATGGACTGGCTCGACCGCGTACAGATAGGGCAACTTGCGTTGAAGGTTGCCCGCAGAGATCTGGGCGAGGCTGGCATCAAGGTGCGCCAATCCGACGTTCAGGCTCTGTTCACCGGCGAGATGGGCCTGAATCACGCAAGTACACTGGTTCAGAAGATGATGACGTTGTGCAGTGCCTTGACAGCAGCAACATAGAGGATGGATGTTTTGAGCAAGATTGGTTTTAAACCCAGCGTTCCGGCTACGTCCGAGGACGATTTCGAAATATCGACGAGCTACCGGCTGGGCGGCTACCGTCGGTTCTTCGGGCGCCTTCAGGTGGTTCGAACCACCGATGGGAAACTGTTGTATCCGTTCGACGGCGCGCAGGACATCGGGCCGTATCTCACGCAGACAGAAGCGCTGGCAGCCGCGCAGGTGCTGGCGAACGTATCGTCGAGGGCGATCTCGGCAATCCGGAGCTATAACCGGAGCGACAAACGGAGCGACGCATGTGCTATTCGGCGCAGATTGAGGCGGACTACCGCAAGTACGTCAAGATGTTCGGCGCGCAGATGGACATCCGGGAATTTGCACGTCTCTATTGGGAACGTGTGGAAGGCAGCGCGTGCCTTTGGTCGCGCTGGTCAGCCCAGGGGCAGCCGGACTTGCTTTCGTTCGCCGCCATCACCGATGATCCGCCGGAGGAAGTGGCGGCTGCAGGTCACGATCGATGCATCGTACCGATCAAGCCCGAGCACGTCGACGCGTGGTTGAACCCGATCGCTTCCGACCTGCACGCGCAACATGCGATTCTCGATGATCGCGACCAGCCTTACTATGATCACAGACTGGCAGCGTAGCTGCGCAAGTCCAAGGTGATTTGATGGCTGCCGGCACAAAGAATCTATCGAAGGGAATCGTTAGGCGACGAGCGCCCAAGACGCGGCCTATTTTTATAGCAATAGAACAGGTGTGATGTGGATACGAACGTTGCGCCATTGGCGATGGTGTCGGGCGGTGGAGAAGCCGTCCAGTTTGAAATCGAGATACGTGGCAAGAGATTCCCGTGTTCTATTACCCGCGAGGCGCTCGAGGATCATTTCTGGCTCGAACGACCAGCCGACGACTCGCGCCTCCTGCGTGCCTTTTCAGATGGCCGCGAGCGGATTGTTGCGATCGCTGAACGCAAGGCCCGTCGTTCGGCGGTCGAGATGATTAAACTCACCTCACACGACTTCGAACGGTAGGCCTCGGACGCAAGATGACGAAGAGCAAGGACAAGTCAAGCGAGGCGAGGGCGCTTGAGCGCGTGGCGAATGCCGCCCGCGAAGTACAGGCGGCATCGGTCGCACTCGAAGCACTTTTTACAGACGGCGCCTCGCATGCCCCGACCACTCTCGAGTTGGCGCGGTTTGCAGCCGCCATGCAGGAGCTGAAAGATGCCCGCCAAGCGTTTGACCTATTGCTGATTGACCGAAATGCGAAGGAGGCCGAGTGATCTCGCAGGGGCATCCTTGGTTCATGGCGTCTGAAAGCGACATCGCAAGTCTCAAACGTCGAGCACCGTTTTCGCGTCAAGTCTGGCTGCGACGCGTTTTCCGTACTGGGCTACCATCCCTTCGCGCAAACCTCGCTCGGACTTGTCGCTCTTGCGGAGGGCTTCATTGGTCTGCTGAAAAACGTGTTGCAGTCAAAAGCCAGCTTTTCGCAGACGTGCCGTGCTTCGGCCGAGGGAGCTGAATGGTCGCTTGCCGGATCAATGGTTGCTTACTGGACACGTCTTTTTCGTCCTTGTGATCTGAGCGAAGTCGATTTTCGGCAATCGAGTCGACATTAAACGACGTCAATATCTGTTTTTATCTTTGATCGAGAACCAGGAGGGGCCGACCTAGATGGTGCAGCGAGCCGGATCTTGTCCAGCAGCTTCTCAAATCGTTCGACGACCGGCAGCCGACTATTGTGGTCGACAGGTACGCCGTAGCACCCTGTAGCTCCGTGCTCGCGGAAGGGCAAAACGCGCCCCGTTCTTTCACCCCTCCCGTGAAGAGAGGTTCGCCCAGGGATGGCATTTTCTAGACTAAACCCACGCATATGAGAACGACAGGGTCACGTCTTCGACGGCACAAACGGCCGCATGATCGGGAGACGATAGTTTCGAAGGCTTCGACGACTACTCGACAGCGTCGACGGCTGGCGGGCATCCGGTTTCATTTTTGCGACTAACGAAATGGCAAACGGCGGAATTCCTTGCGCAAGTTGATCGACAAGTGGCTCGGCACTGTGCGCGCGGGCCGGTCCGCGTGATGAAGTTTGGTCGAACGGCTCGCAGTCAAAACCGCTACGTGCGCGTTGCCGGAGGCTCAGAGAACCGCTGGGCGATTATTTTTTTCCGGCATGACGACGGTTCGTGGAAGGTGTACCCACCACGGGCGGACGTACCCGCGATGAGCGCGTATAACCTTGCGGCGATCCGCTAGTGGAAACGACTTACAACGGCTCAAATATGTCCTGTAACTGTTGAATAACAGTTACAGCAACAATTTGCCAGCCGACTCGATGTGGTGACGGCCGTTAAACACCCGTCGGCGCGGCTCGGTCAACGACGATTCGCGTGGCCGCTACGTCCACCGCGTCGGGGGCGCCCACTGCCCTCGACAGCGGCTCTCTTGCAGATATTTAAGCTGTGCTGCCCTTCCGCCTTCGAGAGGGTTGCGACGAAACTACCGAGATTAGGGCATGGCAGAGTTGGCGTTAGATACAGAAATTTCGCATTTGGACCGCTAGCTGCCTACGATAATGGAATGTACAAAGCGTAGGCGGGGCAACGAAGGCAGGTCCACTCAAAAAGCGGCATGACCGAGAGACGAGTTGTCTCGTATTGAAGACTGTTCCACCGACGCGACCTTATGTCGTGCTTACCTGTGCTTCAAATATTCAGCGCAGGCGGCGTAGACCTTCTGGACGACAAGCGAGCGATAGTCTAACTGCCACCGGTTAACGCCAAACAGTGCCGCCACAGCGAGTTCGTCGGACGGAAAATTGATGGGGACTCTAGGGGGCAAGTCATAGGCAGCATGAACGAGGGCGAGTCGGTCTTGCCAATCGGCCGAACCGTCGTGGGAATCGTTGTCGGCTGGGACGAGCATCGCCGTTTCGCCCTTATACGAAGGCAAGCCGCTCAGGATGCCCTCGAAATCCCGCAGCGCCTCGCCCACGTCGAGCCCCGTCGCGCCCAGCCTGAACTGCCGGATGGAGCGCTCGTGCGCATTGGCGCGGCTCTTAAGGGCGGTCACGGCAGTGAGAACCTCACCCCGACGTTCAAAGTAGCGGAACAGCAGGACCACATCGCTTAGATAACTAATGTCGATGTCGCTTTGGATTTCGCCAATGATGCCATGCTGACCGAGCACCAGCAGCGTGATGACACCCCGCTGGTTCAGGTAGCCGAGCAATTCGTGCATTTGTAAGAGGAGATAGCGTTCGCCAGGCATCGCCTGCAAGAACGCATTGAGACTATCGATCGCCACGTATTTCGCGTGGCCCTGCTCGACGCTCTCGCGCACATCGCTGGTGAACTCGCCCGGCGAGATTTCGGCGGGATCGATTTGCCGAAGTTTCAGAAGGCCGCTCTCAAGGTGCGGCTTGAGATCCATGCCAAGATTGGCTGAGCGCAGAAGTAGTGTGGTGCGGGTCTCGTCGAACAGATAATAGACGCAGGGTTCGCCTCGTTCGAGCGCGGCAAGCAGGCACGAGACCACGGTCGTCGTCTTGCCGACACCCGACGGCCCGATCATGAGGGCGTTGGTGCCGGGCACAAGCCCGCCGCCGAGCAACGCGTCCAGACCCTGCGTGCCGGTGCTGAGCGGTGTCGATGAATAGCTGCTGTGGTGTTCCGCCGCAACAAGACGCGGATATACCTTGATGCCGCCCGTTTCGAGCGTCATGTCGTGGTAACCCTCGCGAAACTTGATGCCGCGCATTTTCGCAATCCGCAGCCGGCGCCGTTCTCCGCCAACGTCGTGGACCAGGTTGTCGAGGCTGATCACCCCGTGTGCGATGCTGTGCAACTGCAGATCGCCCGGCTCCGAAGTGTTGTCGTCGAGCAGAAGCACGGTACAGGCGCGCGTGGCGAAGTGGCGCTTCAGCGCGAGAATCTGACGCCGGTAGCGATGCGGGTTCTGCGAAAGAAGCCGTAGTTCGGACAGGCTGTCGAACACCAGCCGAGCCGGCTTGAGCTCGTCCACTTTTTGGATGACGTCCCGCACTGTCTCGCCTAGTTCGACTTCCGCGGGGTGCAAAATGGTCTGTTCGAAACGCGGATCGAGCCCCTCGTCGGACAGAAGCTCGGTGATCGTCAAGCGGTTGACGGGCCATCCGTGGCTGTTCGCTACAGCAATAAGTTCGGCCTTCGTCTCCGACAGCGTCACGTAGAGCCCCGCTTCGCCGAGGTCGGCGCCCTTGAGTAGAAACTGCAACGCGAGGGTAGTTTTGCCTGCGCCAGGCGCACCCTCGACGAGATACATCCTGTGCGGTGTTAGGCCTCCGCCGAGGATGTCGTCGACACCGCGAATTCCCGATTCGATGCGCGTCGGCGCAGCCTGCCCCGTATCTTCGATCATAGATTTAGCGTATTGCGTGATTGGTGTCATTTGGACCGATCGGATGCATTGCGTCCGGTCCGATTCAGCGGCATACTTTCTGCAAAAAGCGGGCCAGGACCGTGCCATAGCTCGCCTCAAACGAGCGCGTGATGATGAACGGCTGCCCGAAGTCGGCGGCAAACGTTCACGTTCGCGGCATCAACGATCCGTTAACTGCGTTTCCGTGGATTCTTTCGTGAGAAGGCTGCGGACTTGCGGCGGGCTTCGACGCGTAGCAGCGGCGGAGAGTCAAGTAGTGGAGCATCGTTAAGGCTTGTCATCGGCGGCACTTCTCGTGAGCCGAATGTAATCGAGCGCCGTCGAACGCACCCAAGTAATACATCATTCGTTTTTCAAAAGTGCTGACAAGGCTGAGGCGTTGGTGGCTGGCAAGAAATCGAAACCAGTCATCAGCATTCAAGTGATCAATGAGGTCACGCTTGTTATAAGCCGGAAAATGGGCCTTTCGTGGTCGGAAATCGCGAGCATTCTGGAAGACGTCGAGGTGCTTTGCGAAGTCGTGCCGTTGACTCTCGAAGTCCACAAAGAAGCACGCCGCGTGGCAGCGAACTACGGGTTTCGGTTCTTTGACTGTTGCATTATCGCATTTGCATTGCTCAACGATTGTGAAGTCCTGTACAGCGAGGACATGCATCACGGTCAAGTCATTTTTGACCAGTTGACCGTGATTAACCCGTTTCTTTGAACACGCCGACGACGTTTCAGTCGTCATCGAAGTAAGCAATCCTTGCGCGTGGCGGCGGCGGGGGTCGACAGATCCGGTGTGCGCCACAAACCTTATGTTCCTTATCGACTCACGGGCACATGCTCATTAGACGGCAGAAGCGGCATCATCCCGACGCTGCTATCACGCACTCGAACGATGGGAGAGGCGCTCGCTGGACGATTTCCTGAGTTCTTCTTCCCCAAAGCGCGCGCTGCCGACACCCTCTACCTTGTGGTCAAAAAATTAAAGGGAGAGGGCGACACGTGATCTACCGTAATGCTCGAAGTCGGCGGAGGCACCGTGCGTCATCACTCCCGCGCCGATAGCACTTCAATCGAGCCTGCTGATCGGACGGCCGACTGAAAGCCTTCACGGAATGCGCGAGGTCGTCATATCGACCGGTGCCCACGGTTACTTAGCACTTTATCGGTTTGTGCCCGAGTTAGACACCGTGTTCGTTACGGCCGTCCGCAGCCAATGGGAGTTGCGATATCGGCGCAGTGATGATGACCGTTCTATGTGGGTGTACGACACCAGATCCTATCGAAAGGGTGCGCGCGGCATTTGACATCAAGCAAGCTTTGGCCGGCATCCGTCCGCGTATAACGCATGGGATGCGTTTCACTTAGGATAACTAGAAGGGGCATTAATAGAGATCAAGCGGCTGCCAAATTGGGGGAGGCTCCACCGCTTCGATTGTGGCGACACCTGGACAAGTCGGAAACGAGTCACTGAGTGCCTCGAGTGAGGAAGAAAGCGCATTCTGAGGCCCGGCAAGATGCCACAGCAGACCGACCTTGTGGCGAGCTTCAAATCAATTGCGAAGCACGGAGCGGCCGTAAAGTCCGCAGAAGGTGCCGGTGACCTCAAAGTAAAGGCTTATGGCGGCGCGGAAAGACGTCGGCGCTTCGACTAGTCGCACAACAGCTTGGAGGCGTCGGGCTAGCTAGCTCACGTTCAACGAAGACGAAGCTGAAGCTGCTCGTCGCGCATTTCCGCCCAGCGTCGGCGCGCGTACCTTCCATTCGCGGTCTGTTCAGGTCCATCGTCGCAGAGAAGCGCTTGCGAGTCGACGTAAAGATCAGAGTACCCAGAGTCACTGGTCGAATTGGGCATTAGCGCGAGATGAGCCAGGTTCGCGATTTTGGTGAGCCCCTCGTCAGAGACGGGTGCTTCAACGCAAATCTTGGCGCAGCCCCGAGTGACGCAGCGGTCCTACCGGAGTCAGCAAGACGGATGTGTTCTTCCCGACACCCCTGCTGTATATGCGGCGATAACAATATGCCAATCGGAGGTGCCGGCAGCAGCGGTCGCGACGGATCAGAACTGCGCATTGCCTACCTTCCACCGCAAGGGCAGAAATCGGCCACAGTGGACCGTGCCCCGGCGAGAATCTTACGTTCGTCCCCTTGGAAAGACAGGAAAGTATTACCGGCCAAGCCGTTCTTGAGCGCCTCTTCGAACCAGATATGCCTCAAGCGGTCGGACGCTGGTGCCGATAATCAAGGACCAGACGTTTAGAAAACAAGCTGCACAGATGTTGATGCTGAAAGCTCTCACTCGTAGCTCGCGCTACGCCGTCCCGCCGCTGCCATCGCGCGCCGCGTTCGTCTTCGCTGCCGCATTTGGAACATGGGCGGTGCCCGTCAGTGCGGCACCTGCTTCCTCGCTGGAGGGCGCATCTGTGCAAGCGGAGGGCGTCGCAGGCGACGACCTCGCAGCGATGCCGCTTGAGTCGCTCATGAACATGACCGTGAGCGGTGCGACGCGAGTCGCGCAGCCTGTGTCAAGCGCGCCCGCCGCCGTGGTCGTTTTGACGGCCGCCGACATCCGCGACTACGGCTGGCGCACGCTCGCCGATGCGCTGTCGGCGCTGCCTGGCCTATATGTAACCTCTGATCGCATGTATTCGTATCTTGGCGCGCGCGGTTTCCAGCGCCCCGGCGATTACAACAGCCGCTTTCTTCTGCTCGTAGACGGAATGCGCGTGAACGACGCGGTCTACGATCAAGCGCCCGTCGGCTCAGATTTTCCAGTCGACATGGATCTCGTCGAGCGCATCGAATACATACCAGGTCCCGGCTCGGCGATATATGGCTCCAATGCGTTGTTCGGCACCATCAACGTGATCACCAAGAAGGGCAGGGACATCGGCGGCGTAGAGCTTGCTGCCGCAGCCGGCAGTTTCGGCGAGAAAGAGGCGCGCGCAACATATGGCTGGCATGGCGCGTATGGGGCCGACCTCGTGCTGTCCGCGACCGCGTATGAACGTCACGGACAGGACCTGTACTTTCCTGAATTTGATACGCCGGCTCAGAACAACGGCGTCGCGCAAGGTCTCGATGGTGAGCGCAATCAAAAGCTGTTCGCAAAGTTCGACATCGGCGGTTTTCGCATCAGCGCGGGGTACGGCAACCGGACGAAGGATGTTCCCGGCGCACCTTACGACGCAGTTTTCAACGTGCCGTTCAGCGTTACGGACACGCATTCCTTTGTCGATGCGACCTACACCCAGACCGTCCGTGACGACATCGCGATAGATTACGAGTTCTATGGCGGCCGCTATGACTACACGAGCCGTCAGATCGAAGCACCGGCGCCGGGCGTTGCCAACGTCGATGGCGATCACGCAGTCTGGTATGGCGGCGACGTGCACGCCACAGTGCGCACCGTGCCGCGCAATCGAATCGTGGTCGGCGTCGACTACACGATGAACGCGGCGCGCGATCAATGGAACTACAACGTCGCGCCATACGAACGCTTGCTCGACGACCATCGGGTGAGTCAACGCGCAGGCTTCTACATCGATGACGAGATCAGGCTCGCCGGACCGCTGACGCTTGATATCGGCGGCCGCTTCGATAGCGAGACACGCATCGGCGGCAACTTCAGTCCGCGTATCGCGTTGATATGGCGGCCAACCGAAAGCGATACCCTTAAGCTCATCTACGGCGGAGCCTATCGTGCGCCGAACGCCTACGAGATGTATTACGCATTCCCGGGCGATGGCGGGCAGCTCGCGAATCCATTACTGAAGTCGGAACATATCGGATCGGAGCAGATCGTTTACGAACGTGCGCTGGGTGGCATGGGACGCGCGACGCTCACGTTGTTTCGCTACTCGCTTCGCGATGTAATAACGGAGTCTATCGATCCAAACACCGGGTTCTACGTGTTTCGCAACGTGGATCGAGCGCAGGCCCGCGGCGCGGAACTCGCATGGCAGCAGCAGTTTGCCTCGGGCTTGCGCGCGCGCGCGAGCTACTCATTTCAGTTCTCGCGCGATTCCATCTCGGGCGGCGCCCTGCAGAACTCGCCGCGCCACATGGGCAAACTCAACGTCAGCGCGCCGATGTTTTCGCGGTGGGCGCGTGCGGGTGCCGAGGCGCAATGCATGTCGTCACGGCTCGCGCAGACCGGTTCGGCAGGCGGGTATTGCATCGCGAACCTGACGGTTCATAGCCGAAAGCTGGTTCCGCGGGCGGACGTGTCCTTGTCTGTCTATAACATATTCGATCGCCGCTACGCCGATCCCGCCGGCCCCGGCTTCGCGCAGAACGTGATCGCGCAGCAAAGCCGCACGTTGCTCGCCAAACTGGTCTATGGGTTCTGATGATGTGGATGCGTCGATGCATAGCGCTGTCTCTCTGCATGGCCGGTTCGCTCGCGGCGTGGTATGCGAACGCGCAAGCGCAAGCCGACCTTCCGAAGCTCGAGAGTGCATACATCTTCAACTTCACGCAATTCACGCAGTGGCCCACCGATCGCATGCGCAACCGTGAACTGCGCGTCTGCGCGAGCGCCCGCAGTTCGCTACGCGACTGGCTCGCCGCGTTGAACGGCCGGGCGGTCGGCGTGCGCGTGTGGCGTTTCGCGAGTCTCGCCGACAAGGGCGCTGCAGAATGCGACGTGCTTGTAGTGGACGAGGGCGACGACGCGAGTCCAGAGATGCGTGAAGCATTTCGCTCGGACCATGCGTTGCTGATTATCGCGCGCGTCGGCGCCATCACGCCTGGCGACGCGATCATTACGCTGGTCGCGGAAGACGATCATCTGCGCTTCGATATTAACAACACCGAAGCGCTGCGCCGCAAGCTGGTGCTCAGTTCGAAACTGCTGCGGCTCGCGAGGAGACCAATGTGATCATGATGAAAAGAGGGAGCCAGAGCGCCGGGCGCCTGACCGTCCGCGCAAATCTCGTGAGCGTCGGAATCGCGCTCGTGGTGGCAAGTATCGTCCTCTTGGTATATCAGGCCGTGGCATTTCGCAATGCGCTATACGACGATGCTTCGTTGCAAGCGTCGGTCATTGCGGAGAACGTCAGCGCGTCGCTGATGTTCGAGGACGAAGCGTCGATGAGAGATGTGTTGCGCTCGCTTAGCCGAGTGCCTTATGTCGAGAGCGTGAGCGTCTATCGCAACGACGGGCGACTCTTTACGCGCTATGCCCGCGCCGGTATCAGCCGTGAAGAACAGGAAGAGGGTACGCTGCAGTCGACGGAGCGTCACACCACGTTTTCGCTCGGTGATGTATTCGTGCGTGCGGCCGTCGAGCATAACGGTCACAAGCTCGGACATGTAGTGCTGGTCGCGACCAGCGATCTCGTGCGCCGACAACTCGTTCAATATGCATGCTTCCTCGGCATCGCATGTTTAGGTGCATTGTGGATTTCGACGCTCGTGATGCGCCGGATGCGACGACGAGTGAGCGCAGCGGAACGCGAGCTAGAATATCTCGCGCGCAGGGATTCGCTCACAAACCTGCGGAACCGTCGCGCCTTCTATGAAACGCTGGAAGAGCGGCTTGCGGCAGCGAAGGATCCACATCGTCATTTCGGCCTCGTGCTGATTGACCTTGACGACTTCAAGACGGTCAACGACACGTTGGGTCACGGTGCAGGCGATGAGCTGCTGCAACACGTGGCGCGCGTACTAGAGAGTACCGTACGTGGGCGCGCAACCGTTAGCCGCATGGGAGGCGACGAGTTCGCGGTGACGCTGGAGATCTCGTGGAAGCGTACCGTCGTCGCGGATCTCGCGAATGAAATCGGCGCGGCACTTGGTCGGCCCGCGTCCATCTGCAACCGCGAGATTAACGTGACGGCGAGCGTCGGTTATGCGAGCTTCCCCGAAGCTGGCGACGACAGCGGAAGTCTCGTGACCTGCGCGGACATTGCGCTATACGAAGCGAAAGCGCGCGGCAAGAACACGGTCGTTGGATTTTCCGCGGCGATGATGGATGCTGCAAAGCGCCGCGCCTATCTGGAAGCGGAGTTACGCAAGGCCGTCGACAGTGATGCGCTCGATCTCGCCTATCAGCCGCAGTTCGACTGCCGCAGCGGATCGCTCGTCGGTGCCGAAGTACTGGCTCGGTGGACGCACGCTCGTGAAGGCGCCATATCGCCGGCAGAGTTTATTCCGATCGCTGAGAACAGCGAGCTGATAGTACGGCTCGGACGTTCGGTGCTGGACCGTGCGTGCGTAGCAGCCGCGACGTGGAACGCCGGGTGTCGGGGCGCGCCGGTTCGTGTCGCGGTGAACGTGTCTGCGCGTCAGTTGCGGCATCCGGGCTTCGTCGGCGATGTCCTCGCGGCAATCGACGCCAGCGGACTTGCGCCCTCGCTGCTCGAACTCGAACTTACCGAGAGCCATCTGATCGCGAACCGCGAAACCGGCCTCGACGTGATGACCCGTCTGCGCGAAGCGGGGGTGCTGTTATCAATCGACGACTTCGGTACTGGCTATTCGTCGCTTTCGTATCTGCATGCTTTTCCGGTGAACACGCTCAAGATCGACCGTTCATTCATCGATAGGCTTCCCGAGCAGGGACAACCCATCGTGACGGCCATCCTGTCGATGGCTCATAGTTTCGGGCTGAACGCGGTTGCGGAAGGCGTGGAGGACCCCGAGCAGCTCGCCTGGCTGGTTGAAGCGGGTTGCGATGTGGTGCAGGGTTACCTGACGGGTACCCCGATGCCGCTCGAGAAATTTTGCGCCCTTGTGACGGAGCATGCGTCGGCGCAGCGCAACTTCACACTCGGTAGACCCAAAAATCTAAGCGTCGTTTCTTGACTGCGCTGGACCGCTGAGTTTTGCGCGCAATTCATTCGCGGACGCGTCGATTATCGCGACGGAACTGGCGGCAGCTAGGTCCGCCGGGCGCGCTGGCGGTCGTCTCCCGAGACCATAGTTCGACAAGATCAAGGCAGTCTTGCAGCCGACGGCTGTTCTGCGGGACGGCGGTTGCGTCGTTTTCGTCCTCCGATTTGACTTGTCCGAGGCCATCAAACGGCACGCGCACCTAAGCGCTATCAATCCCTGCCTTGGGATCAACGACTTAAATGCATCGTGAAACGCTCACAGAGCAACTGCGTCACAGTCCCGCTTTCCATTGCTGGCCAACAGTACGAGCATCGCTACCACTCGGACGGCCTCGATCCACTATGGAAGCCAAGATCGCTCGTTCTGGCGTGGTTCGTGGCTGCGCGGAATCGATGTTTCCTGCATGCAAGTCGGTGAACGATGCGTCCGCTTCTGCAGCCAGGGCGGAGTTGTGCGTCACGCGAAACGTCAGCTTTCGAAGCTTGCCCCAAGGAGGAGGTCGCACACGTTGGGAATGTCGAGACCTTGAACGGCGGAAACTTGTAAAGGGTTTCCATCTTGATTCGGAATTCCTCGATGGACGTTGGCGCATATTCGATCCGGGTACCGAGAACTTCGCTCATCGCGGCTGCGATCTCAGCATGGTTCATCTCGACGGGGCCGTAGAGCGTGTAGGTCTTGCTCTCATGGCCTTCGGGGTTGGCGAGGACATGGGCGATGACGCGTCGCTGATCATCGGTGGCGATAGGCGCGTGACGGCCGTTGCCAAAGGGAAATTCAATCTTCCTCGTGGCCCAGATCTCCCTTGCAAAATGCGGATAGACGAGCCAATCGGCAAAGAAGGTGGGGCGCAAATGCGTAGTCGCGACATCTGACCAATTAAAGACTCGCTCGGAAACCCAGTGGTCCTGTGCTGCGTGGCTCGCCGACTCCCGGCGTGCGGAAATCTGCGACATGTTGACGATCGTCGTGAGGCTCGCTTCCTTGGCTGCCTGCGCGAAATAGGCCGCGGCCCCGATGATTCCGGGCGTGATTGGATGAAGGAAATAGGCCGATCGGATTCCTTCCATCGCTGCCCGAATGTCGTTGATGTCGGTGAAGTCCCCGATCACGACATCGACACCGCGCTGCCTCAGGGCGGCCGCTCGATCGTCATCTGTGCGCACATATGCCCGCACGCGTTTGCCCATCTTGAGCAGTTCGTCAATGGCAATGCCTCCCGTGCGTCCAGTTGCACCGCTCACAAGAATCTCAGCCTCGTTCATCGCTTCGCTCCATCGACTGAGAATGGCCGAAGCCGGCTCCATGGCCACTAAGCTTGTGCGTCGGGGGTCTCGGTAGCATCAACTGTTTGACGGAGGCGCGTAGCGGTGCGGTGGCTGGACAAGCCCACAAGGGTGCTCACTTGCTCGTTGGTCTTTCATGCGGCGATTTGCCAGCGACCAAACGCGTTCCTTAGTAAGCGCGGACTCTCATCGGCCGCGGTCAAGCCCGCACCGTGCATAGCTGCTCGGACGCATTTCAACAACGTGTCCGGCTGCATCGGCTTTCCCAATGCGGTGGTGATGAACAGCCATTGCGTCGTGCACTGAATGATTCGGCGCAGGGCATGGTAGTCGCGCAGTATGTCGATCGCAAACGCGTCGATCGGCACACGGCGCGCGACGCGAGGCCCGTGCTTATCGACAAAAATGGTGGCGCGGTCGCTGTCGACGCCCAGATCGTCGACTCGTAGTTGCCTGAGTTCGGCCGCCGTAATTCCGGACGCGAGAAAGAGCGCAACGATCGCCGTGTTTCTCAGTTGCTTGAACCTCGTGCCTTCCGTCGAAACGCACACCTCTTGAAGCGGCGCATCGTCGTCCGCGGACAAATAAGATCGGAATTGGTTCGTTCTCTGGCCAGCTCTCGTTAATGAGCATCTGCGCCGCGGGATTGTTGGCCCGCAGCGCGATATTGACGAGGTGACGCGTGAGCCGGTCAATCAGCTTGAGATAGCGCAGGCGCGTCGTTGTGACGGGCGCGCAGTCCTGCGCAAGGTCGGTCAAGAAGCCGTCAAGGTGCTCCGCTCCAAAGCTGCCCACAGTCGCACGGCGGACGGTCAAATAGTCGTTGAACCGCGAGAACATCGAACGGTGCTGGACGATCGACTGGTCGGCGATCGGCGCCGGTGGCTTCCTCCCGTTGCCATTGCGCATAAGCGTCTTCCGGCCTCGTAGGAGCCTTTGCCCAATTAGTTAACTGTTTCACATGTCGAGGCTATTTTGAAATGTCGGGGTGCCAGCTATTTAAAAATGTCGGGTCTTAAGGGTTAAAAGGTTTGTTTTTCATGGGTTACAGCTCGCGCAGTGTTGAAGGCCGCGTTTGAACGGGCAGGGCGTCGGTGCCAGTGCCAGCAGCGTTTGCAGACCGACGACCAGATTTGCCGGAGGTCTGTTGCGTTTGCCTGCGTTGCGCCAGATCCACGATGACCTGCTCAACATCGGACTGCGTGAATTCGCGTTGCTTCTTCTTGTTCGACAGAGGATCGTTTCGGGTTGTCCTGGTCGCGTCACCGCGATTCGTGCGGGAGGGCGCTTTGCCAATCCGACTGTTGTCCCGTTGTGCCTGAATGGCCTGCGCGACTTGGAGCACGTGGCCCAGACGCTTATGCTCAACCACCATGCCCTGATCGATTTCGGCTAGGCGGTCGTACTGCCGATACGGTAGAGAACGGCCGTCCGCCCGGATCTCAATGCGACCATCCGGATACTCCCAAACGTCGATGTACCGATCGATCAACTTTCGGTTCTCCGGCGTGTCGTCCAGCAAGTACATCACCCGGTCGTATTGAACCGTCAACGACTTCGTGACCTTTCGCGGCTCTCGCCAGGTCAGCGTCAGATCCAGGCTCTCATCGACCCGCAGCGGCCGGTGCGCATCGAAATCGCTCTTCGGCGGCTTCGCAAAGCGGGCGTTATCGCTGGCCATGAAGGAGAGCGCCCACGCATTCGCCTCGGCCACCGTATTGATGCCTCGCAGACGCATCTCCTTGACCAGCCGGTCTTGCAGCGTCAGGTGAGTACGCTCGACGCGTCCCTTCGCCGAACTGCTGTTCGCGCAAAATGTGTCGATGTTCAGCTCGTACATCGCGCGGCCAAACGGCGTGACACGGTTACCGGTCTTGCCGGGATGTACGTTGCGGAACACGCTTGCCTTGTCGCTATAGAGCGCGCCCGGCTTGCCGTAGCGCTCGATGTACGCACGCGTCGCCTCGAAGTAACTGAACGTCGATTCCGTGGCCGTAAAGTGCAACTGCATGATCCGACTCGTCGCATCGTCCACGTACACCAGCAACGTGCAGGCCGGCGCCCGATCCTCAAACCAGCGATGATCGCTGCCGTCGATCTGGATCAGTTCCCCAAGGCATGCACGACGCGCGCGCGGCTGATAAACCTTTGGCGGCCGCTGTCGGCGCGGTACCCACAACCCAGCTTCCGTCATAAGCTTCCTGACCGTTTCTTTGGCCAGCCGGATACCGTGACACCCCCACAGCTTCTCGCAGGCCAGCGTCGGTCCAAAATCGGCATAGCGGTCACGGATGATCGTCAGCGCACGCTGGGTCAACTCGACATCCAGCCGTCGATTGCCTCGGCCACCACGCTTGCGCGACGTCAGTCCAGCCGCGCCAGATTCCCGGTACCGGATTACCAGCCGCTCGATCTGCCGAACTGTCACGCCCAGGCGTTCAGCCGCACGCCCAGGCTTCAATCCCGTATCCACCACGGCTTGAATCACCTTCAGACGGTCGAGTTCTCGCATGTTCAATGTCACCAGAGTACCTGGGCGCATGGCGGGCTCCGATATCTACGACGGGCCGACAAGCATGCCAGGGTTGAAACACGACATCTCTATCTAGCTAGAACACGACATTTGCATATAGCTTCTACAACACAAATATTCGATAATAAAGCTTATGTAAAGTTCGTGCCCCATGCCGCCGACCTACCCGTCGATAGATTTTTCATGTCGTACCCGTTCACGTAGAGCGGTCAGCATCGCAAGCGGCTGGCGCGCCTAGATGACTTCCTGAATTCCCGGTCGAAATCTCTTTAGTTTGGGTACATGGCTTGCTGTCCGGGTGTCTCCTCAGGTGCGTCGTTCCATTGGAAAGAGCTCGGATGTTTATCTGTTGTAGGCGGCGCTATGGTTGCGTTGACGTTTGGGGCAGGAACGCGGAGCACAAGCGCCTTGGACATGATCATGGGCTTGGAAGGTTTCTGCGACTGCGCGCCTGCCGTTTTGTCCGGCCTACGCTGCGCGCGGCGGCGCTTCCAACGACGCCAAAATGCGCTATCTGCGTCCGGTTGTTTGCAATCGCGCCCGCCGTCCGCGCACTGTTTGCATCAACGCCCACAATGGATTACTTTCTAGCTCATAGGAGACTCACGCGCTCTCGCGTGACTCGCCGACCCCCACCTGGACTATCCGCAAGCCTATTCGGTGGGGCCGGTCGAAATTTCCTTCCTCGCAGCAGTCGCGTCCGTCGCAGCTGAAGGCATCGAGCTGATGTCCCAGCGAGAGGCGCTAACGATTCAACGCGACCTGAAGGAAGTATTGCTTCGCGAGCAGCAGCATCGAATTCGCAACAACTTCCAGTCCATCGCTAACCTACTAAGCATCAACGCCGTCAAGACCAAGGACGACGCGGCTCGACGCGGCTTCCAGCCCGTCGAGCGACGCGTATTCGCGCTTGCATCAATGTACGATCACCTTCTGGGGTTGCACGAGCAGCGCGACGATGTGGACCTAAGTCGTTATTTGGGCTCTCTGTGCGACGACCTTCAACAATTCTACGCTTTGAAGGAGCGAAGGATTTCG
>NZ_JARUXL010000008.1:0-41052 GCF_031451455.1 Caballeronia sp. LZ024 | reverse complement strand
CGGAGCGACAACCATGACAACCTGACGCAGCGTCAATCATCCCGACCGACCGGCCAAGATGATTGACGGTAAACCGGACATGCTGCTTGACGGTATCCACCTGACGGACCTACTGGACCTGGGCGCATGATCAGGCATCGTTGCGGCAGCTGAGCTGACCACCAAACCGGTCGGAGTGGGCCCTATCCAAACCCAAGCCGAACCCGAGGGATCTCACGTACGCCGCGCAAAATCCGACGGCGTCAACTCGACGTTTGCTGATGGATGGGCGAGCGCCTTGCGTGCCGCCAGCGCGGCGATTCACTCATAGCCATCGCCGAAGCATTTGAGCGTGCGAGCGTCGCTTGCCACCGGTTCAAGCCAGAAAGACGCTTCGAGCGCCTCGAGGGTGACCACGCACTCGACTGCGCCGTTCCCTCGTACGAGGTCGAACACGACACCGCGGCCATTTGCGAGGAATGCGGGGTTCTGCCGCTGCGGCTTCCAAGATTGAGATACCTCAATCAAGTTAGAAGCCCCAAAAAATGAACACAGGGGCTGTTAACGCTCGATGAATCCTGTTAACCGTTTCGTTGTTTGCGCGACGAAAAGGCCATGGCAAAGCCGATACTCGACGACGAACTCTGGGCACTCATCGAACCGCTGCTGCCCCCTCCGAAACTACGGCGCCACCGTTACCCAGGGCGCAAACCGCTCGACAATCGTGCGGGGCTCACCGGCATCCTCTTCGTCTCGCAGACCGGCCTTCGTGGTGACCTTCTTCCTCGCGAGATGGGTTGCGGCAGCGGCATGAGTTGCTGGCGTCGCCTGCGTGACTGGCAGTTTCGAATCGTGTTGAAGGAGCCGACTTCTTGAGTGCCGTCGAAGTGTTAATTGGGTTCCAAACTGGCTCGCGTTGGTGATGCTCCGATATCCTGCCCCTAAGACCCTCGATCTCGCCGGCAACCGATGCTTTAAGTCGGCTGAAATGGTGGTACGGGAAGAACATCACCATCGATAAAAGCGGTCGCGCATCGGACCGCGAACTGGAGCGCCCCGTCGGCGTTTGCAAATATGCCTAACTTCCCCAAGGACGTCGCATGACCGTCCTCTTCCAATATCAATGCGGATGCAACGAAGGCATTGCCCAAAGGCGTGACGGACAACTCCAACGGTACTCCACGGTGATAGAAGTTCATACGGTCCCCTCCAAGGATCGTGGTGTGCCACGGCTTATAGCGTGAGCATGTGCGTGATGGACGCGCAAACGGCACGTCAACCAGTTCGGCGTCGGCGGTCGGGCAGCGGATCAGTTCGCGAATAGGCTAGCGAGGCATCATTCGGAAGGCGGCACTTTCCAATGATCAATTTCGGCCATGCCATAAGCGAATGCATAGCGCAGAGCGCCTATCGGGCTAGCAAACGTTCCCAGCGCCCCACTGCGGTGCTCAACACCGCTCGGATCGCGGACGACAAGCGTCGCCAAGTAGACCTCGCGGTCCGTTACCGCGATTGCGCTAAGCACATGTCCCTTGTATATGACATTGTTCATATGAAGCATTGGTGTCTCTCTGAGCACTCTGGTGCGCAGCAGCGATGCTATGTGTATGGCAGGTAAGAATAACTGCTCAGCTTTTGTCCGGTGCGTAGTTTTACGTTTATTACAGTTGTTCCGAAACGGCATAAAACAGACAAAACAGCCGCAGCGTCCCGTCTTGCCGAGGCGGTTCGGACTTGGCACGGGATGTTCCGCGCAGGCAGAGGCCGGTACGCACGAAGTCAGGCGAAAGCCGCCGATGGGATCGGAGGGCGAAGAGGGCTCCGCTGACTCAGCGCCAGCGTCTCTCGGACGAGGCCGGCCTAGAAACGCTCACGACCGGGCGCGGTTATATGAACAAAGATTTCGCGGCCTGGGCGCCTATGTGCAGCGCCGAGACTGGGAGCGTCCGCGAATGATCGGCCTGCCAGGCGCTTACCGCCAGCCCTAGCCATGCGGGACAATTTCGCCGAATGCCTGTGGTTATGGTTATTGCACCTTGCCTACGGCTTGGGCAGTTAAAATATGTGCGATATGGGACCTGGTTGTCGCATCGGTCCACCTTGGCACCGGCCCTGCTTGGCCATCCGGGGTTTAGCGAAGCGGACCTTCTCACACCGTGGCCCTGGAATGCGATCGATCTCATCAACGGCGCATGAACATTTCGAAAGCGGTCACTGCCATCCCAGGACAGCGAAAGGCGCGTCAGGGGTAGCTCACGGTCCTTCGCTGGCGATAGCAACGTTGTCGGCGCAGAGAACAATATTTCGAAGATCGGGGCCAGCCGAACGCGAGGACGTTGATGAGCATTCTCGGACAACATTCGGTGCTTCCCCGACGCACGTTGCAACGATGGAGAGGGTGGAAAGCGGCCATCAAGGGACATTCGTTCGACTTGTTGCGGCAACGTCCGACCGGTCGCTGCACAGATTTGCCGGACATTCAATCCACCGCTATGTCGGCTTGCGCGCAACTTGCGAGGCCCGCGACCCCAGTTCAGCGAGCAAGCCAACGCCACAGCAACCAAGCGCAGAATGCCCAGATAGTCAGAATAGCAGCCAAACCGAGCATGCTTCTTGGCTTCACCGGCTTGCTCGCAAGCCAGACTTCGGCCCTCCCGCGATTGGCTTCGATGACTGCCTTTGGAATGAGGCGCAAGCAAAGCCAGACTCCAAGCGGTACGACGACGAGATCATCAAGATAGCCGAGGACCGGTATGAAGTCGGAAATAAGGTCCATAGGGCTAAGCGCATAGGCCACCGTTGCGAACGCGAGAAATTTCGCAACCAACGGCGTGACCGGATCGCGACCGGCGAACATAAGCGTGACTACGTCTCGCTTTAGCCGCGTTGCCCAAGCCTTGAGTGGTTGCAGCATTTGGCGTTACGCCCCGCTTGCGAGTGCGCCGACTGGCATTGAAAAGACTCATCTATGGGATTTTAGCGCCCGTTGCAGTGACCGGCGCCGCACGATATGTAACCGCTCTGACAACAGCGGCCGGGCGCCTCTGCGGCCATCAAATCGACTGCAGCGCTCGACCAATCAGGTTCGGCCGCCGGACGTATGACCGTTCAATTTTGCAAAACGGCCGTTCGCGCGTTCCGGAGGCCAAGGGCCGCAATGGCGTCGGGTGCCGAAGCTTTGCGCCGCGATTGGACGCGCTCAGACTGCGATTTCATAAACCGGCCAGTCATCGCCGCCATGACAATGTTGCGGGTGCGTGCTTCCTGACATCTAGCACATATTCGTGGACGTCCGATCACGGATCTACGATCGAATCGAAGCATGCCAAATTCAGTGCGACGAGACATAAGGCGTATCAGCGAATACTGCCGGGATCGTGAAACTTTCGCGCATTCGCTTAGCCTCCGCGGCCGGCGTCAAGCCAAACAGACGCCTGAATTCCCTGCTGAACTGGGACGGACTCGTGTAGCCCACAGCGTGTCCCGCCGTCTCTGCGGTCAGCTCTTTACGCACCATTAATAGGCGAGCCTGATGAAGGCGTGTCGACTTTACGTATTGGATCGGCGAGACCTGCGTAATGGCCTTGAAGTGGCTGTGGAAACTCGGAATGCTCATACCCGCTTCGTCGGCCAGTCGCCTTACGTCGAGAGGCTGCGCATAGCTTGCATGAATCAGGCGGAGTGAGCGGCCTATCTGGCCGAACCGTCCTCGCATCGCCAAAGCCTCCCGCAACGAGCTTCCCTGGGGTCCGGTCAGCACTCGGAAATACAGTTCACGCAGCAGTCCGGCGCCCAACACAGCAGCTTCGAGCGGCCGATGCATCGCCTCGAGGAAGCGCAGCACGGACGCTTGCATCGCGTCATCCATCGGTGTCGACATCATGCTCTGCGGTGCTGGTGCGCGCTCTGCCTCGCCTTCGCGGTCGATCTGCTCCGCAAGTTCGGCGGCCAATGCGAAATCGAGGTGGAGATACAGCGCGAGCAGCGGGCGCTCCTCGGTTGCATCGGTCTCCATGCTGAACGGCACGGGCACGGACACGGCCAGGTAGTGACGCTCGTCGTAGAGGTAGAGCCGGTCGCCGAAATAACCTCGCTTGCGGCCCTGGCAGACGATCACGATACCTGGGTCGTAAAGAACGGGCGTGCGCGATAGCGCCCGGTTCGACCGCAAGATGCGGACACTCGGCAGTGCCGTCAGGTTGTAGCCCTCGTCGGGCCCCAAGGCGCGTAGCAGGGTAACCATGCGTTTCTGGCTTCGAGTGGATAGAGCTGGGTGCTGAGTCGAAACGCGTAACGTGTTCATAGTTTTGTGCAAGAAAATTATCGAAACCAGGCTGAAATTGCCTCGCTCATCAGATTAGCATGCACTCTCCAATCGACATCGGGAGAAGCTTTAATGACATCCAGCAAAACTCTGCTCATCACCGGCGTCAGCAGCGGCTTTGGCCGCGCGCTCGCACAGGAAGCGCTGGCGGTGGGTCACAAGGTCGTCGGTACGGTGAGAAGTGCCGAGGCAAAGCATGAATTCGAGTCCCTATCCTTGAATGCCGCTCGGGGACGTGTGCTCGACGTGACCGGCTTCGACACGATCGACGGCGTCGTGGCGGAAATCGAGACTGTCATCGGACCAATCGATGTGCTGGTCAACAGTGCTGGCTACGGCCACGAGGGCATCATGGAAGAATCTCCGCTCTCTGAAATGCGCCGCCAGTTCGACGTGAATGTATTTGGTGCGGTCGCCATGATGAAGGCCGTCCTGCCATTTATGCGTAAACGCCGCCGCGGCCACATTCTAAATATCACGTCGATGGGCGGCTACATCACCATGCCGGGAATCGCTTATTACTGTGGCAGCAAGTTTGCGTTGGAGGGCATCTCCGAGGCGCTTGGCAAAGAGGTCAAGCCCTTCGGTATTGCTGTGACGGCCGTGGCGCCGGGCTCATTTCGCACTGACTGGGCCGGTCGTTCGATGACGCGGACCCCCCGCTCGATTTCGGATTACGACGATATCTTCAATCCTATCCGTCAGGCTCGCGAGGAAAAAAGCGGCAAGCAATTGGGAGATCCCGGGAAAGCGGCGCGCGCAATGTTGGCAGCGATTGCAGCGGATCATCCGCCCACACATCTATTGCTCGGCAGCGACGCACTCGGGCTCGTTCGGGACAAGTTGTCGGCATTGAACGTTGAGATCGGTGCGTGGGAGGCTACCACCGTGTCGACGGACGGCTGATGACCGCCGGGACGGAGATTCTGTGGAGAACAGGTCCCGCGCGTCGGGTGCGAATGATGCAAAGTTTGCCCGATACGAAAGTCCGTTGGCAAGGTGAAGCGGACGTTCGTGCTTCCCTCCTCGGGCCGTCCTGAGCCGGATGCCGTCGGGCTCGGTGCGGCCAACGGCGGACATCGCCGCGATGACCCGCGATGACTCCCGACACAGTGAAGCAGTCTGTGATGAAAAGAACGCCAAGCGCCTTCTTGAGACGGGCGTCCGATTCCTCATGTCGCCAGATAGAACTCCAAGGGGATAAGCTCTACGGCCCATCCGCCTTGTTCGCCGAGCGTGGCAGCCGGGTGCATGGACGCTATGCGTAACGCCTCATCAGGACTGTCAGCCTCGATGATAAATAGGCCGCCCACGACTTCCTTCGACTCGGTGTAAGGCCCATCGGTGACGCGCGTCTCTCCAGCACGCGAGCGGAGAGTCCTCCACTTGTCCAGATCGCCAAGGGAGGCGGAAATCAGAACCTTGCCAGTAGCGCGCATTTTCTCGTCCAATGCTGGGCACTGGCTCACCAATTCCTTGAGTTCGTCTGGCGCCATCGCGGCGAATTCTTCGGGGGAGAAGTAGGCCAGGCCGAGGTATTTCATGCGAGATCCTTTGAATGGGGTTCACTGACGACGAACGTGATGATCGGAAATCGACAATGCCCTAGCTATTTTGTAGCGGGTTTCGCCAGCCTGTCCGCTTTGGGTTCCTCGTGCGCGACGTAGACAGATGGATGGGGAGAGAATGCAAGATTCGAGAGGACCGGGTTCGGCCATGAAGCGTCATTCGCCTAAACCGTTGCGCGGACGTTCAGACGTCCGCTTCAGTTCGTTGAATGGGCGGTCGCGACAATACCGCGAGCGTCAGGTTCACTTGGCAGCGCATGTACTTTCAACCCTCTCCGCCCTTGGGGTCCCGCGACTTCAATGCCGGGTATCCAATTACAACACTCGGCCGTACGCCAACAATCTCGCCCCTACGTGAGCGAGTCGTGCGGGCAGGCCGCGGCATCTCTGCGTCGAAGGATGCCCGTTTGAACAAGATGAAGACTGGGATCGGCGCCTACCTGCGACTCCGGATAGCCTGCCATCAATCGAAATGCGCTCGCTGCGCATCTTGTTGCCAGCGCAGGATCGGATGCGTGCCTCCCGCGGGCATCACCCACGTGCCGGTCGGACCGAAGTCCCACGTCGGTCCGAAGCTCGCGGTCGTGCTCATCTGCGCGGTCGTGAGGCCGTTCGCGGCGGGCAGCGCCTTGCCGCTGTATACGCTATTGGTTGCAGTGCTTGCTTGCACATCCCAGAAGACGTTGTCCGCGATGGTTCCGGCATTCGTAAAGGCCACGCCGGCCTTTTGGTCGGGTGGGAACAGTGGAGTTTGGTGCGTGGTAGCGAACGATTCGCTGATCGTTCCGCCGTTATACAAGACCAGGCCGCCGGTGGTATACATTGTCGCGGAGCCGGTCGCATAGGACTGTATTATCGATCCGTAGTTGCTGGCAACCAGGCCGGCGCCCGACGCGTGCGATCCGCCACTCACCGAGCCAGTCGCGAACGACTGGACGATGTTTCCGTTATTAACCCTCGCGAGGCCGGCAAACGTGCCATCGCCGTTGAGACCGGCTCCGGTCGACGAGCGCTCGATCGTGCCATCGTTCACCACGACGAGGCCGCCGGCGCCCCGGTACGAACTGATGCTGCCCGACGCATGCGTGTTCGTGATGAGCCCCCGATTACGTAGCGCGATGATGCCTCCGCCGCCGCCTGCGAACATGCCCGATGCGGTCATATACGCATTATTGACACTCAGATTCCGCACGACGCCTGTTGTACCGATGTCGCCAAACAGACCGGCCGATTCCTGATATTGGTACAGGTTGCCGATGGCATGACCCATGCCGTCGAACTGGCCCGTGAACGCCGCATTCGCTCCTCCGATTCTCTGGAACTGATTGTCCCATCCACCTAGGTCGAGGTCCCTGCCGAGCGCGTATACGCCGGCGAGATTGTTCGACACGTTCTCGAGGGCTACTTTCGAATTGACGAGCCGGTACGCGGTCGCTTGCGTGTTGAGGCCGCTGAACGGCGCGGGGGCCCACGATGGATTGCTCGTCACAGTGCCAGCGAGGTAACCGCCGTTCGTGTCATGGAGCGCCGCGACGACGCCGGTGCTGCGAGACCAGTCGATGGTGCCGCGGTTCACGACGCTGGCACCATTATCGATGCCGTTTGCGTCGGCTCGCAGCGTGAGGTTGCCCGCGCCGTTGTTTGCGACCGTTACGGCCCCGCCGATCGTCACATTGTGTTGCGCGTTGAGCGCAAGCGATGCGTCGCCGCTCCAGCGCAGCGTCGACTGGAGATTGATGTCACCGCTCTTGCCGTAGGCGCCCGTCGTGTTCACATTGACTGACGTACCGCTCGACAGGTCACGGGCGAGGATCGCCGCGGCCACCCCTCCCACGTTGAACTCGGGCGCCGTCAAATTCCATCGTCCGGCATCGATGACGGCGTCGTCGAGATGGAGCACGTAGCCGCTCGTATCCACGGTGCCGCCGCTGCCGTCCGCATTCAATGCCGCGACGTTCGTGTGGACGTGCGCCGTGCCGCGTTGGGCCACCAGCCACACGTGACCATCGCGCGTGGCGGTGCCAGTTGCGCGGAGTTCGCCTCGCGTGCCCGCGAGCGCGAACACGTTCCCGTCGGCTGCTTCGAGGGCGATATGCGCGGCACGGATCATGCCCTTGTTGACCACATCCCCTCGAGTACCGGGTTCCACGAACACTTGGCTGCCACTCGACGAATCCATCAGCAACACCTGAGCGCCGGTGGCAAGTTTCACCGTGCCCTTGGGCGCGTCGATCGAACCGTCGTTCTCGGTGAGCTTGCGCGAGATCAGGAATACGTCGCCGCCGCTTGAACTGATCCTCCCGAGATTGATGATGCTGGCCTCGCTCGTACTGCTCAAGAAAAATGCGCCCCTGTTCATGAAGGCGTCATTGGTCACATCGAGTGTCGAGGCGACGAAGCGGCCACCGGTCGTGACGACGCCGCTCGTGCCGATAAGTACGCCCTGCGGATTAATCAGGTAGATACTACCCGTGCCACTCAGCCTGCCATCGATGACGGAGCGATCGATACCGGTCACACGGTTGAGCGTTGCACCGGCGCCGTTATTCACTGTCACACTATTGGCAATCCCGATCGAAAAGCCGCGCCAGTCGATGACCGCGCGCGGCGTGCTTTGAGTGATGTTGAGCGCTGAGCCGTTCGACGAGATCGAACCCGTGCCAGCAACGAACTGTCCCCCGCTGGGGAGGGGGCCGGCCGCGAGCGCACATGCTCCATGTGTGAGCATCCCGGATAACAAGGCGGACCAGTATCTGTGGCGAGCGTGACGATGGCCCCAGGTGAGAGGCGCTTGCTTTTGCATAGCTGAACTACAAGGCACAAAGTGATGCATAACTCCTCCCGCAACCACCTAAAGCATTACTGGCATCAGTATTTGGCGAAGATCCAATGTAAGAATAGACGCAATCCGATCAACTGCAATGGCGCGGCGGAAGATCGACGCTGCAATGGATCACGGCCCGGACCAAGCGCCAACACTGGCGACCGGCGCGTTTCTTTCGATCGCTGAAGCTTGTTGTGCCTTGGCTTTGCTCCGTTGCTGGACTTCACGCCTCAACTGGCCCAGTAGAAAGGACGGACCTGAGCGAATACGGCATGGTGGCGGAACGGAATGTGCACGAGTTCGATGCCACGTGGCTACGGGGCGGCTCGCCCGCCGGCGACGCGTTGGTAGGGAGCGGAGAAATTCAGTCCCTTGCGGATCTCGCCAACATTTCGAAATGGTCCGGACGATGCAGGCGCCCCCGATTACCAAGGATGCCATTGTGCGCCTCGGGTTGCGGTACATGTGCCGATCGTGCCGCTGGCACTGACGATGACGTCCCCGGAGTACCTCCTGAAGAGACTGTTCGAACTGTTGTTCTAGGCGTTGGCCTTCCTTGCCAAGCGTCATGGATGACAGTATTGGCCGACATATGTTTTTGTCTGGAGTGGCTGTACCGAACGACTGCTCGACTCTGGTACCTGCCGTTGCACCTCTGACGGCTCGACCGTCGGCAACGAGTCGAAGAATGACCACTCCGCAAGCGCAAAATCGATCTCCCTTCGTTGAAGAGGAGATTGTCATGGAAACGCTTAATTCTTCCGGCGCTCGTCGGGTGCCGTGGAACAAGGGTAGGCTGACCGGCCAGACGCCACCGCTGAAGCTCCGGGAATTCTGGGCAATTCGAACGAGGCTGCAGATGTCGACCAACGCTCGCGAGTTGGCGATGTTCAATCTCGTGATCGACAGTAAGCTTCGAGCGTGCGATTTGACGCGCTTGCAGGTTCAGGACGTCTGCATGGGAGGGCATGTAGTCTCGCGAGCCACGTTCATGCAGCAGAAGACGCAACGACCTGTCCAGTTCGAAATTACGGAGCTGACTCGGCAGAGTGTCGCGGCGTGGATCTCAGCTCGCGGCCTGACGCCATCCGACTATCCGTTTCCAAGTCGCCTGCACACGTCAGCGCACGTCTCGAAGCGCCAGTATGCCCGCATCGTGCATCGTTGGGTCGCGTCAATCGGGCTCGACGACGCCGCCTACGGTACGCACACGATGCGCCGCACGAAGGCGTCGTTGATCTACCGACGTACGAAGAACCTGCGGGCGGTTCAGCTGCTCTTGGGCCATACGAAGCTTGAGAGCACAGTGCGATACCTCGGTATCGAGGTAGACGACGCGCTTGAGATGGCCGAACAAACCGAAGTGCAATAGCTGCTGGCCGGTGAGCGGGCGATTGCCGGCCAGGAGGCGACATTCGCACGCACGTGAGTTCAGACGTTCACACGTCAGATCCGCCCCCCGGCAAGCGGCCATTCAATTCGCGAGGACGAGTGTTACTTCACCGGTCAAACTCGCCGGTCGCGTTCAATCGATTGCGACCGCTTCCGGAGTTCGCGAACAGGCAATTGCGACCTGCTGCGTCTTGACTACATTGACAGCTTTACGCCGTCTTGTCGCGGCCGGACCTTGGGCAGGTGCCGTCCTCATGGCTGCGCTGCGATTAGCTTGTCAGCGCCGGCCTGGGCGACCAGCGCGTCCTGGTCAGAACGCATGCCCGACACGCCTATCGCGCCGACCACTGCACCGTCGCGAATCAGTGGAATCCCTCCGTCCAGCGGCACGAGGTTATTCATACCGAGCAGGCGCAGGTGCAGTCCGCCTTGCGCGATTGCGTCTTCAAAAACGCGCGTGGGACGTCGGAACAGCACGGCTGTTTCGGCCTTCTGTCTCGCAACGTGGATACTGCCGAGTTGCGCTCCGTCAAGTCGTTGCTGAAGCACCAGGTGTCCGCCGCTGTCCACAACTGCGATCACCATAGGCCAACCGTGACGTGTTGCCTCCTCTTCGGCCGCAGCCACGACCCGGCGTGCATCGGTGAGGTTGAACCGGTTGCTGTAGCTCATGGGCGCTGCATTCTCGTTACATTGAGTCATTAGTCGTCTCCTTCGGATCCAATCGGATGTCAACATGACTAGAATGTACGGCGGCGACCAAACCACGCATAGGTGCGCGAGCCGTCAGACATTCTTCCACGAAACGAGAGAATGACGGTCATGAACAGGGACGAATATGAAGTACTGTTGGCTATTCTTGAAGAAGGAAGTTTGACAGCCGCAGCGCGATCGCTGGGCCGAACGTTGCAGTCGGTGCGCCGCGCCATTGCAGCGCTCGAGCGTGATTTGAACGCGACCTTGTTTCACCGAACGACGCGCCGTGTGCAGCCTACCGCGGCATGCCTGAAGTTCGCCACACGGATTCGACCCGCACTTGGAGAAATCGACGCAGCACGTGATGAACTCGTCGACCACGCAACCCAGCTGCGCGGCAGTATTCGCGTCGGCGCGCCGACAGCATTTGGCGCGGAATTCGTTTCGCCGCTCGTCGCGCGGTTTTTGGCAATTCACGAAAACGTCAGGGTAGAACTCCTGCTCGCCGAGCAGCATCTTGAGCTAACCGAAGCAAACATCGATCTCGCGGTCCGCCTTGGTCCTCTGCCGGACTCGAACCTGCGCGCGAAGCAAGTGGGCACTTTGCGGCGCGTCGTCTTTGGCACGTCGGAGTATTTCGCCTCGCACGGCTACCCAATTCATCCGTCCGAGCTTGCCCTTCACGACTGTATCCTGCGCCAGCACGCCCTGCGCGAGACATGGACCTTCAACCACACAGGGGGCGCAGTCGAGGTCGCAGGGCGCTTCCGGTCGACAAGCGCGCTAGCTTGCAATGCCGCGGCCGCGGCCGGAGCAGGAATAGGTCTAGCACCGATCTTTCAGGTGCAGAAGCTTCTCGACGCGGGTCAGGTGGTGACGGTGCTCGACTCGTTCGAGCCCGAACCCGTACCCGTTCATCTAGTATGGGCGGGGGGCCGCTCAGTGCCGCGTCGCATACGCGCACTGATTGACTTTCTGGCCGTGCGCCTCGTCGCCGGATAAAAGGGGAAGGTATTATCTGACGGCTCGTCGGCGGCGGATCGCGTCTCCCGGTTCGCTCTAAAACGGTCATTGCAGATCGTCGGTCATCGTGCAGGCGTGACCGGCCGGTCTGGCAGAACACGGCCTACGTACGCGAATCGGCGAACGGCCGTTGTACTTTGGAAGCTGCAGTTGAAGTCCCCTTGATCGACGGGCCGAAGTGGGTCGACTTCTGCCGTGCGCGGACCGATCAAGGGCAGAGCACTCCGCGGGCTCAACGTCGGACCGGGTTCGGCAGTACGCGAGCGATGAATACCAGCCTTGCTGAACAGCATCATGTGGTTTGCCGCATGAGCCGCAAGGGAAATCGCTGGGACATCTCGGTGATGGGGCGATTCTTCCCGAACCTGAAAATGGAAGGCGCATGGCAGAGCCAGTACCCCAACCACAATGAAGCTCGACGTGTTATCAACCAGCACATCGTCGGTATCTACAACGCCGTACGACTGCATTCGACTTTGGGCTATGCATCGCCCCCTGCCTACGAGGCGAAACCGACAGTGATAGGACCCATCTGCTTGTCCGAAATAACATGACCAATGCTCAGCGCACTCGTTTCGTCGAGATCGCTCTACCGCCTCGCCTCACCCGGCCAAACGCATGCACCCGAGCCACGGGGCGCGTGTCGCCGCTGCGCAAATAGTTTCCGGCATTGGCAAACCGAGGATATACCATTGATTCGCGAGCGTCTCAGGGAAGTCCCAGCCATCCTGTGCGTGGGGTGGTCATCTCGTCTTGGGTATTGCACCTCTCTTGGGATATCTTAGACTCTCCTGGCGGAACGGTGCCAAGATTCCGTTACACGGGGTTGCGACACGGAAGGGTACTTCAGGGTCGCCTATGCATTGCATCCCCTCGACGGTCGGGGTCACACGCTCGATCGCAGGGCGCACGGCAACAGCTACATGCAGGTGGTCGCGTTCGGCGACGACGGTCCGCAGGCCGATACGCTGCTCGCGCCCTCGGAGCCCGATGATCCAGGCTCGCCTCATCACGGTGACGCGACGCGGGACTACGTGCGCAAGGAGTGGAATCGGTTTCCATTCTCAGAGCGTGCCATGTTTCGGCGCCCGGCGTGAGCAGTGTCATGGTTGTCGGTCCGCGATAGCCTGCTACGTACTTTGCCCCATCGAGCGGACGTTCTATGCCGTAAGTTTCGTCCAGCGTCCACGTGGTGTCAGGCTCGTTAAAATCACCGACTCGCTTGCTGCCGACCTGGGGGATAACCAGCAGGCTGGAAGAATGGGCCGTGCGGGCAGGCATGGCGTCGCGAACGTTGAGCAGGCGGTTCGTCGTCGACACCGGGCTGACCTTCGCGCAATGGCGTCAGCAGGCGCGGATGCTTCGCGCACTGGAGCTTTTGGCGGATGCCATGTCCGTAACGGCGATCGCGCTTGGACTCGCTTACGAGAATATCAGCGCATTTATCGATGTTCCGACGAACCTTCGGTGTGACGCCGGGAAGGTATATGGACAAGTGAGCATTGAGGCGGGCAAATGCAATCTGAGAATCGCGACAGACGACGGCGGCGCTGCGTCGGCCGCACAAGTACTCAGATGGGTGCCGCGGGCGGGCTTGGGCCGGGCAGCAACAGCCGTTCGACTCCCTTCGAATTATTAGCAATCAACCGATCCAGGCGCGACGGTCCCGCAGTGGTGACGCCTGACCCGAAGATTCGGATGATCCTTTTGGTCGCTGGTACACAGCACATTACTCGCGAAGAAAGGCGGTCAACAATCAGATGGCGGCGCATTCGCCAACTGCAAGAAGCTAAATCCACAGCTAACGATGTGCGAGCGCTAATAAGGGATGCGTAGGCGCGTCACCGGACACGGGAACCTTAGTGCCATAGACCGGGCTTCAGGTGCAGTGCAGGAACGGGCCGCAGACGTAACACACCCGCGTCACCGTCTCGCAAGTTGCTGATTGGCCCGCAGTTCAACCGCGACTAAGGCGGCGAACTGACGTGTCATTGCGGTCCCTAATGGCAATCCGTGTGATACCAAACATCGACCTGACGCTGTGCCGCCTGTAGATCTTCTGGATAGTTCGGATCAAAGGCTTGAAATGGGTTGTACCCCGCCTTCTCTAGCGCCGCCAGCTCACTTCTATTGCGCTCGGGCGTGATGGGCGCGTTGCTTCTGCTAGCGGCGAGATCGCGGCATTCCGCTGCGCTCAAATGCGCAGCGCCTTCCGGCATGCCGCCTGTGGCACAGCCGATAAGGGAGAGCGTCAACACGCAAACCATCGGCCAGATCTTCGGCGAGTTCTTCAATTTACGTCTCCCTCTAGTGTTGCACGCTACGTCGCTCAGAACGTCGAAGGGGTTCCGGCTCCTTCTCGAACGATCAAGAGCGAGGTTGTGCATCGGCGCTAGCGGCCTGGCGCCGCTCGTTCAAATGCTCCCAGTTGTCCTTGTCTATTACGAGCCTGAAGCCGAGATGCGACATGCTGTTGTACGGATCGGTGCCGCGTCGCGCGCTCGGGCGGTAGCTCAGGCAATAGTCTTCGTTGCAGAGGAACGAGCCGCCGCGCGTCACGCGCTTGGGCGCCGCGACCGGGACACCCGGATCGGCCGGGTCCCACGCGTCGCTTGGGCCCGCCGGGTTGTCGACCACGCTCGCCGTCGATGCCTCGCGCCGGAACTGGTCCGCGCGATACCAGTCGGCGACCCATTGCCACGCGTTGCCCGTCATGTCGGAGAGACCGTAGACGTTGGCGGGAAAGGTGCCGACGCGGCTCGTGCCCGCCGCGCCGCCCGCCTTCGCGCTCATCACCGGGAACGGCCGCGCTTGCTGGCCTTGCCAGACATTCGCCATCTGCTTGCCGTCGGGCGTGAACGTGTCGCCCCACGCGTAGGTGGCCTGCGTGAGCCCGCCGCGCGCGGCGAACTCCCACTCGGCCTCGGTCGGAAGACGCTTGCCGGCCCATTTCGCATACGCTTCGGCGTCCTCGTAGGACACCTGCACGACCGGATGATCGTCCTTGCCGGCGATCGTGCTCTCTGGCCCTGTCGGATGCCGCCAGTCCGCGCCCGGCACGTAGCGCCACCAGCGCGAGAAGTCGTCGAGCGACACCGGCCCGTTCGTGCCGACGAACACCATCGCCCCCGGCACCAGCACGCTGTCTGGCGGACGAGGTGTGCCGGGCGGCGCCTGAACCCTGATCGTCTCCCAGTCCGGTTTCTTCTCTGCGGTCGTGACGTAGCCAGTGGCTTCGACGAACTTGCGGAACTCTGCGTTCGTCACGTGATGCTCGTCCATCCAGAAGCCGTGCACGCGCACCTTGTGCGCGGGACGTTCGTTGGCCTGCGCCATCTTCGCGTCGCTGCCCATCAGGAATTCGCCGCCCGGTACCCAGGCCATCCCCCGCGGACCACGCACGCCGTCGCCCTGGACCGCTTTCGAGGCGGCTTTCGAGTGGGTGTCGACGGCCCAGTTTGCCGCGAACCCGATCAAAGCGGGGCACGTCACGAGCAGCATGCCCCAGAGCAGCAGCCGGCGCGAGCGCGCAACCGCACCAGAAGGGCGGGCGGCAGCACTGGACTTGCCGTTTGTTTTCTCCGTTACACACTTTCGATTCGCCATGCCTCGCTCTCCATTTGCCTTGAGCCTGCTCGCAGGATCATTCGCTCGGGTGACGGTGACCGTTCTGCTTGACCTCCTGCAAGATCCGGCTAAGGTTGTAGCTGGCCGGGTCCTGCATCGGCGGGAACGCGGTGTAGGTTTCGAGTTCCTTCAGCCACAGCAGTTGCCCGATAGGCAGGGTATTCCAGTTGTATAGATAGGCCGTGCTCGGAGCGGCCAGCCCGCCGCCATAGCCCAGCAACGACTTGCTGTCGGCGCCGACCGTGGTCTCGAATGGATCGCGCATGATGTTGTCGACCTGCGTCCAGTGATACGTCGTGGCTCCGACGAGGCCACAGGTCGCGCAGTCTCCCACCATCGTGTAATAGAACTTCCAGTTCTTGTACCGCACCGCCGAGGGTATCGGTCCGGTGTAATAGAAAAACACCTCGCGGGCCGACTTCGCCGATTTCCCCTCCAGGTAATCGCGCTGGTCGACGCCGTCGAGTGTGGTCTTGACGATGCCGGGGTATTTTCCCGCCTCGATCTGTTTTTTGAGCTGGTCGCCCTTGGGGCCTCCGGCGATATCGACGAGCGTGGGCAGCCAGTCTAGGGACGCGAACATCTCCTTCATGACCGAGCCCGCCTTGATGTGCCCGGGCCAGCGGGCAACCGCCGGCGCGCGCATGCCGCCTTCCCAGGTCGTCAGCTTGCCGCCCTTGAACGGGGTGGTGCCGCCATCCGGGAAAGTGATGGTTTCGGCGCCGTTGTCGGTCGTGAAGACGACGATCGTGTTGTCGAGCTGGCCCATTTCCTCCAGCTTCTTCAGCACATAGCCGATGTTGTCGTCCATCTGCTTCATGCCCGCTTCGTTAATGCCCCAGTCCTTGCCGCCCTTTTCGCCGAGCATGGCTTCGTACTTCGGCGACAGCATCGTCGTGATGTGCATGCGCGCCGGGTTGTACCACACGAAGAACGGCTTGCCAGTCTTCTTCGGATCATTGCGATCGACGAAGTCGATGACCTTGGCCGAGATCTCCTCGTCGACCGTGCGCGATCGATCGAGCGTCAGCGGCCCTTCGTCCTTGCAGGTCTGGTTCTTCGCCGTGCCATCGGACGATTTGCACGCAATCACTGGACGCGGCGGCGTCAGACAGATCGTTGTCTTCGGGTCCACTGCGCCTGGAACGTCGGGCAGTCCGGGGACCGGCGTGTTCTTGCAGGGCGGAGCGATGCCCTGCTGGGTCGGCGAGGAGTTGATGTCGTTGAAGCTGACGCCCTGCATCGCGTCGAGGTGATACAGGTAACCCCAGAACTCGTGAAATCCGTGCGCGGTCGGCAAAGCGTCGGTGTGGTCGCCGAGGTGGTTCTTGCCGAATTCGCCGGTGTTGTAGCCGAGATCGAGCAGAAACTTCGCGAGCGCCGGCGTGCCGGGCAGAAGGTAGGTCGGGCTGCCCGGAAGCTGCGGCGGAATCATGCCCGCACGCAGCGGATGCATGCCGGTGAAGAAGGCCGTACGCCCTGCGGTGCAGCTTTGCTCTGCGTAGTAGTGCATGAAAATCGCGCCCTCGGTCCCAATCCGGTCAATGTTCGGTGTTTCTCCGACCATCAAGCCTCGGTGGTAGATGCTTGGCTGCATCCAGCCGATGTCATCGCCCATGATGACCAGGATGTTGGGCTTCTGCTGCGCGATCGCAGGCGATTGAGCGCCTAACGCGAGCGCGAGTATAGAGACGGAAACGGATAACCATGCTCTTGGCTTCATGTGCAGACTCCTGATCGTCTAGTGAAAAGCGAAGTCTTGACGTGCGCAATCAACCCCAAAAACGATGGTCCAGACGACGTTCCATACACTGGCGATGGCAATTCAGCTAAGCCAATTATTTTGTGTGGAATTGCTTATATATGTAAAACAGGGAACAACAGGGCGAAGCTGACCAGATGAAAGCGGAGTTTATCTTGGGATAATGTTCCGGATCGTCATCAACGCAGTGATAAGTTGCGCTAAAAATATTATCTAATGTGGCATGCGGGCGTGCATCACGCTTATTGACGGTAGCATTTAAGAACGATCGTCGCTATTGGACCAAAGTCTTATTGAAAAGACTTAACGAGTGCACCAACAATCGTTCGGGGACAATCAGACCGATGGTGACTCTGGTGTTGAATGAGACTTATCGAAGGCAAATCAACGCGCCTCATGACGCGATTGCCTAGCCGCATGTCGCGTGTTCAGGCGATTCGCTGAGAAGGGGAACGAAAATGTCCCGCTTGATTGAAGTCGCGCTTCGGCTGTCCGCATGTTTAGCGCTTGCATGCGTGCTGACGTCTTGCGGTTCCGCGCCCGCGCGCCAGGACGCTGCGCAGTCGGGCGCCATCGCTGTCGACCCTCTCCCTTCATGGAACGACACGGCTCAGAAGAAAGCCATCGTCGACTTCGTTCGAAAGACGACGACTGCCGGCTCGGCCGACTTCGTGCCGCCGCCCGAGCGGATTGCCGTCTTCGATGACGATGGCACGCTATGGATCGAACAGCCTGCGTACGTCCAGTTCGTGTTTGCACTCCAGCGGCTTCAGGCGCTGGCGCCTCAGCATCCTGAATGGCGCACTCAGGAGCCTTACCGCTCGGCGCTCGCCGGCAACATGGCCGGTGTGTTCGCCAAAAACGGTGAAGCGAACGCGATGAAACTGATCATGGCAACCCACGCGGGAATGACCTCCGATCAATTCGCCGCGCAGGCGCGCGACTGGCTGGCCTCCGCGCGCGACAAGCGCTTTGCCAGGACGTATCCCGAACTCGTCTATCAGCCGATGCTGGAGGCATTGAGCTATATGCGGGCAAATGGGTTCAAGACATTCATCGTATCGGGCGGCGGCGTCGAATTCATGCGCGGATTCGCAGACCGGGCGTATGGCATCCCGCCTGAACAGGTCATCGGCAGCAGCATCCAGTACCAGTACACCGAAGTCGCGGGTCAGCCGACGCTCATGCGCATCGCGAAGCTGGAAAACGTGGATGACGGTCCGGGCAAGCCGGTCACGATCCAGAGGGTCATCGGCAGAAGGCCGGTGGCGGCGTTTGGCAATTCGGACGGCGACCTGCAAATGCTCAGATGGACGACCAGCGGAACGGGTGCCCGACTCGGCGTGATCATTCACCACACGGATGCAGCGCGAGAGTATGCATACGACCGCACCTCGAAAGTCGGAAAGCTCGACAGGGCACTCGACGCGGCACCGGGCAACGGCTGGATCGTCGTGGACATGAAGCAGGACTGGAACCGGATGTTCCCCCGAAACTGAATGATCCGGCAAGCCCGGCTAACTGATGGAGTGTCATCATGAAGGTGCGGGCATGAAAGCCAGATCACGGCGACGCATGGCGGGATGGGTGGTGTGCGCCTCGCTGGCCGCAGTCGCGGCAACAGCACGCGCTGAAGCGCAGCAGACGTCGTCCAACCCGGACGGTTGGCAGTTCTCGCTGACGCCCTACTTGTGGCTCGCGGGACAGAGCGGCAACGTTCGCATCGGGCAAGTGGTTCCCGGTCAGAACGTGGATGCCCACTTCTCCAATATCTGGCGAGATCTCGACTTCGGCATGATGGCGACCTTCGAAGCGCGCAAGGATCGCTGGGCGATCATCGTCGACGGGTTTTACGTCAACGTATCGACCACGTCAGACCCGATACTCGGCGGGCGGTTAGGTACGGCACGCCTGCAGCTGGACAATGGAATCGTTCAGGCGGGCGGCGCTTACCGTGTTCTGCCAGGCGACAAAGCGCCCGTGGATCTCATAGCGGGCCTGCGATACACGAATCTCAACGCGAAGCTTTCCTTTTCGCCCAGTCCGGTTTTGCCGGCCGGTGACCAACGAAGCACGAATGTCGACTGGGTCGACGCCCTAGTGGGTGTGCGTGCTTTCTACCGATTCACAGACAGATGGTCCGTCATGGGCTATGCGGATGTCGGGACCGGAGGGGCCAAGTATTCGTGGCAGTTGATTGCGTCAGTGTCGTGGGATGTCGCAAGGACGATTGGCATGACTGCCGGATATCGGATTCTCGCGCAAAACTACAACACCTCATCGTTTTACTACAACATCAGGACCGCCGGCCCATTTGCCGGTGTGCATATCAAGTTCTAAAACTGGCGAGAATGCGCGCGCAGGTGTGAACTGGCGGCTTGGGAGGACTCGATTGTGAAGTCATTCAGAGAATTTGCTCGCATCATGCTCGTGCTTTGCGCGGCGTTTGCCGTGCCGCTCATGACGAATATCGCGTTACCGGGCATCGCCCGCGCGCAAGCCGCGCTCAAGGTTTCGAATCAACAGCTCGATTCACTGACAGCGCCGATCGCGCTGTATCCCGATCCTTTGCTCGCGCAGGTGCTAATGGCCGCCACTTATCCCAAGGAAGTGGAATCGGCCGCGACGTGGTCGAAGGCCCACGCATCGATGACCGGTGATGAAGCCGTGAAGGCGGTCGCGTCGCAGCCGTGGGACCCGAGTGTGCAATCGCTCGTTGCGTTTCCGCAGGTGCTTGCCACCATGGCGTCCAAGCCCGATTGGGTCAGGCAGATCGGCGACGCGTTTCTCGCACAACCCAACGACGTGATGGATTCCGTCCAGCGGTTGCGCAAGCAGGCACACAAAGCGGGGAACCTTCAATCGGGTGATCAGCAGAAAGTCGTGATCGAGCAGAGCACCATCCAGATTCAGCCGGTGAATCCGCAGGTCGTGTACGTGCCGACCTACAACCCCGCGTTCGTGTACGGAGCGTGGCTGTACCCAGCGTATCCGCCCGTCTATATTCCGCCGCCGGCCGGATATGCGGTGGCGAGCGGCTTTGCCGCGGGCCTTGCATTCGGCACCGGCATCGCGGTGACCAACGCGCTGTGGGGCGGCTTCAACTGGAACAGTCACGAAGTGAACGTCAACGTCAATCACTACAACAACATCAACGTGAACAACCGGCTTAGCGCAAGCGGCAGCACGACAAACTGGAATCGCAATGCGAATTTCAGCGGCGCGCAACACGACGCGTATCGCGGCTATGACACATCGCGCACCCAGGCGATGCAGGCCTTCGACAGCCGCACCGGGGAGAACATGAGCGGATCGGCGAGCCAGCGCTTGCAGGGCATCAATAAGGGCGGGTTCAGCGCGAGCGACTTGCAGAGCCACGCCGACTATGCGAATCGCGACAACGCGCTGCGCGATGCCGGCGATGGCGACGGCGCACGACAGGACATGCAGCGCGGAGAAGAGAGCCGCAGTTCGCTCGCCAGCAACTTTGGCGGCGGCGGATTCGGTGGCGACCGGTTCAGCGGCGAAGGAGGCCGGTTCGGCGGCGGCGGGTTTGGCGGCGGTGGATTCGGCGGACGCTTTCGCCGTTAGCACGTGAGCGCGACTGGAGATTCAGATGACCCGTTCTTTCCTGAACTGTACACTGTTCGCCGCGTGGCTTCTGATTGCGAGCGTGCAGGGCGCCCGCGCGCAAGCCGTCTTTCCGATGCCCGAAGCTGGAGCCAGCGCCTTCGTCGACGCGCTTGCCAGCAACGACGACGCAGCCATGCAGGTCGTGCTCGGCAGCGATTTTCGACGCTTCATTCCCGCTCAGGATGTCAATCAGGACGATGTCTATCGATTCCTCGGGGCGTGGTCGCAGGGGCATGAGATCGTGTCCGAGCCTGCTTCGGAAAAGAAGCCAGCGGTCGTACACATCGCGGTCGGCACAGACGGGTGGACGCTGCCCATTCCGCTCGTGGAGACGCAACGCGGCTGGCGTTTCGATCCGGTCGCCGGCCGCAATGAACTGCTGACGCGGCGTATCGGCCGCAACGAGCGCGCGGCAATGCGGACGTCGCTCGCGTATCTCGATGCGCAGCGCGACTATCGCGCGCTCACGCACCACTATGCACAGCGCTTGGTGAGCAGGCCGGGACAGCGCGACGGTCTTTATTGGCCTGCAACCCAGGGCGAAATGCAGAGCCCGCTCGGCCCCCTCGCGATCGCGATGCAACAAGGCAACGGCGCTCCTGCGGGCGGCTATCACGGCTATCACTACCGTATCCTCACGGCGCAAGGTGCGCACGAGAACGGCGGCCGCAAGAACCATGAGCAAGACGGCGTGCTCGCGGACGGATGCGCGCTCGTGGCGTGGCCCGTCACGTACGGCGCGACGGGCGTGATGACGTTCCTCGTCAACGACAAAGGGAAGCTTGTTCAGAAGAACTTTGGCCCGCAAACCACGCGCATCGTGGGCCGGCTCAGTTCGTTCGATCCGGACGAATCGTGGTCGCCGGTGAAACCTTGACGCAGTGTCACGCAATCAGGACGCCGTGCGTCACGGCTCCAATCGTTCGATCTCTCCGGCTCGTGGTCACCTGTGAGGTCTTGAGCGTGCTTGCTACGGCAAGCTATCGTCGTCGCCACGTCAGATAGATGCTCGACACGATGAAGGCAGTGACGAAGTACGCAACAACCAGTACGGCTATTCTTACGCCGACAAACTCCGTTGCAACCACCAGCGCAATGCCGACGTGCCGCGTTGCGCAGGCGATCGCCAGCGCCGTCCGGTCACCCGGCTTGGATCCGCCAAGAAGATGACCGATGAGCATCGCAAACACCATCAGTGCCACGAGCGCGAGCACACCTTGCCAGCTGAGACCCACTAGGTGCTGCCTGTGGACGACCAGCAGGATGATGCCGGACGCCACCAGGACAACGCCGGCAACCATGATTAGCCGGTCCGACAACCGTTCAGACCAGGCCGGGAGAATGAAGCGAAGCGCCATGCCGATCATAATCGGAAGCAGAATGGTTTTAGCAATGTCTGACACGACAGTGCTTACGGATAGTTCGACCGCAATGTCAAAGTAGGTGCTCAAGAACGCCGCCCACAGCGGCACGGCGACAATGGCGACGAGCGAGGATGTGATCAGCAAGCTAAAGATGTATTGCTGGCTATTCAGTTTCTTGAGCCTTCTGGGAAGCAGCGGGGCTCCCGCGGACACCGCGAGCACCAGCATCGCAGCTTTGACCCCTCGCTCGATGGGCATGATTTGCACGAGGCCGAACGCAAGCAGCGGAACCAGCAAATACATTGCTGCAAGGGAACGTACTAATAGCGCGGGGCGCCGCCATAGATAGGTCAGCTCGGCAGGCGATGTCCCGGCTCCGACGCACGCGATCACCACGACAATGGAGATCTTCAGCAGGATCATCAGGGTTTCAGTCACGACACTGGCACCTCTCGAAGCGGTAAAGCCACCGTGTGATCCGGGATGCGATCTATCCGATACAGGGACACCGCTGCGCTTGGCGTCGTGAGTACGCTCAGAGCAACCTTATGATGATGCTTAGAAAGAGAAAGCTGCCCGAAAAGGCCATCACCAACGCGACTAAAAAAGCGGGCCGCCAGAGGCTTACTGGCTGATAGTTACGCAGACCGACGATCATTCGCCAGTACTCGATCGTTCCCAGCACCATCGAAACCGTGCCTAAACCTGTAAGAAAGAGGCCGATGCTTCGAGGACTGTGCGGATGGGCAAGATGAACGCCCGCTTCCCTGAATCCGTCGAGCACCTTGTAGATGGTGAAGCCGAAGCTGATCATGGAAAGCGCAGTGCGCGTCCACGCCATCAAGGTGCGGTCGGCCGCCATCAGCGTGCGTGTCGTTGCGAGATCAGTCCGCTCCTCGGCCAGTTGATTCGACGAGCGTGCCTCCACGTTAGCCACACCGTTCTCCGGATGGTTTCTCACAACGGAAAATACACCGCACCCACGCATCAACGTTAATCTACTTCACGGGGCGCGAGATAGCGAGAACCTCCTGCTGCCAAGGTGTGGCGCATGCGTGCCTGGTTAGTCAGATGAAACCTTCGACGATCTCCCGATGAGTACATTCCAACAGGATTCGATCAAGTAATTATTTATCTGCCTCAATAAAAGTTCCGGCGTTGCTTAACTTTCCATGCCTCCTACGTTTCAATCGTATGACGACGCGTCTTGCGTGTCGGAACAGGCAACTTCGCGCAACGCTTTTAGATCAGAGTTACGAAATTGCGTTTGCTTTCTCAACGCTGGCTGCCTTTAATTTCAATCACGTCTGTTTCTGCGACTGCTTCCGACGTATAAGTATCCGTTCTACCTTGAGGCGTTTGCGCCTTGTCGTGCAATCTTTTGGCACCTGACAATCAAAGGGCACTCCCGTGATGGAAGACACGTTGCTGTCTCACACATCAACATCGATTCTTGATGATCCTCAAACGGCCGAAAGCCAGCGCTCGGATGCGCCGCCATGCTTTCATCTGCTGGCGAAGCCAAGTGGCTCGACCTGCAACATCGACTGCAAGTATTGCTTTTTCCTGTCGAAAGAGGCGCTGTATCCAAATGAAAAGCATCGGATGTCAAAGGCGACGCTGGAAACCTACATTCGTCAGTTGCTGGAGTCACATCGCACGCCGGAGGTCACCGTAGCGTGGCAAGGCGGCGAACCCACGCTGATGAAGGTCGAATTTTTCAGGAACGCGGTCGAACTAGTTGAAAAGTACCGCAGGCCGGGACAGTCTGTGAGACACACGTTTCAGACCAACGGCATTCTTCTCGACGATGAATGGTGCGAGTTCTTCAAGGAGTATCACTTTCTCGTGGGGCTAAGTGTCGATGGTCCGCGTGAACTTCACGACACCTTTCGCGTCGATCGTCGTGCGCACGGTACCTTCGATCTGGTCATGGGCGGGTGGAATCAACTACGCAAGCATGGTGTTGAGTTCAACATCCTATGCACGGTCAACTCCGCCAACCAGCATCACGGCCGCTCGATTTATCGCTTCTTCCGCGATGAACTCGGCGCACGGTGGATCCAGTTTATTCCGATCATCGAGCGTGCAACGGAACAGACGATCCAGCTGGCGAATCGGGGCTGGAGCGAACAGGCGGGTCACAAGCGCGTGCTGTACACACAAACCGGCAATCTCGTCACCGAACGTTCAGTCGGCGCAAAGCAATATGGTCTGTTCCTCATGGATGTCTTCGAGGAGTGGGTGCGCCGCGACGTCGGTCGCGTCTTCGTGCAATTGTTCGACGTGACGCTAGAGGCCCTCTTCGGTCGCCATCTGTTGTGCATCCATGCTCCGACCTGCGGCCTCGGCCCCGCCCTGGAGTACAACGGCGATCTATATTCATGCGATCACTTTGTCGAACCCGGATACCGATTAGGCAATATTCACGAAACACACATGCTCAAGCTCCTGGCATCGCCCGAACAGCGCAAGTTTGGACTCGACAAGCGCGACTCGCTCACGGCCCAGTGCAGGAGTTGCGAAGTGAGGGCGCTGTGTAACGGCGGATGTCCGAAGGACCGTTTCGCGCTTTCACGGGACGGCGAGGCGGGGCAAAACTATTTGTGCTCCGGCCTCGAGTTGTTCTTCACGCGATCGCGGCATGCGATGGAGACGATGGCGAAACTCCTTCGCAATGGCCGGCCGCCGTCCGAGGTGATGGCGATGACCGCAATCGAAGATAAGCGGCGCGGCCCTTATGCACCCTGTCCGTGTGGCAGTGGCAGGAAACTCAAATTCTGCCACGGCAATAATGCACCGCCTCGTTCGTTTGACACGGCGATCAGTGAGGAGCGGCGCACCTCATGATCGGGACGTTGGCGCCCAAAGACGTCGGTGTTCCGACATCCTCATGGAGCAGGGACCAGCGAGCGACATGTTGGCTCACTGAAATGATTGATGCAGCCTCTTCGCCCGGCTTGCCCAACGCAGACCGGGCGTCATCTGAAAGGAGTGGGAACAATCATGGCGACAAAGCAACCGAATATCCTAATTCTTTGGGGCGATGATATCGGATGGTGGAATATCAGCTTCAACAGCCGTGGGCAGATGGGTTATCGCACACCCAATATCGATCGCATTGCAAATGAGGGCGTGGCATTTACAGATTACTACGCACAGCAGAGTTGTACGGCCGGACGCGCAGCATTCATAACTGGGCAAAATCCCATTCGAACGGGACTGACCAAGGTCGGTATGCCGGGCGCCGACGTCGGCCTGTCGGCGGAAGACCCCACCATCGCGGAGATGCTCAAGCCTCTGGGGTATGTCACTGGACAGTTCGGCAAGAACCATCTGGGCGACAAGGACGAGTTTCTACCGACCATGCATGGGTTTGACGAGTTCTTTGGCAACCTGTATCACCTGAATGCGGAGGAAGAGCCTGAGGATCCCGATTATCCGAAGGATCCTGCGTTCAGGAAACGTTTCGGTCCGAGAGGTGTGCTTCACTGCTGGTCTGATGGCAAGGGCGGTCAGCGGATCGAGGATACCGGCGCGCTAACAAAAAAGCGCATGGAGACAATCGACGATGAAACGACCGATCTGGCTTGCACATTCATCGATAAGGCTCATAGCGATGGTAAGCCGTTTTTCGTCTGGTACAACACCACGGCGATGCATTTCCGGACCCACTGTGCAGAAAAGCGCAAGGGCAAGAGCGGACAGGGCGAATATAACGACGTGATGGTCGCGCACGACGAGAACATCGGCAGGATGCTGGCGAAGGTGGAAGAATTGGGAATTGCCGACGATACGATCGTCATGTACTCGACGGATAACGGCCCTCACTTCAATAGCTGGCCGGATGCTGGCATCACCCCATTCCGGTCTGAAAAGAATACGAACTGGGAAGGGGGCTGGCGCGTTCCAGCGTTCGTTCGGTGGCCGGGAAAAATACCTGCTGGAACCGTTCTTAACGGGATAGTTACACACCAGGACTGGATGACGACCATACTCGCGGCGGCAGGCGAGCCGGAAGTCAAGGAAAAGCTGCTTAAGGGACATAAAGCTGGCGCGAAAACGTACAAGGTTCACCTTGACGGTTTCAACATGCTTCCCTATCTGACCGGGGAAGTTCAAGAAAGCCCGCGCGAATCGTTTTTCTATATGAGCGACGACGGCGACGTGATGGCGATCCGCGTGCGTGACTGGAAAATGGTCTTGCTAGAGCAACGCGCCAAGCAGTTGGCGTGTTGGGCGGAACCCTTTGTTCGGCTGCGGATTCCAAAGATGTTCCATCTTCGGCGGGACCCGTTCGAGCGTGCGGACGAGAACTCGAACACATACTACGACTGGATGATCTCCCACGCTTATTTGCTATACGCGATGCAAGCGGTGGTCGGGTCGCAGATTGAGAATTTCAAGGCGTTTCCACCGCGGCAGAAGCCGGCGTCGTTTAATCTCGACGCCGTGCTGCGGCAACTGGACGATGCGGGCGGCGGTGCTCATCATTGATCTTAGGCCCGGCGCTCAGTGCGGATTGCTGAAGGTGACGTCTGCCACGAGGTAGTCGTTCTGAAGCAGTCGCCAGGAAAACACGCGCTTTTGAGCGCAGGGTCGGGCAAGAACTCACGATTCTTCGAGCCGAAGCGCGGCGGATCTGCCGTGAGCGATCGCGCGCAACTGCTGCGACGGTTGCCTATCCGTCGGCTCGCAGCCCAGACAAGTACGCGCCCGGGGTCTCTCTCGGCGCGCCGCGCTTATTTTGGAAATGCTTTTAAGTAAAAGTCTGCTTGGATTTTGATGGTCCAGACGATGTAAAGGACGATGTGCTGAATGCTCTTGATGTGCTGGTGCCGCCGGGGTGCCACGGCCTGGTCGCCTGGTGGCCGGACGGTCCCACAGCGGTCGCGAGTCCGCATCGGGCGTCGACGCTCCCTTGAACCCTAAAAAGCCGCGCGCTATGGCTCACCAGCCGGACGGTCCCGCGCGTGGGCGATACCCTCGCGCGGGCTGCGCCTCGTGCGTACTGCGCATCGCCTTGATGCGGTACATCCATTGCTGGCATAGGGGATGCCGTGCGAGAGCGCGCTGCTGCGCTTGCCGGCCAAGCTCCCTGTAATCGGCGACCCGGAGGCGACATGAAAGCGCTCAGATGGCATGGTAAAAAGGACATTCGATGCGATACGGTGCCCGATCCGAAGATCGAGCACCCGCGCGACGCGATCGTCAAGGTCACGTCGTGCGCGATTTGCGGCTCGGATCTGCATCTGTACGACGGCTTTATGCCCGGCATGGAAGCCGGCGACATCATGGGCCACGAATTCATGGGCGAAGTCGCAGAGGTCGGCAAAGGCAACACCGCGCTCAAAGTAGGCGACCGGGTCGTCGTGCCGTTCACGATCATCTGTGGCGAATGCGAGCAGTGCAAGCGAGGCAATTTTTCCGTATGCGAACGGAGCAACCGCAACAAAGATGTCGCGGACAAGGTGTTCGGCCACACCACCGCCGGCCTCTTCGGCTATACGCATCTGACAGGCGGCTACGCTGGCGGCCAGGCCGAATACGTGCGCGTCCCCTACGCGGACTGCACTCACGTCAAGATTCCAGACGGGCTCAGCGACGAGCAAGTACTCTTCCTCGGCGACATCTTCCCGACCGGATGGCAGGCAGCGGTGCAATGCGACATCGAGCCGACCGACACGGTCGCGATCTGGGGCGCGGGGCCTGTCGGGCAGATGGCGATCCGTAGCGCCGTGCTCCTGGGCGCGAAGCAGGTGATTGCCATCGACTGCGTGCCGGAGCGGCTCGCGATGGCGCGTGCGGGCGGCGCCGTCGCGATCGACTTTAAAGAAGAGAGCGTTCTTGAACGACTGAAGGAGTTGACGCACGGTAAGGGTCCGGAGAAGTGCATAGACGCCGTGGGAATGGAGTCGCATGCCACGCGTTCCATCGATGCGATGTACGACCGCGCGAAACAGGCCGTGATGCTGGAAACGGACCGGCCGCATGTGCTGCGCGAAATGATCTATGTGTGCCGACCTGCGGGCACGCTTTCGGTGCCGGGCGTCTACGGCGGGCTAATCGACAAGATCCCGTTCGGCGCCTCGATGAACAAGGGGCTCACGTGGCGCATGGGGCAGACACACGTCAACCGCTGGACCGACGACCTTTTGCGGCGCATCCAGGAAGGGCAGATCGATCCTTCGTTCGTGATTACGCACACGATGTCGCTCGACGACGGGCCCGCGATGTACAAAAAATTCCGCGACAAGGAGGACGGCTGCATCAAAGTCGTCTTAAAGCCGTAACGGCTCGCGCCGGGCGCGAACCGCGCTCGCTTATTGACTCCAACCGAAGCAATGAGGTGAAGCCATGGATCAAGCACTGCATTTAGCAAGAGGTTCGGATCAGACCAGCCATGGCGCCCACACCCTGCGACCCGAGACGATCGCGCGCGGACTCGGCTGGTTCAGCATCGCGCTCGGGCTCGCGGAACTCGTCGCGCCGCGCGCGATGTTGCGGATAACCGGCGTCGACGACACCACCGCGCTCATGCGCCTCTACGGTCTGCGCGAACTTGCGTGCGGCATCGGGATCCTGACCGCGCGCGACGCCACGCCGTTCCTGTGGGCGCGCGTCGGCGGCGACGTGCTGGATCTCGGCACCCTCACGGTTCAATCGAACAAGTCAAGCGCCGCCGACCGCGCCCGCGCGCTGCGCGCGGCTGTGAACGTGATGGGTGTCACGGCGCTCGACGTCTATGCAGCGCGCGGGTCGAGCCGCGAACGCGTCGAAGCACGACGAGCGCCGGTACGGGACTACAGCGCCCGCTCGGGCTTCCCGGCCGCGCCCGACACGATGCGCGGTGTCGCGCGCAGGGACTTCGAGACGCCGCGCGACATGCGCGCACCCGACGCGCTGTTACCCTACGCGCGCGGAGACGGCCAAAGCGGCGCCGCCGCCGCGAATGGATAACCGATATCCGTACGTGCCGCCTGACTGGGATCAAAGCGTTGTTCCAAAACGCTCACCTCAGCATCGACGAAGAAACGTCTGTGACGGCGTCTACATAGCAAGGAGCGACGAGTCGCGAGTCCGCAGGGCGTTTTCGGACGAAGGCGGACCCTCTGTGCGTCGCGCAGTTGTGCAACGACTGGGGCCTGACGTGCGGTTCGCATTCGAACAACCACTTAGCCATCTCGCTCGCGATGCTTACGCATGTCGCGGCTGCGGCGCCGGAAAGATTACCGCGATCGATACGCACTGGGTATCAGCAGCACGGCTTCGGCGCGTCACCACGATGCGGTGTTTGATTCCAAGCTCGGACGTTCGATAACGAGCGCCCGTGCCTGCTGCGCTAAGGCGTGAAATGCCTTATCCCATCTCGACGGGTGGGGGCGTCTCGTGGCGAAGCTGCTAGCAAGTGAATCTTCGCCGCCACGAACAGATTGTGACGCGGCCGCCGCATCTCCTGCAGGCGGCCTGCGGGCCCGGCATCCGTACCTTTACCGGCACCAATACGAGCGGCTGGCGTTCCGACCGACAGTATGTACGTCGTTCGGCCCTTTGTGGAACGTCTCGGCTGGTCCGAGCATGATCAGGTGAAGTTGGCCTTCTCGAGCCCGAACGCCGAGTCCGACGATCCTGGTACTGTCCGGAATGCGACGTTCACGCGATTCCAGCCGTTGATCGCCATTACGTGGAACGTCAGGTTCGACAGTTCCTGGTCTGTGAACTGAGTGCGCACGTAATCGAACAGATCGTCGGGCACTCCGTCATGGGGCAGTTTCGTTACGATTTCCGTCCACGCAAGCGCGGCGCGTTCACGGAACGAGAACAGAGTCGACTCGCGCCAGATCGCCACGTGATGCAGGCGGAGTTCGCGCTCGCCATGAATCCTGGCCTCCTTCACGTGCATGTCGACGCAGAACCCGCAGCCGTTCAGTTGCGATGCGCGCAGTGACGCCAGTTCGCAGATGGACACCTCGATACCGCTTTCCTTCACCGCCAAGCCGAAAGAGAGGAACTTCTTAAAAAGCTCGGGCGATTGTTGGACGTAATTGATGCGTTGAGTCATGGTTGCTCCAGCGAGGGTGAGAGCTGCACGTGCTCCGCGCAGCGGTGCCGGCGATTGCCGTACACAACCATCTTAGTTATCCCCTCGTCGTGCCGGAAGCCACGCGTCGCGGCTCACTCCGTTGCTCGCGCGACACCAATTGGGTGTCATATGCGCGGGGGAGAGACCTCAGCAACCTCCGAAGGCAATGGCAAGTCTAACGAGCTTGTCCGGATTGCGTTGCACAAGGATGCGCACAATGCGCTCGCCGTCAGTCTCATAGGATTGCGCCGATTCGAGCTTTCCCTCGATGAATCGCAGCAGCGCCCATTGCCCATTGAGAACGGCCAGTTCAATCCGCAATTTGGCCTCGAAGCGTAGTTTGGACGCGTAGAAGAGTTGCGCGATGCGCCTGCCGCCTTGCATCGGCTTTGGAAAGCTCGGCACACGGCCGCCGCCGTCGCCAACGAGGACGGCATCCTCCGCAAGCAAGCCGTTAATCGCTGCGAAGTCACCACTCTCAAGCGCCTGTGCGAATTGCGTCAGCAAGCGCAGATGGATTTCGCGCGGCACAGTTAGGCGCGAGCGGCCTTCGCGCAGCTGCGCCTTTGCCCGGCTAACCAGTTGACGGCACGCCGCCTCCGACTTGCTTAGCGTCTTGGCGACCTCATCGTAATCGACATCGAAGACTTCGTGCAGCAGGAACGCAGCGCGTGCGTCCGGACTGAGCCGTTCCAGCAGCATCAAGAAGGCGACGGAAACTTCGTCGGCGCGCTCTTTGATCTCCTCGGGAGTGACGGGCGCATCGATCACATAGGGCTCCGGTAGCCAGATCCCCGTATAACGTTCACGCTGCGCTTTGGCCGCCCTCAAGCTGTCGACTGACAGGCGCGTGGTGACGGCAACGAGCCCCGCCTCCGGGTTGTCGATGTCAGCGCGCGACGCAGAATTCCAGCGCAGCCACGCGTCCTGCACGACGTCCTCCGCTTCTGCGACCGACGCAAGCATCCGATATGCAATGCCGTGCAGGCGTCGGCGCACGGCGTTAAACGAACGCGTTGCGTCGTCGATATCGTTCGGGGCCGGGCCCGCTGAAACCGCCTTGTTCATCGCTCCCCTCGTCTATTCCACTGGTTTCGGTCGCTTTCAAAGCGCAATGGTTTCCTGTGCCGCGTGCCCGACGGTCTCCCCAAGCATCGAACGAAGATCGCGCTCCAGGGCGGCGCAGAGGCTTGAGATAGGAACATCATTTGCGCTCCCTTCGAACGGATTCTCCGTGCTTTCTCCTACTTGCGCCAGCGACGTGTACATCCAAGACACAATCACGCTGAACGGAATGGCGAGCCAGACCATATTGCCGTGCATCGGCCCGGTATTCACGTCGTTAAGCTTATCAAACTCCTGCAACAACCCGAACGGAAGCAATAAGCAGAAAAACCTCACGAACAATGCGCTGATCGTTGCGTACTGACGAGGGTAAGGAAAGTTCTTCAGTCGTTCGGCGTTCGCCTGAAGCGCAATGAATTCGCCGATTGCGCGCTGGAGCTCAAGATAGAACGAGAGGTTGAGATTTCCGGCATGATTCAGCGTCTGGAGGTGGTCGCTTTGCATGCTCAAGACTGCGGCTGTTGCCGAGGGCGATGCAAGCGCGCGCGCAGTCTCCGACGAGGAGAGATAACTTGTCAAAACCTCGCCGAGCGCGGATTCCCACTCGGGGACATGGTAGTGGCGGCGGTATTCAAGATTGAAGGGCCGGCTCATGCTTTCCCAGATGCGGGGACTGCGCAGTTCGTAACGTAACGCAGTAAGCCAGGCCAGATGCCGAAAAATGAGCTCTCGGCTGATATCAAGGCCAGTTCGAAACGCGCATGCTAAGTGGCCCCATCGGCGGCTCATGCCAACGATGCTTGTCCACACAATCTGCGCATCCTGCGAGCGGTTAAAGGTCTGTACATTCTTGAAACCGACGATAAGCGAGGTCGCCGTCCCAAGAAGAACGACTATGGTAAGCGGCACCGAGAGCCACCTCATCGACGCGCACTTGTAGAGAATCACCGGCACGGAGCCGCAAAGCAGGAGTGCGTAAATCTGCCTGCGCGTCCAGACGAGGAACTCGGTTAGCCGATAGGATCTTCCAAGATGCATATCGCGCGTTTGTATTCGGTTAGGGAGGGTTAAGAGGCCAGGTAGACCGTGATGTCCTCCTTAAGACGTGCGACGCCCGCAATCTGTGACACAACGACGATTCTTTTCACCGCGACATACCCGGCTGCGGTCTGTTCGAACAAACGAATGCTGTAATCGGATCCGCCATTGGCGCTGGCGGGACGTCGCAAAGCGACCTCCCGCCGATTCGCCGCTCACCCCGCCGAACGGTGATAGCGCGCCACGTAGCGCGCCTGGCCGATGACTTTTCCGTGCATCTGGTAGGCGACGAGCGCCGGACTGGACCCCGCTTTGACATCGAGGCTGGGAACCGCCAGAGCCGAAGCCGTCACGATGTATCGATGGGATTCGCCTTGCGGCGGGCACGGTCCGCCATAAGCCGAGGCGCCGAAATCGGTCAGCGTCTCGATGGCACCTGCTGGCAGCAGTCGGGCATTGCCCGACGCGCCCTTGTCAATCGATGTCTGCGACGGCTGAATGTTTGCCACTTGCCAGTGCGTCCAGCCAAGACCGCCCGTGGGCGCGTCGGGGTCATGGATCGTGATGACGATGCTCTTCGTCCCGGCCGGAACATGCGACCATGAGATGTGCGGTGACACATTATCGCCGTGACAGCCAAATCCGCCATACACCTGTTCCTTGTCGAACTGGCCGCGATTCAGCCCATCGACTTTGACAGTGAAGGAATCTGCAACCGCGACGGCCGGTACGATTGCAAGCAAAGCCGTGCAGAAGGCTGGCAGGAGAGGGTTGAGTTTCATATCGAGTCCGTTATGTTGAACCATGACGCCACCTCGCACTGCTCCTCGAAAAGCCGGAGCTGGCTTGGTGAGCATTCATGAACCGCGGATAGTCGAGCATCAATCAGTAGTCCCAGTGAACCGGTACGAAACGGAAACCCTCACCGGTCTTTGCAATGTGACCGATGGACGGGAACGCGACATGCGCTGCGGCAAGCAGCGCGCCGGTCTCAGCGGCTTCGTTGAACAGCGCGATACGCACGTCCATAGCCGCTTCAGGATCGTGCTCGAAGCCATTGTGCCAATCGGGATTGTCGAAGTTGACTTCGAAAATCGCGTCGCCTACGAACGTCAGTTTCTCCCCGTTCGATGCGACATCCACTACGCAGTGCCCCGGCGTGTGGCCGCCGGTCACGCGCGCCGACACGCCCGCTGCGACTTCCACGGTGTGTTCGAACTGCAAGATGTTTTCGCTGTAGAGTTTCACGAACTTTGCAGCAGCCTTGCGGAGCGCGGGAGGAACCGTTTCAGGCATCACTGTCTTGCTGAAGTCTGGATTCTTCCAGAACTCCACTTCTGCGGCCGACACGTGAATGCGCACGTCCGGACGCAGCCTGGCCTTGACGCCATCGACGTTCAGCCCGCCGACGTGATCCATGTGCATATGCGTAACCACGATATCGGTGATCGCAGCCAGGTCGATGCCAGCCGATTCCAGGCGCATCACCGACTGACCGGCGCGGGAGAAGTATTCGAAACCGTCGCCTACGCCCGAGTCGATCAGGATCAGGCGTTCGCCGCTGCGCACGAGCGCGATATTCAAAGCCCAATCGAACATGTCGCGTTGCAGGAAGCGACCATCGAACCATTCGTTGCGGTCTGCTTCGCTTACGTTGGTGGACATGGTGGAAGTAGGCAGCGGCAGGACGCCATCGCTGATCAGCACGACGTCGACGTCACCCACGCGCACGGCGTAGCGGGAAGGCACGAGTTCGCCTGAACCTTCTTTGCCAATGTTGGCGGTAACGGGCTGCACATTGCGGGTTGTTGCGCTCATCTTCGACAGTCCTCTTCAATTAGTGGAGTAAGCGGCACTGCGCGGCGCGGTTCATTAGCGCGACCACGCATGCCGCGCGCTTCGGGTTGCTCGCATTTCGACCGAGCGTGTGACGGATTGTAGTTAGAGGCGGCGAGCGCCAGTAGCATCGCGAACGCACACACCGTGTTGCCTTAGTGGCGACATTCGACGACGGACAGACGATGAGTGGCGGGTCGATCGCGCGATTGCGGAACGGCCGACGACGCCGCTCGGAGTTGAGGCCCGATTGGGGTAGATCCCGCGCGGGCATTGCAGTGGGTGGCCGCGCGTTCCGTGAATCGGTGGAATCGCGTAGATCGGCCGCACTGATTGCCTGACGTCGTTGACGTTCGCGCCTATCTGGCTAGTGGCGAGCCGGGACGCCTTTGGCATCGGTGACGATGTGGTGACGTGGGCCTCCACGGGCAGCCACAACGCAGATAAGTGCGGCGGGTCCTTAGTTATGAAGGAAGCATCCCACTATTTGCTTGGTGGCTGTTAGCCCCGATCGAGCACAGATCGCATGAACGCGCGCGCGGCAAACATCGAGCGGCCCCTTACAAGCCGGGATCCACCGTTAGCAACGCGTAGCCGAATGTCGACTTCTGGCCGGCGGCACGTGTCTACACCAGCCGCGCCAAAGCGAGCCGTTGATGAAACGAACGGCCGCGTTGAGATCCGTTCATCGAACTGGCGGTATCGGCCAGGAAGCGACGCTCGCCCACAATCACCCGGAGACGGTCGGATGGCAACTGCACATTTGACTGCGGCCGTCCAACCTGGTCTCCGCGGTGGTCGATTCGACCTCCCTGTCTTGACGATGGGTCATGACGATCTCTGGGCGTCGCCGCCCAGGGCTTCGGCCCCGCTCATTGCTATTGCAGCGGTCCTGCGTACGCGCTCTTGAGGCGATTAGCCTGGATGAACTTCGGTAGTCCCGGACGCTTGAATTATCCGGCCTTTCACGCGCTCTGGTGACCCAGAAGTCTGGACAAGTCTTTCGTTGCGCGCTTAAGCAGATCCCCGAACTCCTCGACGCGCTGCTCGGTGACCCGAACGCTGGGACCAAAAATACATAGTGAACCCGCCACCTGATTTGCCCCGTTGAAGAATGGCGCTGCGACCGCCACGGCCCTTCGATCAATTCGTGATGACTCGTCCCGAATCCCTTTGCGCGAATTCGTTCGATGTCGTTCAGCACCGCTGCCATATCTTCATTGGGATCGACGAGATAGCGCCGCAATTCGTTGGGGGTGAGTTGCATCTGCGAAAGAATGGTGCGGCCGCTCGCTCCGCGCGCGAGCTTCTCACGATAGCCGATGCCGCGTCGAAAGTTGAGCGGCTGATTGCTCTCCAGTTCCGCGACGCAAAGCCGATACGTATCGTCGGGAACGAAGAGCGCGACGGTTTCGGAGGTGCTCTCCCAGAGACTTCGTAGCACGGGTTGCGCAGGCGCATGGGGCAATGCGCTGATGACGCGGCAATACGGCATTTCCCCCGTCGTGGCCGGCTCGATCATCGCCTCCTTCGGCATCGGCGCCGTCATCGCGAAGCCGACGCTCGGATGCGTCTCCGACCTGCCGGGTATCTCGCGCCGACTCATGACCATTCTGGTGCAGATCGCGTTTGCCATCACGCTGACGGTGTTCGGCATGTGCTCAACGGTCACGCAGTTCTATATCGTCGCACCGGTTCTGGGCGCATTTTCATACGGCTATCTGCCGGTGCTGATGGCATAGGTGAGCGATGCATCCGGAAAGCGGCTGGCAGGCGCGAGCGCTGGCTGGACGAACGCCATCTGGCAAATGGGTAGCGCCGTGTCTCCTCTGGCAGTCGGCCATGTCTATGGCGGCACACATTCGATCGTGCTTGCCGTGCTCACGCTTGCCATCAGGCCGGTCATCGGGTTGATTGCGATGTTGTTCGTGAGCAGGCGCATCGCACGGATCTGATTCGACGCCGAGTCGGACGCAAGTCGGAAAGAATAGACTTGCGTCGCGGCGTGATCAAGCTAGTAGAACTTCAAAAAGCAAGGAGACGTGTTTGAAATCGAACCACGCTACGCGATGGGCAAGGACCATGCTCGCCACAACGATATGCTCGTCGGCTAGTGCAGCACACGCTCAGTCGTCGGTCACGCTATACGGCATTCTTGGCTCGGGCGCCGAATACGTAACGCATGCCTCGAAGCAAGGCTCTGGCACCTTGCTTCGTCTTAACACCGGCAATCGCATCAATTCGCGTTGGGGTTTCACAGGCAAGGAAGACCTCGGAGCGGGTTTGCGCTCCATATTCACTCTGGAATCCGGCTTCGCGACGAACACCGGCACCCTGCAGCAGGGCGGCCGGCTGTTCTGCCGCCAGGCGTTAACGATATAGCTGCAACCCTCGCCGCATCGCCGCCGCAGACTATGGCATTCGGAGGCCTTCGCTACAAGATAACCCCCGCGTTTCAAGTGTCGACTGCTTCGTACTATCACGCGTTTCGGACGGTTTCGGCTCATGCTGTGAGTTCTGGTGTCAATGCAGACTACCTGCTGTCTAAACGCACCAGCCTATACACAGACGTGACCTACGTGATCAACAGCGCGAAGTCTGCTGTGAGCGCAACGGAGTCGACAGGCGTAGTTGCGACCGGAGCCAATCAGCTCACGGTGGTCGTCGGGATCGTGCACGTGTTTTGATTCGCTCGGCGTCAGCGGAGCGTCGCGTATGACTCGGGGACGGCCGGCCTCGCCGGCGCCAGTCCGCGCATTAGGAGGCCGGTACGTTGTGAGCGGTTCCCATGGCGGGTAAAAAAAGCTGAAGCCATTCTTCGGCAGTGGTTCGACCAACGCGGCCTCGTCCGCAGGAACAACTTTGACCGATGAATCCTAGTCAAAAGACGCCCCGCCGTCGATACTCTCCGATGACAAGGCGAAACGCAGTGGTTCATCGTCGCCAACCTCATCAACCCGCAACTCATTGGCCAGCACCGAATCGGTCGCGCGAGCGCCGAGGCGAGAAGGAGGGCAGGGCCAACGGCAAGACCGAGGTCCCAACGCGCAGTAACGAACATGACCGCGATGGTGATCAGCATTGCCGGACCGGCGGGCGGCAGCGTTAGTCTCCACACCAGTCGTGAGTTCGACCCTCAGGTAATCCCAATCGCGACGAGCGGTACGACGAGGCGGCTTCGGCGGGATGCGCGGGAGACGGACGTCTCTCTCGATGCTGGCCGTCAGTGGCCCGACGCAGACAGCTCCTAGCACGAATCCGACTGCTAGCCCTGCCCCGCGGCGGTCGCTGTCATAACGTTCGGGTGAGCAGGGCGGCCCGAACGTGCAGCGCGGGCGTGACTTGAGTTCGAGTACCAAGGGGCGGTTTTTTGCTGACTATTCAACGCGCGTCGCCGCCGAAAAAAAGCTGACAGCGAACATTCTCTCGCGCGAAAATCCGCCGGAACCAGATTTTGTGAAGATGCGCTGGATAGGAATGGGACGAACGGACACCTTGCCCCAAGAAGCGCGCTCCAGTGCGCGTCATTGCGGCCTCCTGTCGAGGTGGATCTGTTCGAGCTTCTGCGCAGAAATCCTACCGCAAGCCTGGCAGCTTTACGCTCTCGCCGGTGTCACGCTTGCTTGGGCACTGGTTGGTGCTGACGGCAACATCGATCCGGTGTCGCGCAGCCGCGTATGCCACGCGAAAGCCTGCTCCAGCCGATGCGGGGTATGCCCTCCGCCTCGCAAAGCGTCCTGATAGTAGTCGCGCAGCAACTCGCGATACTGCGGATGCGCGCAGTTCCGAACAATGAGCGCGGCGCGTTCGCGCGGCGCCAGACCGCGCAGATCGGCCAGGCCCTGCTCCGTGACAACCACGTCGACGTCGTGTTCGTTGTGATCGCAATGCGGAACCATGGGCACGACGCTGGAGATGCAGCCGCCCTTCGCCGTCGACTTCGTCGCGAAGATCGCGCACGATGCGTTACGCGAGAAGTCGCCGGATCCGCCTATGCCGTTCATCATATGGGTACCGCCCACATGCGTTGAATTTACATTGCCGTAAATGTCGAACTCCAACGCCGTGTTAAAAGCGATCAGTCCGAGCCGGCGAATCACTTCCGGATGGTTGCTGACTTCTTGGAGGCGCAGCACCAAGCGACTGCGGTATCGTTCGGGTTCACCAAACACCTGCGCCTGACGCGCAGCGGACAAGGTGATCGACGCCCCTGAGGCAAATGTGACCTTGCCGGCATCCATCAGGTCGAAAGTGGAATCCTGCGGCACTTCAGAATAGATTTCAAAAGCGTCAAATGGTGCATCGACGAAGCCAGCTAGTACCGCGTTAGCAATTGTGCCTATGCCCGCTTGCAACGGCGGCAACCGCCCGGGCATGCGTCCGCGCCGCACTTCATGCTGACGCGCCCCTGTCCGATCAGGGCCGTCCTTCAACACTACGTGGATTCAAACCGTTGAGGGCAGAGTAAATCACCCATTCAAAAGACGACATCTGTATTTAGCCGGCGCTACGACATTTCAAAATCGCCTCGACATCAAGGGTGTGTCCAGCGGTTGGCCCGCGCGTATGAATCCGTGCACGGGTGGGTGACCGCGGGCCGCCAGTAACGCTCCTTTCCCGGCGCGGGACAACCGGACATCTCGACGTCGGTTCGGTTCACGAACCCGTCATTCGGTTCCTTAAGAAGCGAGTCACCGGAGTCGCAATCCCACTACAAAGCCACGATCATAAGGGCGCCCGAAGCGCCATTGCCTTGGTTTCGATCGACTGGGTCGTGGCGCGTGCGGGGCGGTATTAACCATTTCCTCAACCGGAATGCGGCTTTTTTCAACTTGCAGATGGCATCGCGCTGGCAGAATTTGAACACTGCGATAACAAATCGAAAAACTCACAGGCGCGCGGCGGTCTTTACACCGCTTTCTCGCCTCATTGAGCGACATGACGGAGACACGAGAAATGAAATACCGGACCGCGATGTGCGTCTGTGCTGCACTTCTTGGCGCTTCATCCTCATGGGCGCAAGACATAGAAGAAGACGCACCGCCCCCGAAGCCCGTCGGCGCCAGCTCTGTGACGCTTTACGGTTTGATTGATCAGGGTGTCGAGTTCGTCAACAACGTCGCCACCGGCAAGAACACGACCGCCAACGGATGGCGCACCGGCGACGGAACCGCCACCTCTTACTTCGGATTCAGGGGCAGTGAGGATCTGGGGGGCGGCGTAAAGGCGATCTTCGATTTGCAGGGCGGCTTCAGTCCGACGACTGGCGCATCGAGGCAAGGTGGACGTCTCTTTGGCCGACAGTCGTATGTCGGCATCGATGGGAAATATGGCCGTCTGACGTTCGGCCGCCAATACACGATGCGCTTTTTCGGCATCTCCTTCATCAATCCCTTTGGGACTGGCGCGCAAGGCCTCACGACACTCGACAACGGGATCGCCAACGCACGCGCGGATAACTCCGTGAGCTATCGCTATTTCATGGGCGACTTCGAAGGCGGCGTCAACTACAGCTTCGGCCGCGATGCCGTTGCCGGCAACAGTAGCGTCGCCACAAACTGCCCGGGCCAGACCTCTCCTTCGAATCAATGCAGAGAGTATTCGGCGTTGCTCAAATACGAGGGCCACACATGGGGACTGGCGACTTCCTACGAGCGCAACTATGGCGGCACCTCCGCGACATGGGGCGGCCTGACATCTCCGGCTCTCACGGATAGCCGCTTCACACTAGGTGGTTACTTCATCATCCACAAGGCGAAGTTTGGCGTGGGATGGATAAGGCGCGTGAACGAGGGGATCGCCACGCCAAAAAGCAACCTTCTGTGGGTGACGGGAACGGTCCCGGTGACGCCGTTCTTCCATATCGACGGCATGCTGGCGCAACTCAAATACGAGCATTCTCCCAATAAGGCGCTGATCGAAGTCTTGCGCGGCGAATACCTGCTATCCAAGCGTACTTTACTGTACCTGACCGGCGAGCACATTCACAACGCTGGTAACCTGGCGCTCGCGGCGACCACGCTTTCTCCGGTGCCGACGCCTCCCGCGGGTGGATCGCAGATCTCGGTCATTTCGGGCATTCGGCATACGTTCTGAGCGAGGCTGCGGGGAAGCGCATGCTTCCCCGTGAATCGTTCATCGAAGCAGCTTCGCGGCGGCGCTTGCCGCCGACATATCGGCCACTGCGCTGAACGCTTGCTTCCGTTTCAAGCTTCCCACGCCGATATCCATGTCCTGCAGATATCCAACGTCTTTCTCAGTCAGCGACAGATCCCTCGAATACGGCCGCTGCGTCTGATTGAAGTCCCAGATCGCCTGGGCCGATGCAACGTCGAATTTCTTCTGGGTGCGTTTGCGTGCGTCGAGGAAAGGGTCATGCGACGCGGGCGACATCAGATATTCGTAGAGCGCGCCGTAAGCGGCCATGACGGACACCAGTCCTTCGTGCTTTGCGCCGAGCGCCGAATCCGATGCGTACGCCGTTTGAAACACACAGTTCGGTAGCGCCTGCCACAGATTCCCTTCGCCGATAATGTTCGGACCCGCATTGTCGTTGAGATGGGAGATGCTGGCGCAGCAAGCATCGGCTGCACCGCTCGCGACTGCGTCGAAGCACTGGTCGTTGCTGCCATGATCGACGAAGTCGATGGTCGAAGCGTCGATGTCCTTTTCCTTCATCAGTTGCAGCATGAGGGTATGCAGCAAGCCGAGCTTCGGCCCGACCGCGACGGTTTTCCCTGGCGGTTTCAAACCGAAGTGCAACGAGGGGGTTAATGTTTAGCGTTTTGAGGTTGTCCCGCTGAGGCAAGTGTCGCAGCGAAAACCTCGAATGGCGAAT
>NZ_JARUXL010000007.1:0-42415 GCF_031451455.1 Caballeronia sp. LZ024 | reverse complement strand
CTCGGCTGGTTTAGTCTCGCGCTCGGTGCGGCCGAATTGCTCGCGCCGAATACTGTTGCACGGGCCGCCGGAGCGACGGCCGGGACGACGCTCGTACGTCTCTATGGCCTGCGCGAGATTGCATGCGGCATCGGCATCCTGATGTCGCGCAACCCCTCCCCTTATTTGTGGGCACGCGTCGGCGGGGACGCTTTGGATCTCGCGACATTCGCAGCCGCGTCTGACAAAAGCCGGCGGACCGCGCGCACTCGTGCCGTAGGCGCCTTTCTTCAGGTCGTCGGCATCGCCGCGCTCGACATATACGCGGCAGTTTCATCCCCGAAGGTCGACGGCCGTCGCGACGGGAACCGAACTGTTGGCCGCCTCGAAGCGCTGTCTGGCGACAGAAGCGGCTTTCTTCGTGCGGTCGAAGCCATGCGCGGAGCGGCCCTTCGCGATTTCAAATTGCCGCGTGACATGCGCGCACCGGATGCGTTGCTGCCCTACACTCATGCTGCGCGAACCGCAGCGGGCAAGGCCACGGATCGTCATTGTTAAGCGGGGCGGCGGCCTGCCTCGCGTCCGCGTCGAAACGATCAAGCGTTTCCCGCACGCCTCTTTGCATCGGGCCCGCGCGGTGTCTTTGTGAGCAGGATGAGATTCGCCCCTGGGGCGGCTGTTGCCAGTCTGATTGGGTTGAGCCGCAGCGAAATAGAGCCACATGGGCAAGACCGCAAGCGAGCCGGCCGCAGCTTGCCATGCCTGCATGCGTCAAACGGAGCGCGAAGAGCTTCTTGCCAATCGAGAAGAGAACCGCGGCAACAGCGCCGACAAACGCTTTGCCCTAGCCGACCTTGCCACCCGGAAACTATTTCAACAGCGCGCCAAAAGCGCACGACAGGATCACCAACCCGGACACGACTGAACAGCATCGCCGAAAATGACGCGCGGCGAATTTACCGAAGACCTACTTCCCCGGCTGCCTGGACGGCGGAGTCGAGCACAAGCGATACGATCAACAAAAAGGCCACCCCGAGAACAAGACGAAAGAGACTACCCGCACCATGACCAGCGACGTGACGCTCGACTTGGACCTTGGCGGGCCGTGACTGACGAGCGTCGGCTCGGCAAACGCCGCGTACAACGCAGCGGTCTTCATTGAAACGCCAAATGTATGAACGGGTCGCACCAGAATCCTGCGAGGCCTTTGGTATCGTAGGTGGATCCTTTGTCCATGCGAATCCCGTTTTGCGCGGCCGTCCGCTTCCAGCTTCGGTGTGCGAGAGGCGAAGTGATTAAAAAAGCGGCTCCGCTCATGCCCTTCGTTTTTCCCCACCGCGCGCGTATCCCTTTTTTCATTGCGTGGTCGCTCGACGCCATTAGGAATGCGGCACGTTCGTTGCGGCAGAGCCTGTGCCGCGTCGGCGCCTATCGACAACCTGGAGGAATCATGCCCACGAAAACATTGAATGACCTTTTCATCCACGCGCTTTCGGACGTATATAGCGCGGAAAAGCAGCTGACTAAGGCGCTGCCCAAACTGGCGAGAGCGGCGACGAGTTCGGAGTTAGCCGCGGCATTCACTACTCACCTCGAAGAAACCCAAGGCCAGATCGAAAGAATCGACCGAGTTGTCGAAGCTTCGCAAATCAAACTGAAACGCGTGAAGTGCGTGGCAATGGAGGGCCTCGTCGAGGAGGGGCAGGAGCAAATTGAGGAGATCGAAAAAGGTCCCATTTTGGACGCGGCGCTGATCGCCGCCGCTCAAAAGGTCGAACATTATGAAATTGCGACCTACGGGACGTTAGCCACGTTAGCGAAGAAGCTCGGATACACGGAAGGCATGAAGTTGCTGCTCGAGACGCTGCAGGAGGAAAAAGCGACCGACGAGAAGCTCACTATGCTCGCCAAGCAAGAGCTTTCTCAGGAAGAGGTAGGGAAGTAAGGACATCGGCGCTGCGCGGCCCCCAAGCCGGAGAAGCGACGCATCGCGCACGTAAAGACTTGACGACGGGAGTATGACCATGACTGATCCGAAGGGGCACCTCCTTGACTGGCTGCGGGATGCCCATGCGATGGAGCAGCAAGCAGAACAGATGTTGCGCGCCCAGTCCGGGCGGCTCGAACACTATCCGGAACTCAAGGCAAGAATTGATCAGCATCTGGAAGAGACGCTTGGTCAGCAAAAACTTGTGGCCCAGTGCATCGAGCGGTTGGGCGGCAGCACATCGACTATCAAGGATTTGGCTGCAAAAGCTATGGCTTTTGGACAGGCTGCCGGTGGAATGACAATGTCGGACGAAGTTGTCAAGGGCGCAATTTCCAGCTATGTGTTCGAAAATCTCGAGATTGCTTCCTACACGTCGCTGATCGCGGCGGCAGAGGCAAACGGGGACTTGGAGACAAAGGCGGCCTGCGAGCAAATCTTGCCTCAAGAAATTGCGATGGCGCAGTGGCTCCTGGAGCATCTTCCCCAGGTTACGCAAAGGTATCTTGCGCTCGCCGCGACGCCCGGCGCGGTAGCAAAAAAATAGCGGGCTGGGATCTCGCGTCCACGATGTCGTCGCAACGAGTCGCAGTCCCACAGGGCAAGTGTCTTGCGCCGTCCCGCATTTGGGGCGGCGCTCTTCTGGATTCGATAGCCATTTAACCACGGAGAAGGGTTGAGCAGGAACTCCATACCAGTGGGGTCTCGAAGCGAATTCGACCGTCTCGAAGCGACCGTATGATGCGCACGGGCTCCGAATTGTTGTATGGGAGAGGAGACGGAGCTAGTTGGCCGGCACGCATTCGATCCTTACCGACTGGACCCCTTGGACGCTTAGCATAATCTCGGCGAATGTGCGGACGGCCGAGGCTTCCGCCCTTCCAACAAAGGTTCGCCTGTCGGTCGTTTCTTTGAGACATGTCAGAGACCGCAAACCACAGTAAGCCGCAATCTGTTTGACGGTGTCTTGAGGCAACGCCTCGGATGAACGGCATACGATCGTAAACTCGAAGGTAAGCATCGCAGCTCCGCTGAAATTGCCGCGATCATGGCGGGAGTAAGTTCAGTGCAATCCGCGGGCCGTGGCAGCATTTATCAACTGCGCGGCTGCAAGGACAAAACGAGCACACTCTCGCTTGCTGCTTTGCCATTCGCCCTCATCTGAGAGCGATTGAGGTTCATGGGCGTCTCCCGGTCAATGCACGTCGCTCGTAGGATCGACGATGCCCGCCAAGCCCGTTCCAGTCACGACCCACCCTTGCCTTTCAGCGCTTCTATCGGTATGCCCGGAGACCGCCCCGCGAGACGCTCGAATTCGCTCGGATCGTGACTGGAAAAGACTGTGACATCGCGCGCGGAAGCGTCGTTGCACAGTGCGCGCAACCGCACCTGATTGCGTCGGCGCGCATCACCGTCCTTGTCCATCAGCCATTGATAAAACGCGAGCCCCGGTGTGCAACGCGGACGCTCGCCGTCCATCTCCGTGTGATAGAAGTAAGCGTCCGCTGCGAGCAGCAGCCAACGATTCTCTAAGCGCACCGCGATTCCCGCATGCCCGAACGTGTGTCCTCGTAGTGGAATGAATGCGATGTCGTCGCCGAACTGCGCGAGCGGAAGCACCCGTTCGAAGCCACGCCATGTGTCGCCGCCACGCTCGCCGTGCGTTTGCCAGTTCGCTCGCGTGGACCATTGCTGCGGCCGGAACCGCTGTCGGTCGAGCCACGTCTGCTGTCGCGCAGCGTACTCACGCTCGACTTGCAACATATGTACCGTTGCATTCGGAAAGTCGTCGAGCCCCCCGGCGTGATCGAAGTCGAGGTGACTCAGCAATACATGACGCACGTCGGACGCGTGAAATCCCATCCTCTCTATCTGGCGCCGCGCCGTCATCTCCGCGCGAAAATCCGGCTTGAGCATCACGAGAAAGAACGTGCTCAGACGGCCGCGCGGATCGGCGACATCGCGCAGGCCAAAGCCTGTGTCAATTAGAACGAGGCCATGCTCGGATTCGACTAGCAAACAATGACAGGTCAATTCTCCGCGTTGGAGAAGACCGGCGGTGCGGCCGTCAAAAAGCTTGCCACCAAGCGGGCAACTCGAGATGCAGTTGAGATGATGCACGCGCATAGCGTCGCCCCCGTCATGAGAATGGCAGCGATGCGCAATCGACGCGCCTGACGTTCGCAGTAAAGAGCCAGCGCGCGACGGCGGCACATTGCCGAGCAAATCCCGCTTTACAAGCGCCGCCGCGACAAATGCAGCGCGTGACGGTCATCGGCGTAATCGCCGCGATGCTGTTGATCCTTAACGCTGTTTTCCGGAACCATCGTCACGATTATCCGAAGCGACTAGCCGCCGTTCAAGTATGTCGACGCAATTTCTGCGGTTGCAGGACTTGCGGCGCCCCCGCGACGCTTGGTTGCAAACCCGGTAACCGGGCCACCGTCCGCTTGAAACTCTTACATTAAGAGCATGGGCGAACGTCGGGCAAGTCTCGTATGCGGTCTATTGCTTCGTAACAACGATACTAAGCCGGGCGGCGTCCTGTGAGGTTTCGCCGTCGTTCGGGCCAGGACGGCAGGGTTTCGCGTCCCCTGCGGTTATCAGGTCAATCGCAGCTGCGATCCTATCCGCTACAGCGTAATGGACCATATGGCCCGCGTCGGGGACAATTACCAAGGCGCTGCGGGGTAGCTCCGCGTGCAACCGAGCCGAATGCGATTCGGGATCAACGATCTTGTCGCCCGCGCCCGCAACGATAGTGACCGGCATCTCGAGCTCAGAGTAATGCGCTCGAAACTGTGCCGCGGCGGGGATCATCAAGGCGGCGTCCTCCGCCTCCGCCCGGATTTGTAGCGGACGCACGATCATTTCCCGGGGCACGACATCGAAGAAGTCGTAGGGCACAGGCGCCGGAGCGAACATCGCTTGCACGGTCCGCTTCAACAAGAGACGGCCGGCCAGCGGAGACACGGTGTAACGCAGAGCGTCACCCAACAGCGGGATCGCCGCCGGCGCGGTCAGTGCCACATCCAGACGAGCGGTCGGATAGTAGTATCCGGAAATCAGCAGGAGGCCCCGCACCCGGTCCGGGTAGTTGAGCGCCATGCCCATTGCGACGAGAGTTCCCCAAGAGTGTCCAAGTACCACCGGCTGTTCTACGTCGATGCACGCGAGCGCCCGCTGGATCAACACGGCCTGGGCCTTTGCCGTCCAGAGCCGGTCTGGCGGACGCTCGCTGTATCCGAAGCCCGGGCGGTCGAAAGCGATCACCCGATACCGCTCGGCTAACCGGTCGAGCAATCCGCTGCCGATGAAGTCCTGTAACAGGACGGTGTTTCCGTGCAGCAGCACGACGGCCGGCCCTTCTCCTCTGTCGACGTAATGCAACCGCACACCGTCGACCTCGATGAAGCGGCCCACTCGCGGGTTATTGCGCTCTGCCTCTCGTGCACGATATTGAACCCATAAACCAGTGGCGATGGCGGCAGTTGCCGCAAGGACGCCTGCACCTTCACGAGATGCAACAACTTTTCTGAATGATCGGGCCATAATTTCTCGCAAAGATACTACAGGTTAAAACCTACTCAGAGCGCCGAGGAGTGGCCGTCCTGAGCGACGAGAACGTCCGGTACCTTGCGGTGACTGCGCGTCCGATGGAATGACCTCTTCGCAGAGGCCAGTGGCTCGGTTCGCGCAAGGTTCATGCCTCGCGGCAGGCCCAGTCAAAAGCGGGTGGTGCGCCTGGATGAGTTCCTGAATTCCCGGTCGAAATCTCTTTAGCTTGGGTACATGGCTTGCTGTCCGGGTGTCTCCTCAGCTGCGTCGTTCCATTGGAAAGAGCTTGGATGGTTTATCTGTTGTAGGTGGCGCTATGGTTGCGTTGACCTTTGGGCCAGGAACGCGAAGCACAAGCGCCTTGGACATGATCTGGGGCTTGGGAGGTTTTCTGGGACTGCGCGCCTGCTGTTTTGTCCGGCTCACGCTGCGCGCGGCGGCGCTTCCAACGACGCCAAAATGCGCTATCTGCGCCCGGTTGTTTTCAATCGCGCCCGCCGTCCGCGCACTGTTTGCATCAACGTGCGCAATGGATTACTTTCTAGGTCATACGGTGCTCACGCGCTCTCGCGTGATTCGCCGCCCCCACCGGGCTGACGTATGGTCCAAGCGGAGACACCATGGATTTCGCCCGCACCGCAACATGGGCAACGGCAATCAGGAATCTGAATCCGGACGACGACCTCAGCGTACCGCTAGGCGATTTCCTGCGCCGCGGGCAACACTTTGCCGAGTTTTGTGCGTTCTCGCTGCGAGATTCGAGCTTGTACGATTTTCTCAGTGAGGGGTGTAAATGCGCCGCGGCAGCCTGCAACGCACCGATGGCGAAGGTCCTCCAGTTGGAGAAAGACGGGAATCGGCTGACCGTAATCGCCCAATGGGGCTTAGGTGAAGATGTCGTGGGCAGCGATGCAGGTTTTGCCGAGGAGGGGAACCCGCCTGGCAAGGCACTCGTCGACGGGGAGCCTGTGGTCGTTCCAGATCTTTCCGAGTGGCCAGACGCACGAGTGCCCGAGTTGCTTCGGCAATTCGACGTCACTTCGTCGATTAACATTCCGTTGATCGGGAGCAGCGGTCCGTTCGGTATCCTTGAGGTGGACTATCCTCAGCCATATCCGGTGGGGCCGGTCGAAATTTCCTTCCTCGCAGCAGTCGCGTCCGTCGCAGCTGAAGGCATCGAGCTGATGTCCCAGCGAGAGGCGCTGACGGTTCAACGCGACCTGAAGGAGGTATTGCTTCGCGAGCAGCAGCATCGAATTCGCAACAACTTCCAGTCCATCGCTAACCTGCTGAGTATCAACGCCGTCAAGACCACGGACGACGCAGCTCGACGCGGCTTCCAGTCCGTCGAGCGACGCGTGTTCGCGCTCGCCTCGATGTACGATCACCTGCTGGGGTTGCACGAACAGCGCGACGAGGTGGACCTAAGTCGTTATTTGGGCTCTCTCTGCGACGACCTGCAACAGTTCTACGCTTTGAAGGAACGAAGGATATCGCTGAACTGCAACCGACGCCTAGGCATGACGGTCGATCTTAATACCTGCACGACGGTAGGAACGGTGGTCAACGAGCTCGTTGCAAATGCGATCGAGCATGCGTTCCCGAATGACGTGGGTCAGATCGAAGTGGCGCTCGCCTCGAACAGCGACGGGTCGATTGAGATACGGGTGAGCGATGACGGCCGCGGAACCTACATCGAGCAGTGCAATGGAACCGGTCTTCAGACAGCACGTCGACTCGTGACTCATGTAGGCGGCAATCTCACGCTGACGAGTGAACCTGGCCAAGGCGCACTCTGGACTATTAGCCTGCCGTCAAAGAAAAGATAGCCGCTTCCCAGCACCGTTTTCTCTGATCACCGCTTCCGCCGTCAAAGAACGTGGCAAAAATATACAAAGAGGACCGTTGACTGCTGGGCCTTGAAGGCAACGCCGTGTCTCGTTTTGCCCGACAGGAAGCGTAGCCTGAAGAACGGATGAACAACAAACTGTGGTCCCTGATCGAGCTATTACTGCGGGCCCTGGCTCGCGATACCATCGATGCGCCGGCGATGCCGCTTGCGGAGAAGCTCGTGCAGCCACGCGACGGGGGATGCCAGCTTTCGAAGGGTCGGCGACGCGCATGAATCACGAAATCGCACATCAATTCCTTCTTTACTGCGTGCTTCCTGTGTGGCTGGCCGCCGGGACCGCCGATGCGCTGTGCCACCGATGGGCCGACTTGCCCAATAACGCGGGCGTTCCCGAGTCGCTCATGCATATTGCGCAAATGACCGAAGGCGCCGCACTCGTCCTGTGTGCGCTGTTCCTGCAGATTAATCCGTTCGCCATCTGTGCGATGGTCGCGCTGATCGTGCTGCATGAGATCACGGTCTACATCGACCTGAGGTATGCGTCCACAACCCGTGTTATCACGCCAATAGAACAGATGGTGCATAGCGTGCTCGAGATGGCGCCTGTCGTGGGCTTTGCCATCATCTGCCTCGCTCATCCGGGCACGCTTGCTTCACTCGTTGACGGCAAAGGCAGCTTTTTGCCCCTATACCGCGAGCCACCGCTGCCGTCGCTGACCGTTGCGACGGTGCTCCTTCTATGCGCGCTCTTCGGCGCCGCGCCTTATGCGATCGAACTGGCGGCGTCCATCCGCGTTTCGCGAGACCGCGCAAGAGCGCGAGCGGCGCAATAGCGCTTCGTCGAGCAGATACAGATAAGCGCAATCAACTCGCGCATCCGAATGGTTGCGAGTTCCTTCACCGCTAGAAGAAGGCGCGCCGTCTTTCAGCAATTCACTCTCGAGGCGAGCATCGCGCTGGACAAGCACTTCATAAAATCGGCGCCGGTGACGCGATCGCGCGAGCGCGGCCTATTAAAATGTCTTCTCCAGTCCGAGTCTGCATTGCGCCTGCCGCCTACCGGCGGTTCACCATCCGAGCCGTCCTTCGCCCAGGCCCGCCGTTTGTCGGGCTGTCGATCGAGCAGGCCGTCTGGGACTACTCGTTGTTCTCGATGAACCGCGACCGGCTGTTGGGGCATGAAGCCGTGGAAGCGTTGGCTACTGAGCTACTGAGGTCATGGGTCGGACTGAGAAACGAGGTTTGCTCTCGCAAAAACCGTGGCACCATGAAGACTGAGGTGGCCCGCGATCCGTCCCGTGTTTCGCGCTCCGCCAAGCGCCGCCCTTCCCAGCTCCGAGCGTCTAATTGCCGCGATCTCTGCAAGCCGGAGCGACCAACTGTAGGAGCGCAAGCAACGCATCTATCGAATTCCCTTTCCGGCAGTAAGCGTCGATTCCAGCAGGTATCCCTTGAAGCAGGACTTCACCCTCCGCAAGCGACGTGTGCGCAATAATCGGAACACAAGCACAGTGAGCTAGCTTGCGCATCTCGCGAGCCACTTGAAATCCGTTGATTATTGGCATCTCGATGTCGAGCAGCACGACGCTTGGTGGACATTGCTGGGCAAACGGGATGGCGTGGACGCAGTCGGCTGTTCGAGCGTCAAACCCTTCGAGTTCAAGCGCCGCTTATAACGCGTTAGCTAGTTCCGCATTGTCGTCCACGATCAGCGCGGTGACAGGCGCATCAACGGACGCGAACGTGCGCGCGGTCCAGATGCGCGACGGTAGAGAAAGGCCAGTGCCTGACATGATCTCAATACGAAGTGGTTTCAGCAGAATGAAGCAATAGGCGTACCGGAACCGCATGATGCTGATCGGCCTGATTGGCACGAATCTGCAGTTTTCAAAAGCGCCGCAAATTCACATGCGGGAAGGCGAACAATGCGGATTGCGCTACATCTATCGTCTGGTCGATCTGGTCGCGCCTCGGGTCGTTCAGGGCGACGGAGGCTACGACCACGACAAATATCGACGTCCACTGCATGCTGCCGGCATTGCCACCGAAATCGCCCGGCGCGGTCAGCCCCACGGTAGCGGGCTAGGCAAAACACGCTGGGTTGTGGAGCGGACCATCTCGTGGCTTCACAACTTTCGCCGACTGCGCATCCGCTTCGAGCGCCTCGCTTTCATCCACGAGGCTTTCCTCAAAATCGCTTGCTGCATCATATGCTGGCGACAACTGCGAAAGGCATTTTGTTAACGCCTCTTAGGCCGCATCCTTCCGCAAGCGGCTGCGGGATGACGAAGATTAAGCACGTTAATGCCAAGGGTGCGCGGCGGCTCGAAGGGATATGCGGAGTGCTGGAAGTTAGTCCCAGCCGATATCATCGACAACGCACCGCGCAGGACAAACCGTACCGAAGTCGCGTGAGCGACGACGCGCTGCTCGCGCAAATCAAGGCGATTCACACGCAGGTCAAGGGCGAATATGGCTGGCCTCGAATGTGGAAGGAACTACTCACGCATGGTGTTGCGCGTGGGCAAGTCTATGTCAAATCAGTCCGTCGGACTGTGCATGACCGTCCAAGTTATCGTGGCTGGAGGAAGCTCGAGGTGGTTAGACCACCTGGCAAGGCCGTTATCCGAATACCGTTAGCCGGTCCAATATCATATAAATAGGACCAACTTACCGAAGGCCTGCGCAAGAGAGTGCTTTGCAGATATGTTCCTCGGGTCGCATCGAAATAAGCGAGACCGCGGCAGCGGTTCCACACTTGCGCCTGAGCGTTGATCTCGCGCTTCCAGATCTGTTTGCCGCTGTCCGCATCGACCGCGATCACGTTGTTATGCGGCGTGCACAGGTAGATGCGATCGCCAATCTGCAGCGGCGTTTCCTGGTCTTCCGCGCCATTGCCAGTCGGGCTGAGGGGCGTATCACCTGTATGGAAAGTCCACGCGACGCGAAGGTCCTTCACGTTCTCACGTGTGATCTGATCGAGCGCGACGAAGCGGCTGCCGCCCGGCGTGTTGCCGTAATTACTCCAGTTTTTCTGGGCCTGGTCTGGCGTAACCGGGACCAGCGACGCGGAGGCTCCGTCGAACGCGACGGTCGGATGCGGCTGGAACATCTGCAAGCAGGCCACAATCATGGCGATGGCGATCAGCGCCGCAAGACCGTAAGCGTGTTTGCTCGCGGCTTGTCCCGTGGCGCGCTTGCGCAGCGATGGCCACGTGAGCAACGTCAGCACCATGAAGCCGGCGGGCAGCATCAGGCGCGAAACCAGTGGCCAGTAGTCGAGGCCCACTTCGACCAACGCCCAGACCAATGTGCCGATGAACGCGACGCCGTACACGAGAACGGCTACCGATTTCATCCGTATCAACTGCACGGCCGAGACGACGATGAGCACGCCCGCGATCAGGAAATACAGGCTGCCGTGCAACGACGCAAGCCTCGCGCCACCGACGACAAATACCCCGGTGGCTAATAACAAAAGGCCCAAAACAACACAACCCACTCTGAGCGTCAATGACGGGCGGCCATCACTTTCTGACATTTCGTTTTCTCCAGAGACCCTAGAATGCATGGCGGTCTACCTGCCGCAAATCTTGCGCATCAGGTCCGCGCTAAATGGCCGCTGCAATCGACGTACCGCAAGACGGTAGGCGCACGGATACGTGGGATCGCGCACAGAAGGGGCGTGACTACATCGGGCGACTGGCCAGGTTATACACAGGCTTTTCAACGGAATCTGTGGATAAGTTCGACCTGGAATTTTGCCCTGGACACTCAACGCGGCGTTAGATAAGGCCGCCGCCGCGGCCTTGCGCTGTACGGAACGCCTCGACGCCACACGTCGTAGAAGCAATCTGAAATTTCGATCCCATCGGCAGAACCGAGGCTGCGGACGCCCTGCTGCACAGAGGGCTTATGCGATTTGCGCTTTCTTCACGCCATGAACGGGCGATTTTCCCTCGAGGCATGGCGACCCGACGAAGCCGAACTTAGAGTCGCTGGACGACTCGCGCCCGAACGTCCCCCATGCGCAGGTGCAAAATGAGATGGCCGACAAGAAGGCGGCGCTGCGTAAGCGGCTTGCAACCGGCGGGGCTAAATCTTGATCGTGGAGTGGCGCGTACGCGCGCACGAAGACCGTAGCAGAATCTTTGACTACATTGCCGAGGATAACCCCCGCGGCAGCGCTCGAGCTGGACGACGAGATCGAAGCGAAGACCGACGCCCTACCCGAGCATCCGGAACTCTATAGCATCGGCCGCATACGCGGCACTCGCGAAATGGTGCGGGCTCCCAATTACATACTGGTGTGTCAAATTCTCAAGCGAAAGGCCGTGATCGAAATCGTACGCCCGCGTAGTAGGCGGTGAGCGCGGGAGCCGCTCGCCAATAGCCAGCGTGGCGACGCCGATATCCAGCGCATACGCTGCGGCGGTCGCAAAAGATCGTCACAGACGCTCGACCGCTCAACACGGTTCCTCGCGGCGTGCCCCAGCCAACATTTCTCCGACTCACACGATGAGGAGTTCGCCGCTCACGCAAATCGCGTACTTTAAGCGGCAGCGCTGATTGACCGCCCTGCGATAACGCAACCGTCATCTGACTAGATATGCGCTGTCCTGCGCGCGCAGGCAGCGTCGTTCAGCGCGGGCGCCCGCACGCCGCGCGGGAAAGCATGCGCGGAAGGTTGGAACCCTGCGCCACGGCAAATCTCCCGATGTCCGCAAATGAAGGGGTGGATAGCTCTATCATCTATCTACCCCTTCATCTTTATGTCCGAACGGGTACATGTCGGCCGCTCCCCGTCCAGGAGCGGCGTTGGGCGCTCGCGTTGGGCAAAAACTTCGCGCCCCATGCGCGACCAGTCGTATTAGCACGCATGCGCCAAATGCTGCTTGGCCCGGAACCGCAGAAAGCGTCGTGGCCGCGTTGACCGGCAGCAAAGGATAAAGCCCCGCGCGCTGCGCCCGCGACTTGGCCGTTGTTGACAGAGCGCGGAACTCCGGAATTCGTATCAGGTATTCGTTTAATGGGGAAGGCTCGCGGCGCCAAGCCCCTTCAGGCGGACAGCGCGATCCGCAGGTCCCAATTCTCACTTTTACAATGCACCGCCGCTTCTATTGGCGCCGAGAAACCGGCCCGGCGGGGGAGATCGACGTCTCGAACGCTGGCAATTGCGATGTGCCCCGACCGGTCCGGATAACAAGGACGGAATTCTTTACGCAAAGAGCGCGCGAGATGCTGCGCTTCAAATAGCGAGGAACTGGCACGTCCGATCAGGTACAGGCGATGCTGCTTGTCCAGCACATTCCACTGCCGGAACTCACCGATATGCGACTCAAACTGAAACCCCTGCATCAGCAAGTGATCGTTATCACCGGCGCGACGAGCGGGATCGGTCTCGTGACCGCTCGTTTCGCCGCTCGGAAGGGCGCGAGGCTGATGTTGATCGCCCGGGACGAACGCGCGCTCAAGAAGGTCGCGAATGAACTGTCAGCGCGCGGCGCGTTCGTCGCGTACGCCGCCGCCGACGTCGGTGATGAGGTAGCGCTTGAACGCGCCGCCGACGCCGCGGTCGCGCACTTCGGCGGGTTCGATACGTGGGTCAACAACGCGGGCGGCTCGGTCTACGGGTTCAGCGAGGAGGTGCCGCTCGAAGACCAGCGCAAGCTCTTCGAGACGAACTTCTGGGGCGTCGTGCACGGCTCGCTGATCGCCGTACGACACTTGAAGAAACGTGGCGGCGGCGCACTGATCAACCTCGGAAGCGAACTGTCCGATATCGCGGTGCCGCTGCAAGGCTCGTATGTCGCGTCGAAACATGCGGTGAAAGGCTATACGGACACTCTTCGCCTCGAACTGATCAATGAACGCGCGCCGATCTCGGTAACGCTCATTAAACCCGCAGGCATCGATACGCTCTTCGTCCAGCATGCGCGCAACCATCTCGACGTCGAGCCGAAGCTGCCGCCGCCGGTCTACGCGCCGGACATCGTCGCAAAGGCGATCCTGCATGCGGCGACGCGTCCCGAACGCGAAATCTACGTCGGTGGGGCCTCGCGCGGCACGGTGGCGTTTGGACGCGCGGCGCCGGGCCTTTTTGACCGCTTCATGGGCAAGCTCGGCGTGGCGGCGCAGATGACGAAGGAGCCGAAACGCAACGGCGACGCGCTTTACAAAGGCGCAGGAACCTTGCTCGAACGATCGGGCAAAAATGGTCCGGTACTGGAATCAAGTCTGTACACGAGAGCAAGGCTGAACCAGAGTGCGACGGCCGGAATGATGCTCGCGGGCGCGGCTGCGCTGCTAATCGCATCGATGGCTAAGCGGTATGTCAATCAGAGGCGCGTGTAGGTCGCGTCGACCAGATCTTGTTTGTGTATCAATCTCCGTTCTTCTCTGTTGAAAACGAACCCGATCTTGCCGAACCGCGAACAATAACTCAGGGCGGCTCGGTCCACGGTGCCGGATCACTCGAACCGTGGTCAAACAGGTCCGAGGTCGTGCGGCGTTCATCCAGGAGATCTGGCAAAGCACCGCTTCGAACCTTCTCCAAGGTATCGGGCGAGAGCCAGACTTGTTCGATCGCGTCGAGACCGCCCTCGATCATCTGCTGCAGGAAGAAGGACTGCTTCCGCCCTGTCGCGTCGGCCAACACGCGTAACCTCTGTTCGATGACTGGGTCGATGCGCACCGCGACCACCTTCAGTTTGTTCTCTGCCGTTCTTCTCAATTGTTCACTCCTCTACTGGACGCTCGCAAGCCAGGTCGATCTCGCGACGACGCCAAGGTTACGTTCGGCTCTTCGTTCCCGCCGTTTTCCCAGCGGTTGCCTTGCGCGTTGCGCGCCTTGCTGGAGGACGGGATTCTGCCGGGGGGGCGCGTCGCGCTGAGGGACGCGTCGTTGCGCGCAGCGACTTCAACTGCTCCTGGAGCGACTTGTATGCCTCTTCGAGCGCGGCCAGCTTACCCTGCAACACCCCAGTCTGCTGGCGAGCATCGCCCTGCTGCTCTTGCAGCGCTTCGACTGTCCGACGATGTTCGGCATCCCGCTTTTCTGCGCGCTTGGCTGCTTCCGCCAATTCTTTCTGTACTTTTACCACTGCACCGCGTTCGCGATCAATTTCCAAGAGCGCACGCTTTTCCGAAGCGCGTAAGCGCTCCTCCGCACGACCAGCCGTCTCGCGGAGTTTTTCCAGATCACGCGAGAAAGTGTCGCGTACCTTGTCGAGATCACGCTCACGCGCGACGATCTCGTCGCCAAGACGCTTGACCTGCGCCTCGAGTGCTTTGCGTGCGGCCGCCTCTTGCGCCTGCTGCCGCTCCAGCTCCCGAATTTCGACCTGCGCCGCAAGCAATGCCGCGGTGCGTTGCTCAAGCGCCGTCTCAGTCCGACCGAGCTCCTCGCGCGCGGCGGCGACCTTTTGCTCCGCCTCGGCGCGACGCGCTTCGACGTCATCGCGAAGCGACGTCAGTTCGGCGTGTGCGGAGGCCGCCGCGCGCGTCCAAAGCGTTCCGATCAACTCGCCTGCGGCCTCACTCAACTCTTTTGGCAAGTCCGGGTGCTCGATTCGCACCCGACTCTTCTCTCGTAACTCCGCCCAGAACTCGCTTAGCACCGACGCCGGGGTGCTCATGGTGCCGCGCCGAACCAGGTTGTAGAGGCGATTGGCGGTGGGAGGGACGCCGAAGCGGAAAAACAGCAGCGCGCAGACCTCGCGATAGAGCTCGCGGGTCTTCGGGAATTCGACCTTGAGGCGCTCGATATCGGCGGCGAGGCGGGTTTCGTCGGAAAGAACGTCGGACATTGGACGGGAGGGCAAAGAACGGAGTTAATAATATAACGTATTTCGCTATATATCGAACTTCAATACCATTGAAATTTGACATTAGTACTATAATGTTGAGTCGCTTGCGTCGTACCGACCTTGAAACCGCGTGAGACTCAATGCCCGCTCTTCCGCCACCGACATCCATTGCACTCCAACCCGCGCCACTCGAATCGCTTGTGATTCCGTCGACGCTCGACGGTAGTCTCGGGGCGAATCGCGCGACGGACGGTCGGGCGCAGATCGCGGCCAGCAATGATCTCGATGCGATTCGCGCCTGGCTCTCGCGCTTTCACGACACGAAGACCACCTTTGAGAGTTATCGCAAGGAGGCCGAGCGCTTGCTGCTCTGGTCGCTTGTGACGCTCGGCAAGCCGCTCTCGTCGCTCACCCACGAAGATTGTCTGCGCTACCAGCAGTTCCTGGCCGATCCGCAACCCGCCGCGACCTGGATCGCCGGCAGTGGTCGCAAGCACCCTCGCCACGATGCACGGTGGCGGCCTTTCTATGGAATCCTGTCGCCCACGAGTCAGCGTCAGGCGATCGTCATTCTCAATGCGTTGTTCGCGTGGCTGGTGCAGGCGGGCTATCTTGCCGGCAATCCCCTGTCGCTTTCCCGACAGCGCACGAAACACGCCGCTCCGCGCATCACCCGCTATCTCGAGCCGGCGCTCTGGCAGGAGGTCAAGGACACGATCGCTACGCTGCCGCGCGACACCGATCGCGCGCGTGCGCATGCTTACCGGGTGCGGTGGCTATTCACGCTGCTGTATCTGGGTGGGTTGCGTATTGCTGAAGTGGGCGCGAACACCATGGGCCAGTTTTTTGTGCGCCGCGACGCCGATGGCGCCCTTCGCTGGTGGCTGACCGTTCACGGTAAAGGCGGCAAGGAGCGACTCGTCCCCGCGACGCGCGAGATGATGATGGAGCTTTCGCGCTACCGCCAGCAACTGGGCCTGAGCGCGTTGCCCTCGCCCAACGAAGAGAAGCCGCTGGTTATGCCGATTGGCGCAACCGCAGCCAATGACCGGGCGCAGACATGCGCGCCGCTGACGCGCGCCGGACTGCACGCGATCGTCAAGGACGTCTTTGCGAAGGCGGCTGCGCGACTGCGCGCGAGAGATGGCGCTTCGGCGCGTGCAGACCTACTGGAGAAAGCTTCCGCCCACTGGCTGCGTCACAGCGCTGGCTCGCACATGGCCGATCAAAAAGTCGATCTTCGGCTCGTTCGTGACAATCTGGGTCATGCTTCGCTGACCACGACCAGCCTGTACCTGCATATCGACGATGACCGGCGGCATCGGGAAACGGAAGACAAGCACCGCATCGATTGGTAGCAACGCATCGGTCTCGCGTTCTATTCCGCGGGCCAGCGTTCAAGCACTCGCCTAACATAATTGATACAGTTTAATCATGGAAGCCGCAGCGACAGCACCCCGCATCCTCGCAGATCGCCGCGGTATTGCGTTCGACCTCGTTCGAGCGAACGGCGCAGTCGAGTGCGTGGTCGCCCTCGAGGCGCTCGAAGCGTTTTTCTGGCTTGACCGGGCGCAAGCGACGCTCGTACCTCAGATGCTTCGGCGATGGCTACCAGCGAATCGCCGCGCTCGCCGCACGCAAGGCGCTCGCTCATCCGGCGGTGAGTATCGAAGGTTCGAGCCGATGTAGTGCCAAGGGCGCCCCAGCCCACTTGGGTAGACGCAGGATCAGGCATCGTTGCGGCCGCTGAGCTGACCGCCGAACCGTTCGACGCCACGAGTCCATTGAAACCCGAGCGTTACCCGACTGATTTCACGTACGTCGCGCAAGTTGCGTTTGCATGAGACACAGAAACCGGGCAAAATGTATCGCAATTGCGATGCAGGGGTGAATTCATGAAAACCGCTACCTTCCCCGCGGTACGGGTCGAGCCGGAATTGCGCGAAGCCGCTGAAAGCGTTTTGTCCGACGGCGAGAGCCTGTCGGCGTTTGTCGAGCAGTCGATTCGCGCGAACATTGAGCGTCGGCGTTTGCGGAGCGATTTTATTGCGCGCGGCCTCGCCTCGCGAGACAGCGCCAGACAGAGCGGTCAGTATGTGTCCGCCGATGACATCTTGGCTACGCTTGAGGCCCGGCTGGCAAAAGCCAAGACGCGACGCACGACGGCGCGATGACTTACGCGGTTCGGTTTACCCTCGAGGCCGCGACGGACCTCGACCGCCTTTACGACTTCATTCTCCAGCGCGACGCCACCGATTTCACCCTCGCGGAGGCGGCTGTTCAGGCAATTCGCGACGGCTTCGCGACGCTTCGGAGTTCGCCGTTTACGTGCCGCAAAGCGCGATCCGACGCACCTTTCCTTCGAGAACTGGTCATTCCATTCGGGCGCAGCGGCTACGTCGCACTATTCGAAATAGAGGACAACGAGACGGTCACGGTGCTGGCAATCCGCCATCAGTTGGAAGATGACTATCACTAAAGTGCCGGTTCTTCCCCGTGCAAGCGTTCGCAGCGCCTCGAGCGGTTTCTTCTATCGGCCGTCGGTGCTTTTGCGGAATTGATTCATAGGATGATGAGCAATAGACGGTTAGTTGCATTCAGCCACTGCAGGAATGGCTGGCACGCGGCAGGTCTTAGCGGGGTCCTACTGGCAGATCACAGATCTTCGCGCGTCGCTCATCGCCCAGCGAAGTTTCGATCGCGAAAGGCCAAAACGATGGAACTCAATGTCCCTTGACGACCGACCCACAACGGTCCGTCGATCCAACGTAACCCCAACGGCGGCTTCCAATGGTGCAACGGCCGTTCGTCCCGCTGTCCGACCTGGGCAGAGATGTGGAGAAGACGTCCTTGCGCGCAGGCAATAGGACCCTGGTTCAATTTCGTTGGGCACTCGCCGTTCGCCGCGCACGCTGACGCTACTGAGTCGCTGCATGATTCCACTCTCGTCGCATAGCGTGTTCGCCGGAAGTAGTCGAGTGGTAAGACCGCCGTACCCTGACGACTGCGTTTCCATACTATCTCCCCAAAAGCCTTCGTCAGGCTTAACAAGTTTCCGCTTCGACCAACTCCGGATGGAGCCGTATATGGAGCAACACCCACCAGCGTTTCGGGCAATCGTTGGCGATCGAGATCACGTGCGCCGGCTCCCCCTCCAAACCCAGAAAGCCCTTTTTAATCGCGGCCTCATACGCGCGCGCCGCGTCCTTTCGTATCCAGATGATGACAAAAGGCACGGTCAACGCGCCGAAGGCCGCAAACCAGAAGGGCGAGATGCTGCCATAGACAGAATTCACGGCCGTGGACAGCATCCAGGCCATCGCCTGAGTCACCAGCACCGCGAACCCGAGCACCGTCAATTGCCCTGCCAGCCGCATCCTGGTCTGTGGTTTCATGGTCGACTCGGCCCGCGTGGCCGTTGCTCACGTCGCCTGCATCGGTAGTTCGCACGGCAGGAAAATCGCCCGGACGTTGTCCAGCCCCTTGCCATGCGTACGCCAGAAGTCGCGCACTTTGGCGTCCAGGTCAATGAGTTCGATGCAGTGCGGAAAACGGTGATGCGCAATCTCGATGTGTTCGTGATGCAGCCGGTCACCTTTAAGGTAACCCGCATGGACGCGATGCAAGAGCGCCTGTTCGATACCCGCTTCCTTCGCATGGCGAAGCAAGTGCGCGGCAAGGCTCGGTCGCGACACCCGATGCCAGAAGCGTGTCGGACGAGCCCTTTCGGAATGGTGGAAATACAGGCGAAGTGAAATCAGCTGAGTCATGGTGATGGGCAGGGAAGTGTTGGAAGCGTTCAGGATTGCGCGGAGACGGTCGCGGCCTTGCGGCGCGCGCGGCGCCAGGCCGGGATATCGGCCAAGCGCATGCCGGCTGGAATGAGCGGATGTTTTGCGTGGCCGACCCGTTGCGCGCGGTAAATTCCCGTGTGACCGGAAAAGAGGTAACTGACCACGCACGCCAAGGCGGCATACACGCCGATCTGAGGACCAAAGAGTTCGATTGCCATCACCGTCGACGCAATCGGGGTGTTCGCCGCACCGGCGAACACGGCGACAAAGCCGAGCCCCGCGAGCACCGGTATCGGCAACGCCAGGATGTGACCCAGTGCGTTGCCAAGCGTGGCGCCAATATAGAAGAGCGGAGTCACCTCGCCGCCCTTGAATCCTGACGCAAGCGTGACCACGGTGAAGCCGAATTTGCCGGCAAAGTCATAGACGGGCAATGGACCGTTGAATGCCTGCACGATGGTCGGTATCCCGAGACCCAGGTACTGCGGAACGTTCAGGACGGTGGCAAGGATCGCCACCACGGCACCACCAACCAAGGGCCGAAAAGGCGCATAGGCGATCTTGCGTTTGATGAGGGCGGACAACGCATGCGTCGAGTCGGCAAAGAGCATCCCCACTACACCGAATGCGATACCGGCAATGATCGCGGATCCAAACCCGAGGGCCGTGACGGGCGGCACGAACGGGATCAAATACACGGTGTGGTGAATGCCCCATAGACGGCATACCGCGTCGGCCACGACAGACGCGGCGAGACACGCCAGCAACGCGTCATAGCGCAGGCGGCCGATCGCGAGCACCTCGAGGCCAAAGATCGCGCCGGCGAGAGGCGTGCCGAAGACCGACGAAAAGCCCGCTGCGATGCCGGCCATCAGCAGGATGCGACGGTCCTCTCGACCTAGATCGAAGAGGTGCGTGACCCGGTCAGCCAGCGCCCCGCCCATCTGGACCGCTGTGCCCTCGCGGCCCGCAGAGCCACCGAACAAGTGAGTGATCACGGTGGCCACCAACACGAGCGGCGCCATGCGCTTGGGCACGATCTTCTGCGGATCGTGAATCTCGTCGATCAGCAGGTTGTTACCGCCCTCGACGCTCTTGCCGACGCGGTGATAGATCCAGCCGGTCAGGAACCCCGCGAACGGCAGCAACCAGACGAGCCACGGATGATCCACCCGCGTATCGGTGGCACGATCCAATGCAAAGAGGAAAAGCGCGGAGGCAGACCCGGCCAGGGCACCGAGCACGGAGGACAGCAGCAGCCAGCGCGCCAGATACGGCACCATGGCGATCTGTTCGACAGACTTGAGACGTTTCATAATTTCTAGGTTTGACAGAACATCAAACCTGGGCGACAGGGCGTCGCACGGACGACCTACGACCTCCTGCACCCAGGAACTCGTAGGCATCATCAGCCGAAGGATCGGCGGTTGTTTGGAGGAATGCCATCTCCAAAATCGCGGATTTTACGGAATAAATTTGCGCAACGCAACAACGGCGTGCGCCAAGAGAGCCATGACATACGACCACAACAACGCGTTCGCCAGGATCCTCTGGGGAGAATTACCTTGCATCAAGGTAGGTGAGACCGAGGCTGTACTCGCCTTCATGGATCTGAGGCCCCAGTCCGACGGGCACGTGCTTGTCATCCCGAAGGAGACGGCAATGGACATCTTCGAACTCTCCGATACCGCGGCCGAGGCCTGCATGCGCATGGTCCGGCGTGTGGCACTCGCGGTGCGCGCAGCACTGCGGCCGGATGGCATCGCGATCGCGCAGTTGAACGGCCGTGCGGCCGGCCAGACTGTCGGCCACGTGCATTTTCATGTGATTCCCCGGTGGGCCGGCCAACGGCTTCGACCGCATGCACGCGTCGTGGCCGAGCAAGCCACGCTCGAATCATTCGCCGAGCGTATTCGTGCTTATCTGGACAACCCGTTAAATGAATGATTACCCTTGCGCCCTGCCCTTCGTTCGTTGATGCGATCTATACCAGCGTCAAGGCCAGTATCGCGACAAGCAATCCGCCGATCAGCGCGAGATAGAAATTCAGGTTACCGGACTGCAATGCACGCAACTTCTCGGCGGACCACGTCACTATCCGCGTTGCGGGCGCGAACAGATGCCGCTCGAACAGATCGGTCACGCCCTCGGAAAAAACCAGCCGCTTGATAAAGTACTCGCGCTGTTCGTGTTCCCGCTCGGTGCTCATTGTCGGTTGATACACGAAGCTGTAGAACGTGCGCATCGCGTTCGAGAATGTCAGCGGCGTGGTCATCGCCTCGCGGCCATTCGGGGTTATTCCGCCGAACCAGACCGCCGTGCGCCGCACCGGACGCGCTTTCGTGAGTCTCAGGAGGGCAAGCGGCAGCAGCGCCAGCAACGGCATCACGATGATGAGCTTGGATGGCGAGATAAAAGCGAACTTGTCGGTCAACGGTACCAGCAGCCATCCAGCGACCATCGCCTGGGGACTGTTGGCTTGGAACAGCGTCTGGGCGCCGCTCGCCAGCGCGTTGAGCCAGAGCGGTGCACCGACGGCCACGGCAAGCACGCATAGCCCCAGCACTCCGACGACTGCCGCGTTCCGTCGTGGCACGGGTCGTGCGTACTCGACATCCGGCATGCCCAGTAGCCCCAACCCGAACAGTTTCACGAACGTAGCGAGCGCCACCGCTGCCGCGAGCGCGAGGCCCGCTCCGGCTAGCACGAGCACGAGGCGTCCTGTGAAGGCCGAAAGATGAAAGCCTTGAAACACCGTCTGGAAGGCATACCATTCACTGACGAACCCCGCTTGCGGCGGAACGGACGCGAGGCTCATCACGGCAAAGACCGCGCCGAGCCCTAGCATGAAGCCGCTGTTCTTGAGCCATGCGCGCGGCACGATATCGTAGTTTCCGGTCGACGCCTGGATGCCGTCAGCGACCAGAAAGAGCGCACCTTTGGCGAGCGAATGGCCGGCGAGGTGAAGCAGTGCGACGGTCCATGCGAGTCCGGCGAGGCCGCCCAGATGGTCACTGCGAAAGAGTTGCGTCACGCCGAGCATCGCGACTGCGACCGACGCGTTCTCCGCGGACGAGTAGCTGAGCAACGCTCTCCAGTCGTCCTGCTGGAACGCGAACAAAATCGCCAGCACCGCGCTGACCACGCCGATTGCAATCGCGACAACACCCAGGCCGAATGCGCTGCCGCTATCGCTCGCGACACCCAGCCAGCTATTCCAGCCACGGCTCAACGCAAAATAGGCAGCGTTCAAGACGACACCGGAAAACAGCACGCCGGTCGCACCACTGCCGCTCGAGTACGCACGTGGAAACCACTCATAGAAGGGGATGAGGCCCAGTTTCGCGCCGAAGCCGACGAGCAGCGCGACACCGGCCACCCACGACAAAAGCTCTGATGCGTGGGAAGCATGAGCACTGAACGCGTCGAAGCTGACGCCGCCCGCGGCATGGTCCAGCAGCAGGATCGCAAGGACAAGCGCGATGGCCCCCACCTCAAGCAGCGCGAGCATGAGCAACACGGAGTTGCCATTGGTATCGCGTGCGCGCTCGCCTGTGAGCATCACCGCTCCGCCCAGGCTCATCACCTCCCAGGCGACGAGCATCGAGATGCCGTCTTGCAGGCCGAACACGCCCAACGCGCCCAACAAGCTCAGCGATGCGCCCATCCACCACGTCCCTGTGCGACCCGAGAGCGGCGAGCCCAGCCAGCAGGCGAAGGTGGCCGGTACCAGACCAAAGCCCAATAGCCATATCGCCGAGGGCTCAAGCTTGAATGCGATTCGCTGCGATGCGAGCGCGAACGGAAAGTCGACGCGCGGCGTCGCCGTGGGCAAAGCAAGCAGACAAGCAACGACACCCAGCACGCAACCGGTGGTCAGCGCATATCTGACCAACACGCGCACCGTGCGCAGCGGCGAAAGGATGGCGGCGGCGAACCACAGTGCGCTCGCGGCCAGAATCAGATCAGCGCTCAAGCTGCCCTCCTCGCATCCGTTGCTCTTCGCGACCGAGGAGCAACAGCAGAGCGTGAATGATGGCTGCTGGGTTCGGCGGACAACCCGGCAGGTAGATGTCAACTGGCAGCACGCCATCGAGCCCGTTGCCGCACGCGTAATTGCCGCCCGTGACGCCACCCGACACCGCGCACGTGCCCGTCGCGATGACCCACTTCGGATCCGGCATCGCTTCATAGGTCTGCAGCAGCGGCGCGCGCATCGCGTGCGTCACTGGGCCGGTGACGAGCAGGACATCGGCCGAGCGCGGGGACGCCGTGAAGAAGATGCCGAGCCGATGCAGGTTGTAAAACGGATTGTTCAACGCCTGCAACTCCGATTCGCAGCCATTGCACGAGCCTGCATCGACGTGCCGGATATGGAGACTGCGCCGAAACGGTCGTCGCGTACGGTCCGAGAGGTCGCTGGCTGCATCGGACGCGAGCGCCTCGGCCCACACCAGATCGTCGCGCTGCTTCACACCCAGCGCCCAATCTTCAGACGCTGAAAAAGCGCCCGTCGGACACGCTTCAGTACAAAGCTGGCAGACGATGCAGCGGCCCCAGTCCACCTCGGGCCGCGCATTCTCGCCAAACTTCGGCGAAAACGTGATGGCGTGCGTCACGCAAGACTGTGCGCACGCATCGCAGCCGTCCTGGCATTTGGCCGGGTCATAACGCGGCATGCCGAGCACGCCTTGCTGACCATGCGCGTCACCCTTGAGTGGCCAGCCGGTACTGGCGCTGCCACTCGTCAAGCCGAACCACGTCCATAGAGACATGATCGCTCCGTCCTATCGTGCACAACCCGAAATGATCAAACCAAAACTCGCCTCATTGATCGCATAGTCCATCATGTTGCTGTCGTGCACGGTGAAGGGAAAAACCCGCCAGTTCGAAAACGATGGCGACTTGATCTTCGCGCGCGCAATGCGTGACCGGTCGTCGAAATGCAGCGCGTAGAGCACGCTGCCACGCGACGATTCCGCCCAGCCGAGCCCCTCAGCGTTCGGCACGCGCCGACAAGGCTCAAGCAGCGGCCCTGTCGGAACGCCGCGCGTGATGGCGTCATCGAGCAGCTCCAGGCTCGCCTGGAGTTCCGCGATACGCACCTTCATCCGGGCATACGCATCGCCCTCGCTGCGGACCGCGACAGCGGGCGGCAGTTCACCGTACGCGGCATACCGATGATCCCGCCTGAGATCACGATCGATGCCTGACGCCCGCTCGATCGGCCCGGTAGCGCCTTGATCAAAGGCGAGCTGCTGACTGAGCGGCGCGGTAGAAATGAGCCGGTCGAGATGGCTGGTGGTCCGCTCGATGAGATCGGCGTACCTATCTAGTTCGCGCCGGAGTGTCGTGATGCCCTTAAGAACCGCAACCACGTCCAGATCCCGGCGCACACCACCCGGCCAGACAATGCTGCGCAATAGCCGGCTACCCGATGCAAGCGCATTCATTTGCTTCGCACGCTCCTCCAGCAGCTTGCCCTGGGCCTCACCAACCTTCAGTGTCGTCGTGTGACACAAGTGGCCGAGGTAGTGCAAGTGGTTGTAGGTACGCTCGAGTTCCGCCGCGATGACACGAAGCCACTGTGCGCGAGGCGGCACGATGCACCCCGAGGCGTCCTCGACGGCCTGCGCATACGCAAGCGCGTGCGCGACGGTGTCCACGCCCGACACACGCTCGGCCAACAGACCGCCTCGTTCGATATCGATCCCCTCGAACTGTTTCTCCATCCCGCGATGCTTGAGGAACAGGTTGGGGTGATAGTGGAGAATGCCTTCGCCGACGTAATAGAAAATGAACTGGGCCGACTCGACCACATCAGCTCGCACTGGACCGAAGGGCAATAACTGAACGTGCTTGCCGGACACTTGCGGCAGTATTGGTGCTGCAAGTGAGCCCGCTGCGCTCGCATGCACCGCCCCGCCAGGCTCGAGCGGGCCACGCGCCGTCTGCGGCAGAAATGCGCTCACCAGGCGCTCCGGCTCCGGATGGCCGGCGAACGCGATGCCGCTCATTTCCATGATCTCGCGCTCGTGCCAGCCAAGCAGTGGAGACTTCGCCGCAAGACTCGCAACTGGTTCTTTGCCTGCATCGACACGCCAGCTCGTAAACTCCCGCTGGCCGGGCGTGGTCGAGATGTACCGCAATTCCGGCGCGTCCGGTCGCGGAAACCACGCGTATGCAACCTGCATCCGCCCCCCATGATCAAGAAGATCGGCAGCGGCCGCGTTGAGTTCGGCGGGCGTTATAGACGTAAGCGTGCAGTTGTTCATCGCGCAACTCCTCCCAGATCAGCGGCGACCAGTTCAAAGAAGCGCCAAAGGTTTTGCGGCCACCACACACCAAGGACCAATACCGGCACCAGGGTGAGCCACATCGGAACCGTCATCCAGGCGCTCACGCTCACCTTACGATTAATCTCCTGTGCCTCGCCCGCCGGCCTTGCTTCAAAGTACATGGCCCTGAAGTGATTGAGAAAGCCGATGAAGATAACAATCAGCAACAGCAACATCACGATCACGGCCCACGCGTTCGAGCCCGCCATGCCGGCGCGCATCAATGTCAGTTCGCTCAGAAACAGGCCGAACGGTGGTGCACCCGTAATCGCCACGGCGCCAGCCAGCCACAGCGCCCCGGTGACGGGAAAACGGGTCCACACGTTGCGTATTTCGCCCATCTCCTTGGTGCCGAATACGCGCATGACGTTGCCAGCGCCAAAGAACATGAGCGACTTGTTCAGCGAATGGTTGAGCATGTGATACAGCACGGCGGCGACCGCGAGCGGGCCACCGAATCCGAATCCGAGCGCCAGCACACCCATATGCTCGACGCTGGAATAGGCCATCAACCGCTTGATACCTTGCTGCTTCACGATGAAGAGTGCGGCGACAAACAGCGAAAACGCGCCGAACGCAACCAGCACCGTGCGCGGCAGAAGCGAGGAGCTCGCGGCATCGGTGATGGTCAGGAACCGCGCGATGCCAAGCATCGCCGTGTTCAAAAGCGCACCGGAGAGCATGGCGGACACCGGCGCCGGACCCTCGCTGTGTGCGTCGGGGAGCCACGTATGCATCGGCGCGAGGCCCGCTTTCGTGCCATAGCCCACCAGCACGAGCAGGAACGCCATCTGGGTGAGCGCCGGGCTCATCTGCGGGGCTGCATGGCGCAGCGCGTCCCACGTCATATCGTAGGTCGGGCCAATGACAAGACTTCCCGCCCAGTAGAAAAGCACGGTTCCGAGCAGCGCAAGGCTGATGCCCGCGGACACCACGATGATGTATTTCCACGCCGCTTCGATCGCTTCCCGGCCGCGCTCGAAGCCGATGAGGAACGTGCTGACGAGCGTGGTCAGTTCGATCGCAATCCAGTAGACACCGATATTGTTCATGATCGGTCCGCAGATCATCGTTGCCGCGAACAGTGCGAAGAGCGCATAGAAGTTCGGCAGCCGTTCGCGCTCCTCAGCCAGCAAGCGCATGTAGCCAACGGCATAGATTGAAGCGAGACAATACACGAGCGCGGTGCAAACCAGCGTCCAGGAGGCCAGCGCGTCGACCACGACGTAGTCGTGCAGAAAGCGATACCCGTCCTCGACGTTGCACGCCAGTGAAAGCGCCGCGACCACGCAGACGAACGACGCGATCAGGTTCGCATACTCAGCAATGCGCGCATGCCGGCACGCGGCGCAAATCGCTGCGGCGACGAGGGGCGAAACAACGATCACGATGCTCCACGTTTCGATCATGGTCACCCCACCAGCCGTGTAAGTTCCCGGCTGCTCGTGCTACCGACATGCTCGACCAGATAACGCACCAGCACACCGAAGCTCACGACGATGACAAGCAGATCGAAGAGCAACACCAGTTCGATCAACATCGGCATGCCGGGCACGAGGATCTGGGAGCCCAAGAAAATGCCGTTCTCAAGGATCAGGAGTCCGAGCACCTGACTGATCGCCTCATGGCGCACCGCCAACATCAGGAAGCCAATGAGCTTCATCGATAGCATCACTGTGAGCGCCAGCACGACGACCGTACCGCGGAAACCCAGCGCGTTGCCCAGATGGTTCGATACAACAAAAGCAAAGAGCACCAGCAGCGCACCAAGCACAATGCTTGAGCTCGGCTGCAGTATGACGTGCAACTCACGCTCGACTTTCAGCCGAACAATGATTCGCCAGATCAGATAAGGCAGCACAAGCCCCCGAAAGAGCGCAGTCAGGATCGCAATCAGGTACAGCTCGTGATAGTTGCCGTAGTAGCCCACGGCTCCAGAGAGCGTTGCGATCAGCCACGACTCGACCATGAACGCGAGCAAGTAGTCTTTCAACCAGCGCGAACCCAGCATCACGAACGCAAGCAGGAGGCTGCCGATCGCCAGCAGGCTGAAGAGGGATGCGGCAAGCGGACTCAGGTTTGCGAGCAGCATGATGTGTCACCTAAGGGGGTCATCTAAGGGGTCACCTGAGCTGGTTGGCGGCGATCGCAAGCACCGCCAGCATGAACGATGCAGCAAGCGGCTCCTGATAGCGGAAGAAGCGCAAGCGGGATTGCGCCGTCTCGACCAGCACGACGACGAGTGCAACCAGCAGCATGCGCAGGAAGAGGCCGATCCCCGCACCGAGTACACCCAAGGCCGTACCTCGTTGAGAAAGTCCCCAAGGCAGCGTCAGCACATTGCAAAAGATGGTGTAGAGAATGAACTGCTTCATCATCGACGCCCACTTGAGCAGCGCGAGAAGCGCCCCCGAATACTCGAGGATGCGGGCCTCTTCGATCATGTACACCTCGATGTGCGTGCTCGAATGGATCGGCAGACGGTCCGTCTCCACGAGCAGCAAGACAAAAAAAGCGAACACGAGAAAAAGGTGTGCCGGACTCCAGTACACGGAAGGTTGTGCAACCAGCAGATGGTTCACGACGAACGGCAGCATGGCTTTGGCGAGGAGCGTAATGCCGACCAGCACAAGGATCAGCGTCGGCTCAGCGAGAATGCCAAGCATCACCGAGCGGCTCGAGCCAATGCCGCCATAAGCGCTACCTGAATCCAGCCCAGCGAGCACAACAGCGAACGACCCGAGCGTCAGGATGAGGCCGCCGCCCAGGATGTCACCCATGTCGGATAGCGGCAGCGGAAAGTCAGTAAGCACCGGGATGAGGATCGGTACCGTCAGCATGCAGGTGAAAGCCACGACGGGCGCGGCCCAGTAGATCCACGAGGCGGTGTCCGGCACCACGAGTTGCTTGTGGAAGAGTTTCCACAGATCCCGATACGGTTGGAAGATGCCAGGGCCGCGTGCGCGTTGCACACGCTCTTCCCATTGCAGGATGACGCCCTGCAGTAGCGGCGACACTGCGATGACGGTTACCACTTGGGCCACCTGGAGTGCCACGTCGCGCGTGCTCATGCGCCCTCCGCTGAAACAAGGGGCTGGCCCACATCGCGATGTGAACGCGTCTCAACGCCCGTGCGGATCGCTGGACGATGACGCGACCAAATACGATCACGAAGGCAGTGACGAAAGAGGGAACAAGTGCAACACGGCGACTCGTTGATGCATCCCATATTCTGATTTTCTTGTAGGCAACAATCTGCCCGGGATGCTCAAACAAGAAGAGCCGGCGTAAGAATGCCTACCGGCCCCGAAGCGCCCGGGGACCATGTAGGCATCATTAGCCGCTAAGCTGCTAGCGGCGGTTAGGGAGGAATGCCATCTCCGCCAGATTCAAACCTGAGTATAGATGACGCGCCGACGTGCGCAAGGTCGGCATTCAACTATCTTGGCGAGCGGCCATAGAGCGAAAAATGCTTCGGCGGCTTAGGCGGGACATCATCGCCGATGATTCCGAACTCGATGGGAAAGCGCGTATAGAACACGTGCACGTTTTGGGCACGCACGACGTCCAGAATGTGATCGGCCTCGTCCTCGGTCACAGCAAGAATGATCTGCAGCGGCTGATCGGTGAGTTTCAGCATGTGCGCCGCATGATGCGCACCCGCATGACCGATGCCTTCGGCGCAGCTGATGACGGTCGCACCGCGGATCCCAAGTTCGCGAACCTCGTGCAACAGCCACTCGCATACGGTCTGGTGGCCGTGCTTGCGGTTTTGCTCGGTATAGAACGTCAGTTGATAGCCGTTCATCACCCACCTCCCGTAGCGCAAATAGCCGCGTCCCGCCGTGAGAGGTCCGCCGTGCGGTGCTGCGACGCGCTAGCACACTGTCAAGGGCCCCTGCTATATTCATTCTAGTCCATGGGGCCAACGACGCACAATTGTGCAGTGCGATATCGAGCAATACCGCCCGAGCGATACCGCGCGAGCAATAACGAGAGGTATCGCACGTGTGTCGCAGGTCTTACCGAAACAAACGGAGTGCGTCCTTGCCGGCAAACACGGCGTCCTGTCCCAGCCCACGCTCGATGGCGAGCAAGCGGTTGTACTTAGCCACCCGTTCACCACGCGCTGGCGCTCCGGACTTGATTTGTCCGCAGTTAAGCGCGACCGCAAGGTCTGCGATGCTCGTATCCTCCGTTTCGCCAGAACGGTGCGAGACCAGGCACGTGTACCCCGAGGTCAGCGCAAGTCGCGCGGTGTCGAGCGTTTCAGTCACCGTGCCGATTTGATTGAGCTTGATCAGGATGCTGTTACAGCAGCCCTCCCGAATGCCACGACTCAAGAACCTGCGGTTGGTGACGAACAGGTCGTCGCCGACGATCTGCACGCGCTCGCCAAGCTGCGCGGTCAACTTCGCAAACCCCGTCCAATCACTGTCGGCGAGCGGATCTTCGAGCGAAACAATGGGATAGCGCGTAAGCCAGTCCTTCCAGTAGTCAATCATCTCGTCCGTCGACAACGTCAAACCGTCCCGTGTGAGGTGATACCGGTCATCGTGGTAAAACGACGACGCGGCTGGATCCAGACCGATCGCAATATCGTCTCCAGGACGATAGCCCGCGCGCTCGATTGCGCGCATGATCGCGTCCATCGCAGCGGTGTTCGAAGGCAATTTCGGCACGAATCCGCCTTCGTCCCCTACATTGGTCGCCGTACCCAGTTCCGCAAGCACGTCGCGCAAAGCATGATAGGTTTCCGCGCCGTATCGCAGCGCTTCGCGAAATGTCGGGGCGCCAAGCGGAACCAGCTTGAACTCCTGTATATCGGGTCCATTGTCCGCATGCTTGCCGCCATTCAGCACATTGAACATGGGTACCGGCAGCACATGCGCATTGGCGCCGCCGAGATAACGAAAGAGAGGCATACCGTACGCCTGTGCCGCGGCCTTCGCGCACGCTAGCGAAACGCCGAGAATTGCATTGGCACCCAGGCGGCTCTTGTCTTGCGTGCCATCCAGTTCGATCAGTGTGGCATCAATAAGCCGCTGGTCGTCCACTCGCATGCCATGTATTGCCGAGGCTATCGACTCGTTGACATGGCGCACCGCGTCGCGCACGCCCTTGCCGCCGTAGCGAGTGCTGTCACCGTCGCGCAGTTCCCGCGCTTCGAACTCGCCCGTCGACGCGCCGGACGGAACAGCGGCGCTTGCCTGTATGCCGCTCAACAGTTCGACGGTGACTTCGATCGTCGGGTTGCCCCGGGAATCGAGCACCTCGTCCGCGGAAATGCGCTCGATTGCTGCAGAGGTGCCCATTGTCCTACTCCTCGCCGGCTTGCTAGCCGACATTAAAAGATGAGAGAAAAGCGTTACAGGATGCGTGACTTCGCCGGGCACGGACGATTCAGACACCACCGTCCGGCCGGCGGCCCGTCCGCCTAAACCAAACGCGTGTCACGCGTCCTTAGAAAACGCGGCCACTGCCTGGAGAATCGCGTCACAGGCCTCGTCGACACCGGCCCATCCCTCGAACTTGACCCATTTCCCCGGTTCGAGCGCCTTGTAGTTTTCGAAGAAGAACTTGAGCTGGTTCAACGTGTATTCCCCTACGTCATCCAAGCCACGAATGCTCATGGTCGCCGGACACACGGAATCGATTGGCACCGCGATGACCTTTTCGTCGGGTCCGGCCTGATCGGTCATGTTCAGCAGCCCCACGGGACGACAGGCAATGAGCGACAGGCGCTCGAGCGCGAACGGTGCGAGCACGATGATGTCGAGCGGATCGCCGTCGCGTGCAAGCGTACGCGGGATAAAGCCGTAGTTGTGCGGATAACGCATCCCCGCGCTCATGATGCGATCGATGCGTAAGAGCCCGAGCTTCTTGTCCGCTTCGTACTTCACGGGCTCGCTTTGCGCGGGGATCTCGATGATGGCGTTGACCTCGTGGGGTACGTTCTCGCCGGTCGGAATAGCATTGAAGTCCATTACGCGCCTCCCTTTGCACCAAGCACTTCGTACTCGACGGGGCAGCGCGTATAGAAGAGTGGAACACCGCCGTGCTTGAGGCTGTCGAGCAACGCATCGACGTTCGCATCCTCGGCCGCCACAGTGACCGCGACCGGCTGGTCGACCAGTTCGAAGAAACGCGCTGCATGATATTTGCCATGTGCGCCAATAGCTTCCGTCACTTCGATCACCGATGCGCCATGAATACCGGCCTTCTTCGATTCGTCCAGGATCCAGTCGACCACCGTCATGTGATTCTTGCGATGGCTCTGGTTAGCTGCGAACACCGTTAGCTGACTGCCTTTCATGGGTAACTCCGATTGGCTCAAGGGAGAAACAGGAACCACCGTTGCGCGCAGGCACGCCGCAGCGAGATGCGCAGGGACAGTGGTATTGGCAGGAGGGTCTCGCGAGCTGCACACAGAGCGCGCCATGTGCTGGGCCGCAACGAAGACGAGGCGTACCCGCGCGCCGCTTGTGGGCAGCTGCAAAGTCGCGCCGGTTGCATCCCGGAGGAGCCCGCCGTGCGCAGCTGGCGTCGGACAATGCGTTGCAGTCCGATGCGGCGCACCGTGGATGCGCGGACTTGTGAGGCGATAGTGATATGCATATGAACCCGATTCGAGCGATGTCAAATCTGGGCAGCAGGACCGAGCGATCACACGCCTACAGCTTCCTGACCCAGGAACTTGTAGGCATCATCAGCCGGCTTGACTGGCGGTTCGGGGAGGAATGCCATCTCCGTCAATCAAGTGTAACACTCGTGATTGACCACTGCGCGTGGGATACGCGTCCTTACGAGTTCAACTATTCAACTTTCGACAGGCTGACGGATATGGGCTCAGCATGTTCTTCACATTCGTATTTCGAGAGGAATATTCGCCTGTACAGATCTTCCCCATAGCTGGTATGCAAGGGTTCAGCCTCCGTCAATTTGAATGTGCGCTCGCCGTCCGCGCGCCGCTCCGCTCTCAGGAACATCATGCTCGGCGCCTTCTGCTCATGCAGTCCGTGAGCCAGCGCGTACAGATGCGTCACCAATACGATTTTTACACGCTTTCGCAACAACGCCGCGATGATCTGGCGCGCGATCTCGGAACCCTCGCGCTCGTTGGTTGCCGCGAATGACTCGTTGCACAGCAGCAGCGAGTGTTCGCGAATGTGATCGACGATTTCGCTCATCCGCTTGAGTTCCTCATCGAGCTTGCCGCTCTTCATCGACGCATCTTCTTCGCGCTTGTAGTGCGTAAAGATTCCGTCGCACACATTCGCGGAAAACGACGCCGCCGCAACAAACATTCCGCATTGCATCATGACCTGCGCCAAGCCGACGCCGCGTAGGAACGTCGACTTGCCGCCTTGATTTGCACCGGTGATGACAACGAGGTCACGGCCATCCCCGGCCACGTCGTTGCCGACGGGGGCATGCTTGGCGCGCAGCGCGAGACTAGCGTCGTACAAGCCGTCAAAGGCGTACCGCCTTTCATTGCATTCCGATGGAACAGGAACGCAGACGGCCACGCGCAACCGCGTCAGTTCGTGATGCAGATTAACGCATCCGATGTAGAACGCCAGTTCCGTTCGCAACATCGTAAAAAAGCTGAGGATGTGTTCGGCGGACTGGGCAAGTGCATTCGCGACGAGATTGATGCCGCGTGCCTCGAGGTCTGACAAGGTTCTGGCGCCAGCCTCATCCCGGTCCGCGATGTGAAACGTCAACGAGCGCGGCCATTTTGCGAATAACCGCCTCAGAAGATTGGGATCCTTTTCGTGAGGTTTCCGGAGCACGTAGTGGATTCCTTTGTTACCCTGGCCCAGCCCCGCACTGATCAGCACGCCGTGGTTGAACCTGATCTCCTTGAGGCAACGCTGAATTATCACGAAATACTCGTCCGTCAACTCTCGCTGGATCATCGAGAAAAATTGAGCAAACCCTTCCGATTTGAACTGCGCCGCCTGCGTGTCGGCGACATCTCGTAGCTTCTTCAAGACACCCACGAATTGCTGAATCAAGTCTCGTGCGCCGTGCAGCACCGAACTGGGTGACCCAGAAAACACCCCGTAGTAACACTTTCGCTTTGTTTCGATCCCTTCGATCGCGATAGCGTATAGCTGCCTCACTACCGCTTCGATCGTAATGCAGTCGCTAAGGATTGCCTGACGATAAGTAATTTCGCCTAGATTGATAGAGCTCGCCGGGACCACCCGTTTGGTCACGTCGTAGACAAACGCATCGCCCTGCGCCATGGCCTGATAGAGCGTGTTCAATTCCAGGTCCTGGACGAGTGCTGGCTCATTCCACACGACCTCCTGCCACATATCCAGGTCTCGGTCCCGGTATAAAAGATAGGCCTTCATAGTCCGAGCCGCTCCGTCAGATGATCATAGGTCAGGCCATAAAGCTCTGCGACCGACACCGCATAGGCCCGGCCATCGGCGGGCCTTCTTCTCACTCGAAAGGTGCGAGAAGCCGGGTCGTCGGGCTTGACTTCGCTCACCATGCTCACAGCCCGATCGTCGAGATGAGCGAGTTCTTCGATGAAGGTCACGCAAACGCACAAGGCATCGCGTTCCAGCATCTCGCCGATGATTTTCTTGCTCAGAAACAGCGCGTCGGTCAGCGTTGTAGAACTGAATATCTCGTTCATGATGATGACGCTTCGTGACGTGGCATGCGCCAGGATCTGATGGACACGCATTAGGTCGTCCTGTAGCTTGCCGCGCAGGTCTTTCGTATTTTCTTCGCGCTCGAAGTGCGTGAACAGCCGGTCGCACAGATAAAGCACGGCGTTCCGGCCTGGTACCGGACAACCTATCTTCGCCAGGTAGTGCAGTTGGCCGAAGGTGCGGGCAAAGGTCGTTTTCCCACCGTTGTTGGGTCCCGATACGACAATCAGGCGTTCTTTGCCATCGAGATGGCAATCGTTACAGATCACAGGTGCCTTTTCGATAGCGAGCTTGTGTGCGAGAGCGAGATCAAACATCTCGTCGCAGTGCACCGCTTTGCTGGTCGACGACATGCGTGGGTAGCAAAAGCTCAAACCCGCAGATTTGCAGATACCGATGTAGTCGCGGTACGCCAGATAAAATTGAACTTCGCGATCAAACGTCTGGATCGTGGCGTCGAGATAGTCCGCGTTGTTCACGCAATACGCAGCGAGTTCGATGAACACCTGAGGGTGCAGTTGCGCGACGAAATCCAGTACACGGGCTTCGACATGGTTCATGTCCAGCCAGTCGCGCAGCTCCGCGCTGTGATCTTTGACCGCCCCTTGCTTGAATTTGTCGAAGATCCTCAGCACGTCGGCACTTTGGTCGATTTCTGAATCATAGTGAAGCACCGTGACCGCGCTCCCCTTAATGCGAATGCAATACCGAATCGCCGCCAGACTCTCCTTGATATGGATCGCATCGTGCATGAGCGATTGAAAGCAAGCTGATGCAACATACCCGCTCAAGGTTCGCTGAAACTCACGCAGACCTTTTGATACGGGCGCCGCCAGCGGCAGATCATGCGCAAAAGTCTCGAGTGTCTTGCAATACACCGCGATCGCTTCGAGGAGCCACCACTCGCTCTGGAGCCGGTAGTGGAGCTTCTCCGCCTGCGCCAGATGCTGGCGCATCTTGCGCATGCCGACGGCGAAAGCGTTGATGCTGTCGAGCACGGCGACATTGTCGAGGTCCTGCATGACCTCATGCCGGTAGGTGATCGCTTCCTCGCGCGCCAGCTCGGTATGGAAGAAGGGCTTAAGCGTGTAATCGTCCCGCCCGATCGTGACCGCCGAGACGATCTGGTCGAGATTGAGATCGCCGAAGAATACCGGTTCCGGCGCATCGTCGCGCCTTGGGCCGTCTTCCGGCTTTTCGAACAGGATGCTGTGAAAGACCACGCGTATCCCCTTCTTGTTTGAAAACTACATTCGCTCCCGGCAGGTCAACGAGGCCGATAGCCCGTCTGCAGGTCGCCTCCACGTTGATTCGGCAGGCCATGCCGCTAGCGGGCTGGCGCTGAACCGGATAACGCGACACCACGCGGCGCAATAGGACACTCCCGGCAGCGCGCACCCGTGCGCCCCGATCGAATGGAATGTCGTAAAGAGAGGCTTGTAGGCCGATATTCGAGAGATCGTCGATCCATCATGCTTCCTTGTTCGCGGGGCAGCCTAGGCGATCAACGCGGATCGCTAAAAGACTAGCCGGACGGTGATGGAAACTGGGATCTTGCGCCGAGCTAACGAGACGGCGCATTTTTTAAGGCAAGTGAAGCCGTTGGACGCACTCCCACAGTGCCATACCCAGGCCTGTAGGCATCATCAGCCCGTTGCGGGCGGTTACGGAGGAATGCCATCTCCGACGTCAAATTAAAGTCTACGCCTCGCAAGATGCAGGGACAACCCCCTTGTCAAGCAGCGGTCGGACACCTGTTTATTCCGTGAGGGTGTCCAGGTCATCCAGCTTGATTTCGATGTATGACGAAAGCCTCTATGGCCAATGACGCGAGGAACATGCTCGTCGAGAAAAGGTCCGTTACCTGCATGAGGCGGACGTTCGAACGTCCGCCTCAGATTGCGGCCGAATGGCTCTAGATGGCCGGTTGCCGAATTTCGCAGCGCGAATGCCGATCGCGGAAATGCGGCCGCGCAGTGGACTACCGTAGCCGACACAACGGTCACGCAGAACGGCGAGACATTGATGGCTGCTTAAGGGAGTCAACGCGACATCCCACTCGCATGAAGCTCACGCGACGACACGCTTTTGCCGGGTCAAGCCGAAACGTAGGTCGAATTCGCATAGTGCAACGTCGATGTAGGGATAACGAACGTAACACGGAAGACTACAGAATCACCGAGCCGCTGTGGCGCGCTACCTCCTTTCGTTCTACAGCGACGATGAGACGGCATCTGATGCGACGCTGAAGCAGTGACGTCCGGGCACGCGTTTGTCGGCTATGGCTGGTTGTTCGTCGCCGTCTAATATCGAAGCTGGGGAAACCCGTACTGTTCTGGTGGCTCCCAGGCGCCGTTTGAACTGAAGTCCCATGTGGGCCCGTAGCTCGCCGACTTCCCAAGACCTGCATTCGTCAAGCCACTCGTCGCGGGAAGCATGGTGCCCTGACCGACACCGCTCGTTGCGTTACCCACCTCGTTACCCCAGAAGACGTCCGGTGCGATCTGGCCGACGTTGACGCCAGCGACGCCGCCAAGCGGAGCGCCGCTAAGGGTCGTGCTGGTCCGGGCGTTAGTGACCGATTGCGAAATGGAACCCGAGTTCGAGCCGATCAGGCCGCCGACAGCCCCGCCTGCGCTCACCGTCGGCGCCTCGAGCTGGTAGCCGTAGTAGGACTGCTCGATGTGGCCGCGATTCTCGCCTGCGACGCCGCCGGCCGGACCATGTTCGCTCGTCACCCCGGCTAACCCGCCTCCCGATGCAGCACGAATAACGATTCCCTCGTTGACGCCCACTGCACCGCCGGTCGCCGCACCGCCCGACACGGTGGTGAAATCGTTCCTTGTTTTCGCCATCACACCGCGATTGATACCCACCACGCCTCCAGTAGCGGTGGTGCCTCCGCGCACAGTCCCGTATGTGTCAACGTCGATTATCAGCCCGTCGTTGCGACCCGCTATCATCCCGAGCGCGCCTTCGCTCGCTGTCACCGAACCATTGGCCAGACCGAAACTCCGGATCACCGCCCCCTCGCCGACGACGCCAAACATACCGGTAGTCGAGCTGGAATTTGTATTGCGCGCGTCAACGCTTACAGAAAAGACACTACCGCCTCCGTCGAACTGTCCGGTGAAAGGGTGCTCGGCACTGCCGATGGGGGATGGCAGTGTCGTACCGTTGTTGAGCTTGGAAGCAGAGGGATTGACGCGATAATTGCCGGCGAGGTTGTCGTAGATAGCGCTGAAGTCGGCGGAATCGTTAATCTGCATATAGCCGGTGATCTGGGTCTTCAGCCCGCTCAGATGTGCCGGTCTCCACGCGGGATTGGTGCGCTGCACACCCGGGACATACGCCCCGTTGCGGTCGTAGTACATCTCAACGAGACCGGTGCTGCGGCACCACTCGATCACACCGTAGTTCAATACGCTGCCGCCGTTATTGGCTGCGAGATCGTCAGCCGCAGCGGTGAACGTCCCGCTACCTGCGTTGGCGACGGTTACGCCCGGAGATATCGTCACCGAGTGGCGAGCGCGGAAGTAGAGCGGCGCTGCACCTGTCCAGCGCACATCGCCGCCGACGACGATGTCGCCCGTGCGCGCCGACGGGTACACCGTATCGACGCTCACCGCTGTACCGGAAGACAGACTGTGCGAAAAGGTTCGGGCCAGCGCAGAGTCGATGGTCAGATCGGGGATGGTAATGCTTAACGAATCCGCGTGCACCGTCGCATCGCCCATACTCAGGTGGTCGGCTCTGATGATTATTTCGCTAGGCGGCCCCGCACCCTTCTGCGCGTTGATCGTCGCGCCGTTAGCCTGGACCCTCCCGGTCTCCGCGACGAGCCACACATGACCGTCACGCTTGGCGGTGCCAGTCGCATGCAGTTCCCTGTTGTGCCCTGCGAGCGCAAATACGTTGCCGTCGGCGGCTTCAATCGCGATCTGCGCCGCGCGGATGACGCCCGCGTTCAACGCAGTCCCGCCGCTGCCGACCTGAATGTACGCAGCGTAACCGAGTCGCTCGTAAAGCGGAATGAGCACGTTCTCTCCGACCGCGAGTTGCGCGAGACCTTTGTCCGCGCGCAGCTCGCCCGCATTTACAACCTTGTTACTTGCGATTAAGAAGACGTCGCTACCGGTCGACTCAATCTTCCCCAGATTGACGATCTTTCCATCTGATTTTCCCGTTAGCGACACCTGGGGAAAATACCGCATGAAGTCGTCGTTCGTGATATTGAGCGTCGATGCCACGAAGCGCCCACCCGTCGTCACGACACCGGTGCGTCCAACTACCACCCCGTGCGGATCGAGCAGATACACGTCGCCGACGCCTGCGAGTTTGCCGTCGATGGTGGCTATGCCCGGCCCAGTCACGCGGTTTAGCGTCGCGCCATTCGGGTTATCGATGGACACCGCGTGCGCCTTACCGATCGAGAAGCTGTTCCAGTCGATGACGGCCGTCGGCGTAGTCTGTTTAATCGCGAGAGTCGTGCCATTGGTCACCATCGAGCCCGCGCCCCCGACGAACTTTCCGCCGCTGGGCAACGGGCCCGCGCCGAAGGTAGGCACGGTCAAGCTGGCAAGCACGATGGCGGCCAGCGGCCTGAGCTTCACTCGATAATGCCGTCCATGCCTGTCCCTGACTGACTCCGGCGCACGCTTCTGGAGCGGGTGTATCGTTAGAAAGCGCATGACGGCCTCCCTGGCACGCACAGCGAGTCCAGTTGGAAGATCCGCGGCGCCTCGTGCAATCGCACGCTCGGGCTTAGAACCGATTGCATCGCCGCTCGGGTTCAATGCTAGGTGACGAACGCCAGGCGTCGTACCTTTGTTACACCTCGAGCACGACAGGAAATCCAAAACGGCGCGCTGTATTCTCATCGCTCCACGGTGCTGCAAGCGTACGCCGGTTCGCTGCCGGACGCGGGGTGTCTATTAACGCGCGGCTCGGTGTTGCCCGTCGTGTCAAGGTTTCATGCGAACGCATGGGGCATGCCGCACGCCGCGCCGCTCACGGCCGCGAATCTCGTCCTTCCGGGCAAGGACCTCGACGGAAATCCCTAGCTGATGCAGGCGGAGAGCGTCAAGCAAGCCGCCGGCGTGCCCCGTGTGGCTTGGCCTGCTCAACTACATGAAGGAAGCAGGATGCAGCTGTCGTTATTGCAACGCGGGTGATCGGCGGGTCCGGCGATAAACGCATTGCATCCAGACCTGCTATAACAAAGTGACGCGCGAGCATGGCGTCGCGCGCGAAAATCCACCGTCCCGCACAGCCGACACGATGAAGTTGTGGCGCTCGTGCGCGCAGTTCCGTCTTCTATATCCTCACAGACCGTTACGTCCGGGTACTGTCTCGCTAGAGAGGTGTGGCATGAAGCGAATCGACTGCGCGCATCGCGTTTTCGTACTTCTCGGCATCGCGTCGGTTTTGTCGATGGCGACCACGGCGTTCGCGCAAGGCGCGGGAAACGGGAGTGCGCCTCCGAGGGATCCGCCGTACATCGCCAGTCCTGCATTGAGCAGGAATACGGCGTCGACGATTCCGGGCGCCGCAGCCCTCACCGTCGCAACGGACTGGCCGACCTTCGGAATGGATCGACAGCGCTCCGGCTATAACGCGGTCGAGCGCGTGCTCAACGCGGGCAACGTATCCCAATTGCACGCGCACTGGACCACCGACATAGGCGGTCCCATCACCACTCAGCCGACCCTGATTACGGGAGTCTCGATCAACGGCAAGCCAACCGATGTGGTCTACGCCGCGACGTGGTCGGGCCGGATCGTCGCCTTGAATGCGGCGACCGGCGCGGTCATCTGGAGCGTGCAGGCGCCTACCGTGCAAACGCGGTGCGGCAATTTCAACGCGTCGCAAGGCTTCGTGGGCACGATTGGCACGCCGACACTCGACCGAAGGACCAATCGGATATATGTGGTCACGGGCTATGGCTTCCTGCATGCGCTTGACCTGTCGACGGGCGCCGACGTCATGCCGTGGGTCCAACTGCTCGACGCAGCAAACGCCTCGCCGAAGACGATTGTGTTCGGCAGTCCGACGCTGAGCGGCTCCGATATCTACATCGCCACCGCCAGCCCATGCGACGTGCGGCCTTATCATGGCCAGATTGTGCGTGTATCGACGACGAACGGCGCGATACTGCAAAGGTGGTACACGACGGGCGCGACCGGTCCGGATGGCGGCGGAATCTGGGGTCCGGGCGGTGTATCGATCTCGCCGAACGGTCGATGGGTGTACACCGCCACCGGGAACGCGTTTCCTGATGCGCAGAACGCTCCTTACGCCGAACACGTCGTCAGGCTCACGACAGACCTGAAGCTCGATGCGGCCAATGCGCCGCCGCTCTCGACCACCATCGACGTGGACTTCGGCGCAACGCCCCTGCTCTTTCAGACCGCCGCATGTCATCCGATGCTGGCCGCGATGCAGAAGACCGGCAGGCTATACATCTACGACCGCAACACGCTTGCCGACGGTCCCATCTATTCTTTTCAGATTGGCCGCAGCACACCGGCGGGCAATTTCATCGGCCTGCCGGCATTCGATCCGGTGCTCAATCGAATCTATCTTGGGAATCCGGTCGATTCGAGTTCGGGGATCGTCCGGCACGGCCTAGTTGCGTTGTCGGTTCAATCGGACTGCTCGGTCGCGATTGCTTGGAATCTGCCGGTGGGCGTGAACTCGGCGGGCCAGAATCCGTCAATCTCACCCATCGTCGCGAACGGCGTTGTTTATTACGCCGACGGCATCGGAAGCGAGGTATTCGCAGTCGATGCACGGAGTGGCGCACAACTTTGGGCTACCAACAACCTGCCCGCTGCAGATCGCGTCACGGGCGGCATCTTCACGTCGCCGACGGTCGTCAATGGACAACTTTTCGTCGCGGGCTCCGATCACAAGATTCATGCTTACGGCTTGTAGCGGTGGATGCGCTCAATTGGCATTGGCACTATTCACGACCTTGCTCTAGCCAACGCAGAGGCGTGGGTAGCGATTAAACACGTACTAGGATGCAATGTAGTTCGCGGCGCACCCGGCGAACGCCAACATCTTCGGGCAAGTACCGCATTGGCAGGAGCGACGAATCGGTGATGGCCGTAACGAGCGCGAACGTTCCAACCCACGACTGGGCGGGTCCCTGATGGCAACAAATATGCATGTTCGACGCAATATCATGTGGACGGCTGCTTTCGGGACGGGCGCGACGTTCGGTCCATCGCATATGCAGGCCCCAATAACGCAACGTGTCTACATTAAACAACCCCACTCATAGTCCACGCTGTCTGGTGTCAGCGGGAACAATCCCGCTCCCGTCGTGAACGTAAGTTTGCCGAAATAGACGGTCCCGTCGACATCGTAAAGGTCGACTCACACGAAGTCGAAGTCGCTCGCCAAGGTACGCGCGACAGTCAGCAGATTGTCGAGGTTCGCGGGACGCGGAGCGGGGGTCGCACTGCGTTCGTAGTGGCCCATCCTTATGTCTAGAACACTCCATTGAGCGTCGTAAATATCGCCGCGCGGGTGTTTTTCGAAGCGATCGGAAATGACCAAGATGAATATTGCGGGATTCTCCGCATCACGATTGAAAACATGAATCTTTATGTCGGGCGGTATTCGTCCGTCGGGTCCTTGCAAAAGCGTCTCGAAGAATATCCGCCGATCAATATCGCTGCAATGCCGCTCTCTCGCAGTCGCGTAGAAATTCGTTGATAACCAACGCTGCGCCAGCGCGTCGAGTCCTTCAAAAGACGTTGCGCCTTTGTCCTTGACGATCTTGACGAAGCCGCAGCCGTGATTTGCTTTCATCACGAACGATAACGGGAGATCGTCAAAGACGCTCTCCGTAAATTTCGTTGGAGCAGCGATGAGCGGAATGAGATATTTTTCTCCGACCTTTTCCGTCACGTAAGCGCGTACCTTTAACTTGTCAGATAGTGTGCTATAGCGGTAATCGGGAGAAAGGCAACGTAGCAAGATCTTCTCGTTGAAGGTCAGCGGATTACGCGGGTTCGGGAATCGCCCGATTCTGCGACGATGGTAGAGGCTCAACAGCACCTTATCAGGAAGGCTTGGATTCTGAACGGCGAGCAGACTTCGGACATTAAATCGTGCCGTCGCCCCCCCGGGCTGGATATACATCTCAGACCGGCCGGCGCTCCGTAAATAACGCGCGAACGCCTCGGCAAAGGGCCCTCTTTTTAGCCAAAGCTGTCTTCGCGAAGACTCTGCCGCGAGGGGCCGCTCAGATGAGGTTGAACGGCGGGAGAAGGACTCCAGAGGCGCAAGGCCGCATGTTCACAAGTGCCGCAATGCGCATGGAATTCCGACTCAGACCAGCGCTTCCTTTCGTACGGATGCGCTGCCTTTTGACGCATTGCGCACCACGTTTTGGTTTCGCACACTGCACCG
>NZ_JARUXL010000006.1:0-53832 GCF_031451455.1 Caballeronia sp. LZ024 | reverse complement strand
GACCTCGTGCAACTCACAACTTCCATTCGCCATTCGAGGTCTTCGCCGCGACCCTCGCATCAGCAAGTCAACCTCAAAGCTCTAAACATTAACCCCGGTGTTGCGCTTCACACTTGAAACCGCCCTTCTTTTGCTGGCTATTGCTTAACACAAAACGCCGGATGCCGTGATAATGGTCGTCGCTGCCAGCCGTCCGATTCTTGAGCTAGTGACACAGATCGTGCACCGAGTCTCAGTCGTTTTGCCGGTTCACAGCGACGTGGCATCGGTCTGGCTCTCGCAGCGCAGTCCCCACTTCTCGGTTCACTCATAACCGAGGCCGCCGCGATGACCTTGGCGGCGCTGCTACTGCGTGATCATTGCTTCACGACGCCAGCCGAGGAAAAATGGAAATATGGTGCCTCAACTGTTTTGTTCGACGTTAACGTCTCGATCGGTGATACGCTGACCGCCTATGCTGCTCCACCGGTCCTGATGGGCGCGTCGACCTGGAGATGGGACGCGGCTTTTTGGCCAGCACGTTCGGCTGGAAGGCGGCGCTCGCCGTGCTCGTCAACACCACTGTTTTCGTAGCATTGATCGCGCGGCACATCCAAGCACCGAGTAGCGATGGAGATAGCGCACCGCAGCGCAATGTCATCCCGTTCAGCGTGGCGTTCGTACATGTTGGTTTCTTGATCGCGATCGTGCGATACGCGCATCAGCAGCCATGTTCATTGGCGTCTTCCTATTTTCTTTGAGATTCACTCAAGCATACGAACGATATCAGGCGCCGTTGCTCCTTCGCGAAAGTTTGCTGGTCGGGTCTTTTCTATGTGTTTTTCGCGATGACTTCATTTAACAGGAACGCATGACGAAATACTTAGTCGGACCTGCAAAATTGGGTTTTGTTCGTGGACGCCTCGGGGCGTTCATCAGGTGGCCTTGTACTTTTCGAACTCAGGCAGTTGTAGGAGGTGGGAGCAAGGTTCCTCGCGAGGCGTTGTGGAGGCTGCGCAGCCACTCGAGAACAAAAAACACGGGCGCAAGCCCCAGGCGAACAATAGCGCGCAGCAACCAGCGAAGGTTATAGCCCACCGCGCATAGCACCGCATGTAAGGCGTCGCCGGTTTGCCCTTTGAGCCAGCAACGCTGCATGCCGTGGTCCTGCTTCACATGCCCGATGATCGGTTCTATCGCTTGCCGGCGTTTCAGCCATCGTCGTTGTGTACTGCTTAGCGACTTGTGTTTACCTCGGTGAATCAACTGTACTGGCGCGAGATCGGCATCCACACCGCGATACCCGAGGTCCGCCAGAACGGTCTTCGGCTTTGACACGCCCGGCAGATCCTGAAGCAGGATGGACGTTTGTTCAAGTTGTCCGGACAGAGTATGCCCGTCATAGGGGTTGCCCACAAACGAGCGTGCACCGACAATCAGGCCTTGCTTCTCCGTGATTGCGAGGCTCACCTTGACGCCAAACTCATACGGCTGGCGAGCCTTGCCTTTTGAGATGCACTCCACTTCTGGCGCATGAAGCGCATAGAGCTTGTGCTTATCTTTCGCTCGCTGGCGGCAGATACGCCAGGCGCGCTCAAGCCAGATGCTTAAGGATGCCTGTTGCTCAGTGGATGCGTTCGGTAACTTTCTCTCGATGTCGCGCAGCAATCGTCCGAGGATCGTGCGCTGACGCTTGAGCACCCGGCGCAGTCGCTTGAACTGCTTCGCATGCGCATAGCCACCGGCGCGGCGACGCAATTGTTTCCCCTCTCGCTCGTATGTTTGCTTCAGTGCCAGTCCGGCACGTTGCGCGAGCCTTGCGAGTTTGCCTCGTGCAATCTCCAGCAAACGGCTGTCAGTCGGATAGGCAATCGCTTTTTGTTGGACCGTCGTATCGACAATCACGCGCTCGAACTCGGCCGGCCTCACTGCTTTCATTTCCACGGCCGCTGCAATTGTCGTCGCGAGCAACTCCTCGACACCAGCTTCGCCCAGCGCCTGCCGAAAGCGCACGAGGTTGGTCGGATCGCACGGCATGTGGGGTTGAAAATACTCCTCGCCGCAGAAAAACTGGAAATACACGTCTTGTGCCCAGCGCTCACAAACCGATTCGTCACTTTCGTTGTAGGCGTGCTTCAGATAGAGCAGCCCGACCATCAGCCGGATCGACAGGCGCGGACGTCCGGCAGCGCTAAGGCCCGCACCCGCCAGCTTGGGCGCCGTGCCAAAAAGATCAGTCTCCTCGCTCGTTCGGCCTTCGCGAGCACGTCGCTCGAAGATCGGTGTCAAGGTCGCTTCTATCGACCTCCACGGCATCCGGTTGGCCAGTACCGCCAGCGGATGCCGCAAATCGATCATCGCGTCCAGGCGGCTGCGGGAGAAATCCGGTGTGCTCATCGGCGCTTCTCACTCCCAGAAGATAGGCCCATTTCATATTGAAACTGGGAGTTTCGCAACTGCTTATCTGCACCTATCCGCACGCTGCGCTTGGCTTCGCGCGATTCTGCAAGACCGACTACTTAAAGGGCCCACAATGGTTCCCAATGGTTCAGGGATTGTCCAATGCACTCCGTTCCCAGGAAATAACGAGGCTTGCGTTCGCCCATTGAAGATTAGGAGATATCTCTTCGTGCTGCCCATCGGCCTCCAAAACGCCTCATAACCGTTTCGATAGCGACCTATCTCAAGGCGACCGACCGTGCGCCGTCCATTCGTTCGGAAGAGGGAGACCGATTCACCATCATCGAGCTTGAAGGAGCCCCTACGGAAGGTCCCGCCCTGATCGACCGGTAGGTGCATGCCGCGTCCGATGAGGATGCCACAGCCGCCTTGCGCGGCGCCCAAAGAAACCGGCGCCGCGCTAGCAAAGGCGCATGCACCAAAGGTAAAGACAGCGATTCGTCGTGATATTTTGTTCACCACAGAAGTTATCCGAAAGGCCGTCCGCGTCTGACGTATCGTCGACGAACCTAAAGACTACTTCAAACAAGCGACCGAAGTCGAGATCGAACTTGAGCCGACGGATGAAGGAACACGAACGCGCGCTTGTGCCGCTACATTGGGCCCTTACTAGCCTGGCGTGGTTGAAGCGCGTCGTCAGCGGGACAGGTGCCTTTTCCCCTGCGTCTTAAATATTCTTTAACACGGCCGGCGCACCGCATTTTCAAGTAATGGAGGTGTGCCGTTGCGCTGGTGATTATCGTTATCAATGCATTTCCACATCCTATAGAATAATGCCTATAGCGTACTGGCAAGGCCTCCTGATCGAAAACATTCACGATGCTTGTATGACCGACTTCGATGCGTCGGCCCCGCAATTTTGTCACTTTCGCGCGGGGGTCACCGAGATTTATTGTGCGCGTCCACGTATTCGTGTGCGATGGTTCGACCCGCATCTCATCGGCGGCCGTCGATGCGTTGTTCAATGAGTGCAGATGTCTTCCGCTTTGAGAGACCGCGTTGATGTCCGGCGCGGGTGTATAGTCTTGCTCCCGTGATTGCATTTCCTGATAGGCGGTAATTCCTGCTCCCACTCGCGGATGCTCAAACGAAGATCTGCACAGGCGCTCGTCAACAAGGCGCCGACTGAGGCCTCTTGCTCTATTTCAGTGACCGCGCTCTAGGTGACAGGGCAACACGGTCAACCCAAAGAATAAATTGATGCATATCCTAACATCGCTCTACATCTTCTCAACTGCACTTTGCCTAGTCTGGACGGCATTTGCAGCCATAGCAAACCGGTATTTTTCGGGCAGTTGGGTTCGCACGAACATCGCAGGGCTTCATCCTATGAACATCCCAGTGCATCGCTCGGGACCGTCGCCGACCGTAAAAACAGTGGGCTTTTGGGGAATCGTTAGCCTCATGCCCTTTATGAATGTCTCGACGATATTGGGGTGGACCGTGTTTGGCGCCGGGGTGAGATTGATGTCCAAACGTGTCCCGACCTAGAGCGGAGGACCCCGTTGCTGATTTAATCGCGTCGAGGGCCTCGACTGGTTGGGCGAACGCGAATGACCGGCGTTGCCTGCCAACGAGACGTGCCTAGATTTCTCGTTCGGCAACTCGCCCGCCCCGGTTGGCACTGGACACTTTTTTTGCCCCGAGTTCACGTCCCGGCGTCGGACACGATGTCCATTTTTTCGCGGCTGACTTCTTGACGAACCACGACTGTCTTAGGCGCAAAATCCGGCGTTGACCGCAATGGGCGTAAGCGTCTGACGAAACCGACAGCGGCGACATGACATGATTATCACGACTCGGATTTTGATAGCCACCTTTATAAACCCCCTCCCAATCAGGGCGGTTGCGCCATCGCCGATAGTAGTTCAATGTCGCAATTTGGCTGCAGCGGTCGTTAAGGGCAATGAAGGCCCTCCCGATAAGCGACTCTTCCGGACGCCAACTTCAGCTTCGCCGTTACGATAAGCAACCGACGTTTCGCTGAAAGAAAGTGGTCGAGCAGCTTTCGGAGCCCTCCCTAGAGCGAGGACGTGTAGCGCGGGCGGGCTCGGATACTTTCACGCATCAGGCACATCTTGGCTGCCCATCTGGGCGGATAGCAGACCATGCCGGAAAGATATATCGTATTGTCGTTGTTCGGTTTCTGGATTCTGAAGTTTTCCAGAACGTGACCGGCCACTATTGACACCATGTTCCTTTCGCGCATCGCGCGATCATTTTTCTGGCGTAACACGATTTAAGAGGTGCCGTCTTGACCAAAGATTCGGCCAAAAGTAGTGCAGCGGCGCTAACGCTAGGCGCTATCGGCATTGTCTATGGGGACATTGGAACCAGCCCGCTATATACGATGAAAGAGGTATTCGCCAAGCATCACGCCATCGCGCCGGACTACGAAAACGTGTTGGGGGTCGTCTCGCTGATCCTATGGGGGTTGCTAATTGTCATTTCTCTCAAGTATGTGACCCTAGTCTTACGGGCGGACAACCGCGGCGAAGGCGGCATCATGGCGATGACGGCGCTCGCACTCTCCTCCGTCACGAAGCGCTCGCGCTGGTACTATCCGGTGATGCTGCTAGGGATGGTCGGCGCCGGCCTGTTTTTCGGTGATGGCGTCATTACGCCCGCCATCTCGGTCCTATCCGCAATCGAGGGCTTGGAAGAGGCGACGCCTGCCCTCCGGCCGTATGTTATCCCCCTGACCTTGGCGGTGCTGGTCGCCCTATATGTGGCGCAGCGCCGGGGTACAGGAGGCATCGGCAAATGTTTCGGCCCGATTGTCCTAGTCTGGTTCATCACACTTGCCGTATTGGGCATCATCAATATTTCTCGAAACCCCATCGTCTTAGCCGCTTTTAACCCACTCCATGCCGTGGACTTTCTAATTCGCAACGGCTGGTTGGCTTTCGTGGCGCTCGGTGCGGTAGTCCTAGCGCTCACCGGTGCAGAGGCGCTTTATGCAGACATGGGTCACTTCGGGAAAAGGTCAGTCCGGCTGGCATGGTTCTCTATTGTCTTCCCCGCGCTAGCCCTGAATTATCTTGGACAGGGCGCCTTGCTGTTATCCAATCCCGCGGCAGTTTCCAATCCGTTTTTTCAGCAATTGGGTTCTTGGAGCGTCTACCCACTAGTCGTGCTCTCGACCATGGCGACTGTCATCGCATCACAGGCGACAATCTCGGGTGCTTTCTCGGTTACGCAGCAGGCGATTTCGCTGGGCTTTCTGCCTCGCATGCGGATTCGTCAAACATCCGAAATCGAAAAGGGGCAAATCTACATCCCGCTGATAAATTGGTTGCAACTCGCAGCTGTCGTATTGGCAGTAATCGGCTTCGGCTCCTCGTCGAATCTGGCTTCCGCTTATGGGATTGCAGCGACCGCCACCATGCTGACAACGACGTTGCTGACCTTCTTTGTGGTTCGTTTCGGTTGGAAATATCCGGTGCTACTTTCCGTGGCAGCGACAGGCGCCTTTTTGACGATTGACGTGGCGCTGTTTTCTTCGACGAGTTTAAAAATCGTCAGCGGCGGTTGGTTCACCTTGAGTATCAGCGCATTCATGGTTACCGTCATGATGACGTGGAGAACGGGGCGGGAGCTAGTATTTCAAAGCCTCCAGCGGCAATTAATTCCCATCAAGGACTTTCTCCAGTCATTGTTCATCGACCCGCCGTTGCGCGTCGCAGGCACTGCGATCTTTTTCCGTGCGGAAGGCGACGGGGTGCCGCACGCGCTATTGCATAACCTACTGCATAACAAGGTCCTGCATGAACGAACGATTTTTTTAACTGTGTACGGGACCGATATTCCTAGGGTTCCTGATGAGCAGCGCGTCAAGGTCACGCAACTTGGCCACAACTGCTATCAGCTCAATGTGCACTACGGGTTCTCGGACGAGCGCGACATACCACGCGCGCTGGAGAGATGCGATTTTGTTGGACTGAAGATCGACCCGATGCAGACCTCCTTCTTCATCGCTCGCCAAACAGTGCTTGCAACCCCCAAAGCTGGCATGGCACTATGGCGCGAAGCGTTGTACGCCGCAATGTCCCGCAATGCGCGAGATGCCGCAGACTACTTCAAAATCCCGCCCAATCGAGTGATTGAACTGGGCGCGCAAGTGGAGATCTGACTCAATCTACTATCGTAAGTTAACCTCGCTTCAGAGTACCGCAGGTGATACGGAAAGCCAAACGCAGTCCGGAGCTCGTGAAACGATGGATAACTCCGAGGTCGGAGCGTCGGATTGGTTAAACAATCCGCATGCACTTATCGATTGCATGACGCGCCGAACGCACCTCGATGGCGCGAGCGGTCCTCCCGCAGCTTATTCACAACCCGATGAAGGTGCAGATGGGAGCAGGTGCGTCGCGACGTTCCAGGGCAACAGTTCGTCGATGCGGTTGGCCTGGTGATCCGCAATGTGTGTAAAAACGTATTCCAATTGCGACACCATATCGTCGAAGAGTTGCCACACGCGAAACGGCAGCAGCCCCTGGGACCTCGCGCCAGCGCCTTCGGCCGCGTACCACTTCTACCAGACCGCCACGCTCATGTTGGCGATGTTGCCGAGCGTGACGTCGCGCAAGGTCTTGCGATCGCCGTCCGGCTGATCGATATCGGCGTAATGATTGGATGCTCAGGACCTTCGTTGCGCGCGTATTAGCAGCCGGTCAGAGAGGTGAAGGTCAGCGCTCCGTGAACGCGAGCAGCGGCTTGGCGTCGTGTGCTGCGCTCTCCGCAGCCGCGAAGGCTTCGAGTACGCAATCGACGCGATAGCAGCGCGCTGCCGGCGGCTTCAAAGTACCCTCGGCCATTCGATCGAGCAGGCTGCGCAGCGTCCAGCTGCCCCCACCCACCCCCTCGCGCGCGAGCCACGAGAAGATGAGCCAGCCGCGCACTTCCGCACTGGAGTAAATGAGCGCTGGGGCAAAAATCGGCATCTCGAAAGCCGCCGCATCGTTCTGACGATGCGACGACAACGCTCCATAGACGAGCAAGCGTCCGTTCGGGGCGAGCTGTCGCGCAAGCGTGGCGCCCGTGCGGCCGGCGACGCAGTCAATCGCGCTCGTGATGCCATCGCCGCCAATAGCCTGCCTCAGCTGGTCCGGCCAGCCTTCGTGCGCGGTGCATAGTACGACGTCACCCCCAAGCGCCTGAATCTCAGCGACCTGCTCTTCACGGCGTACGAGGTTGATGGTGCGAAACCCCTGCGTTCTGGCGATCTGCAGCACGAGGCGACCGACCGCCGACCCGGCCGCGCTCTGCACGAGCCAGTCACCGCGTCCGAGCTTATGCTCGCAAATCGTCATAGCCCATGCCGTCATCGGGTTGATGAGCGCCTGTGCGGCGTCCTCGTCCGAGATCGCCGCCGGTACAGGAATCGCCCGTTCAGCCGGACTGATCACCTGCTCTCTCCAGGTTCCCGGCACGTTCAACAACACGACGCGCTCACCGATCCGCGTGCGCGGCACGTCGCTGCCCACGGCGTCGATGATTCCGACGCCCTCCGACCCGGGCGAGGCAGGCAGTTCGGGCTGACGTTGACGTGCGAACCGTCCGCGGATGACGTGCAAGTCGGACGGGTGCACCGGCACCAGCAGCATCGCCACGCGGACTTCAGCTGGTCCGGGCGTGGGCGCGGGCAAATCGCGCCAGTGCACTACCTCCGACGGCTCGCCATTACGTTCGATGATCAAGGCCTTCATGTGCTTTCTCCTGCGCTTGAACTACGATGCTAGTCACGCCCCGCGGACGCGACGGCAAGCCTGCGTACCCGTGCGTAAATCCCCCCTGCCTGTGATCGCATAAAGTCTATACGCAAGCGCAACGGAAAGTCATTGTCTAAAGGCATGATCGCCGGATGTCCGCCGCTGACTCCCGCTATGGTTCGGAGCATGGCTCGCTCATTCACGGCAACGATTGGTGGTGCAGGCATTTCCGCCACCGCCGGGAGCTAGCTGCGGAGCTCGGCCCCGGGCCCGCAGCACCCAAGCGATGGAAGGCGAAGCCTGCCGGGCAGCACCTCAACCTTCACCCGGCTCATAGGGCGACGCCCGGTTTTCAATCTTCCATTTCTTTTCAGCTTCCGTATCAGGCCGAGGTGGTCGAATGCCGTCGATCAACCACAGTTCTCGCGGCGTTTCGCCTACGTGCAATTCGTAATGGTAGCCCCGATCCTGGACAAATGGCGCAATCGCGGCGTTCGCCTTGTGAAGCCACGACTTCGTCCATTCGGCATCCTTGGAAATATGCCTGGCGAATTGGTCCAATCTGATTCTGACAAAATCGCCTCGCGACTCACCGCCCATGAAGAAGGAGTCTTTGGGCTGTTCATGAAACAGGACGCCTACGTAGCAGCGAGGAATGATGTAAATGCCCACGATCCGCCGGGCCATCTCCTGCTTCTCCTCTGCCGTGTAGGCGCCCACCGGATGATAGATATTCCATAGTGGCATTTTTCGTCTCCATGCTCAATAGATGCCGCGCTTCGAGTCAGGCGGCGGGTGTCGGTAGCCCGGTGTCAGGCTGCCGGTTAAAAAGCCATGCTAGTTGCAACCGATGATCGGTTTCTATGGTGCGCTCGCCCCCTTGCTATTGGCGAGGGGGAAGTCCGAGTATGCTGCGAGCCTCATCGGGCGTCGCCACATCTGCGCCGATGCTTTTGATGATACTGACCGCACGTGTGACCAGCGCCGCATTGCCTGGCGCCAGTTCCCCTTTGCCAAGGTAAAGATTGTCCTCGAGGCCCACGCGGACATGGCCGCCGAGAATCACGCTTTGCGCCACGATCGGAAACTGGGCGCGAGAGATGCCGAACGCCGACCAACGTGCGTTCCCGGGCAGGTACCGCTTCATTTGAAGAAGGCTCTCCGTATCGGCGGACGCTCCCCAGGGCACACCCAGACATAACTGAAACAGCGGTGCCTGCAGAATTCCCCGCGTTTCGATCAGGTGGCGCGCCAGACGCACGTGCCCGAGATCGAATACCTCGATTTCCGGCTTCACGCCGGCTTCCTCGATCAACGTTGCCATCTTGATGAGATGGTCAGGCACGTTGACGAATGCCCGGCTGCCGAAGTTCATGGTCGCCACATCCAAGCTGCAGATTTCCGGACGCAGTTCGAGCACGTGCCGGACGCGGGCCTCAGGCGTCATCATCGTACTCAGTTCACTTCCCCGGTTCGGGTCTTCGTCGCTGGGGACGAAACGCGCACCCGGGCCCGTCGTCAGATTGATCAAAATCGGGCACCCGCTATCGCGGATACGCGAAACGACTTCTCTGTAGAGCGACAACTCCGTGCTCGGAACGCCGGTCCTCGGGTCACGAACATGAATGTGCGCGATGCTTGCACCGGCCTCACATGCTGCAATCGCCTCGTTGGCGATTTGCTCGGGCGTAACGGGCACTGCAGGGCTCTGCCTCGGGGTATCCTCGCTACCAGTGAGTGCACAACTGATAATCGTCTTGCTTGTCATGGTGTTCGTTCCAAGGAAATAGGAATGAAGCGCAACAGTCGCGCGCATAGGCGGCAGTACTGAATCCGTTCAAGACGCGCGCGCGGGGCCGAACGGCGCAGCCCCGACATCGGCGACCCTGATCAGCTTCTTGTTGACGAACTCGTCGAAGCCCAGTTGCGAAAGCTCTCGACCAAAACCTGAACGCTTGACGCCCCCGAACGGCAGTTCCGCCGACGTGCCGAACGGCTGATTGACGAACACCATGCCGCTTTCGATCTGCGCGGCGACCCGCTCGCCGCGTTCGGTATCCGCGGTGAATACCGACGCACCGAGACCGTACGGCGTGCCATTTGCGAGCGATATCGCGGCGGCTTCGTCCTCGACGACGTGGAAGGCCGCAACCGGGCCGAACAGTTCTTCGGCGAAGACCGGATTGTGCGGCGTGATCTCAGTAAGAACAGTCGGTTGCAAGTAGAATCCCGGGCGGTCCACGCGCCTGCCGCCACACACGATGCGCGCGCCGTGTGAAGTCGCACGGTCGATTTGCTCGAGCAGCAGATTCAAAGCGCGCTCGGACGAGACTGGCGCGACGGCGGTCGCCGGATCGGCCGGATCGCCGGTCTCGAGCGCTGCCATTTTCCGCGCGAAGCCTTCGAGGAACGCGTCGCCGCGCGCCTTGCCGACCACGATGATGCGCTTCGAACTAACGCAGAGTTGACCTGCATTGAACATACGGCCCGCGACCGCACTTTGGATCGCCCAGTCCAGCGGCACATCCTCGAGTACGATCAACGGGTCGCTGCCGCCCAGCTCGAGCACGACCTTCTTCAGATTGCGGCCGGCACGCTCGGCGACGGCAGCGCCGGCGCGCTCGCTACCCGTCAGCGTCACACCCTGGACGCGTGCGTCGTCGATGACGCGCCCCGCCTGCTCGATCGAAATGAACAGGTTCGTATATACCCCTTCCGGCGCACCCGCTTCCTCGAACAGCCGCGCGAAAGCCAATGCCGATTGCGGCACGTTTTCGGCATGCTTGAGCAATAGGACGTTGCCCACCATCAGTTGCGGGCCGGCCACCCGCGCAATCTGGTAGTACGGCAAATTCCATGGCTCGATGCCGAGCAGCACGCCAATCGGCTCGATATGCACCGCCGCGCCGGGCGCTTCCGCCAGCGGGCGTGGCTGGAGATAGGTTTGCGCGTGCTTTGCGTAGTACTCGAGGATGCTGGCCGCCGATTCGACTTCCCTGAGCGCCTCGCCGTAGCGTTTGCCCATTTCCAGCGTCAGATAGCCCGCGTATTCGACAGATTTTTCCCGCAACAGCGCCGCGGCGCGCGACACGATGCGTGCGCGATCGCTGACCGGACGACGGCGCCAGTCGGTTTCGAAAGCGCGATGCGCGGCAGCGAGCTTTGTTTCAAGCAACGGGTCGGATATGTCGTCGTAGGTGGCGAGCAGTTCGCCGGTAGCAGGATTGATAGTCGTGTAGGGCATGAAGTTCCCGCGAATACGTTGGTATCGAGTGATCGAATGACTGCATGTTAGCATCGTTAACACCAGCCCTGTCCACACTTTTGGGATCAGGAATAACCCTCATGGATATTCATGTTAACGCTGTTACTATGGTTATGCACTTTTCAGCGGAGGAAGGCGAAATGGCAAAGGGATATTGGGTGGCGGCGTATCGAGCGATTCATGACGCAAGCAAGCTTGCGGCCTACGGCGCCCTTGCGACAGCCGTGGTAAGAGCGGCGGGCGGAAGGTTCCTGGTGCGAGGCGGCGAGGTCGTTGCGTTTGAAGCGGGCCTGAAGGAGCGGACTGTTGTCGTCGAATTCCCGAGTTTCGAGCAGGCCCTTGCCGCCTATCGGAGCGAGACCTATCAGCAGGCGTTGGCTGTACTGGGAGACGGTGCCGAAAGGGACGCGCGCGTCGTCGCAGGTGTCGATGACTGAGATGCGCCCAGGTGAGCGCCCGCAGTGTTGAGGGCGCTATTCACCCTGGCCGTTTTTGCTCCGACATAGAAGCGAACCTCTTCGGCTGTTACTTTTTTCAGCGAAGAAAAGCACTGACGCCAGCCCATTATTTAACTATATGTTATCAATGTTAATTTGGAAATTATCGATTGTTTGAACCTGACGAAATGGAGCAAGCATGGACGAAGCAATTGTTCTGAAAGAACTCATAGGCCACGTGACGGTACTTACGATGAACCGTCGCCCGCATAACCTGATGGGTCCGACACTGTATCGCGCGCTGCTCGACGAATTCGACGAGGCAGTGAGACGCGGCTCGCGTGCGATCCTGTTGCGCAGCGGTCTTCGGCACTTTTCAGCAGGGGCCGAAGTAGCGCTTTTTCCGGATCGCATTGACAAGGAAGGAAAGGCGTTGATGGATCCGCTCGAGGTGCTTCGTGGCTTCGAGACACTACCGATCCCGATCGTCGTCGCGGTGAACGGCACATGCCTCGGCGGCGGCTTCGAAGTGGCGCTCGCCTGTGACTTCAGCGTAGTCGCCGAATCGGCAAAGATCGGCTCGGTCGAGGTCGCGCTCGGTTTGCATCCGCTGCTCGGCGGCATCCAGCGTCAGGTGATGCGAGCCGGTCCAGCGCGTGCGAAAGAACTCGCGTTGCTCGGTCGCCGGTACGACGCAGCCACGCTCGAACGATGGGGCCTGATCAATCTCGTTGTGCCTGACGACAAGCTCGATGAAGTGGCGCTCTCGATTGCGCAAGAACTGGCGGCCGGTCCAACCATCGCGCATGCCGCGACCAAGCGGCTAGTACAGGTCGCGATCGACGAGGGTGTCGCTGCTGCCGACGAGGCGATGTTCGAACTGCAGAAGCCGATCTGGGCGTCGCAGGATCTGAAGCGTGGACTGGAGGCCTTCGATAAGGCCGGTCCCGGCACTGCCGTTTTCGAAGGGAACTGACATGGCCGGACCACTCGAAGGACTGAAGGTCGTCGATTTTTCCCGCGTGCTGGCGGGTCCCCTGTGCGCGCGGACGCTAGCCGATCTCGGCGCCGACGTGATCAAAATCGAGCCACCGCGGCCCGATGTGTCGCGAGCGGCGTTCCCGAATTGCGATGGTATGTCGGGCTACTACGCGCAGCAAAATAGTGGCAAGCGTAACGTCAGCATCGATCTGAACGCGCCGCGCGCACGCGAACTTGTACTACGCCTGTGCGACGAGGCGGACATTATCGTCGAGAATTTTCGGGCCGGCACACTCAAGGGCTTTGGACTCGATTTCGACACGCTCTCGCGGCGCAATTCAAAACTGATCTACGTATCAATCACAGGCTACGGCCAGCGTGGCCCGTGGGCGTCGCGCATGGCCTATGCGCCAACTGTGCAAGCCGAAACGGGTTTCACGCACACCACTCTGCGCCATTTCGATGGCGCGGACGACGGCCGCAGGTGGACCGATCCGCTGTCGCACGCGGACGTCTACGCGGGCCTTCAGGCGACGATTGCCGTGCTCGCGGCCGTGCGCAAACGTGAAGTAACCGGACGCGGCCAATACATCGACGTCGCGATGGCTGCGGTGATGCTGTCGATCAACGAACGCGCTCACCTCGATCTGGCGGGTGTCGACACGGGCGCCGAGCCGGGCATCCTCGGTGCCGCCGACGGCCCGCATTTCGTTGGCCCTGGCGGAGAAGCGTTCGTCGCGGCTCAAAGCATCGTCGGCAGCAACACGTTCCCGAACTACTTGCGCGCCATGCGCCGCATGGACCTTGCGCAGGATCCGCGCTTCAGTACCGCTGAGCGCCGCCTGCAGAACTACAAGGCACTGCACGCAATGATCCAGACGTGGATGCTTTCATTCCGCGATCTCAAGACGCTCGATGCGCAGCTCGACGAAGCGAAGATCGCGATGGGCCAGATTCGTACCCTGAAGGAACTGGCCGAGACCGATTGGGCAAAGCAATGGGGTGCGGTGCACGAGATTCCGGATCGTCGCGGCGGCTCGTATCTGATACACGGCTACCCATGGCACTTTTCCGATGACGAGCTCGGAATGCGAAGCGCACCCGCGTTTCGCGGCGAGCACAACGAGCAGGTATTCCGCGAAGTGGGCCTGGCGGACATGGAAATTCGCAATGCGGTCGACACAGGGGTTCTCGTTGGAGGATCGCCGGTGTCCGCGAAGAAGATCGAGACTGCCGTACTTGCGGAAGCGCGTGCGTCGCAGAAAGTGACGGGCGATCTTTGATCATTGCAGTACGCCTCGCATGACCGGCATCAAACCCGACAGGTCGGAGGACCGAATGGAAGTGGTGAAACAAGCCTACGTAGACGCGTCATCGTCAGATGACAACGCCCTTCTTAGGAAGGCCTACGCTTCGGCGCAATGGAGGATATTGCCAATATTGTTTGGCCTATGGATGCTGGCGTGGGTCAGTCGTTCGAACGTTGCTTTTGCGAAGTTGCCAATGCTCGTGGATCTGCGATTCAGCGAAACCGTCTATGGATTGGGCGCAGGTCTTTTCTTCGTCGGCTATGTGCTGTTCGGCATCCCTACCACGATGCTGCAAAAGAAGTTCGGTGCACGCGCTGTGCTTGCTGGTATCGCCGGCGCCTGGGGACTGACGAGTGTCGCGATGACGTTCGTCAATAGCGCGCCGACGTTCTACGCGCTGAGGTTCCTGCTCGGTTTGTTCGAGGCGGGTTTCTATCCGGGCGTCGTGTTGTACTTCAATGCATGGTTCCCGGGGGAAAGGCGCACGCGCAACTTCAGTATCTTCCGCTCAGGGGCGCTTTTCTCGACGGTCACAATTGGTCTGACGGGAGGATTCGTGCTTGAGTACATGAACGGCCTGGCCGGCTTTCAGGGCTGGCGATGGATGTTCTTCGCTCAGGCCATCCCTACGGTCGTCCTGGCGTGCGTCGCGTTCATGATACTTCCGGATCTGCCCCGCAGCGCGAAGTGGCTCTCGGCGCGACAGCGTACGCTCATCGACGATGATCTCCGCGTGAACGCTGAAACGATGAACGATACCCGCGCAGACGAACGTCCTCTGTTACTCAATCCCGCCGTCTGGATTTTGAGCGCCGCCTACTTCTGCCTTCTCGCCGCCACCGCGGCATTGTTTTTCTTCTCCCCGACGATACTTCATGAAGCGGGGTTCCGCGGATACAGAGAGATCGGCCGTGCAGTCGCCGGCGCATGCATGTTGGGGGCGTTGGGCAATGTGCTCATCTGTAGTATTGGAGGCAGTGCGCATCGGCGGCGGCTTTTCTGTGCGCTCGCGTCGGTCTTCACGGCGGCGAGCCTCTCGGGACTGGTTTTCGTATGGCACAGCAGTGCTGCCGCGACGTTTTTCCTGCTTGTTCTGGGGTTCGCGGGAACGGGAGCGGGCATATCGCTATCTGGCAAATGTCGGTCGGCCTCCTCAGCGGCAAGTCGTTATTGGTGGGTGTTCCGTTGATCAGTTCCGTCGCCAACATCGCCGGCTTCGTTACGCCTCTTCTGATCGGGTATGTCCGCGACGCAACGGGAACGTATGCGAGTGGGTTCATCATGATCGCCTGTGTCCAGGCACTTGGCGTTGTGGTCTTGCTTTTCGGCGTGCAGCGCATTGCGGGGAGGCGATCTCCCGACAATGCATCGGTTCGAAGGGCGGCGTGATTAGTCGACTGATGTGGGCGCGCCAAGTACTTGGGCGAGCGTGCCCGCTGTGCACCGAACGGCTGCTCCGGGCGCTGCAGGTCCTGAGCGGCCCCGCATGCCGGTGTAGCCCGATCCTCCGCCGCTCTATAAGCCGTTAGAATGCGTGTAGCGACACACGCTTCTTTAACGCGTGATCCGCTACATTGCGCGACTCTTTGCGCAGAATCTACAATCGATTCCTTGTTTTTTTCCCTCGAACGAAGGTCACGTGAGTCCCAAATCATCTATCGCGAAGAATGCGGATTACCACCACGGCAATCTGCGTACCGCGCTCATCGAAGCGGGGCGTCGCGCGCTCATGGAGCTATCGGCGCAAGACTTGAGCCTGCGTTACCTGGCGCGCATGGTGGGCGTATCAGAGGCTGCGCCCTCTCGCCATTTTTCGGGTATCGATGAACTGCTGGCCACGATTGCGGCAAGCGGTTATCGTGACCTCGCCGCGCTGCGCGTTGCCATCCGCGACAGCGAAGATACGGCGCTTGGCAAAGCGTACCGGATGATGCGGGTATATGTTGAGTTCGCGCAGCGCCACAATGGACTCTTCGGTCTGATGATCGGGCCTCGCATCGTGGCGCATCAAGCGTATCCAGAACTCGCTGAGGAAAGTAACAGGTCTTTCGGGTTGTTTTCCGAGACGATCGAGGCGCTGGCCATCGAGAGTGGCTGGGCCCGCTCGGACCTGAAGCTCGTGACCCATGCCGCGTGGAGCGTGGAGCATGGTCTCGCTACCCTACTGCTCGCGAACCGCGCGCCGCGCGCGGACACGAAAGTCGCGATACCCAGATTGATCGACTTCGTCCTCGCCGCACTACTTGGCGCCATTACGGCGGGTCCGGATCATCTGCAGAACGTGATGCAGCAATGCGCGCTCTTGCAAAAGCCAGTGGTCGCACGCACAGTTCGAAAGCGCGCCAAAGCCTAGTCGTCGTCGGTATCGGGAGCACGGCGCGCGTGGCGCGCCCGTGGCGATTTGGTCGTCTTACCGGTTCAGCGAGTCCACGTCCGCGGTCGCAGTCAGCTTCTCCTTTTCGAGAAACGGTGAGACGTTTGCCATCGCGCGAGTGACATAGGTATCTTTTTCCCCCACCGGAGCGACGTAGTGAATCGCGCTGCGTGCCGCCTCGATGCCGGCCAGACGTGCGATGATCCAGGCCGCCAGATACTGCGACGACAGGCATCCGCCTGCCGTCGCGACATTGCCGCGGGCCGCGAATGGCCGGTCGAGCACCGCCACCCCCGCTTCTTCGACCCAAGGCTTGGTCGTCACGTCCGTGCAGGCCGGGACCCCGTCCAGCAACCCGAGCTTCGCGAGTATTAGCGTGCCCGAGCATTGCGCCCCCAGCAACTGGCGTGTCGGGTCAAGCCTCAGCCGCGCCATGAGTGCAGGATCGGCAACGACCTCTCGGGTGCCAATTCCGCTGCCGACCACCACCGCATCGGCGCTGCATGCGTCCTCCAGCGAGGTGTGCGCCTCGAGTACGATGCCGTTCATCGAACGCACTCTGGACGCGGGACTCGCAATGGACACTCGCCATCCGGTCTTCTTCACCCGATACAGGATATTGAGTGCAACCAGTGAGTCGATTTCGTTGAAGCCTTCGAAAGTCAGGATAGCGATGTGCATCGAGTCCTCGCACGAATAGGGGTTGCTTGTAAAACCATCGTCGAGCCCAAGGTCGACACAATCAGACTATTGCCGGCACAGGTGGCCGCGCATTCCACCGGCCTAGACTGCGATCCGATCAACTGCGCGAGCTTCACGTCGTACTTCCTGCGGCGGCAGGCCAAAGCCGCGCATGAACGCTTCGCGCATATGCCGCCGGTCGCGAAAGCCGGTCTCTTTCGCGATCACTTCCAGCGAGTGCCGGCTCTTTTCGATCATCAACCGCGCGGCTTCCAGCCGCAACCCTTCGATTGCCTTAGCGGGCGATTGTCCTGTCTCAACTGTAAACACCCGGCTGAACTGCCGCAGGCTCAAATGTGCGGTACTCGCGAGTTCTTCGACGGTGAGCGGCCGACTTAAATTCTTGCGCGCATAGTTCAGCGCATCCTGAATGCGGTCGGACTTGGGCGCCAGATCGAGCATTTCCGAATGCTGCGACTGGCCCCCCGCGCGCCGCTGATGCATGACGAGCTTGCGCGCGACCGAACGCGCTATATCGGCGCCGAGATCCTTCTCGACCATCGCGAGCGCAAGGTCGAGCCCCGCGGTCATACCCGCTGACGTCCAGATGGGTCCATCGATGATGTAGATGCGATCTTCCTCGACGTGGATGTCAGGAAACCGGGCCATCATCTCACGCGCGTGGGCCCAATGCGTCGTCGCACGCCGGTTCGCGAGTAACCCTGCTTCTGCCAGCACGAAGGCGCCCGTGCAAATGCCTGCGATGCGTCGTGCGCGCGTAGCCGCCTTGCGCAGGAACGCGACCATTTCGCGTGGCGGCGGCGAGTTGAGCGGTGCGTTGACACCCGCAGCGATCCACGTGTCTATTGCGGCACGCGCCGCAAGCGGGCGCGTGAGCACCGACATGCCCAGCGAGGAGCGCACCTCGCCACCAGCCACCGAAAAATTCTCGATGCTGTAGAAGCTTTCGCCGGTCGCAACGTTCGCATACTCGAAAACCGATTGCGACGCGAGTGCCATCACCTGGAAGCCATCGCTCAACAAATATCCGATCCGGTGCATATCTGCCATCCGCTGTTCGTCAGACTAAACATCGGTTGCAAGGCGATGTCCTGAATCATGACGTTATACGTCATTTACGTCGGCGTCAATCATGACGACAATCGTCTCGTGCAATAACCGATCAACCTCCAACAGGAGTCCCCATCATGACGCAGACATATCAAGGCACCGCGCTAGTTACGGGTGCATCCACGGGCATCGGCGCGGTCTATGCCGAGCGGCTCGCAGAACGGGGCTACGACCTGATCCTCGTTGCGCGCAGTCGCGACCGGCTCTTGAGTCTTGCCGAGCGCATCGCCAACGAAACCGGCAGGTCCGTCGAGATCATCGACGCCGATCTTAATGATCCGACTTCACGCGCCACGGTCGAAGCGAAGCTCACCGAAGACGCGAGCATCACGCTGCTCGTGAACAACGCGGGTGTCGGCACCCATACGCCATTGCTCGATAGCGATGTCGACGCCATGACGCGGATGATCGATCTGAACGTCACCGCACTTACCCGCCTCACGTACGCCGCGGTGCCGGGTTTTGTCTCGCGCGGCAAGGGCGCGATCATCAACATCTCGTCGGTCGTGGGCATCGCGCCCGAGCGCCTGAACGGCGTGTATGGCGGCACCAAGGCCTTCGTGCTGGCGTTCAGCCAGTCGCTTCATCACGAGCTTGCCAGTAAAGGCGTCAAGGTGCAGGCGGTGCTGCCCGGCGCTACGGCCACCGATTTCTGGGAGACCGGGGGCTTGCCGCTCGAGAACCTGGACCCGGCCATTGTCATGTCCGCAGGCGACATGGTTGACGCGGCGCTCAGCGGCTTCGACCGGAATGAACTCGTGACGATTCCGGCCTTGCATGACGGCGCGAAATGGGATGCCTTCGAAGCGGCGCGCGCGGCGATGTTCTCCGAACTCTCGACCAGTACTCCCGCACTCCGTTACACCGCTAACAAAACAACCGTTCACGGCGCATAGACACGTCGCGCGAATACATGCGGTAACGATCCGATAGGGAAACCGCGCCCGTAACGGTGGGCGCCGTGAAGGCGCGCATCGATTTTCAAGGAGTATCCCATGTCCATATTTACCACGAGGCAATCTCGACAAAGGTCGTCCGCTGCTTCAGCCGCAGCTGTACTCGGCCTGCTCCTGGCTGCCGGTCTGACTAACGCCCATGCCATCGTGCCCGCGGATCAACCTTCCGCGATCCCGGGCATTGCGACTGAAGACGACTCGATCCGTCCGTTCAAAATTCATGTGCCGGACGAAACACTTGTCGACCTTCGACGCCGCATCGCGGCGACCCGGTGGCCCGACAAGGAGACCGTCGCGGATCAGACCCAGGGCGTGCAGGAAGCAAAGATCCAGGCGCTGGTGCACTACTGGGGAACCGACTACGACTGGCGTAAGGCAGAGGCCAGGCTGAACGCCCTGCCGATGTTCGTGACCACGATCGACGGTGTCGATATCCAGTTCATCCACGTGAAATCCCGTCAACCGAACGCGCTGCCGCTGATCATCACGCACGGCTGGCCAGGCTCGCCGCTGGAGATCGAGAAGGCCATCGGTCCACTCACCGATCCCACCGCTTATGGCGGCCGTGCGGAGGACGCCTTTGATGTCGTGGTCCCCTCGATGCCCGGCTATGGCTTCTCCGGCAAACCCGCTGGCGTTGGTTGGGGCCCCGATCACATCGCTCGGGCGTGGGATGTGTTGATGAAGCGTCTCGGATATAGCCACTATGTCTCTCAGGGCGGCGATTGGGGTTCGGTGGTGGCCGATGCAATGGGGCGTCAGGCTCCGACGGGACTGCTGGGCATTCACGTCAATATGCCTGCGACCGTGCCACCCGACGTCGCGAAGGCGCTCAACAATGGCGAACCGGCACCGGCTGGGCTGTCCAATGTGGAAAAGGCCGCGTACGAATCACTCACTATTCTTTACAAGAAGGGCGGCGGCTATGCCGCGATGATGGTCACGCGCCCGCAAACCGAGGGCTACGGCCTGGCCGATTCTCCTGCGGGCCAGGCCGCGTGGATGTACGACAAATTCGCGGCCTGGACCTATAGCGGCGGCGACCCCGAGCGCTCGCTCACCAGGGATCAGATGCTCGACGACATCACGCTGTACTGGGTAACCAACACGTCGACCTCCTCGGCGCGGCTCTACTGGGAGAACAACAATAACAACTTCAACGCCGTCGAACAGAAGACTGCCGATATCCCCGTCCCGGTTGCAGTGACGGTTTTCCCCGGCGAAATCTACCGGGCGCCGCGAAGCTGGACCGAACGCAGCTATCACAACCTCAGCTATTTCCATGAGGTGAATAAGGGCGGCCACTTCGCGGCATGGGAGCAACCGCAACTCTTTGCCGAGGAGCTCCGCGCGGCGTTCAGACCGTTGCGCCGACAACAATGAGCTTACGCCCTGATGCTGCCGGCCCGATTCGCTGGCAAGCCCAGGTCGTCGCGGGCAAAGTCGGCGGCTCCAGGTCGGCGACCGGTCGCAAACGTGACTCCAACGTTTGTTGATTCATGCGTCTTGACCTTCATGTCCGACTGAAGGCACAACCCCGGGCGACCAGGCGCGCCCGATTGCAGGAGGAAAATGGAATGAAACACGTCTTTCGATCCGTGGTCGTTGCCGCGGCGTTATCGGCAACGCTGTCGACGTTCCCGCAACCGGCCGCTGCAGCTTGCGCCAATGGCATACAAACCGGGGCCTCCGCCGCGCCCGTGACGTTTATCGTTGACGGTGCATCGGGAGGCACCTTGTGCCTTACCTATGTCGTGAACGATGGCTGGCGTCTGGACGCGTCTGATGACGGCCCAGACGCTGCGACAGGACAGTTGACACCAGTTGCCAGGGGGGCGCAGGATCGCCGCCGGCATCCGCCGACGGTCTTCATTGATGGTGCTACTGGATACACATATACCTGGTTTCAGAACGAAGGCTGGCAATTTGTGGGTCGCATCGCGGAACGCGCCCCTTGATCTGAACGAGCATGCATAGGGGGTCACCGTGGACAGTTCCCCCCGCTCCCGCGCCAGGTTTTGGAAGCGACGCAATTGTTCGAAGCGAAAGCTCGCTGTGGTTGCCGACGGTGCGAACGCCGTCGCCCAGCGACCGCTGGAACAGAAACCGAAGCGGTTTCCCTTCCCATAGCTCGTTCCGAGCACGTGCGTCTTGACGCCACCGGCCAGAGCCTGATTCTTTTGGTTCAATGATTGCTTACCGCTATGGGCAAGCGAAAGGAGAACAGGAATGACCCGCCTAGCATTGACTGTCGCTGTATGTCGAGAAGACCCGTGGACCCTGGACGCGCGCACGCTGTTGGACGAGCTCAGCGCGACACTGGCACTATTTCAAGGCCGTAGTAACCAATCGCCTTTCTGCATCTCGGACGTGTGCACTGTTCGCAGTGCATTTATGCTCGCCCGCGCTCCCGACGGGAACGCTGTGGGATGCGGAGCCTTCAGGCGCGCTAGCTTTGGAACTGCCGAAGTAACTGGAATATACAGTCGCCACAAACAAGTCGGCGTGGGAGAGGCGATTCTTGTGCAGTTGGAAAGCGGCGCCGCGGCGGCGGGCTATCACACACTGCGAGTCAACGTTCCGTCGCTCGGCCGCGCTGCAATTAGCTTTTTCGTCCAGAACGGTTTCCGACCGACATCGCCACTGAGCGCCTGCGTGACTACGCGCCGAAGAGCCATAATGGTAAAGAAGCTACGAGCCTGATAACGTGAGCCTGAATGTCGGCTCCCGTCGACGTGGAGAAGGCAGCCAAATGACAGAAGCCGGCAGGCTGCTATTCCTCCACCCACGTGGGATTGCGCACGCGGCGCTCAGAGATAACGTCGGTCCCCTCCATTACTCTAACAATGTACGGCCTCTCCCGACCGTCGAGAATTCGGGTCCACTGTACAGCCAGGCCCTCGTCCATGGTTTCTAGGACACCGATGCGGGTACCGTCGGGGCCGATTTCTGAGCGCAAACTGAAAGTCGTGTCGCCCACCTGGTCGATAAGTTCGACGTCTGCTTCCGAAATGGACAACTCAAATCGTCTAGCCACTTATTGACTCCGACTAGGAATGAAGCCCGGCAGTTCAACTGCTTCGGGCAGCCGCGACGCGGATACGGCGTCAGCGAACATGCGCGCGAAGCCTTCGACCGTGGACGGCCTCCGGTCGACATGTTGTCGCAGGAAGTCCGCCCAAGCAAACTTCGCGTTGAATTCACCGGGGTTGTCGTAGATGCCCGCCATGCGGAGGAACGCGGCGAGGCTCTGAAATATGTCGTCTGGAAGTTCTGCGATGGAATGTGGGAGGTCTTGTACCGAAATCTCGCGCCCATCCTTGTCGAATGCATGTAGCCATCCGCGCTCAGCCATCCTTTCGATGAACACGTCTTCGGTAAGGTCGCTGAAGTTCGCGACCGGCCGGACCACCGCTTTGGGCAAACCCAAATCGAACCACGCGCGCGCCCAGTGGTGGTGGTCAACGACGTGAAGCGTCCCCGACGGTCCCCGAACAACCTTAATGGCTTGTTCCCGGAGAAATTGGCCGCGCTTTTCAGCAGGCATTCCCAGATAGCTCATGTTCTTTTCCAGTACCTGGACGTAGCCGACTGCGCCTTGGGTCGGCCGCAGTGAGTCCCACTCGACTTGAATGGCTGAATCGCTGCCCTCGACACCGCTTTCGCCCCTGTTGCCTTCATTCATATGCGCCTCCTCGGCGACGACGCGAGAAAACCAGGCTAATAAACCCGACCGAATGGCAGCAATCTCTGCTAGCAATCGGTGCGCCGTGCCCCCGGTCATAGGGTACGGATCTTGCCCTTTGGTTCACCAACGGATTTTAGAGGACGTCGACATGAAAACCGAACAGACGAACAATGCGGCCGGCCGGGAGCAACTGGCGGAGACGAACTTTGCCACATTCGCGGACCCGCTCGTCAATGAAGCTATTGAAGGAGCTTCGGCTCTGAAGGACACGGCGGACGCAGAAAAGCTGCACAAGCTTCGCGTCGCGTTGCGGCGACTACGAACGTTGCTGTGGGCCTACCGGCCCATTCTCGACGAAAAATTCGACAACAAGCAGCGCGCGCTGTTCAAGTTCTTCGCCAACGCAGCAGGTAACACGAGAGACTGGGACATCCTGATTAGCCTTGTCGAAAAGGACAGCGGCGAAGCCTTGTTGGGCGCCATGCAGAAACACCGGGATGAGACGGCTCGTAAAAGCAGCGAGACGCTCAGCAACTCGAAGCTTGAAAAGACGCTGCACGATGCTATCCACGAAGCCAACCGCGAGCTCAATACAGCTCCAGCGCGCACTCCGCTTAGCGTCTTCGCGCAGAAGCGAGTATTGGCCGCGCAGAAGCAACTCAAGAAGCGTATGCATCATGCCGCAAAGGCGGGCGGTTCCGACTACAGTTCGTACCATGACGTCCGCAAGGCTGGGAAGAAAGTACGTTACCTGATTGAATTTTTCGAACCGCTGCTCGAGAAGAAGCAACGCAAAGGCGTGAAGCGGCTTAAGCGATTGCAGAAGCAGTTTGGCGCGCTCAATGATGTAGTTGCGAGTCGCGACCTATTATCGTCGCATCGTTCGGCGTTCCCAGAAGGCGTCAACGCAGAGCAAGCCCTCCGTTCGCTGAAAAAAGAGCAAAAGCGACGCATCAAATCGGCGGCCAAATTGCTTTGACGGGCAGTCAGCGCGCGAGGGCCCGAGCTCCAATATCGGGCACGTTCGGGCGGTCCAACAAGGCCGCCTCGTGCTTCTTGCCCGGCGAGATGCCGGGCTCAATCGGGTTCACATCGGGCGGAGCACCTGCGTGAGCCCGGGCTCGGTCTCCGACGCGCGACCAGCGTGTTTACTACGCTGCGGCATTGTGCGCTGCCGATTTCAGTGGCCGGACTTTGCTCGGAGCGGTAGAGAGTGCACGGCTGAAGGCGAGCGAAGCCCGTCGGCGAGGGCCCGCCTCTCCGCGAACTATTGCACGGCGACACTGCGCTACGGCCCCTAGCAATCCCGGCCCTTTTTTCTTCCGAGAGCAGCGGTATAGTCATTGCTCGTACATATGCAAAGGCGTAAGCGCGCAGCTTCGCTGGACCGCAACCAAACCGGGAGCCGCGATGAATAAACCCAACGCTGCGTTAGGTGTAGCGACGGAACACGGACCGTACGCTGCGGAGGACGGAGATGCGACTTTCCGGCTACTCGTCGATTCCGTTGGCGAGTACGCAATCTTTAGGCTGAGCGAGACAGGCATAGTCACCACCTGGAACCGTGGTGCCCAACGGTTGAAAGGGTATGCCGCCGGGGAAATAATCGGCCGACACTTTTCCCTTTTTTACACCCCGGACCAAGTGGCTGCGGGGCATCCCGAAGAAGTCCTGCAAAATGCACTCGCAGGCGGCGAGTATTCGGAGGAAGGCTGGCGCGTCCGCAAGGATGGCTCCCTCTTCTGGGCAAGCATCGTTATTTCAGCGATTCGGGACGCAAATGGCAACCTGTCCGGATTCGCAAAAGTGGTACGCGACATGACGGAGCGCCGAAGACTTGAGGAACTCGAAGCGACGACCCGTCGGATGAACGAGTTTCTCGCTATGCTGGGACACGAACTTCGAAATCCGCTTGCGCCAATCCGAAATGCGGTCGGCGTCCTTCATCGGCACGAAGCGCCAACCGCGGAAGTCGTGCGAAAGACGCGTGGCCTGATTGACCGGCAACTCGCACAGATGACCCGACTCGTCGACGACCTGCTGGACGCGGGACGAATAACGACAGGGAAAGTGCGCGTATCCACGGCACCGCTCGTCGTGCAAGAAGTCATTCGTAGGGCGGTCGAGGGCGTCCAGCCGAAAACCGACGGCAAGTCGCAAACACTCGACGTACAAATGCCCTCCGAACCTGTGATGGTCCATGGCGATATGACCCGCCTTGTCCAGGTACTCCAGAATCTCCTCGACAATGCCTCGAAATTCGCGCCGGCAGGCGGCCTCATCCGTATTGAACTTACTCAAAGTCACCGGCTGTTAGCGCTGCGCGTTAGAGACACGGGCCGTGGTATCGAATCTGAGGCGCTCGAAAGGGTGTTCGACCTATTTGCCCAGGAGAAGGACCCTTCGTCTGCCAGAGATGAGGGTGGCCTTGGCATCGGACTTACGCTTGCTCGTTCTCTGGTAGAGCTACACGGCGGCCGCATCGAAGTTGATAGTGCGGGCAAAGGAAGTGGTGCCACTTTTACTATCTGGCTTCCCGCAATAGAGCGGGTCCCGGAGCCCCCGGAGGCGGACAGCCAGCCCTCGTCGGCCGCCGGACGAGTCCTCAAGGTTTTGGTTGTTGACGACAATGAAGACTCTGCGGACAGCATGGCAATGCTTCTGGAGGCAGGAGGTCACATTGTGAGCGAGGCGTATGGTGCCGCCGAGGCCATCTCGGTCGCTCCCAGCTTCTCCCCAGACCTAATACTTCTCGACCTGTCGATGCCGCTCATGAGCGGATACGAGGCCATCCCCCGGCTGCGACGTGTCGTACGCAACGAGGCCCTTGTCGTAGCCGCGATGACCGGCTTCGGGCTTGAGGAAGACCGGCGGCGTACAGAAGCGGCCGGGTTTGATGCGCACCTAACGAAGCCCGTCGTTCTTGCTGAGCTCGAACGTGTCATCGACTTGGCAGACGCCAGACGCAGCGAACACGCCGGTTGACAACGCACTCGCGTTGGCCAATGGCTCATCGACCGCAACGCTCGGCAACGGCACGGCTATGCATGTTCGCCCTGTACGCCGGCTATTGTTCGGTAGGCTGTTCCGGAGCCGCATTGCCGGATGCTAGGTCGACGAATACGCCCACCACTCGCCTTGAACTCCGCGGCGGGCCACAGTGGCGTGAATCGCCCTCAGCCCGACGTCGAGACTGCTCAGCCATGGCTATCGACCCACGCGCGAGCCCAACCGAGGCCGGCAAGTTCGGCTTCCGTTTCTGCGTCGAAATGGCCGAGAACAACCGATGCTCGATTAGCCTATTGCGGAGGGTATTCGTGCCGCTCGCAGCGTCTCTAGCGGGTTGCTGGGTGTCTGCTTGCTCAAGGATTGCGTGGCCCCATATGCGGTACCCCTGATAGTTTTCAAATTGCATCAATACATGCCTTTACGAGTACGCGTCGAACATGAAGGTATCGAATGCCGCCGCCCCGGTAAAGCCGTCCCTAGAGCCGGCTTATGCAACGACACGCCTTTGAGCGGCCGCGTCGACAGCTTTCCAGTCCGACAGGGCTGTATTCCGCGGTCACTTCGTCCCAGAGCGCTCGTCTGTACCGCGCACAGTATATGTCAGCCAAGTCGTCGAAATGCCTCCCCCGCGGCATTTCGGGAAGACCGAATCGAGAGCACCGTGCGAGGCGTTGCGGCGCGAATCGTTAGTGGGATGACACGGTAAGTCTCATTGGTCGTAAATCAGGGCAAAGCGGTCCGACGACTCGGGGAGGGGTTAGGCAGAGCGCGCCCGGCGTTCCGGCCAATGGCAGAATCATGCAACCATATCTTGCGGTCTGCGACCGGATTCGAGCCCAGATAGCAGCGACATCAGTTCCTCCATGTTGAACGGCTTGGAAAGAATCGTAATGCCAAGAAGTCTCGCCCGGTCAAGCTCGTTGGCGTAACCGGTCATAAGTGCTATTCGCTGACTGGGCAACGTTTGTGCAACGAACTCGGCCAGCTCAATGCCATTTATCTTCCCAGGCATCTGCACATCAGACAAAATAATGTCGAACATGCCGCCCTGCTGAAGCAGTACGAGCGCCTCATCTGCGCAAAGTCGGTGATGTACGTCACAGCCAAGCAACTCGAGAAGTGCCGTTACGCCAGCCGCAACCGCTTTGTTGTCCTCAACTAGAAGAACGGAACGCCTGCCAGCAACGCCTCCGCCGTTTTCTTGGGCACGTTCCGGCGTCTCGCTGATTGCGCCGAGTAACGGGGAAGGTACAGCCGTACGTTTGTGCCTTTGCCCTCGATGCTATCAATTCGTGCCGTGCCGCCCGCTTGCTCACACATGGCAAGCACCTGAGCGAGGCCCAGCCCCGCACCGACTGCCGATGTCTTTGTGGTGAAGAGTGGCTCAAACGCATGCAAAACCGACTGTGCGCTCATTCCAACGCCATTGTCCACGCAACTGACCATGACATAGTCCCCATCCGGGAGCGAATCTTCGCTGCTCTGAAGCCGTATGTTCTGGCACCGCACGACGAATCGCCCCTCCGATGGCAACGCCTCCCTAGCATTCTCGGCGATGGCGACAATCGCTGAGTTGAATTCCTGCTTGTCGACGAAGACCGGCCATAGTTTGCCAGAAGCTTCAAAGACGTATTCGACGCCTTCCCCCGTCGCTGCCTTGATACTTTCCGCCGACTCATTGAGCATTTCGTGGACATTCTGAATCGCGCGCCGCATTGGCCTCTTTCGCGCGACCGTTAGCAGACGACGCATAAGCCCCTCTGCGGTCGCAATTGCTCCTTCTACCTGAATTACCTCGCTCTCTAGGCCAACAAAGCGCTTGTGGCGCGCCACCTGCATGTTGGACGCGACCACCATAAGAAGATTATTGACGTTGTGCGCGATATCGCCGATGAGATTGGTAAGCGCGGACGTTCTGCGAAGGCGGTGGGACGACGCTTCCGCCGAGATGCGAATTGCAACTTCACCATGCCATCGCTCCCAGGCGGCCTGCTCGGCGGCGAGTTGCCGGAGAGAAAACGCGACGAGACAGCAAACACCGAGGGCGGGCAGCGCAATAGCGCCAACGATGACGAGATAGCTACTCAACCATTGTTGCCATATCGCACGCGTCGAATAGGAAGACGACGCATAGACGGGATAGTCGTCGACCTGCCTAAACGAGACAACCCGCTTTATATCATTCGGCGCGAATCCCATGACGGTATGGCCTGACGCCTGACCGTTGATGAATGGTCTTCCTGAGTCCTTGGCCACCAAGCCTTGTGCCGGCGTATCGAGAGGCAGGGGCCCAACAAGGAGAGAACCGTCGCTTTTATACAAACCGACTCCGAAATCGGGGCGACTCTTCGTAAGCCGAGAGTAAAACTCGGAAAAGTACTGCCGTCGCAGTGCTATTGATACGACGCCGATAAAGCGCCCATTTGAGTCGAGCCGGGCAAACGCTGTATTAAATACCTCAACGTTTCCAATCTTGCTTAACATGGGGGACGAAAAATAGGTTTTCGGGCTTCGTGCCCGCGCCGCGCGGAAATCCTCGCGCTCACCTACTGAGAGGTCCGGGACAGGCCACGTCCTACTTGTAGCAAGCACCTTTCCTTGCGCACCAAAAATAGATAAGGAGGCAATCTGCGGGAGGCTGGTTGCTAATGCCGCCAGTCGCGCATGAATGTGTTGCTCGTTGGCGGTAATGGCCCCGTCGTCGCTAGTGCCGAGGAGCTCAGTGACGCGTGCGCCAATCTGCGCATCAAGGTCAAAAACCTTGTCCGCTTGTTCGCTCACGACGAGCGTGCGCCGGTCCGCTATGTCATTAGCCTCATTGACGCGTCGCTGATAATCGAAGTATCCGTACGTTATGGCAAACAGGCTCGGTAGCAGGATGGCTACGCAAAGCAGGGTGCGCAGCATGCGGCGGACGCCAGAAAAATTTCGTGAGGGCGGCGGAAGGTCCCGGTCTGCAGCCCATGCCTCTGTGGACATAGTGTAGTTAGCTTTTGCAAGGGGATTGCGTTCGGAGGCGTCGCGGTAATAAGGGCCGCCCGCAGATGCCACTACCAGCTCCGCCGGTGTGCTGGTAGGCTCTGCGTCCTTTCAAGCGCCGTTTCCCCGCCAGCATCGCTGGCGCCGTCCGGGACAGCAATGTTCATGCCCAGCAAGAACTCGCACCCGACTACTCATGCACTGGGCGTGCATTCGGCTTGAGTTCTCTCAAAGTAAGCCGACGAAAAGCCATCTACAAATCATCCGGTCCCGACAGTGCCGACGTCGTCGCATGACAGCTTCGGCGGCCACACTGCTTGCGTCGGCCCGAAGTGTCGGGCTCGTGGATGGGCGGCGACAATGTTCTCGTCCGATCGTGCGTCACCGCGCTAGTTGCATCCATGTCGTTCGCAGCGGGTTGCAAACGCAGCGCGGAATCGAGCGGCGGGTCAGCAAGCGATACAGCGGCCTCGGCGCCGATGGCATCGGCGCCGGCTGCCGCGGTGAGATCCGCCCAGTCCGGCCGGCGTGCCGCCAGGAGCGGATCCGGCATGAGGACAGCGGGCTTGGGGTAACAGCGGATTGTCGGAAACATGGCACGTACAGCGCTCACCCATCCATCATCGGGCGTCGAGCTGACCACATCGGGTCTTACCGATACCATCGACGTGCCCCTCACCGCGAATTCCCAAACCGTCCCTACCGCCGTGCGTAGCTTTCGGCTGAACACAACGAAGCAGCAAGCGCGAATCTCGTTTCACCCTCGCCGCGCATCGGGCCTTCCATCGGCTCGTACCCTTCGTCATCGCGGTGATCCGTGCGGAAAGACGTTGTAACCAGGCGATCGTCGGCGACACAACGGCCACGTTCTCCATCATGTTGCGGTCCTCGTGGTCGAGGATGTGACAGTGCATCGCGAACTCGCCGGTGAAATTTCGTAAGCCGTGGGCATCTGAAGGGTATATCCGCCTTGATGAAGAGCGTATCGCGTATCACGCCTTGCAGGTTGCAGTACTCCCTGTCGTCGGGTGCCAGCTCCTCTTGCGTGCAGCCTCCCGCGCCATTAAAGATCGAATTAGTGCCATCCGTTTTTTATGTCGACGATCTTGAACGGGTTCGTGTAAATAACGCTCGGCGAGCAGGACGGCCGGAAGGCGCAGCGGGTGCCACCGAATGTCCGGCATGGCGCTTGCGCCGCTGTTCAGCGTGCACGAAGCGACGACGCAGCTTCTGTTCCGTTCGCTGCGCACGGCGCCGTTCATCGCCCGCTATCTTGAGGCCCGCGCCGACATAAACTGCGCCCGAAGGATCGATCATGCTCAACGACGAAGAACTCGCTACCGTGAAGTCCATCGCGCCGTTCCTACTAAGCGAGGCAAAGACCGCGCTTGCTAGCAACGCGCAGTACACGTTCGCGATGGAACTCGAGACACACGTGCAGCCTGGCTTTTGGTTCGTTCGCCCGTAAGTCCAGGCGACGACACGGACTCACCGCCTTTCCCGCTGGACCTATTCGTCGGCTTGCCAATCGCGGAGTTGCGCGCGCGCGCGAACGCTGGCGACACCGAGCGCGACGCGCTGGTCGCACGCTTCGGCGCACGCTTCGGCGCACGCTTCGCGCCGCGATTGTTGCGTTCGATCCAGCATCTCATGCCGCACGACGTCGACTACGAGGCGGGCTGCCAGAGCGAGCGCGGCACCATCGCGGTGCTGCTGGAAGATGAGGGGAACTGCTGCTGCGGCTGAACCGTCTCGTCGACGAAAGCGCGGCCGCTTCCGTCGATCTGCTCTTCATCGATTTTGACCGCTTCAAGGACATCAACGATTCATCTGGCCACGCGGCGGGCGATGAAGTCCTGCGTGCCATCGGCGAGCGTCTTTCGGACATGCTTGCCGAACGCGCGCATGTTTCGCGCATCGGCGGTGACGGATTCGTCATTTTTCTCGTTGACGCTACGCAAGCGCCTACTTATGTCGAACGGTAACGATGCGCGCGGGCCGTGGATTGAAGGCGGCGACTGGCAGTTCGTCGAGGATTCGCAGCCGGCGGTCAGCTTCGCGTCCGTTGCCTTCTCTTCTCCCAACGCCTCGAGCAGAAGATTCAGCCGTCGGTGTAGCCAGCCTTTTCGCCAGCGTAGTGAGGCTCCCATATGCACCAATCTCACAGTGTCGACTTTCTGAGCGGCGGCGATCTGATCAGTTTCTTCTCCGCACTGTATATATCCGAGAGTCCATGAATGGAAAGACCGCTGAGAATTTCGGCGGTCATGACGATTCTCCTATCGACGAAGTGAGCAGGGGCGCAGAACCCGCGCAAACCTCGTGCCGCCCCGGGCGTTGTATGGCGACGGTAGCGGTGAACTGCCCACGGCAATCAGCCAGCCGCCGCCGATTTCCATATAAAGACCCGACAGCGTTTGCAGCCACGGTTGGTCCCGCGCCATGCGCCCACCGGCTCGACGGCTCGCGGGAACGAGCGACCACTAGCTTCGGTGCGTCCAGGCCCGGGTTGCAAAGGTTTGCCGCCCGTCGCGTCGCTTCGGAACCCTTTATAAGCGGTGAACAATGGAAGATGATCTCCGCGCTGCCTTTCGCTTCGCCGGTTTCGCGTGATGTAAGTCACAACACATAGGCCATCCATGAAGGCATGACGGTTGCTAAGTTTGAATTGACGTCGAAACGAGCGGTCGAAGGACTGAAGACGACGGAGGAACACATGCGACGGCACACGAACGATCTACTGGTGCGGGCTACTTACTCAGGTTCGGCGGCAGGGCTCGCCTCCGCTGCGGCCGCATCGATGGGCGCCGTGAAAGCGGGCCATGGGCCCTTCGCCGCGCTCAACGCCGTGTCGCATTGCCTGTGGCCGGATGCAATCTGGCAGGAACAGCCGAGCGTCAGCTACACGGCAGCCGGCGCGGCCATTCACATGGGCAGCGCGGTCTTCTGGGGCGCGTTGTTTGAAGCGTTGTGCGGACGCCGTTCCAGCGTGTCGACGATCGTCACGGCAGCCGCGACGACGGCACTCGTCGCCTACGTCATCGATTACCACGCCGTACCGAAACGCGTCACACCGGGATTCGAGGCCCATCTGCCGAAGCGCTCGCTCGCGATGACCTATGTTGCGCTGGGCGCTGGCTTCACGATCGCGGCACTGGCGCGCCAGCGGAAATTGCGCTGACCTCTTTACAAACTATGGAGCATACGATGAATCGCGATCAGAAGGAAGGCATTAAGGAACAGATCAAAGGCTGGACTGACACCGCTATCGGCGCCGTCACCGGCAGCGAGGAGCGCAAGGTCAAGGGCGATGTCGAGATAACCAATGGCGCGAACCAAAAGGACTACGGCGATCAGAAAGACAACATCGACAAGGGCGTTGAGGATCCGGGCGACCCCACCAATCAATGACTGCGTACTGAAGCCTCGGGCCGCCGATCGCATGTTCCGGAACGCTCGTTGCAAAATGGCTGCCAGCGCCGCACGCGCTCTCCGCTGGTCCGACCACCAATCAAAGGAAAAAGGAGTATCGATCATGAGCACGCGATCCGAGAACCGCGAGCAGGGCGAATCACCCCCCGGTGACGAAACCGGCACCACCGACGTCTCCGAAGCAGACGACGAACGCACGACGGTCCGCGAGACCACAGCGAAGAAGGACGACCTTTCAGAGGTCAAACCATCCACCAACGACAAAGCACGGGAATGCTGCAACCGGGATAACCGGCGTGCACACTGCCTAGAACCAAGCGTCGATTTCTTCTTAAAGGAACAAAGACCATGGCACGCGAAGAATCCTCTAGCGGTTCCAACAGCCTATTCATTCAGATTCAAAAAGCGTTGAAAGGCGTTGACTACCCCACCGATAAACAGACGCTCGTCGAAACAGCGCGCAGCAACGGCGCGAGCGAGGACGTGCTGTCGGCGCTGGGCGCGCTGCCAGACCAGCAATTTCAGACGCCCGCTGAAGTCTCAAAGGCAGTAGGCGAGGAAGAGACCTGACGTCTGTGCCCGTTGCACGCCCGCACAACCCATCCGGGGGTTAGCACTTGTCGGTAACTCGAATGAACATCTGGTCATCGACGCCTCGCGCACGGCCGCACCCTTCGTCGCCGGTAAGCAAAGTACCACGCCGCGGTCGACCGCCCTCATCATATCGATAGGACGGTGAACGCGGCTGCTTCAGCCTCCATGAAACCACCTGCGACTGGCTCGCATAACAACTGTCAGCCGACACGCGCTATTCGCCCGCTCGCATAGAAGGAAACATTAAGAAGCCGCGGGTGTAGGACTTATGCGAAGCTCGAGCCGAGGCCGGAGCCTCTGCAATACCATATCGCGATTGCGGAATAAGCAACCTGAGCGCCCGCCACGCAATCAGCGACGTCGCGCAATCGTCCCGTTACGCACAGAGCAATGGACTTGAATAAACAGAACGAGAAGCACACTCTGAAAAGAGTGGCATACGGGGGAACTATTGTACTTGGATACTGCCGCCGAATTGGTGGACCGCTACACAATTCTCATGAGCGAGATGAATCGGTACGCCCCGGAAACTTGCCCGACAATGTTGCACCTCTTCGCGTCGCCGACGGTCGTTAATGGACAACTCTTCGTCGCGGGCTCCGCTCACAAGATTCATGCTCACGGCTTGTAGCGGTGGATGCGCTCAATTGGCATCGACACTATTCACGACTTTGCTTTAGCCAACGCAGAGGCGTGGCGAGTAGCGTGTTAAACACGTACTTGGATGCAATGTAATTCGCGGCGCACCCGGCGAAGGCCAACATCTTCGAGGCAAGGACCGCATTGGCAGGAACGACGAATCGGTGGTGCCGTGACGAGCGAGAACGATGCTATGCGGTATAGACCGCGCTATTCAGGCGACCGCAACCTTGGGTGGCAGAATTATGCACTGCCATCCGGCGAGAGAGGACGGTTTCCGTTCCGTCTCGACCCGACCGGTGTCAGCCGGCTGAGTACCGATTTCCGCTTCGGCTTTCGCGCTTCTCGGCAAGCGGCCGTGGCATCCTGCCATGGACATGCAGTCAACGTACCGATTCGGTCAGGATGTTACGGAGCAAATCATAGTCCACCGGCTTGCTGAGATGGAAATCGAACCCAGCGGAACGCGCGCTTTCTTTATCGCGCGGCTGGGCCCACCCGGTCAACGCAATGAGCGTTATAGAAGGACCGTTCGGCCGCTTCCGAATCAGCCCAGCCACCTCATACCCGTCCAGGCCGGGCAGCCCGATGTCGAGAATAATCGTTTCGGGATCGAAAATATCAGCAACCGAAAGGCATGTGATGCCGTCAGAGGCCGTGCGCGTGTCATGGCCGTCCAATTCGAGCAGCATCGCGAGACTGGTAGCGGCGTCATCGTTGTCGTCAACGATAAGAACGCGCTGCCTGCGATGGCCGTCGACAGCAATTGTCATCGACGAGCCGCCCTGCGCTGCCTGGCCGATTCCAATCGGAAGCCGCACAATGAATTCGCTTCCGAGTCCAGTTCCTTCACTGTTGACTTCGATATTGCCGCCATGTCGTTCCACAAGGGCTTTGACGAGCGACAGTCCTATGCCCAGTCCGCCTTGCGCGCGGTCATGTCCCGGCGGCAACTGCGCGAAAATCTCGAATATCGACGGTAGCTGCTCGGCGGCAATGCCTATCCCTGTGTCGCGCACCGAAATCACGGCCTCGTCGGCGTCGCGTCCGATACTGAGCCAGATCGTTCCGCCGGCAGGCGTGTACTTGGCGGCATTGTTCAAGAGATTTTGGATAACCTGCGACACCTTCGTGGGATCGGCTGTCAAGATGACCGGCTCCTCAGGCAGCTCGATTTTCAGGGCATGCGAAGAAGCATCGATCAGCGCGCGCGAGGTCTCGACTGCCTGCATAGCGACTAACGAAAGGTCAACGACAGCGGTGCGAAGTTCGAGCTTACCCTCCGCAATGCGCGATACTTCTAGCAGATCGTCAACGAGGTGAGCGATATGGCCAATCTGGCGCTCAAGGACGTCGCGTGACCAGACCACCTGCGGATCATCAAAGGTTTTGCGACTAAACACCTCGATGACTGTTCGCAAAGGCCCCAGCGGATTCCGGATTTCGTGCGCGAGCGTAGCAAGAAATTCGTCTTTACGACGGTCTGCCAGTCGCAGGGCCTCCTCGGCTGCGTGCTTCGCCTCGAGCGCCTGCTCGGACTTCTGTCGCGCCAGAAGTAGCTCCTGCTCGTATTTGTGGCGGTCAGTGACGACGACAAAAGCAAAGTCGTCGTACTCGATATCCTCGTGGCGCCGGCGGGCGGCGTTGATAAGCATTGGGATTTTGCGCCCGTCACGATGGCGAATGTCGAGCTTCACTTCGGCTACCGAACGCTGGATCTGCAAGAGCGGCGCCCAGTGGGTTTGGTGAAATACCTTTCCTCCGACGGTCAGAAGGTCCTGCACCCGGCGCCGTTCAAGCAACTCGTCAGCGCGATAACCTACCCACCGGCAAAATGTCGTGTTCACCCGAACGATGGTGCCGTCCGCGCTCGTTGTGAGAAGGCCGCAGGCTGCGTGCTCAAAGGCGTCACCGATCGCCGCGAGGCTGCGCCCAGGGCTGTCCATCAGAGCTCCAGTCTGCGCAGAAAGTCTTCCGTGGCCTCCTTGCTGGCACCCGGTGCGCTCAGATGCGGGCAGTGACCGACATTTTCTACGATGCTTAGTGTGCTACCGGCGATCTTGCTATTCATGTATTCGCCAACCGTCATAGGGGCGAGCAGGTCGTCGTTCGACTGAACGATCAAGGTCGGTGTTGTGACCCTGAGAAGTTCCGCGCGGTGGTCCGCCATGAAGGTGACCCGGGCGAAATGCTTGGCAATCTCTGGATCGGTGCGGCAGAAGCTATTCGTTAGTTCCTGGGCGAGATCAGGGTGCTCGGGCGAGCCCATGATCGCTGGCGCCATCGTGCTCGACCATCCTAAATAATTACTTTCCAACGCCTCGAGCAGCTCTTCAATATCAGCTCGCGTGAAGCCGCCGACATATTCACCGTCGTCGATGAACGACGGCGAAGGCCCGATCATCACGTTTGCCGCGAAGCAGTCCGGGCGTTCAATCGCAGCAAGCATCCCGATCATCGCACTCACCGAGTGCCCGACGTAAATGACTGCGCTGTCAGCGAACTCGTCAACGATATCAAGTACGTCCGCGGCGTAGCCGTGCAATGACCCGTATTTCTTCCTGTCGTACGCTGAAAGGTCGGACTTTCCGCCACCGACAAGGTCGAAAAGAACAGTTCTGTATCGATCCTGAAAGCTAGGAGCAAAGAAACGCCACATGTTCAGGTCACAACCGAAACCGTGCGCGAAAACCATGGTTACCGGTCCCTCGCCGGCTACTTGTACGTTATTGCGCTGTTGGACGCTCATGGCGGCACCGGTAATGTTCATTATTGTTATTTTCGCACAGTCGACGCTGTTCATATCGCGTCGGCTCCAGGCCTTGGCGCCAGCCCCACCACAGATCAAGCACTGTACGCCTGCGTCATAGATCGAAAGATGCGCCAAGCGCACAAGCACGCTATGCAAAAGAAGCTGCGCTCCGAGACTTGTCGGGCTGAAGAGGCATTCCAATTTCTTGCGCTGGATCAGGTTCGAAATCGTCAGCCACTTTTCTATATGATGAAGCCTTCTATACAGGCTTGAATAGGTCCCAGGCATGAGCAGCGATTTGTCCGATTTTGCGCACGCGCTAGGTGCCACGGACGCCAATAGCTGACCCGCGAAGATCCAGTCGGAACGCGTTAGCAGACAACTTTGATCTAATCAGTCCGCTGCCATCAGATATTCCAATTGGGCGATCATCAACGGTACACGCTCTGTCTTTACCATGGTTCTTCTCCGCAGCGTCGCAAATAAGACGACAGCACGAAAAGAGGATTTCTAGAACCTACCTCGTCCCATGTTTCTCGGGTTGGCGGCTGCTGATCATGACCTGTAAGCGCTGCATATCCGCTCGTGGGGCGGAACAGTCATTGCGATGGCGGTGTCGGATGCCCGCCGACAGACCGTTTTCGCCGAACCCGGTCCCCTCGAATCTTGGTCTCTACCCATTCCATCTGTCTATATCGGACATGAGGGGACCCGAAGCGAACCGGCTGGCGCGACCCGCTACAAACCAGCTAGGGCATTGTCGATTTCCGATCATCAGATTCGTCGTCAGTGAACCCATTCAAAGGATCTCCCATGAAATACCTCGGCCTGGCCTACTTCTCCCCCGAAAAATTCGCCGCGATGGCGCCAGACGAAGTCAAGGAATTAGTGAGCCAGTGCCCGGCATTGGACGAGAAGATGCGCGCTACCGGCAGGGTCCTGATTTCCGCCTCCCTTGGCGATTTGGACAAGTGGAGGACGCTTCGCCCGCGCACTGGAGAGACGCGCATCACCGATGGGCCTTACACCGAGTCGAAGGAAGTAGTGGGCGGCCTATTCATCATCGAGGCGGACAGCCCTGACGACGCGTTACGCATCGCGTCCATGCATCCGGCTGCCACGCTGGGGGAAGAAGGCGGCTGGGCCGTGGAGCTTATCCCGTTGGATTTCTATCTGGCGCGATGAGAATTTGGACGCCTGTCTCGAAAAGGCGCTTGGCGTTCCTACCATCGCAGGCACTTTCACTGTGTCGGGAGTCATCGCAAATCATCGCGGCGATGTCCTCTGCTGGCCCCGGTTTTCCGCCTTTCGACAAGTCACCGCGGAGCGCATGTCGAGCGAGTATTTTTATACAATTTTGCGCTTCGCCTCCCGAACGTCCCAATGACAAGCAGTAACGGCCGATGAGCAGCGGCCCGAAGCGCCGCAATGCGTACCCATCGAAGCCGTCCTGCGGGCGTACGACGCGGAACTGGAGCGCTTCCGCTTCACACGATCGAAGCGGCAAACGTGCGGCGAGGCCGCATGAAACGCGTTCGTCACGGCGACAATATCGAGCAGGACGTCGCTTCTTCAGCATCTTCGCTGGAACTCTGTATGGACCTCAGAGAAGCGCCGTTATCGGCTTCATCGCACTCGCGCGCTGACTCACCGGCGGATCATCGACGGCGTCCATGGGTTGCCGGTCAGATAGCGCACGTCGACCCGCCACGCGAGCGCGGCGCGCAACGCACACGGACGACAGCACGCTCGATGCGAAGCTTCGCCACGACGGCGACTGATCCGCGAAGCGTTCACCCACAAACCGTAGGTCCGGACGCTTCATAAAATCCTTGTGGGCCACGCAGTCGTCGACTCGCAGATTTATGAACACCTTGCCGCGCAGCGCTACCGCCAACAAGAGGAACCGCTCGAGTTCCTTGGTTTCAGCGCGCTGCGTCCTCGACTGATGCGGTATCGGCTCAGATACGTGCCCACCGCATTGATGTCGCGTTGCGCCTGGATGTAACAGAAAGCGGCTGAGCGGTTCTTGCCGTCGGCACCGGAGAGCGCGTGCGGCACTGCGAGTCACTCCGGCACGCCCTCCTGCTCGCCCGAGGCGATGTCTGCGTCGACCGTGAGACTGAGCGCAGTCCGCTGCCGCGGCAGCCAGCTGACAATCGCGCGGGCGCGCCCCGGACTAATCCCCGGAAATCGAGCGCCAACCGCTTGCGCCGCGCCGAATGCAACACGCGACGAGCTCGCCCAACGTCGCAACGTGCAGTTCTGGCGCACGGCACTCGATGAGCGCATGCTCGTCTGCACTCGTCACCTGCACCGGCCTGTCTTTCAGCGCCGACTGGCGCTCGGACATCCGATGATCGCCTATAGTATCCGCACGTTTTAAGGGATGGTCTGAGCATATGGTCGCCATAAAGACGCCGCTCTACGTCGGGATCGGCACCATCAGTTCGCTTCTCTGCAAACCGGGCGAACGCAGTGCCTCCGCCGTCGATATCACCTTACCAGCGTGCGCGTACTGACCGGCCTCCTCTGGAACATGGAATTGGCCAAATGCTCATCCTTCGGCTCACGGTAATGAATTCGCCGGGTGCTGGCGACGTTCAGGGTTTAAGCTATCACCATCATGGCCTCTATCAAAGACACCGCCTCGCCGCCGTTGCATCACTACCGGAAGAAGCGGAACTTCGCGGTCACTCCCGAGCCGGCGGCGCCCGCCGGTCGTCCACGCAAGCGCGCCGGGAACCCGAGCTTCGTCGTGCAGAAGCATTGGGCCAGTCGACTGCACTACGACTTTCGCCTGCAACAGGACAAGGAGAAGCGAATGGCTCTTCATGTCGAAGACCATCCGCTCGACTATGCGCAGTTTGAGGGCGCAATTCCACCGAAGCAGTATGGCGCTGGCGCGGTCATCGTTTGGGACCGGGGCACGTGGGAGCCCGTTCGCGACGCCCGTGCGGCGATCGCGGCCGGAAAGCTAATCTTCCGGTTGCACGGTGAGAAGCTCGCCGGCTTGTGGGAGTTGGTGCGCATTTCGAAGCCTGACGACAAGGCTGACCAGTGGATGTTTTTCAAAAAGCGCGACGAATGGGCACGCCCGATTGGCGAATACGATGTCATCAAAGCGCTTCCCGATAGCGTCGTCGCGAATTCGCTCGGGCTCGTCGAAGAGCGTGAGCCGAAAACGCCGCGACGTTCTCACGCGGATGAAGTGCAGCTCGATCTCTCAGCAGCGCTGCCGGCACCGCTACCCGCGAAGCTCGAGCCGTAGCTCGCCACGCTGGCCAGCGCCCTCCCCACAACGGGCGACTGGGTGACCGAGACGAAGCTGGACGGTTACCGGTTGCTCGTTCGTATCGACGGGAAAAAAGTAAGGCTGTTCACGCGAAATGGTCACGACTGGACCGCGAAGTTGCCGACGCTCGAGACTGAGATACAAAAGCTTGCCGTATCGAGTGCCTGGATCGATGGGGAGATTGTCGTTCTGAAGGACGGTATCCCGAGCTTTTCTGCTCTCCAAGACGCGATTGGCGGAGTGAACAATAGGGAGATTAACTTCTTCTTATTTGACCTGATGTACCTCAATGGAAAGGACTTCAGGAAAGTACCGTTGTGGTCACGGCGTGCACAGCTTCGGACCCTTCTCGAGGGCGCTGGGGAGCATTTGATATTCAGCCAAGATTTTCGACGCACTACCGGCTCAGATATTCACAGCTGCCGCCGAGCTTGGTCTTGAGGGGCTCGTGCTCAAGCGCCGCGATGCGCCGTACCAATCAGGTCGAACGGAATCTTGGTTGAAGGCGAAAGCACGGCTCCGGCAAGAATTCGTCACCGTCGGCATGACCGCACGCGGCGGCAACGCCGGGGAAGTCGGCAGCCTGTTGCTCGGTTATTACGTCGCCGAGAAGCTGCACGACGCCGGAAGCGTTGTCACTGGATGGAACTCAAAAACCGCGAGAGACCTTTGGAAGCAACTGGAGCCACTTCGGTCGACGCCCCTCCATTCGACACACCGGTTAAGAAGCCGGGGCGATGGTCGCGTCGCACAGCTGGAAGCGAGCGGTGGGCGAAGCCCGCCGTGGTCGCAGAGGTCGAGTTCGCAGAGTGGACCGCAGAAGGTGTTGTTCGGCAGGCATCATTCAGAGGTTTGCGACTCGATAAGCCTGCCAGCAGCGTCGTGCGAGAAGGAGGAAAGACGGAACTGCCGGCACCACTCCCTGACTTGAAAATCACTCATCCCGAAAGAGTGATTGACGCGTCGTCCGGCATTACGAAGGCGGACCTTGTTCGTTACTACGCGAGCGTCGCTGAATGGATGCTGCCTCACTTGCGAGACCGCCCGGTAGCTTTAGTCCGCGCTCCAGATGGGATGGCTGGTCAGCTCTTCTTCCAGAAGCACGCCGAGCGTACTGCGATGCCCGGCCTAGCAGCTCACGACCGCGGCCTATGGCCTCGGCATCCGCCATTGTTGACCGTCGACACAGCGGACGCCCTTCTTGCCGCTGCTCAGATGAACTCCATTGAATTTCATATGTGGAATTCGGATGTTTCTCGGCTCGACAAGCCCGACCGCGTCATCTTCGACCTCGACCCTGGCGAGGGCGTGAAATGGGCGCATGTGCAAGAGGCCGCCTTGCTCGTTCGAGCGTTGCTATCGGAACTGGAATTGGAGGCGAGGCTGAAAACAAGCGGTGGCAAGGGACTGCATGTGGTCGTGCCGCTGGGTCCGCGAATGGACTATGCGAAGGTGAAGGCTTTCTCGCAATCGTTCGTTCGACATCTTGCCAAGACAGTTCCTGAACGCTTTTCAGCCGTGTCTGGACCATCTAAACGAATCGGCAAAATCTATGTCGACTACCTGCGCAACGGCAAAGCACAAACAACCGCTTCGGCATTCTCTTCTCGGGCTCGACTCGGAATGGGCGTTTCGATGCCGGTCGCGTGGGAGCAGCTTTCCGACCTCAAATCCGGAGCTCAGTGGAACGTTCAGACTGCACGTGAATATCTGAGCTTCCAGTCGAGCGACCCCTGGAAGGAATTTTGGTCGGCGAGACAGTCCTTGGCAGCAGCAATCGAGCGTCTACCGTAAGCGGCTTTGGGGCGGATTGCGCAACTACCGTCAAGCAGACCCAAGCTCGGCAGAACGTTAGTTGCGAATTAGCGAGATTATTCGGACAAAGCCAGCGTAACGACTTTTTGCGAGCAGCTCGTCAAGCGCATCACGTGCCAATTGAAGTTCATCAACAGCAGCGGCGAGGCGAGCTAAATGCAAAGCCCGGGCGCTTTCGGTCGTTGCCCTTTGCTTTGGCGTGTTCTTCCGACGCATCGGTTGCCGACAGCACCTCCCGCGCTGCACTCGCGACGCGTGAGATTGCCTCGGACTCGCCAGTCTTTTGTTCACTCTCGGCTGCCCCACATAGCCAATCAGTCTTCGACGCGTAGGCCTCATGATCCGGTGCGGACGACCAAGACCAGCGTGCATGGCGCCACCGAAGTGACGCTCTGGGGAAACGCCCACTGCGAAGCGACGACTCCCGAATTCCTAGTCGCGTCAAAAAGCGCTGATCAACAGCCTCGGCTTCTGCCCGCCTTGCGTCGACTCCTTCAAACCAGTAAGTTTGCGCGGTTTTACGTCCTGAGACGGCGTACAGGTCGTCCTTTTTGCCTCGTTCTGCCCACAAACCCTTTGTTTTCGGGCCTCCTGCCGTTGCGTATTGGTGTTCGCATTGATAGGCTATTGGCAGCTCGAGGAATTGCACCTTTGCGTATGTCGATGACTATTCAAAGGCAAGAATCTCGGGCCAATCTTTGGTCATAGACGAGGAACACATGGCAAAAGCAAGTGCAACAAACACTGCAAAGGCACCTAAAACGGCTCCTACCCCTGTTGCGAAGAAAGCGAAGGCACCTCAGGTTAAGAAGGCCGCCGCACCTGCCACGAAGAAAACGGTGGCTGCTGCTGCACCGTTGAAACCCATCAAGGGCTCGTTCACGAAGGCATCGCTCACCGTACATCTCGCCGAGCGTGCTGGCGTTGAACCTAAGGCCGCGAAGGCGTTGATGGCGGCACTCGAAGAAACGGTGCTCGCATCAGTCCACAAGAAAGGCGCCAAGGAGTTCACGCTGCCGGGTCTTTTGAAGGTGGTGGCGCAAGACGTACCCGCCAAGAAAAAACGCTTCGGGAAGGACCCGTTTACCGGCGAGGACAAGTGGTTCGCCGCGAAACCGGCATCCGTGCGTCTGAAAGTGCGTCCTCTGAAGAAACTCAAAGACGCCGCGCTGTAGATCGAGCGCTACGGTAAGAAACGCCCCTCTGGACTAAAAAAGTCGGAGGGGCGTTTTGCTATCTTCGAACGCGCAACCAAGCTCGGCGCTTCCCCGTTACATCATTGTATTGCCGTCGCGTTCGCAGTCTCGGGCACAGTTGCCGGGACGGGGGCTGCAGTGGCCTCTGACGCCGTGATCGTCTTTTTCGGGGCGACCGCCTTGCGACTTGCGACCATGCTTTTCGCAACCTTCTTCACTGCTGGCTTTGCTGTTTTCTTGCCGGCGAGGCGTTTGGCCCGAACGACCGGTGCTTCCTTCGCTGTTTTCTTGACGGAAAGGTTCCGTGCGGTCGCCGCGTTCTTCGCTGCGCCAGCCTTCTTGGCAACAGCCTTCTTTGCTGCGGCCTTCTTCGTCACGGCACCGCTTGCCGCTGCGTCGCCGACGCCATCGATCAGAAATTTGGTCCGGTCTTTCACATTGGCAATCCAGGCCGGCGCACGAGCGTGACCGCTCCACGTTGCGCCGGTTTTCGGATCGCGATACTTCGCCCCGAGAGACCCTTTGCCCTGCCCTTTGACAGCAACGGTCCGCGCCGTGGCTGAGGTCTTCTTGAGCGCTGCCTTCGTCTTGCCGACACCGTTCGCGGCGAACGCCGCGCCACCGCCATCAATCAGGAACTTCGTGCGGTCCCGGACTTTTGCAATCCAGGCGGGAGGTCGAGCGTGGCCGCTCCAGGTCGCGCCCGTTTTTGGATCGCGGTACTTCGGAGGCAGCTTACCTTTCGGCGAACTCGACGCAGTCGATCTGGCCGCGGCCTTGTTCCTGGTGACCTTCACGGATGGCGCCCCGGCCGGACGGCCCGGACGCTTTTTCGTCGAGGTATGTGCAGCGATATCGGCTGTCGTCAATCCGTGCTGGGCCATGAGCTTTTGGATGTCAGTAAGCGCGGTCTGCGCCTGCTTTGCGATCAAGGCCTGGGCCTGTGCTTGAAGTCGTTTCATTTTTCCTTGGATTTGTTCGAGGGTGGCCATAAAGGTCTCCTTTAGGATGTCGTGTCCGAACTATGCCACCGTTCACATCGAAAACGAAGAATGATGCGAACTGAAAGAGCTGTATCTTGTGACTGAGCCTTTCAAGCGAACGAAATTTGGAAGGCGCCTAGCGCGAGCAACAGTCCCTGAGTTGTGAAAGTCCCTCCAGTACCTAGGACTTGTGATTCGCCCATACAGCACCTCGTCAACAGATGACGCGCACCGCCTCGTTTATAATATGAAGACAGCCTCAGCAAGGGCAGGAGCCTATTCATGAGTCAACCGCGCGGGCGATATTCTGGATCTCGAAACAGCGACCAACGCCAAACGCGTCCCGTCAAAAAATCGCCGAATAAACGACAGAAGCGACCATACGTAAAGGGGCAATCTGCTCACGAGCCCGCCGAGACTGCATCAATTTTCAAGACACGATCGTTTCATTTGCTGGTTGATATGGTCGGCGCGGAGAACGTCGCGTTAGGGCTTGATTCCAGCTTGAAGCGGGTGGCCGAGCTGATGAAAGCCGAAAATTTACGCCCGAAACGGCCTTCCATATGGAAACGACGCTTGGGTTGCCACACGGTTTCTTTGACGACCACAACCCGGTGCTCGGGCCAGAGATTGTCGCGCGCTTGAGGTCCCCTTTGGACTTCGTTCAAACGGACGTCGATCTCGAAATGGTGTCCAGATTGACTGAACGGGATTTCGTCCCAACCGTCAGCCAAAAGTCATCTTTTAATAATCGCTTGCGTGAGGAGCCGGGAATGGCCAAGAAAACCACTGGCGCGTCGCCAAGAGCCGTCGTACGATCCAGCGGTGGCAACTCGCCAAAAAAAGACAGACCCGGCAATGCGAAGATTTCGCCACAAAGCAGCGAACAACGATCGCTAGGGTTGGATGGCAGCGCTGCGGTAGAAACCATTCGGCGCGCCAACCTTCACGTGCTCACGACACGCAACGGCTCAAAAGTGAAGCTTGGTACGATCATGGCGCTTACCGGCTCCAACATGGCCCATCGACTGCATGGCAAGAAACGCATGGACGATGCCGAAGCGAAACGTTTCACGGAGCGCCTGGGCTTACCAACCGGCTGGTTGGACGCGCCGCGTTCGGAAGCGGACATTCCGGAATCGGTGTCCGATATGCTTCGCCCTACTTCCCGCGGCAAGGCATCTCAGCCGCAGCCACCGGCCGAGATTGCCGCGAAAAAAGATGCGAGAGAGAACGCCAATCTCGGAATTGTCCGCACCGCGGGCGTCCCGATGATTACAGCTGTCGATGAAAACCCGCATGCTTTGATAGAGGCCACTATTGAGGCGATCGTCGTCAGCGAACAAGGCCGTGCCAGCAAAACCTCGACTGAGTTTGCCAATCCCTCGTCTGCGGAAAGCGATGCTGCATTCCCGAAAGCGCTCGAACCACTTCCCGATGCTGCGGCCCCGCTGGCACGTTCGTTCCCGCGCTCCTTCACATCCGTGACGAGCCTGGACAGCCTTGACGGCATCGAACCGATCGCGGAGGCGTTGATAAAGACGCTCGCGGGCAAAGCACGCACTGGCCGATTGGGCGAACTGAAAGCGCTAGAGCTTTTGCAGCAGGCGGTGTTGCTTTAAACCGTTATTCGGTCGAGGTGGCGCTTGCGAGTGCTCGAGAAAGACACGCGAAGGCGCTAGAGGAGCACATCGGCCCAGACCCGATGCGGGGCATGTCACCCCGCTTCTTCGCCCGCCCCGTTGACTCTGTTAAATGGTATCCGCGACGGCAGGATTACAAGAGCAATTCAGTGATGCGCTCTCGACTCGAATTGGCCAGCGGGCGTAAATGCTAGAAGTGAGCTCAACGCGGCCTGCGAAATCCAGCGGTCGTCGCTGAGACAGTACGATCTGACGCAAATCGGCCTTTGCGGATGTTCGGCGGACCTTCCTCGAAAGTCGACAATAAAGCCGGTCGCCGACGTTGACGGCGTCGTGCAGCAGGACGACAGCTTGCTGCAACAGCGAGGAGTGCGGCTGGCCGGCGTCGCCACGACCCAACCTAGGTTCAAGACCAAGCTCAAAAGAAACGGGGTGACCGCTTCATATATCGAGCCCGTCTGAATTGGACACACAAGGTCATCTGTCACGAAACTTCCATCTGTCTCGTGCTGCTGTCTTTGCTGGTAATGACTGCGGCGTCAGCCTGGAGAGAAAGTCCTTTGTTTCAAACTTCATATGGTCGTGGCAGTAGTGTTCGACGGCTCGCTGCTCAGAAACGTAGAAGCCGCTAAATTCTCTCGGACTGACGGGTCGGCGTCGATCTCCCAATGGTGGCTCATTTGACACCAGTAAATGCTTGCCGTCCCATGTGATCTCGAAAATGGATCGCACGTCGTTCAACAGAAAGCGAACCGTCAGTGAATGTTCGCGTGAAAGTTTGTCAAGAGCGGCCAACGTTGGATCGTTTTCTCCAAGTCGGTCCGAAATGTATATGGTGATTTGTACACCTCGTGCGAGGCACGAGCGAATCCTTCTGAGTACGTCCCCGTCAATCTTGGAGAGAGACGGATTGGTCGTTGTGATCTCCATCGAAACCTCAGAATTGTCCAAAGCCGAAGCAAGATAGTATTCGCCCTCGTGACATCGGACCGGAACTACTGGGATGCGATTAAGCTCCTTCGACACCGTCTCTAATTCAGCTTCATAGCGAGCCTTCTTCTCTAGCAAGGAGTCGCTTCGCTCTTCGCCAAGGCGCATCTCGACGGCGCCTAAGTTGAACAGGAGGACACTTCTGCGTTGAACAAGCGAAGCCACGTTTGGACCTCCCTCGCTCCCGCTGACCAAGTCGCGATAGCGTTTTCGAATCGCCTGACCTCCTGCCTTGTTTGCGAAACCTCGCTCGACTCCGATTAGCTTTGCCAAGCCCACCTGGGCACAGGCCGTAGTCAACTCATTATCAATCGAACCATTTACAGCGAGGCGCAAAGACAGTTCCCCACTTGATGCTCTATAGATCAGCGCAAGCGCCGGCCTGAAACGCCCTAAAGACTTGTGGATTTTCGTGACACGAAGCACCTCGAAACCCGGCGCAGTTGATTCCAAGGGCGAACTCGTAGTCGTTCGAAGTTTGTTAATCTCGCCGACGTCCAATTCAGAGAGTTGTGGCAGTGCAAATGCGTTTGAGATCGGAGCGGTAATTCCAGACGGATCAGCACGTTGTTTCGTATAGACAATGGTTCTCTCGAGCAGGCTTTTCTGTATTGAATCCCACAGAAGATAGATTCGTCGGTCGGAAGGACTGGACTCCCCGTTTTCGCGCAAAGCCTCTTTCCCGCGACGTAGGAGCACATGGTGCCCAAAAGCATTCTTTCCTATGTAATCTCCATCGCATAGACTTTGTAAGAGACTCTCGCCGTAGGTGGCATCCACGCCGAGAAAGGCACAGATATCACCGCCCTCAAATAGTCCCGAATCAATAACACGCAGACAGAACTCGATCGGTGCGGGAAGGGGCCGACGATCAAGACCGATCACGTCAATAGCGAGAAGTTGTACAGGCAGATGAACCGTAAAGTAGTCGACCAGCGCATGTCCTTCAAACGTGTCAAATCTGCGCGCGCTTTCATTTTGATCTCTCATAGGTCTTCCAGCGAGCAAAAATCAGTGTTAGCGCGGATGTAGTCGATCACATCGCGGAACGGGTTTTTGCCTTTGGCTCCATGACAAAAGTCAGCGTCCCCTACGATCACGAGGGCATCTCGCGCTCTCGAAAGCGCGACGTTGAGCCGCTCCTTCTCCCGCTGAAATCCAATTTTGTTGAAGGAGTTCGACCGCGTGACGCTGTATAGGCAAATGTCCGCCTCTCTCCCCTGAAACGCATCAACCGTGTTCACTTCAATCTTGAAGCCGGTATGAACGCCGATCTGCTGCGCGATCTGATCACGTAGTAGAGCGACTTGGGCCGAGTAGGCAGCGACAACCGCAACCTCCACAGGTTTTTTACTTTTTCGGGTCTTGCGGGAGATTGTTTTGAGTTGTTCAATGATCTCGTGAGCCTCAATCCCATTCTCATATGTACGTCCTGGCGTCTCGGTCTCCGCGCGCTTCGGCTTCCTTGAGGTCGAAAACCAAGTCACAGCCTTGGGGTAGACGTCAACTATTATGGGATTGCGTTCGTCATCTTCCCTAACGTTAATGAGTTTTCGATCATAGAAGACCTGACTTACCAAAGAGCCAATCGTGCTGCACATTCGACGTTGCTCAACAAGCTCTTCGACGTTTTCCGATGGCAAGCGCGACAAAAGGATGGAAAGAAGACTCTCCTTCGCCTCGGCTGAAAACGGAGATTCACCGTTACCGTTGCTGTCGGATTCGATATGCGGCGGAAGCTGCTTTGGATCACCGACCAGAATTGACCGCCGACTGCGCGACATTGGGACAAGGGTTTCCGTGGCGGTGGCCTTGGACGCTTCGTCCACGATGCATAGGTCGTACTCATCCTGCTGGAACGCTGGAGTACTGCCTAGTCCGATACAAGTTCCAGCTACAATTCGAGCTTCTCGAAGGACAGCGCCATGGAAAGAGCGCTCAGATCCGAGTCGGTTCAACCAGTCGAGATGCAGTTGCATGAGCGGGAGCAGCTCCCTGCGCGCGCTGTTCGTAGTGACGAGGCCATCGAGCAGGCTTTCGAGATCACAGTCTTCGGCGTCGCTGAAAACGGAACCCAGTCCATCCAGCTTTTCCAGGCTCTGCCACGTTCGGCCTAAACGCGCCTCAACCGACTCAATGTTTCTTCGAAGATCGTCCTCTTCGGTCAGAGTCTCTTCGGTCTGTCGCAAGACTTCATGTGTATCGGGGACCCGGCCATCCTCGATATTTTTTAGACGTCGATCGTTAATCGCCAACTTGCTTCGCCTCACCTTATTTTCTCTGTCGCGCAACTCCTGAAGCACACCTCGAGTCTTCATGTAGCTGCGGCCAAGCAACTCGACTTTTATTTCATACGCGCTGATACCCTTGCGCTCAGCGTATGTCTCCATAAACTCTTCAGAACGTGCCTCGGCCTTCAGGCACCAGTCCTTGACTTTTCGCTCCAGTGTCAATCGCTCTACCGACTTATTGACCTTGTGGGAATTTTCAGATCCGAATGAAACGATGCGCACCACATCATCGGCCAGACCTTTCTCGTCCAGCTTGGCAATGATGTGATCGAGAGCGACGTGTGTTTGCGATGAGAGAAGAATGCGCCTTGTGGGGTATCTTTTCAGATATGCACTGATTAGTTCTGCAATTAGTGTGGTCTTCCCCGTGCCGGGCGGGCCATTCACGACGAGCAGGCTGCTCACTTCCATCGCCTTGTCGAGAACTTGACGCTTGTCGTCGCTCAAGTGTTCGGGAAACTGTAGACCGGCTGGCTCTGGCGGCTCGGCCGAACTCGGATCCGACAGGACATTGCCGATGACAGGACTAACAGCCCTACCTCCCCTGATATCTTCGAGTGCGGCCCGTTGCTTCTGGAGAGACTTTCTCTCGGCCTCAAAATTAGTCTGGAGCACCACATTTGCACGCGGTATATCCGCTCTTTTCCCTGAGCGGAGGAAAAGCTTGACCTGGTCTGCCTGGACATCCACGACTGTCAAGATTATCGGCTTTCCGCCCGGCGTCTGAAGTACTAAAGACGCCCCGAGTTCCTCCCGGTCGAAGTCGCCATCAATCGTAGCTACTAGGAATTCCTCCTCGTCGTCTATGCGCCTTGCGAGAAAATCCTTCTGCTTCGTTTTATAGAGACGTTCCTTTTCTCGCAAAAATTCCGACCAACAGTCGAACCAAAATGAACGTTCCTTCTCCTGGAGTTGATTAGCAAGGACATCGTCCATGATCTCAAGCCGGCCGATGAACGTACGCAGATCGTCGCGGGCCACTTTTACGTTTCGAGCCGTCTCAGATCGAAACGAAACGCCTGGCACAGTCGCCTGTGTTTCGCGGATTTCTCGTGCACGGTCAGGCGTGTGAACCGTCAGTTGGTCGAGTGACAGGTCGTGCTCCCCAACTTTGCCCCTGAGTCGTATCGTGGCACCAACAATTTGAATAATCCCGGTCCGAAGATCGTAAGCAGCAGTCCAGCCACAATTTAGGTCGTCAATGACGTACGGCGTACATTGTCCCTCCTCCAAGCCGGAGTACTCCTTTCTCAGCACCGTTATGCATGCCTCGCCGAGCCGGACATGGATTTGCGTCTGGATTTGCGCTCTCGTAAGAGCGGCTGCGTGGTACGCATCGAGATCTGCAAGCAATACAGCGGCTGCCTCTTGGCGCTGATCCGGTGACGCAGCCAAGGCCTTCTGTAAGATGCCTTTCGGACCGGAGAGCTCGCGCATTGCATCCAGCGCAAAACGCAAGTCTTCTTTTGTATGGAACACCTGACCAGTAAGACACGACGTTGCTATCGCTGCCCATGAATATATGTCACGCCTAGCACTGTGATAACCATCGTCCGCTTCGTCAGGCGTGTACGGTGGCGATCCGGATCGAAAAAAAGTCAAGCCTAGTTGGGGGAGATCCGTGTTGCGCGCTATGCCAAAGTCTACGATTTTCGGTAATCCGGCTGCATCAAATAGCACGTTCTGCGGCTTGAGGTCACGATGTGCCCATTGCCGCTGGTGCGCATAGGCCAACGCGCGAAGCAAGGGCCGACCGAGTGTCTCGTAGAAATCGCTCCAACTCACGGGGCCTTGCTCACGAATGCGCTTAGCTAAGTCACCACCCGGCAGCCATTCAAGCACGAGGTAGGGGATGCCCGAAACGCTTCCGCCGTCGAATTGCTGGACAATGTGCGGATGGCAAAGGTCGGAAAGAGCGCGCTTTTCTCGCTCGACCGAAAGCGCCGATCTCGCATAGTCCGCTCCTGGTAACGACACCTTTACTGCACGACTAAGCTTGCTTCCCAAGTCAGTCGCACGAAAAACTGCCGACATGCCACCGTCGTATCGATCATTGGTGATCTCGTATTTGCCATCCAACACTAAACCGGGTGTAAGCGGAAAGTCGGTGTCTGCAATCGCGGCTTGCCGCGGCTCGTCCTTAGGATCCATTGCTCTCATCTCAAAAGCTTCAGCGATTGGCGAGAGCCAACCGCGCACAGATTTTGCCGCCGGCCCTCCGCTCCCTTGCCGTAAAAAAGCGGAACGGCGTCCGCACCACGCCTACTCGGGGCAAAGGTTAGGCAATTTGCCCCGCGCGCGCAAGGCCACCTCAATGCCCAAACAAGCGGAGCCAACTCGCACGACACCGATCGCGCTTATCTTTCGCAGCCTCATTGGCTCTCTTTGTTCAGGGGGCAGAATCGAGTTGAAGGTAGACATGGTTCGGCTCACGTCTTAAGCCTTCGGCAAGATACGTTCGCACGAGCCGCCGATTTTGAGCATCGTAGCTTATTCCATCCACGAGGCATGCTTCAGCGACGCGTGGATTGTATTCATGCAGCCATACGTAGTTTTTCTTAGTCCATGTCAAGATCACTTTCTGAAGCGCTCGGCTGTCTCTGTCGTAGTTACCCTGCCTGGTTATGAAGCCCATTACATTTAGACAGAAACCAAGGATGCGTGCACCCTTGAAATTTGGGAATCCGTTCATGTCCGCGACCTCGTTATAGAGTAACCGTCTAACCTTGAACTTAACGATCCTGCCAGCGGCGCCACTAAGCCGTCCAACGTGGAATAGTTCGCGCCAAACGGAGTTGTGCTGAACCCACCAGCACTGACCGCTCGGCGACGTCACGGCTGAGGCCGCAAAGATGACTTCGAAGATCATCTCGGCAAGATGATCATAGAAGTTGTCAAGGTGCGGTTGTTGCTCGCTCGCGTCCCGACTTCGCAATCGCAGATGGTATGGAACCGACCTCTCGTCAAGAACTTCAACGCAGTCCCTGATGAATTTGACCACGACCCGTAGACGGGAATGTACGTCGTCGTCCCAAGCCTGGTTGGTAACGCCGTCGAGTTTATATATGTCGGAAACCGAATTCTCGATATAGCCCTTTGCTCGATAGAGAACGAACGAGTGGTTCCCAAGTGCCCGTTCCGCGTAATCGCGGAACGTAATTAGCACGAGCCGGCAGTAAGCTTGCCACTGGGCAGCGTCCCACTTTGACCGGTCCATGAAGTCCAGGTCGAACAGGGTCCCAATGGCCTCGACCATTCTGTAGTTAGAGAACATCGCCTGACTAAGCGGCTGATGATAGCCGATCAACCCCGATTCGTACCCCTCGGTTTCATGGTAAAGAAAAGAGTCGCGATTCCTCAATGCTTCGCTCACGATGTTGCGAGCAAAGGTTTCGACTTGAATCCCATACTTCTTCGATGCGCCCATTGTTCGGAAGATGGCGAGGGCGGTGCCCGGAGACGACTCGACTATGGCTCTGCACAACCTTTTGTCCGCAATTAGCAGCAGGAGGTCGTTCGCATAAGCTTCGACTTCTGGAAGTACGCGTTCCTCCTGTTCCCCAAGCTTGCTTCGGTAGTGCTTCAAATGGCCCCAGTCCGTGGCGTGGCGTACGAGGGAGGGCACCGAGTTGGCAAGTTCGTCTGCGATGACAGCGAGTTCGGACAATGATCCCTTTAAGATGAATTCGTAGAGGGTTCGCGCGAAGCGCGCAGCGTTGTATTTGCCATACCTGGTTGGCCGGATAAAGGCGAACCAGGTCCAGGTAAGGAATGTTAGGAGGAGCAATGCACCGAGAAGCGCCTGCCAGATACCGGGTGTCAGCAACTTACCTTTAGGCACGAGCCACTGCTCAACGCGCCAAAGGTCCGTCAACAGCGTAAGGACGCCGACGATCGCGACGACCGAAAACGTAATGCCGAGCAGAGGTACCGGCGCCGTTCGGACGCGGAATCGGTAGCGTACATCGCCGATCGTCCATGCCAGCACCATGAGTGCGAGGCCTGCGAGAAACTCCGAGAAGCCAAAAAATTTCTGCCCGGTCGAATCAAGCGGGACGAAACAAACGCCCAGAAGACACTTTTCTACAACCATCAGAGCCTCGTCTCCTCAATAGTTCGGCTGCATGTTAGCAGGCCGCCATTCCTTACTGTCGGTGCCGTATAGATCGCCAAACTCTTTTCGAGAAGCCGTCAGCGGCCCGATTTCGGCCGGTATTATCACCGCAGACTGGATGACACAGGACCAGCAAGCGGACCCACGAGCATGCCGCCCCGTTTGGCGTTGTTGCAAAAAGTCGTGCTTGAGCGCCCGTCCGCTGGGCCTATGCGGACTGAGCGACGTCGATCGTGGTAGGTGCGTCGATCTTGACCGTGGTCGTCGTCTCCGTAAGCACCTGACGTCCCATGCGCAGGCCTCTGCCCGTCGGGGCGGTGGTCGTGGAAATATCGCCGGGGCGGCTATAGGCAGCGTTGATGGCTGGCGTTCAACGCGACGGCAATATGGATGACCGGTCTCCCTCGGTCAGCAGCCGATCCAGCGTGGATCGATGAACGTCCGCAAAGGCCGATAAGCGGGCCGTCAAAACCTCGAACGCCTTTTCTGGATGGGGCAGGACTTGATACAGCCCGGCCCGAAGCTAGGGACACTCCAGCGATTCATGTGGCGCCCTTCGCCGCTCGTTCAATTCTTAACGCGTAAAACGCTTGTCGAGCGTCCTTCAGTTTCTGTATGGCGGCCGCAAAGCGCGCCAACTCGGGCGCTTCAAGCCATGTGATGTGCCGCACGAAAAAAGTGCTTCGAGTGCAACTGATGCCGGATGTACTTCCCGTGTTGCATTTGCGACCCGCTCAAGCGCCCTCGCCTCGCTTGACTTGTCCTTGCTCTTCGTCATCTGGGTCCTAAGTCCTGCCGTTCGAAGTCGTGTGAGGGTTGAGCTAATCGCTCCGACCGCCGAACGACGTGCCTTGCGTTCAGCTACCGCAACAATCCGCACGATCCAGAGGCTTGTGATGAGGTAGTTCGTCCGAGGCGAACTCCTCGGACGGACGCCACCCTGCGCCGGCATCGGGCGACTGCGCTGGATCCCTTGTGAGCAAGGTGACACGCCAGCGATAGCGCGGCCGGCACGCGCCCCGACATTCGTAAGCGCTCGATCTCCCACACACGGGGCCAAGATGGCCGCGTAGCAACGGTCGCGTCAATACGGCGGTTGGATCAAGCGTTGTTACGCGGTCAAGTCG
>NZ_JARUXL010000005.1:0-135657 GCF_031451455.1 Caballeronia sp. LZ024 | reverse complement strand
TCATCTTCTGTCATGGATTGCGTCCGCAAAGTGAGGTTGCGGACGCAATCGTGAGCCTTCTTAACAACGCAAGCTAGGTGTGCGAAATCGCGCGCTTACCGACATTCGCGTCGATCGGCTCAAGTTGTCAGCGACTATGCACGTCCGCGAGGAAAACGTTCGAAGCGCGCCCTCCTTGCCGCCAAGATTCCGGGTAAACGCCGGCAGGATGCGCTCGCGGCCCTGAAAGACTGTTCGACGATCTGGTCAATCCGCAGTACCTCGACAACGACGCGTTCACGAAGTAGATCAAGATGCTCCTCCGCCGCCATCACGACGACGCGGGAAATAAGCGGCGCGCGCCGCTAAGCCGCGGAGCCAGATGGCGCGGAGCCACACCAATGTAGCGTGGATCTTCACCCCGCCCGTGTTGGACGCTCTGCCCGACATGGCCGCCGCCGGCGCGCATAGGATTCGCGCTTGTGCTGGCGCACAACACAGGTCTCCGCCATTCGAAATTGTGCTGCGCTTTCAACGACGGTATCAGCATGCGCGACGCCGGAGTCGAACTTGGGTCGACTATCCTGTCTCGCCGTGGGCAAGGAGTTCGAAAGAACGGTTCGTGCCAGTCGGCCCCGCCGTCGTGACGGCGTTCGGCGACTATGTGGGAGCGCGCGGCCTCGCCCGCGATCCCCCTTGCCTGCCCCGTAGGGGACTGGTTCCCGCGTTGCCGACACTCGGTATATTGGCCCCCTTCGTCGCGAGGCGGCCGAAAGCGACACCGACGTCAAAAGACGCTCGTTGCCATTGTTCGCACGGCCAAACCGATCACGAACTGCTCTCTACCCGGCCATGAAGCGCTTTTTCGAGGCGACCGCGACATCGCCACTGCTCTCCGCTAGCGATCCGTTCGTTGTTCAGTAGGAGGCGGAGTTTCTCCAGCGCGACGAGCTGACCGTATCGGCAATTCCTTCGCCGGTGCTTCGATTGTTTAATGGCGTTCGTGCAGTCAAACGGCCGGAAAAAATTCAGTATGTCGACTTTACGCTTAGACAGGCTTCTTCTTAGTTTTGCGTTTTGCGTCTGGCATCTTGACCTTCAACGTCATGATAGACATCTCTATAAGAGCAGCCATTTCTTCGGCCGTGAAAACCAACTGGTCCGGTTCGCTGAGTGGCACTTTGAACTCGAATACCATATCAGATCCTTCGCGACGGACCCGTACGTTTCCTTCTCCTTTTAGCCTGACTTTCAACAAAGCGGCGACGATTTGATCGGTCGAGCGGCGGCGAGGCACTCCCAACATTTCGGTCGCACGCGCGGCAAGCTCCTCTGTCCCTATCGCTTTTTGGAGTTGAACCAGCGTCACGCCAAGTCTGTAAGTTAGAGGCCGAGATTTAAAAAGCTCTAATACCTCAGGTGGCAGGTTCGATATTGCTATTGCTTGTGATAGGCGAAAAGCCTTCCAATCTTTGCGAGCATCCAACGCTGCCCTGAGTGACGTCCAACTTCCTTTCGCAAGACCCCGCTGGTATTCAGCAGCCAGTGCCAACGGTGGGATCTTGGCCGGCCGTTTCGGCGGGACGGGTTCCCGTCCATCGAGAAGATCAACTATTTCGTTCCAACTTTTTCCGGTCCGATCGACTGCCGTCGCTCGATCCTGAAGCTTTGTCGGTCCGTACTTTCGAAGCAGTTCAACGAGAGACCTCGCCGTCTCAGGCCAGAGCCCCGCTACGTCGAAAAGCGAAATCACTTCTGCGGGGAGCTTTGCCACCGCGACCGCTCGGTTGAGCGCCTCGCGAGTGACCTTCGGCGTGAACCGGGCCATTGCAGCGACTGCTTCTCTTTGATTTTTCCAATTCCGGCCCAGACCAGCGTTGTAAAGATTTGCGAGCGCCAGAGGATCGCGCGATATAGGCATACCAGCAAGGGTGGACATCTTTACCTCTCCTTTTTCGCCCGATTATCGTTGGCCTGCCATCATCTTGTTGGGCGAATGAAGCCCGAAATCCCACCGCATTTCATGGAGGCGCGGCACCGCACGACTAGGAAGTCTGGGGCAAAGGGACGCACTGGAAAGCAGGTCGTTGCAACGTTGCAACCGTCTACGCCCCTAAAGGCGGCGTCGGAAAAACAACCATCGCTGGCAACCTCGCCTGCCGGTTTTCCCTCCGCGGCCTGAAGACGCTCATCGTCGACTTGGACTTCCACGGCAACCTGACGATGATGCACGGCTACGAGACCGAAATGACGCCCGACGAAGCGGCTGCGGCCGGGGTCTCGCGTTTGCAGATGGTTGAATCTCCTTCGGTAGTCTGACGCCTAACTGGCCGTACGGCCGCCGGACGCTTGCAGATGTGAATTCTGAGTCCTTTCCCTCGAACGTTTCGGACGTCAACATGGTACCGAGGCGATCAAGGATCAGATCAGCCGGGATCAAATGTGGACCGTTCTCGCCATATGGGTTCTTAACGACAATCGCACGAATGCTGTCCTCTCCCGTATGCAAGGCCTCAGGATGAATCATGGTTAACCCGGGGGAACGACCCAAGCGGTCACGGTCGGTTGAGCCACCCGCAGCTACACATTCCGGGGCTACAAGGCCAGCTAGCACGCGTTCGATGTCCGGATTTCCGATACTTTCTCCAGAACGCCCTGCCCTCCTCTACGCCGACAGGCTCAAAGCGCTGAAGTTTTCGCGACATGTCACGAGATCGCCGTCGAAGCAAGCAATGACTACATTGCGGCCGGCGCGAGAACGCGGGACGGGTTGGTTGAGCGCCCATGCGGACTGAGCAGGATCCGCGACAGCTCGAGGACCACACGAACGGATCAACACCGATCGGACGTTTCCGTTTAACAATGCTGACCCGCACGCCGTTGGTCGCCGGACGGGTCGCAAGTCGCAGCGACGCGGGGATGCGTCTTGTTGGGCCGCAAGCGGTCGCACGACATACAGCAATGACTCGGATGACTGCGCGCGCAGAGTTAGACGGCGCAGCGACTCGGCACGGATGTGCTCCTGCCAGAGTAGGACGGCACCGCAGGTGTTCGTTTTCAAAAACCTGCTCCGAGGTGCAGAGCGTATCCGCAGTGCTGCCAGACCTGAGCAGCATGATCTTCTCGAGCGGAATGCTGAGATAGGAACGTCCCAGCGCGTTCGGAACATGCAGCGGCTTGATGAACACGACCGCTCGCTTCGACGCCGCCTTCAGCGCAGGCTCTAGCAACCGGTTTCTCCAATGCCCGTTTGTTGAACCAGCCGTTCGGTAAGCGAGCCCATCAGCTAACCGCCGCCGGGCAGTTCGCCGTGAGACGGTCGTCGCCGGTGGCGACAGTGCGCTCACCTGACTGGCAAGTTGGTTGGCTCGCCACAGGGACGGGTGGATTTCTTCAATGTCTTCTGGCAGCGCGGACATCGCGTAGGTGAAGAAGTGTATGGAAGTACAGTGTTCTGCTCTACCCCGGCACGAGTGCCATAACGCGGCCCGCGATCTGACCGTTCATAGCATCAATAAGTAATAAACATTACTAATCCCGTATCGTTTGTTACGCGCCGTCCTTGTTTGCAATTTTCCACGCGGCCGCGTGGCTGAAGTCAGGCCCGGAGAGGGATCTGACCAGGATGGCGCACGTTTTTGCGTGGAACATCCGCATCAAAACTGAGCTAAATCGTTGAAAATAAACCGTTTGCAACACGAGCAGAAATCATCACCAATGTTTCACGGCTGCGACCCCTGCTTGCGTTAAAGCTTTTTCGAGGTTCGACCGTAGGTGGCCCGCCACGTCTACGTCTGGCGCGTCAAAGTTTACTTGCGCTAACCCCGTTTACGCTTTAGGCTCCGGATCAGTTCGAATCTCCTCGATTTCGGCTTTTCTACGGTTTCGAGGGGAAACTACCAAAACAGGAAGAAAACCCAAATGGGCAACCACATGGACATCAAACTTGCGACCCCTCCGATTGAGGTGTCGCCCGATGACCTCGTGAACCTCGCCGGCCGTAGCGCTCGAATGCTCGAACGCATCCGCACTCAGATGCTGCAGCCATGGCCGAGAAAGATCGCGCCCTTCTTTCCCAGCAGCAAGTTACAGGAGCTGTGCGGGATCGACAAGGCTCGCTTCTCGTACCTGATTAAGAAGGGAGAGTTGCCGGGTGGCAAGCAGGACAAGCCCGGTGGCGCCCGCTCCTTCAGTCTCGCCGAGACAATGCAGTGGGTGAAAGCTGAACGTAAGCCAATGCCACGTCCAGAAGGCAAAGACGGCAAGGTCATTGCGATCGGCAATTTCAAGGGGGGTGTGACGAAGACCACGACATCAATGGTTCTGGCGCAAGGCCTTTCCCTTCGGCACGGACGCAAGGTCCTGCATATTGACATGGACCCGCAAGGAAGTGCCACAACACTGTATGGCATTAATCCACATGCGGAGGTGACTGGCGATCAGACGATCCTTCCTGTGGTCGAAGCATACGTCAATGGCGAGACACCCGACATGTCAGGTCTGCCACAGGAGACCTACTGGAACAATCTACACCTGATCCCCTCCTCTACCGACCTGTTCAATGCCGAGTTCATGCTGCCCGCACGGGTGCACTCGTCGCCGGACGCTAAATTCTGGAACGTTCTGAACAACGCGCTCTCCGGACTGAAGAAAGAGTACGACTACATCATCATCGACACCGCGCCGACGCTCAGCTATTTGACGATAAATGCGCTCTTTGCGGCAGACGGCGTGATTGTTCCCGTGATGCCGGACACGCTTTCCTTCGCATCGATGGTTCAGTTCTGGTCACTGTTCTCGGACATGGTTTCGGGCATGCGACAGTTTGGCGAATCCGCTCAAGACGCTAAGCATTTCGAGTTCATCGACATCCTCGTCGCCCGGATGAAGGACAAGTCGAACTCGAACGCCTCGGTAGTTCGAGACTGGGTCATCAGCACTTATGGCGACCGCGTGCTGCCGGTGGAGATCCCAGACACCGAGATTGCTCGGACGACCACCAATGACTTCTCGACGGTGTATGACTTCCCGAGCTACGACGGCAACGCCACGCTCTTTCGCCGTATCCGGGAGGCCTACGATCAGGTGGTCGATCTCGTCGACAGCAAGGCTTGCTACCTCTGGGAAAAGGAGTGAAGTTCATGTCAACAGCATCTAGGCAACGCGACAAGGCTCGCTCCATCAATCTCGACGAGGACGACGCGCCCGCCAGCCCTCTCCCGCCGGTTGCCCCGCGCACCGCACCAGGTCAGTTGATCGGCCTGCAAGGTCGAGTGCATAGCCAGCAACAAGAAATTGAACAGCTCAAGAAGGCGCTTCAAGAGAGAGCCCCGTCCCGTCTCCCGGTCGCCAAGCTCCACGAGGTGGAGGGTCGACGACGCAAACTCACGACTGAAGAATATGCGGAACTCAAAGCGAATCTCGAACGCTACCCCCTCGCCCAGCCAATCACGGTAGCGCGTCGCCTCGACGGCGAATTCGATATTGTCGCTGGCAACAACCGGGCAGCCATCTATCGGGAACTAGGCCGCGAAGAGATTGATGCGATGGTTCTCGACATCGACGAGTCGATGATCGAGCACGCCGCCCTCTTCTCAAACCTGCTCTCCCCTGCCCTGTCCGATTTCGAGAAGTATTGGGGATTCAAGACGCTCCAAGAACAGACCGGAATCAACAAGGAAGAGCTGGCGAAGACGGCCGGGATCAGCGACACACATGTGCGTCGGATCATGAAGTTTGATCTTCTCCCCGAGGCAGCGAAAGAAACGCTGGCGCAACGACCGGAGCGGCTTGGGAGCGCAGCGGTCGAGCAACTGGTCAAGGCAGCGCGAGAAGGTCGTGAAGCACTCGTTATCGAGGCAGTCGGCAAACTCGTCGAGAGTGAAACTTTCACCCAGGCGCAAGCAGTGGCGCACGTCGCGGTAAAGAAAGAGAAGTCAGAAAGAAAGCCGGCGCTAGTAATCAAACGCGGCCAATTGCCGGTCTGCCAGATCACCTCGCGAAACGGCGTAGTAGGCGTAAATTTCCCTGAAAAGGGCGGCGAAGACGCTGACGCGTGGGCGCAGCGCATTCACGACTTTATCGAAGCAGAGCTGAAAGGGCGTTGATCCGCCAAGTTGGCGGGTCAATGAAATCAACCACTTAGCAATCGAGCTCTTGGTCGGCAAGCCAAGACTTCGAAAGGTGAGCACAAAAGATGACCTAACACGCTAGAAAGACAAAAGCCTCCGGCGGCAACCGGAGGCTTTTGAAATGGGCTTGGCTAAGCCGCCTCACCCGTTGGCACTCCCGGACGCCAATCCGGAACGAGCACCTAGCAACTCGGAGTGTAACGGAACGAGATCGGCAGTCAAGCGTAATCCACCATTTTGAGAAATGGACCGCTCGACATGTCTATCGCGCAACGTTACGTTGCTGGCGAGGGTGAAACACACCCCGAAGATTCGGCCGCCCTCACCGCTTTTCGCTGTGACTCAACCAATCTACCTTGGGTCATTTTCCGTGCTGCATTCCGGGCCGCCCATATCGAAGGGATCCCTCCGCGTGCGCGCGCGGTTCTCTCGGCCCTCGCCCGTACCGTCGACGCTGCGAAGCCATTCGCCGCCATCTTCGCCCGCCGCGAGCTCCTCACGGGTCGCGCGCTGCAGTCCATGCGCACCTTCTATCGGAGCCTCGATGACCTCGAGGCCGCCGGACTGATCGATCGTCGTGCCCAGTCGCGCTACGTCGAAGCCGGTCTCTTCGGCCGTGCATACATCCATCTCACTGAGCGCGCGGCGGGCCTTCTCGGTCTCACCGAAGAACTCCAGACGCCCTTTCCTGCGCCCGCGCAGGCTTCCGTTGAGCATCCGTCTGCCAAGTTGGCAGACGGTGGAATATATAAGGATCTAAGCCCTGCTCTTTTTCAAAAGAGACAACCGGGCCAAGTGCCTGAGGACCTCCAACGCTTGCGGTCCCTGGGGTTTTTTGATTTCTTGATTTTCAAACTCATGCGCGAAGCACGGCAGAACGGCAAGCGTCTCTCCGATGTTGTCGAGGCTACGTGGGACCACCTCAAGCTCGCCAAGGCACCGATCAACTACCTGCGCAGCCTTCTACGCAGCACGGTGGACTTTACTCAACAGCTCCGCCAACGGATCGATGCCAAGGCCGAAGAGCTCTCGCGACTGACCCGGACGCTGGAAGCCGAACATCTGGCCCGCCAGAGCGCCGGACAGACGTTCGTCGATGCCACCGGCCAGCGCAAGTACGTGATCGATCACGACGGCGAGAATATGGTCGTCTACACCCTCGACGAGGGCATCGGTCGCCAGGCGGCAGGATGGAAGGAGGCGTTCGCTATGGCTCGAGCACGCGGGCAAATCCGTGTGGCCACCGAAGCCGATCTGCAGCCGTTCGGTCAGACGCCTCGATTCGCGGCCGAACCGGAGCGCGCCAGAGATCGGCCGCCGGTTACCGCTCAGATCCGGGAGCACATTGCTGGACTGCGCAGCTTATTGGGAGCTCGACACGTCATTAGGAAAACTTAATTAATAGGCGAAAAGAGCGGATACTGCGAAGCACTTAGCTTCTACCAAGTTGACCAACGCGACACCTTATACGACATAGGTTTTGCGCTTCGCTTTTGATAGCGCCAGGCGAAGCCTGGGATTGGGGGAAGTCGTAGGTGACAGAAACCAGTCATTGGAGTCCAGAGGGTTCGACGCCCTCCCGGTAAAGGCTAACCACCAGCCGGAAGCGAGCCTTGCATGCGAGTGCGGTAACGCACTACTTGAAGCGTAGGCAGCGGGTATTGAAGCCGTGTGATTGAGCCTCGATATGAAGCAACCGTTAGTGTCTTCATTTTTCAAATTGTGGGGACAGTATTGTGCGAGCCGTAATGGTGAGGCCCGTCAGACCAACCGGGGTCCGAGAGCAGAGGGCAAAGGTACGAGGATGGATTCCCCAGGAACCTGGGAGGTCCTGGGTTCGACCAATCTTACGTGGCCCTGAGGCGCGGGGCGATATAAACAGGGCCATACCCTGCGGAACTCTCCGCTGCAGGGAGCAAAACGTGGAGAAGAAGGATTGGAGCGAAGAAGCGAATCCATAAGCGACTTCGTATTCGGCACAGGAAGTCTTAGCGCCCTCGTAGTACCGATGACGCCGGGGAACGCCGCTCAAGCGGACCCGGTCGATGGGAAGGGGGGCGTCGTTGGTGCAGAATCGTTCATGGGAAACACGGAGGTGCTTTGAAACCTGAAAGCGTGTCAACGAAACAGGAACGAATAGCCATGCTGGCCAGAAGTGATCCCGAGATGGCGTTCACCTCGTTAAATCATTACATCGACTTTGAGTGTGGTGAGGTATGCCTACGACTGTACGCGCAAGGATGGTGCAGTCGGGGTTGACGGTCAGTCCGGAGAGGATTATGCAGTCAATCTCACGCAGAATCTTCTTGGGCTCGTCGACCGGCTCAAGTCAGGCCGATACCGCGCGCTGCCAGTCCGTCGGCATTTCATCGCCAAGGCGGACGGCAGTCTTCGTGGGCTCGGCATTCCCGCTTTCGAAGACAAGGTGGCGCAGCGCGCCATTGTTATGCTTCTGGAGCCGATCTATGAACACGACTTTCTCGACTGTTCTTTCGGTTTCCGACCCGGTCGCAGTGCTCACGAGGCGCTGCGGTCCGTGTGGAAGGGGATTATGTATCGCGGTGGACAGTGGGTGCTTGACGTTGATGTACGGAAATACTTTGACAGCATCGACCAAGTCAGATTGAGAGAGCTTCTAGCCAGACGAGTCACCGATGGCGTAATCAGACGACTGATCGACAAGTGGTTAAAAGCAGGCGTGCTGGATAACGGGCAGTTGTCTTATCCGGAGCTCGGCACTCCGCAAGGCGGGGTGATTTCGCCCTGCTTGGCCAACGTGTTCTTGCATTATGTTTTGGATGAATGGTTTGCCGCTGAGGTGCAACCGCGCCTTCGTGGGCCAAGCACCTTGGTTCGTTTCGCGGATGACTTTGTCGTGATCCTTGCGCACAAGGACGATGCCGAGCGCGTCTTGCGGGTGCTGCGCAAGCGATTGGGCAAGTACGGACTCGAGTTACATCCGGACAAAACCCAGATGGTTGATTTCCGCTTCAAACCCCAATCCGGGCACGATGACCACCAAGAGCCGCTGGCCACGACCTTCAACTTCCTTGGATTCACTCACGTGTGGGTGACTTCGGAGAAGGGCCGTGCGATGGTGCGGCAATTGACCGCCAAAGACCGCGTCGCGCGTACGCTCAAAGCAGTCAGCCGTGTCTGCCGTGGTATGCGGACCCGGCCGCTTCGCGATCAGCACCAGCGTCTGAGTCGAATGCTTAAGGGGCACTACGCCTACTTTGGCATCAGCGGCAATTTCGAGCGCCTGGCGACTCTGCGGAATCACGTCGCCCGCATCTGGCGTAAGTGGTTGTCGCGAAGGTCGAACGAACGCTCTATGCCATGGGTTGCCTTCATGCGAATACTCACCCTATTCCCGTTACCGCACCCTCGGATTGTCCGTCGTTACGCCAAACCGTGAGCGAATCTGCATGATGAGGAACCGGATGCCTTAATTGGGCTCGTCCGGATCTGTGAGGGGTGAGGGGGGCGACCTCCTCGCCTACTCGGAGGCAGCCAGCTTATTGACGACGCTCCGTGAATCGCTAAGCATGAAACGTTTGTAGCAAGGCCCTCGATGGCTTGATGGCAACGCTATCCGGATAGCGCTACTTGGATAAGTGTCATTTTCTAAGCCTTTGATTTCTTAAGGTAAGTACTCTGTTACAAAGTGTGCCGGATAGTGAACCCCCCCTTTTTCGGCACACTTTTTGGTGATTTTGGGACGCGATACGCGGGTAGCCCCTGCCAGCCGACGAAGCGTTGGCCGCGCAACCAACCTAGATGGCGTTCGGTAGGATCCGCGCTAGCCGCTAGGTCGGCATTGGAAGGATGTCCTGTCGAAAAGCTGCCGATACCGATTCCGCTTTTCTGCTACTTCGACCCTGGTATGACGACCACCCCGTGAAGGCATCTACAACAAACGAGTGCTGGCGGATTAACGAAAGCTATATCTTTTCGTGCCTCATTTCCAGAAAGTGCCGCTATCCGGATAGCGTTGCGCAGCGGTAGTTGTCGCGGAGTCGTCTCGCGAGTAGTAAACAGTGCAATGGCGCACAAAACTCATCGTCTTTCGGAGAAAAAAAGGACGCTCGCGCTGTTTCAATGGTGACCATTCAAAGGGTTGCCATGCGTCTTTTCAAGAACAAGCGTCGGGCCGCGCTATCCGCGGCCCCCGGCTCATACGCCGAAGAAGATCCAAGCAGGGTGATTTTCGAGACGAGCACAAGGCTCAAGCTCGAAGCTAATCGCTGGATGCTGATTTCGTTCGGCCTGGCTGTCATCGCGGCCGGCGCCGTGTGGACGCGGCAACCACCGCCTTCGGTCACTCGCGTCGTGGGCGTGTCTGCCGACACCGGCGGCCATCCCATCGTGACCGAGCTTGTCGCCTATAAGCCCGACTCGCAAGCGGTGAGAACGACGGTCAAAGACATGGCCGTTCGTTGGTTCACGATTGAGCCGGTGTTGTCGGACCGCCTCGAGACTTCGCGCATGACCGCGAACATCAACTCGGTGAAAGCGCAAATGATAGGCGCGGCAGCCGGTCAGTTCCGCGACTGGCTCAAGGCCGACACACCGTTCCAGCAGATCACGGCGAACCCCAAACTGATCCGCGAAGTCGACGTGCGCAACATCGCGTTGCTAGAAGACTCGACTGTACTCGTCGAATTCACGACGACCACCTCGCAGGCTGGCGCCACGGGCAAGCCGGACGTGAAGTCGTACGCGCTCACGCTGCGCTATCAAATCGTCGCACCCACTGCTGAGCAGGCGCTGACGACGAACCCCTTCGGCATCTTCATTCCGTTTTTCCGCCTTGAGCGGACCGCATAAGCATGACCGCAACCATTTTCAATAAACGGCCGGTCATCGGCATGTGCATTCTCGCTGCGTGCGCAGCGTTGCTTGCTCAACCGGCTGTGGCCAAGAAAGCCGCGAGCGACTCGGCGTTTAATGCCGCGATGGTCGCGGGCGACCCCATGAGCCCGATCAATCCGTTTAACGGCGGCGCCGATCCTTTGACGATGCCCGGCGACGCGCGCATCGGCGTGTTTCCATACAGCCGCGACCAGATCTACCGCGTTCTGACCGCGCCGCTCAAGCTAACGACGATCGAGCTGGAGAAGGGCGAGAAGCTGATCGCCGACCCGGCGATGGGCGACAGCGTCCAGTGGGAGGTCGACGACGACAAGATGAACCACGTGTTCATCAAGCCGCACAAGGCTGAGCTCGTCAACACGCTGCATCTGACGACGAATCTCCGCGAGTACGACTTCACGCTTATCGCCTCGCCGGCGGGCGGCATGTTCTATCAAACCGTGCGCTTTCAATACCCGCGCGCGCCGATGGCCCGCGTCAGCGCACGCGATGACGCGACGGCCAACGGCAGCCGCGGTGGTGCCGATTCGGGAAGCATCAGTGTTGCGCCGGACAAGCTGTACTGGGATTACAGCGTCGAAGGCCGCGCCGAGTTCACGCCGGAGACTGTCTTCGACGACGGCCATGCGGTCTGGATGCGCATGCCTGCCAAAGCGCAGGAGTGGCCGGTGCCGTTTATTTTCGACCACGGCGATCGCGTCGTCGCGAACTTCATTCGCCGTGGAGACTTCCTCGTCCTCCAGCGTCTCGCCGACGAGATCGTTCTGCGTTCCGGCAAGGACGAGGTCACGGTGACGCGCGGCCGCCACCGCTTGTTCGGGGTATTCTGATCGTGGCGAAGAAACCGGACTCGGCTACGCCCAGCGCGGAGCAAGAAGCACTCGTCAAAGGCAAGACGCCACGCAATGCGATCATGAGCATCGGCATTCTGGCTGCTGTCGTCATCGGTGGCCTCGGCTTCTACTACCAGCTACAAGCGACGAACAAGGCCGACGAAGACGCGCGCATCAAGAAGGCGACGGCGCTCAAGTCGAGCACGGAAGCGCCCGCTGCCGCAAACAACAACGACATCGACCAGATGATCCGTCAGCAGCGCGACGCAGCGGCGTCGGAGGCTGCCGCGCGTGCCGCATCTGAAGCAGCGGCTCCGAAGCCCGCTGTCAAACCGATGCTGACCGGCGCCGACTTCCAGGAAGAGGTCAAAGGCTCGGGCACGGACACGCGCGAGCTTTCCCGGCAGGCCGCGCAAGACGCGATCTATACGTCCTCTATCTTTAAGCAGGCCGGCGCGTCGCGTTCGGCGAACCAAGCGACCGGCGCACTGCCCGCTGGCATTCCTTCGTTGGATGAGGTGCGAGCTGCTCGGGACGCTGCGGGAGCCAACACTCCCGATGCGATGGCGATCGCCTTGGCGAAGCAGGGCCAAGCACCCGAAGATCGCGACCGCGCGTTCCTCCGAGATGCGGCTTCCCAAGGCGGCATCGAACGCACGACCTTCAATGGCCGATCGACGGGTTGCACGTTGACGCCGCCCCATGTGATCCATGTGAAGACGGTCGAGGGGCTGAACTCGGACAAGCCGGGCCGTGTGTCGTTGATGGTGGATGAGGACGTCTATGACAGCCTGCGCGGTGACTGCTTGATGATCCCGAAGGGCGCGTTCATCAATGGCATGTACAGCGCGGACGTCAAAGTTGGCCAGGAGCGCCTGCTGGTTGCTTCCACGAGTCTGCGTTTGCCCAACGGCAAGAGCGTACCGCTCAACGGCATGCAAGGCGCCGACCAGAACGGCTACGCCGGGTTCTCTGGCGATGTGAACAACCACTTCCTGAAGATCTTCGGCGCGGGCTTCATTACGGCGATTCTACTGAAGGCGTTCGACAGCAGCTCGCAGACGGCGACGACCGCGACGCCCAACGGCGTAACCACTTATGGTGACACGGCGGGGCAGGTCGCGGCAGCGACCGCCCAGACCGTCATGCAGCGCAACCAGAATATCCCGCCGACCATCACCGTTGAACCGGGCCAGAAGTTCCTGGTGCAGGTAACGCAGGACATCGTCATGGAGCCGTACCATGATTAAGACGTTGGCGGCTGCGTACCTGTCAGTGATCGCGTTCGGCGCAAATGCGGCGACCATTGATTCGATCATCAGCCCGACGCGCATCGTGGTCGACGACGGCATGAAACGCGCAATCGTCGAGCTGCCCGGCGAGCCGGTGTATGCATGCGGGCTGAAGCCGTTTCTGGCGTGGGCTAATCGATTTAAGGGTCAAACGGCCGAGGCCGCGGCTGGCGGCGTTGCACTCAGCATCGACGGATCGAGTGTCAGCCTCGAAAGCCTGTTTGTGAAGGCGGGATGGCTGCGACCCGCGGCCCTTAGCGATGACGCTCAAGCGAGCATCACAGAGCGGCGTGGTGGGTGGGCGTGCGCATCTGCGCAGGCGCCGTTCGACGCCATGCACACGTCCGTCGATCCGAAAATTCTTGCTGGCATCGCGCTTAATGAGTCCGCCTACAACGGGCGCGCATGGCCGTGGACGTTGAATGTCGCCGGTCGCGGTTTCTTCTTTCGCACGCGAGAAGACGCGTATCGCGCCGTGCGCTACCTGATCAGCAACGGCCGGTCGGACTTTGACGTCGGCATCATGCAGATTAACTGGGGATACCACAGTAAGCGTTTCACGAACGCTTGGGACGCCCTCGCGCCGGTGACCAACATCCGCGTGGCCGAAGACATTCTCAATGAGAACTACCGCCTGACGCACTCCGCTGTGAAGGCCGTCGCGTACTACCACAGCGCCAATCCTGCCCCGGGCCGCGAATACCTCGCGCGCTTCGTGAAGCACCTCTCTCAAATCGAACGCGGTCTATGAAGCACACGCTCTCTCTTCTTACTCTCGCGCTTGCCGCAGTGACGCTGAACGCGGCGGCCGCTGGAACAGACCCGCTCGACTTTGACTACGAGATCGCGGGAAACGTGCTGGAGCGGCCCGCGCTCGTTTTCAACGATGGCAGCGACACCTATTTTCAGCCGCGTGCCGGTCAGTCGTTGCGCGTGGACGGTGGACATAGCCAAGGACCGTACATCGTTGTGCCGGGCACGCCCGAAGTGATCCGTTACTCCGCGGGCGGCTCGAGCGCCACCGCTTACTGGAAGAAAGCCAATCGCTTCATCGGCGACAAGGCGCGCGGCGACACGCCCTCTGGTTTTTCTAGCTTCTCGGGTCGCCTCACGCTGATCGGACCGCGCAGCAGCCTCGAAGGTACGCGGCCTTTGAACGCGACGCTGCCGCTTGCGCAGCTGGTCAAGGCTCTGGTGCCGCAGGGCTGGACGGGATCGGCTCAGAAAGACATCGATTTGACGACCTCAGCGAGCTTCGGCACGCGTGATGGCGAGAACTGGATGCAGTCGCTTAATCGGCTTGTGGCGGCTTCCGACTTGTACGCGGACGTCGACTTCAACGCTCATCACGTCACGTTGCGCCGCTCGGCTCCGCAGTCAGTGGCCGTCAACTATATCGCGCCGGTGTCGCAGGTCGCTGCAAGTCCTGCCGCCGCGTCGTCGAGTCCAGGCGCGGACCCTATCGCAGATATCGCGAAGAGAGCCGACACAGACGCGCCCGCCGCATCGGGGTCCGTCCTCGCGGCGAAGTTCGGCGCACTGGCGATCCGCGACGGTGACGACAGCCACATTCAAATCAAGTTTTCCGCCAAGCCTGTTGCGGAGTTGAAGGTGACCGGGCAAGACGGCAATTCGCTGCGCCCGAAGTGGGATGACGCGACCGGGGTCGTGACGTTTAACCGCACGGAACGTTTCACGATCTCCAATGGCACGGACAAGGTCGAAGTCGCCCGTGTCGCCGGAACCGTCTATGAGTTCGACACCGCGAACAAGGCCGCTCTGCAAAGCGTGTTTGAGGATAACGGCTCGACGTTTTTCAAGTTCGCCGACACCGTCGGCAAGGTGACGGTCGCCGACGTGGGACACATGGGCTCGGGCGAGCAGAAGGGCCGCTATTACAAGTTCAACGGCACCGCCGACCAGTTCATCGTCAATGCCGACGGCAACGTCGTCAACGTGCTGCGCAAACACGATGTGCGGTTCTTTGATCGGTCCGCGTCATGAACCGAATGATCTACTTCTCAACGCTGCTTTGCGCGGCCGTCTCGCTGCGTGCGCGTGCGGATTGTCTTGACGATGCCGCCCGCTATCACCGCGTGAGCATTCAGGTAGTACGCGCCATTGCGCAGCAAGAGTCCGGGATGCGGCCGTACGTAACGAGCCGCAACACGGATGGGAGCGAGGACATTGGGTTGATGCAAATCAACTCATCTTGGCTTCCGAAACTGGCGCGCTTTGGCATCAGCCGCCAACACCTGTTCGACGCCTGCGTGAACGCGTACGTGGGCACGTGGATCCTGGCTTCAAACATCAAGCAGTTTGGTCCGACATGGAAAGCGGTCGGTGCCTACAACGCCGTTTCCTCGAACAAGCAGCTCATCTACGCCAATAACATTTACCGCCGCCTGCAACGTACGAACTGACCAACATGACGCCTATCTTTCCTCTTCAAATGCATCGCACCGCGCGCATGGTGGCTCACTTGTTCGCATGTCTGGCACTCACGACCGTATCGGGTATTGCTGCAGCGGACCCCGACCAGTCTCGCCTAGCACCGCCGCCCGGTGACGGCTGGCAATTGCTCTCCGCGCCTGCCGCGAAGGCGCCTGTCGCTCAGCTGGCGATGGCGTCGCCGGTTGCTCCCGTCGTTCGTGCTGCTCCCGCTACGCCTGCTGCTCCGGCCGCGCTCAAAGCCGCTATCGGTGGCCCCGCGCCAGTCGCACTTCCCGGTGTCGCCGCGCAGGCGCCGGTTGGCGCGATGGACGTCGCGCCGGTAATCGTGCCGTCGCAGGGTGGCGCAACGGCGCCCGGTGGCGTTCTGTCTCTCTCGATCACGCCGCAGGACATCAACTTGCGCAACGCGCTTGATCGCTGGCTACAGCAGCAGGGCTGGCAGCTCGCCTGGAAGATCGACGATGACTTGCCGCTGGAGTTCAACGCGACGTTCTCCGGCGACTTCAAGTCGGTGCTCACGCAAGTGATGCAGGCGACCAATCACATGCGCACGCCCACGCGCGTCTGCAAACACACCAATAACGTTATCCGCGTCGTCGCACGCGCAGCCAACTGCCAAGAGTAATCGCCATGCGCCTCACGAAAATCAAATCTGCCGTTGCCATTCTCGTGGCCGCATCGCTGACTGGCTGCGCCGTGTCGCAATCCGATGTGAACCGTGCCTATGACGCGACCAATGCCGAAGCCGCACACGCGATGGGCAATGGCCCGGAGTCGATGTCGCTTGTTGAAGAAGTGCCGACCGCGTTCCTCGGCGACCGGTTGGTGCCGGTCGCCTATGAAGCGACGTTGCCGGCGATCTTCCGCGAAAAGTCGGTCGTCTTCCCGGGCAATCTGCAGCTGTCCAAGATCGCCACGCTCGTTTCGACGGCGACAGGTTATCCGGTGCATTTGAGCCCGGACGTATTCATTCCGCGCGACGCGTTGATTCCTAGGACGAACGGTGCGGGCGGGCAGGGTGCCCCGATGCGGCCGCAGGCGATGGCGAAGTCGAACGTCGAGCCGGTCTATGCGCAGGCATGCAACTGCAAGGTCGGCGAGTATCTGCGTGGCGTGACGGAAAACCTGGGCCTCGACTGGACGTTCGATGGCAGCACCATTTCCATCAGCCGGTTCGTCACCAAAACCTTCGCCATTGCGGCGATCCCGGGCAAGGTGTCCATCAAGTCGACTATGTCAAAGGGTACTGATACGTCGACCGGCAACCAGGCGTCCGGTGGCACCACGGGCGGCACGTCGGGCAATACCGGTTCGTTCTCGTCAGTCACCTCCACTGGACGCGACGGCACGTTCGATCAGATCGCGATCATCCAGTCGGAACTGGAGAAGCTGAAGTCGCCGCTCGGCGAAGTGGTGGTCAATCCGCACAGCCGCTTGGTGATGGTTCGAGACACCAAGGAAGCCGTCGATCGCATGGGCGCGTTGCTCGCGCGTGAGAACGCCGTCTCAACGCGTCAGGTCGCGCTGCGCGTGCGTACCCTTCAAGTCGATCTGAGCAACTCGTCGCAAGCGGGCGTCAGTGCGGACATCGTGTTCAACCGCATCTCCGACGGGCTGAAGCGCTACGCCGTTACGGTCGCTTCGCCCACGTCGTTAGCAACCGCAATTGGCGGCACGGTCGGCCTCTCCGTCTTGAAGCCGGGCTCGCCAATGGAAGGGACCAACGCGGTCATTAGCGGCCTCAATTCCTTCGGCAAGACCGTTCAGGACAACACCCAGACGAAGATGACGCTCAATGGACTGCCGGTTTCCATCGGATCGTTTGAGACGAAAGGGTATTTGGCAGCTACTACGCCCAGTGTGGGCTCGATCTCCGGTAGCGGCGCGGGCGTACCGGGTCTGCAGCCGGGATCTGTCACGGTCGGTGACTTCGTGAACATCCTGCCGTCGGTCAATGATCACAACCAGATCATCCTGTCGTACTGGAGCGATAGCTCGAAGCTGAACGGGCCTTTCACGACCATCAGCACCGGGTCGGGCGACACGCTGCAGCAGATCCAGTTGCCCGACATCCTCGGCAACAAGGATGACCAGACCATCGCCCTGTCCGATGGACAGACCGTCGTGCTGTATGGCGCGGTGAGCAATCGGTATGACGGCAGCAACAACAACGGCATCGGTGGTCTGTCGGGCGCATGGAACAAGGGACGCACGTTCCAGGTGATCATGCTGACGGCAACCGTCGTCCCGTCGATGTGAGCGCGAGGTAAGCATCCCTATGCACTTCGAATCCATACCGGGCGAAAAGGGCGCGAAGCTCGTATTCGGGCTGGATTGGCGCGCTTATTCCGCCAAGGGCGCCCGCGCCGAGCGCCGGCATTACGTCGAGGAGTCCGGCGCGACTCACTACACCGAGTTCAGGTCGAAGGGCGAGACCATCGTCGGCTTCTGCGAGCTTGATCAAACGCAGCGCAAGGGCGGCAAGCTGTATTCCGCCGCCGCGCGCATCGCGTCGCTTGAGCGAGTCTCGCGTCGGCCCGCAGTGCTTGTGCTCATCCAGAACGATGAACTTGTGCATCTGGTGCTGGTGCAACGCGGCGCCGTCGCGCTTGACGAGGAGGTCGCGCTTAACGCGCTCGCCGATAAGCGCGAAGCGATCGAGGACACCTGTGCGAAGGCGGGGCTCGAACTTGCGACGCTCGGCCACGGCGCGCAACTCCATGCGGTCGATGAGGTGTTCGATCTGCGCGAGCTGATCGTTGCGCGCAAGGTCGGCCTCATCAAGAAGATCCCCGTTGCCGTGCCTACAACGGTGCCGTTGCTCGTCATCCTCGCGGCGGTGTTCTATGGTGGCAAGCAATTGATTGACGTACTTAATCCGCCGCCTCCGCCGCCGGCGCCGCCGCCGACATTCATGCAGGAGTATCAGTCGGCTGTAATGCGCACACTCGCTGCGCCCGCTCCGCTCGCGAGCCAGCTTGCCCCGAAGCTACTCGCGAGTTTCGGCGCGCAGGAAACGAACGTCGCCGGATGGCAGTTTCAGAAAGCGTCCTGCACGATCGCGGGCCCCTGCATCGCAACGTACAAGCGACAGGGCGGCACGTTCAAGGAGTTTGACGCACGCGCGCCGGAATCGCTGCGTCCGGTCGTCTTCAACTCTGACGGTTGGCATCTGACCGCGCGTGGTCCCGAAGTGACGATCGCCGAACGCGTGGCGCTTGGTGAGCAGAAGACGTGGCCAACCCAGCAGGCGCTCATTAAGAGTCTGCAGACCGGCCCGCAAAAGCTTTCCACCAAGCCGGACACGCTCGATAGCCACGGTTACGTCGTAGATATCAAGCCGGCTGAGCGCCTTATCCAGCGCCAGCCGATGGCCGGTGAAGCGCAAGGGCCGCTGGTCCAGCGAGGTACCTGGCAGATCGACGGATACAAATGGCAAAGCGCGCTGCTCACGCGCCTGCCGGACAACATGGCACTGGACACCCTCGACGTCGAGTTGAAAGAGGACGGTACCGGGGTGCATTTCACTGCGAAGGGTAAATACTATGTTCTCAACTAAGTGGCCAGCACGAGCCGCATGCTTCGGTGCGCTCATGTTCGTGGCGGGCGCGGCAATCTCGCAGGAAAGTCATCTGACGCTGGACGACATCGACAAGCTCGCGCGGGCGAAGCTCGTGGACTCGATGCGCGGTGGCCAAGGTGGGCAAAGTGGACAGGCGGCACCGTCCAGTGGCATCGGCCTCTCGTCGCCGCTCAGCGCCGCACCTGCACCCGCACCTGCACCGGTAGCGGTCGCCGCACCGGCCGCGCCGAAGGTCGGGCGCAAGCCCGTAGCGCCTATCAGGCGCGTCATTCCTGCGACTTTCGTTGGAGCTTATTCGGACATGTCTGGCTCATACGTGCTCTATGACTACCAAGGCACGACCTACACGGCACGCCAAGGCAGTCGGCTGCTGAACGGCTGGACAGTCGCGTCCATCGACGGCTTCACGGTCAATCTGGTCGACGGCAAGCACAAGTGGACGGAGACGATCGTAGCGCCTGCCGACGTGCCCGCCGTCGCGCTCCCGGATTCGCCGGCCGTCAGGGCGATCACGGATCTGTCCTCGCCGCTTCCTCTGGGCGGCGTCTCATCGACGGCTTCTACCTTCGTACCGTTTGGGAAATAAGCAATGGGTCTGTTTGCGCAAGAAGAGCAGGGCGCGCCAGACGCTCCTCGCGGTGGCTTCCTGAAGCGGTTTCGCGCGCCGCGCTCGAGCTTCGTCGAGCCGGGCAGCAGTGCAGAGCCGAAATTCGCCGCTCCTAAGCCAGTCGCCGCGGAAGCGAAAGCGCCTGGCATAGCGCCGGGAAAACCGAGGGGCGACGCGTCGACAGTCAGCACGCGTGCAGTCAATCCGCAAGTCATGTTTCTAGGTCGCGCACTATCGGGCGGCGATGTCGAAGACGTCGAGAGCACTGAGCTTGACGATGACTGGCGCGGGTCCGTGCCCCCTGTGCAGACGCAGTCGGGGCCTGAAGGTGACGCGGTCGATGATGAGCCAGGTTTTAGGCCGTTCGTCCCACCGAGCTTCGAGCGACCGAGCTACGCGAGCATGTCTGCTGCGATGGCGGCTAGGGAGCGCGGTCAGCCGGTGAACGACGAAGCCCTGACGGCGCAAGCAACGCCGTCTGGCGCGCAACATCGATCTAAACCTCAGGCCGAACTACAGGTCGAACCGCCGCAGCCGCAGCCGCACCCGCAGCCGCAGCCGGAGCTGGGGCTGGAGCGCCGGTCGGCGGCAGCGTCATCGGACTCGATCAGGCAGGCGAGTGTCGCCGGGAGCGACGCTAATGCCGAGCGGTTCGGTGCGCAACCGGAACCTGCGCCACAACGACCAGCAAGTCCCAACGAACATAAGGCCGCGTCCGCGCCGACTATCGCTGCGCAGGAATACCCAGCGGATGACGAAGAGCAGACCGAGGGCGGCGGGCTGGCATCTGGCCGGCCGGAACTGGTGTCGCCCGATTCGCTTCCTGACTTCAAGCGCGTTCTCACCGTCGCTGACGACGACGCCGCGCTGCGCATTCCGGCGGCTGCGCGCAAGGAGTTCGTCGCCGTCGAATTGCAACCGGGCGTAGCGATTACGGTGGCCACCGCCCGATTCGCGGAGAAGGCCCAATACGCAACGTTCATCAAGGATCTTGGCGCCAACGACATTCTCGTGCGCGAGGAGATGATCGCGACGGAAGCTGTGATCGCCGCCATCTACTCGGGCAAGGCCGCCGCTTCCGCCAACTCCACAGTCCGCGAAGCCAGCCGGGCGATCGGCAACTTCCGCGATATCGTTGAGGCCGCGCACGCATACGGTGCGAGCGACATTCATTTCGAACCACGCGAATTTCACAATGAGGTCGAAATCCGGTTTCGTGTGAACGGCGATATGTACACGTTCAGCCGCATGCGAAAGGCGATCGTGCGTCGCGCGTTATTTGCTGCGTACAGCGATCTCGTTCAGCGCAACACCAACTCCGGCAACAGCTTTCAGCCGAGCGCGCCGCAGTCGGCAATGATCCCGCTGGTCGTCAAGACGGACACGGTCAACTTGCGCTGGCAATCGTCTCCGCTGGTGGGCGGGTATGACGTCGCCCTGCGTCTGCTCGACGGCAACTTCAAGAACTATTCGGTGCTGCTGCCGAAGGACATGGGATTCGAGAAGAGCCAGCTCGAGCTGATCGAGACGCTTAACTATGTGAGCGGCGGCATCACGGCGCTCACCGGCGAGACCGGCTCCGGCAAGACGACGACGCTGCGCGCGCTGTCGTACATGCTCCCGGATCGCGAACTCAAGAAGCAGTTCGCGGTGAACGAGCCGTCCGAGTATCCGATGCCGTGGCTGTCGGACTACTCGATCATTCGCCGCCCTGACGAGACTGACGATGAGGCGAACCGCAAGTATGCGGAAGTGATTCGAACGCTGATGCGGCAGGACCCGGACGATTTGACCATCGGCGAGGTCCGCGATCGCGTTGTGATGGGCCTGGTCGCGGAACTGGCGCTGACCGGTCACCCGGTGCGTTTCTCGCTGCACGCCGGCGACATCATCGCGGCCGTGATGCGTATGGCGGGCGGGCGGCTGCAACTGCCGATCGACGAGCTAGCGTCCGAAGGCTTCATCAACGCGGTCGGTAACCAGAAGTTGATTCCGACGCTTTGCGAGCACTGCAAGCTGCCCGCCGAAGACGTGATGCCCAAGGCCGACCTAGAACTGTTACGCACGAAATTTGGCCTCGACACCTCGCGCATGGCATGCCGCAACTACGACGGCTGCGAGCACTGCCGACTGAAGGGGCTTTTCACCCGCAACGGCAAGGCAGCGGGTGGAACCACGCGCCCGTCATTGGCCGCCGAGCTTTACCGCCCGACGCCTGAGTTTTTGGAGCGTGTGGCCGAGCGCGACTGGGCCGGTGCCCGCAAAGTTTGGCGCGGTGAACGCCGTACCGGGTTCGATAACGCGGATATGACGGGAAAGACCCTCTATGAACATGCTCTTTTCAAGGCTTCGCGCGGTTTGATTGACCCACAATTCATCAATCGCTCGATGCAGTCGTTCGCGCAGTACCGCGTAATGCCCGGCGTCGATGGTTTAATGGTCTAACCCTGGTCCTCCATGTTCACCACGTTCGCAAAAATGCTGCCCGAGCGGCAGCAGTTGGTCGTCGCGCGCTGGCGGTTTCAGAAAGTCCGCGAGGACTTCTACCGCGAGACGCGTCTCGATATCGCAGCAAAGGGCCTGCGCAACACCGAGACGCTGTTCGACCGGCTCGAAACGTACGAAAAGCGCAGCCGCACTCGCGGCAAGCTCGAATGGCGGGTGTTCTCCAGCATCCGGGAAACTATGCAGCGCGGGGAGAGCTTCTCGCTCGCTATCAAGCCATTCATCCCCGGCGACGAGTACGCGCTGCTGGACATTGCCGATGAATCTTCGCGCCAAGACTCCGTCGTGCGTGGCTTCGAACTCGCGGAAATGGCGTCGAAGGCTAAGCGCGTGCTGTCGTCAACAACTTCGGTGCAGATGGCCTACCCAGCGTTGCTGCTGGTCTATATGTACGCGTACTGCATGCTGTTCGGCGGCGTCATCTTTCCGCAAGTGCTCGATGTCCGCCCGCTCGACCAATGGCCCGATCTTGGCCGGTTCCTGTATCACGTTGACACGTTCTGCTACGAGTACTGGTGGCTCACGCTCACGGCGATCATCGGCCTCGTGCTCGCTTACTTCTCGAGCCTGAAACGTTGGTCTGGGCCTCTTCGAGACAAGTTCGACCGCATGCCGCTGCTTTGGCGCAATCGTCGCGACCTCCGCGCGGCACTGCTTATCGTCTCGCTCGCGGGCCTCTTTGACTCCAATCTCACGCTGCGCGCCGCGCTCGACCGGCTCCTAAAGACGGCTGACCCGTGGCTGCGCTGGCATCTGAAGATCATGGATCGACGCTTGACGGCCTGGTCCGACGAGCCAATGCGCGCGCTCGACACTGGGATTTTCTCGGTGACGATCGTCGACACGATCACCGACGCTGCGGGCCGCGACCAGTTTGAAGCCGCTATCAAGAGTCTTGGCCGTGAGTCACTCGATCGCGTCGTTGAAGCAGTCAAGCGCAACGCCCGGATGACGCACTTCATGCTGCTCGGTTTTGCCGCTGCACTGTTCCTGACGCTTGGCATTGGCTCATACGTCGTGACGGGTGCCGTCAATCTCACATCGGGGAATCCCGCCGCATCTAGCTATTAAGGAAAAGCAAAATGACCAACGAAAACAATCAAGCAGTTCAGACCGACCCGATAAAAGAGCGCCGTGCGCGCCTCCTCATGATCGCCCGTGCGAAGAAGCAGTCAGGCGAGTTGTCCATGATTGAAGCGGGGGCGGTGATGGCGGGTGCCGCGTTGCTCGCGCTGGCTGTGTACGCGGGCGGCAAGTATGTGCTCGATCTGATTCATGCGGCGCAGTTCAAGAGCGAAGCGCAGATGTTCCACACTGGCATCTTGAACGCGACGCAGAACGACGCCGATTTCTCGTCGGAGACGCTCACTGTCCTTGCGCAGAACCACGCCTTCGACTCGGCGGGTTCGCGCGTCGCATCCGATAAGTCGTCGGTCAAGGGCATGTTCAATGGCACCGTGACGGCTGCCGTTGGCACGCTCGTCACCTCCAACGACTCGTTGATTGTCACGTATCCGGTGACCTCGACGGTTTGTTCGTTGAGTGCGGCCGCATTGGTCACCGTGTACACACAGGTGACGGTGAACGGGACGACGATCTTTTCGCCGACCACGACGTACAACACGGCGACGGTCGCGACCGCCTGCGCGTCCAACGGCGCAATGGCGTCGATGGCGCTGTGGACCACTCGCACCTAATCGCAGGGCGCCGATATGGGAAGCATTCTTGAGATGTTGATCGTCCTGATCGGCGCGGCCTTGCTGACTGTACAGGGAATCAAGGAAGACATTTCTGCCAAGCGCCAGAACCTGCTCCAGATCGAAGGGCAGAACATTGCGTCGATCAACTCGGCGCTTGGCAGCTACATCACTAACAACTACGCGTCGTTGATCCCCGCAGGGTTTTCGCAGACGACGTCGACTGCGATAGCCGCGCCCACGCTCGCTCAGTTGAGCGCGCAGGCTAACAACAAGGTCTCGTTCAAGGACGGTCCTTTTTGGGGTCGAACCTACCAGATAGCGCTGTCGATCGTGCCCGACAACTGCTCCACCGCAGCGGGCAACTGCCATATTGCATCGCAGATCTATCCGAGCTTGCCGCTGATCAGCATGAAGGACAAGACGGCTGACATCGCCGGTGCAGGTGTGCTCACGGCTGCGGGGGGAGCACAGTTCGGCTACTCGACAAACCGCACGCCAGCCACGATTACCGGGATTCATGGACAGTGGACGGTGCCCAATCCCGTTGGGAGCAAGCCTGGGATGGTGCTCGCGATCAATGGCTTTGGCGCGGACGGTAACTCGCCGTACTACCGGCGCGATGGTGCATTGCCGCTGACCGGCACGATGAACGCCAACAATCAGGACATGCAGAACGTCGGCAATGTGACGCTTGGCGCGAACAAGGTTATGAAGTTGCAAGCGGGGAACAGTCTTCAGATCGACAACGGCGCTATGTACTACGGCGATAGCGTGAATGCGGCGGTTCGTACAAAAGGCGCGTTGTACGTCCAGAACTATCAAGGTACCGGCGCTGCACCGATCAATGTCGGCGACGTGAATTCCAGCGGAACGGTGAACGCCAATGTCGTGAACACGAACGTCGCGAATATCAACGCTGCCGCCGGCAATTGTGGCTGGAACGGCGTGACCATCCGCAACAACCTTATGTATGTCTGCAACAAGTGGGGCAACTGGGTAGGCGTCAGCACGTTGGTCACGAATCACAGCAGTGATGCTCATTACAGCGGGTGGAAGAACGAATGGGGCGTCACTCCTCCAGCGTGCGGGCCAGGGGGAACGGCCTGGTATCGGATCACTCCGCAGACCGTCTCGACGGACTACTCGAACAACCACAATCCTCCCATCGGTGGTGCTAGCTTCACGATGGGCTGGAACGGCAGCCAGTGGGTGCTTCAGATCAACGACGTACTCGCGGACGGCGCTAACACTCGGATACCCGATCAGTTAAATCTAACGGCAGAGATCGACGTTGGCTGCTCGTATTCCAATCAGTAAGGAAGTGAATGAAAAATATCGGGATTGCCGGCGCCGTGCTTGCTGTTGCGTGCGCCGTTCTTGTGGGGAGCGGAGCTGACGCCGCAGACGTCTATCAGCCGATCGTGGTGCCGACAGCGCCAGGCTGTAGCGCTGGGTATTCGTGGCAAAAGGCTGGAGTGAGGTATCAGTGCATGACACCGCCTCCGTCTTGCCAGTACGGATTCTCGTCCGGACCTGTCTGGACTGGTAGCTCGTGGAGCTACGCGTGTAATCCACCGCCGCCGCCACCTGTTACTCAACCGCCACCGGGGGACGGCTGTATCGCCGGGGCACCCACGTATGGGTTTCAGATCACTAGAGGCCCTGACCGTGTGTATCCGGCTGGCGGCAACTATTGCAACGGACTTGCTTGTTGGATCTACTTTGGAAAAGGTCCGCGTGTCACTGTGACCTCCTGTGGCGATACGTCGGCGACATATGTCATCTACTGCTACGTGAACGCAGACAATTCTGTGAATCGCGTCACGGGCTTGGTACAGCCCGAAAACATCACCTGCGGCGGAGGAGGCGGCTAACGTATGCAGGACCGGCTTTGTTATCGGGCTCGCCGGAGCGTAACCGCTCGTCCGAGGCCCCAAAACGAAGAAAGCGCCGCTTGGCGCTTTCTCTTCTTCGGCTCTGCCGGTCAAAAGTTTTTTACCTAGCGGCCGTCGTGAACTGCCACGAAGTGCTGATTGGCGTGCCGTCGCGCGCACCGGAGAAGGTGGCGGTGTAGGCGGTGTTCGCAGTCAAGTGGGCAAGTGGCAGCAAGAAAGCGGTCCCAGCGAAAACGTGGTTGTTCACGTCCGCCGTCACTGCTGCCTTCGAGCCTGAAACCGCAGCCGGCTGAACCAGAATTCGCGCAGGAACGACGTTGCCGGAAGAATCTTTCAGTACGAAGCTGTCAACCGTGAGCACGTTGCCGCTTTGCGCATTAACACGGACCATGATCGGTCGTCCGGGCGCCGGAAGGTCCGGTGCGGGATTGGGGCTCTCTGCCTGCATTGCAAGAGCGACGTTGGCCTCGTCGGTGTACGGCGCGTGGACGACCTGACCCATCGGGATTTGCTGCCCGGAGTTGAAAGCGATCGAATTGTAGTCACTTTCCGTTGCCGGAGCAGGCGAGGACAAGACGCCGAAGTCTGCGACACAGAAAGAGTAAGCCGGTGCGCTCGGCGGTGCCACGTACCCGAGGCCGACGGAGGTTTGGTTGCCAGTAATGGACTCGAGGTGATAAACGGTGTTGATCCATTGCTGGGCGCAACTGGCGCCGTCGTTTTCTCCGTTGTTACCACTGCTCCACGACGCTGCTACCACCTCTCCGACCCACAGATTCGCCGCGGTACCAGCTTTGCGTGCTCTCAGGTACGGCCAGGCCTCATAGAAACCGGGGTTCCCAGAGTTCTCGGTGTGGGTCAAAGACGATTCAGCTCCGCTAGTGAAATTAATTTGCTCGTACTGAGCATGGCTTTGCGCTGCCCCATCCAGCAACGGATCTTGCGCCACCATGCCAACGCCGATCTGGGACCTGTAGGCATTGATGGTTGTGAACATGCCATACTGGCCTGTACCCGCCGCATAAGTCGGTGCAGGAACGCTAGTCTGCGGTGCGATTACAGGATTGCTGGAAGTCGCAGGCTGGCTCGCACCAGACGGTGGTGATGCGGAGCCGGACGTGGAATCGCCTCCACCGCCGCCGCAAGCAGCCACGAGCAGCGATGCAGCGATCGCGGCCATCGAGAGTTTGAAGTTTTTCTGAATCGTCATTTGTTGTTTCCGATCTAGCTGTTGCAGTCGCCCCCGCGATCTGCTTACTTTCATCTTATCGAGCGGTGTTCGAAGTCAAGGCAATTCGGAAGCCCGCTCCGAAACCGCTTTCCTCGTTGGCAAATTGCCGTTGGCCATTGGCGGCGCACGCATTGTAATACCCGGAAAGGGTCCGTAATTCGGCACTGTTGCTGGATCGCAACCGTTTGCTAGCGGTGCTTCGCGCGGGCACGAAAGTGCTTCACGCGCAAAGCGACGAAGACGACGCCGAGCACCGCAGCGACGGCGACGGGCTGCGTCGCGCCGACTGAAGAGAGGAGCAAGGTGCCGCCCCACAGGAGAATCAGGAAAGTTGCGAGCGCGCCGAATGCTTTGCTTTTCGACGCGGCCGCGAACCGCCGCCTGCTTGAGCCGAATCTTTGCGCAAACCGAATGTTGCTTTGCTCAAGGTCGAACGCCTCCTGCGACTGCACCGTCGCCCGATCTGCGCGGTAGTGCCTCTCGTACCGTTGGAATCGCGCGTCGCCGCGGCCTTCGAGCCACGCGGCGGCGCTGTCGGGAAAGAGGTAGGCGAAGTCCTGCATGGCTCAGTGCGTCACGTCGGAGTGAAATTCGATTGCACCGATTGCGTCCGGAATGCAGCGTCCGTCGGCCTCGGCGTAATAGGCGCCCGTCTCTAAGTCGAGCCAGCCAAACTGCGCGCGGCCGTCGTGTGAAAAGACGACTAGACCGGCCTCGATTGAGAAATCGTGGGACATCCTGGACACCTCCTTTTCCTGTTTATCACTTGCTCTTTGAACGCTTTTTTCCCTTGCTTCTCGCTTCGGTACGCGGCTTCAGGTCGTATTCACAGCCCGGGCAGACGAAGTCCTTGGCCAATTCGATTTTCCCTTCGTCGTTCGACAAGATGTACTCGGTTCCGCAAGTTCTGCACGGGGCGAGATTCAGCCTTGAATCCGTCGCCATGGAACGTGTTAGATGGTTTGCGCGGTCGGCTGACACGGCGAGGCGAGAGCCGAACATCTTTTCCAGTACGTCGTTAGATGCGATCAACGCTTCGGGAATGTTCGCTCCGTTTTTAAGCGCGCATCGATAAAGCCATACCAGCATGCTCGCCTGAAGGCGGTGAACCGGGCGTTCGACGTACCACGTCAAAGAGCTTGCGCTGTTGCCGCAAGGCGAGCTGACGCCGTGGATTTGCCGGTACGTGTTGCGAGTGATCGCCGAGTTCAGGGCGAACAAGTTGGTCGCTGTCGACGCCCGACAGCCCTGCGTCATCATCAAGCGCGCGTAGACCTCGCGCTTGGCTCTGTCGAGCCGCAAATCGGACCACAGGTTTTTGTACGGGAGCGCGCTCGACTTCAGTTTTGAAGTTCGCATGACATAGTGCGCGGCCGACTCGTCACTAAGATCTCCGGCGGAATATTCAAACCAGAACAGGTTGTCGTCGAAGCGCCATCTGTAGAGCGGGAAGCGAATTCCGCCGATAGCGGCTTCAAGACGCCCGATCGGCAAAGCCATGAGGTAATCAGCTAGCTCGAACGAAATGCCAAGCAGCGGGGCGGCCAAAACGTTCTGGTGGAGGACGTCCTTCAGAAGCGAGACGTAGGTGCAGTTGTAATGGAAGATATCGCGCGCTGTCACATCGTCGACAAAAGGCATTGCCGACGAGAGCTTTACGACGGTCTGCGACAACATGATGCCATCGACGAACGTTTCCCAGTCACGCGGGTCTTGCAGAGCGGGCGAGAGCGCTAGGAACGGCATGTTCATCAGCTTCGCCATGGGCGCGGCGTGGGCTTTGAACGTTTCCATGTTCTCGAACGAGACCCCGAAAAATGCTTCGGCGTCGCTGTACCGTGCCAGCACTTTGTGCATTACACCGGTGAGAGAGTAGTTGGTCCGCTGGATCTTCTCGGCAAGATACTTTGACAGCGGAATATTGGTCTCGACGTGGTCAAGGATGTTGGTCGACATATTTTTTTATTTTGGTATCAGTTACAGCGGAAGCAACTCCGTTCGCTCCCGCGCCGTCGTTTCTTATTAGTGTGCGCTGGCTATTTGCGCAGTGACGTCTCGATCTCGGTTAGGTGCTTGCGCATCATTGCGGCAAGGGTTTCGATCAATGGCTCATGCTGGGCTGGACCGTCGCACGCTTGAACCGCCACTTGGGCAGTCGACAGCTTGCCGGCAAAAGTCTCAAATGCGGACATAACGTCCTGCATCGCCGCCTGAACGCGGTTCGCCGCTTCAATGGCGTCCGCCTCTTTTTGCCTCTCCAACTCGAGCTGCGCCAACTCCGCGCGCCGCTCAGTCAACTGTTCCTCAATTACTTTCAGTTCAGCGCTGCGCTTTTCCAAGGAATCGGAGATGCTGGTATATCCCGCCGGCGCCGTCGGCACTTCCTTGATCTGGACCTCCGGCTTGCGATTAAGCAAGGCGTTCCTTTCCTCGTTCAGCTTCTGGATTTCCTTGTCCTTGTCTGCAAGATCTTTCTCGAGGTTGGCCAGGCCAGCCTGTCGGCCGGTGTAGTAGCTGTCCATACGCTTCAGCTGTGCCTCTTTGTCTGCAATCAACTTCGCAGTCGCCTCCAGCTGATCTTGCAGGCGGCGAGCCTCGTCTTCTGCGACACGATGGGCGGTCTTGCTCTCCTCGAGAAGCGTTTTGTAGTTCTCGACCTGTACTTGCCTGTCTGCAAGAGCCTCTTCCTGCTTCTGCAGAGTCGCCAGCATCTTGCGGATGTCCTCACGAGTCATGTTCTCGTTGGCCTTCTTTGCGGCGAGGATCGTTGCAACTTGCTCGTCGGTCACGTGATCGGCGGCCAGAATGTCGAGTTCGCCGACGTTGAAAACTCGGATGGCCTCAGTGTTGTCGATGAAAGCTTCATAGCAACGCATGTACTGGCGCGCTGCCGCGTACTTCACACCGAGTGCGCCCTCGAAGAACCGGTAGCCCATCGTCGCGGCTTTCCGCACAGTGCTGGTCTTGTTACCCGACTTGGCGATCATCGAGTTCTTGATCAGGTGCATGGTGTTAATAAGCTGCCCACCGATCAATCGGAGGTCATCCGAGATTCGCGCTCGCGCTTCGGCGATCGCGATCATGTTTTCGACGATCTGAAGGACGAGTTCCGCAGAGTCTTCGCCGTCGCCGAAAAGCTGGCGCGCGACCTTCTCGATCTTGGATCGGTCCGCGCTGCTATGGGCAACGCCGCCTAGAATGTCATCCATCGGATCGTGGATTTCAGTCTTTCGCAGTTGAAGGTCTTTCTTGGAATCGTCATTGTGTGTGAACATAACTTCTCTCTAAATTTGCTTCAGCGCCCCCGCGCGCTGCAGTGATTCGCCGCGAGTGTGTAAGCGATCGTAACGGGCCGGTTACAGGTTCCGATCTGCGAAAGACGTCATTTTTTACCCGTCTTTCGCTCGCTGCGGCCGAAAGCCGCGTTTTTTCAAGGAAAGCAAACGTTTAACGGTTCGTTTTTGTAACACTTAAGATATTTTTAAGTGTCCGCATGGAAGTACTTACCTAGAATTTGCTCTTGTAATTTCCCGAAATTACCGCTAGCGGCCGCGACGCGTCCTATGTTCCGAGAGACGGTTCGCCGACGTCTCCGGCGTACATCAGCACTGCCGCGCGGGCTCTATCGTCCTTTTGCCGTTGAACGCTTCCCGCCTGAGTCTGAGCCAATGGGGGAGATCGTTTAGCGACAGTAGATCCGTCGATAGCTCGGGCTGCAGCTTGACTTCTGGAGATGTAAATAGACCGGCACCACTCAACCGGCCAGATGGCAGGGAGTTGCTCCCGGAGGAACCGGACTTTGCTGCGGTTTTGTTCGATAGGCGAGCGCCTGTCCTCTTGCTCACCATTCCGTGCAATACGCGTCAGCTTCCCGTGGCTGCTCGACGGCGCTATCCGGCCGGACCAGTTTTTCGTCTCGAAGATGAAGATGCCGAACGGCGTGATCGCGAGGTGATCGATCTCTGCCGTGGGAAACGCTGTGCCGGGAGCGTGTTCGATGAGTAACGGCCCATCGTGCAGGTAGAAGTCGTCGCCGCATAGCCATTGAAGCGTCGTGCGGAGTTTTGCCTGCGCCACAGCTTCGCCAGCCTCACCGATTTCATGCGATGAGCGCTTCACACGACCGGCACTCCGCGATCCGGACGGGCGCCGCCGCCGAAGCGCCTTGAACAAGCGGTAACCGCCGACTGCGACAAGTATCTCTAAGAACATCCGCTGCCTCCGTTGTGTATGTAGATCAGCATGACAGGGGGTGGAAGAAGTCAAGGATGCGATGCGGCACTGCCAAGAGCGCCCGAAAATCGAAAGGCCCTATAAAAACGGAAGCTTTCCCGACCACGCGTATCGGCGCCGCGCGTAGATTGCCTGTTATCCCCGCGTCAACGACGCATCGACTCGAGCCGCCGCCAAGCATCGGTGCGCGTGCTTCCGATCTCTTCTTTCATCCGCAGTGAGCTGCTTCCGCCACGCCTTTATCGAGCCGTGACGAAAGCGCCTCTCCGCGCGCCCGTTTTTCCTGCTCACCCGAGCATCGAAAACCATCCAGCGCTGTACTGGCTGGACATCCCCTAGTGCGTCTTTTTCTGGAGAGAAAAATGCCGAAGCAGTTGGTATTGAAGGCGATGAAATCGCCCGGCTGGTTGGTCGCTGTTTGCTTTGCCCTGTGGTTTGCCGCGCACTCGTTCTTCGCCTTTCTGTTTGTCTCCTTCACGGTCGCTGTCTGGATCAAGAGATCCATCAAAGCGGCGTTGAAAGAGGAGAAAGCTGAGGATTCGAAGGTGCCCGCGCCCGCCGTTGTTGCTCCGGCTACCGCCGACACCAACGTCACGCCCATCAAACGTCAGTACGCCAAGTCCGCAGTGGTCGTTCCACTTAAGACAGGCACCGACGACTAGTCGCTACGCCTGAATGTCAAGACTGCCCGTACGGGCGGTCTTGACCCCTCACCCCAACGGGAACCATCCCGTTGCGGGCATGGGTTCCCGTTCATTCGGAGATATCCATGCAAATAGAAATAGCAGCATGGCAACTGGACATGTTCGACGCTCCTCCAGCGCCGATCGCGCGTGTCCAAGCCAAGCCTGATCCGCTGCCCGATCCGCACCTGTGGAGCGAGGCGGTCAAAGACAAAATGGTCGACGCGTTGATCAGTCTCGCGACTGACAGCAGACGCGGCGACAACATGCCCGAGTCGTTGATGGATTGCGCTGTCCTCTTCAGCGAGCGACTCAAAAACAGAAAAAAGATGGAACTCGAGGATTACCGGGCTACGCTCGGTTGGGTCATGGAGTTCTGGAACGGCGCGCTGCCGTATCGGTTCGTCTGCCAGATCAATGGCGTCGATCCCGAAATCTTGCAAGACGTCATCCTGAGCAACCCACTGCTCAGGCGCGACTTGGAAGAGGTGCGTCGCGAGTGCTTCGGCACGCTGCTGTAGGGGCCGACAATGAGCACATCAACATTCGGTCGGCTGCTTGGCACACTTTTCGGGGTGACTCCCCAGACGCAGCCTCGCAGCGGCTATCCCGCAGGCCACTCATCTCCGGTTGAGGTCGGTAAGGGCGGCCCCAACGAACGGCACATCGCCATCGCCGGTCAACCGATGCTGTTTCGCGATGAAGGTGGCGTCGTCGTGCAGTTCCGTCCGGCGTTCGACTACGAGCTGCGGCCAACGGCTGTCGGTATGAAACTGATACCGACGCTTGCGCCACACTGGGAAGTGCTGCACGAGCACGAGGGAACGTTGACAGAGGCCATTGCGGCTGCTGTCAAGGGCGCCCAAGCGCAAGACACGCCTGTTGGCCGTGTGCCCGACACCGAACCCCCTCGATCGGTCCTCATCAACGAGGCTCGACCCCGGCCGGCGATTGCGGACGCCGTCGAATCGACGCCGCCTCGATCTGCTGAGTCGTCACATCGACGCACTGAGCGCGCGAGGTACGGGGTGTTGAAAGAGTGGGGCGAGAAACGATTCCCGGATGGCAAGCGCCCTGGCAAGACGTACGAATCGTTTTGCGTGACGCTCGAGCATCGCGGCGAGACGCACGTCCTGCAAGGTGAGGGCCTGCGCGACGCGATCGCAGAGTCGGCCTGCCGCATTGGCGACCGCGTTGAAGTCAAGCGGATCGGCAAAACCAAAGTGCCAGCAGTCGATGGACGTGGACGGCCCAAGCTAGATGCCAGCGGCGAGCAAGTGCTGTGGGACAAGTGGCTTTGGTCTATTTCCAAAAAATCTTAAAGGAGTCAGTTATGGCATCAGTAAACAAAGTCATCCTCGTAGGCAACCTCGGGGCTGATCCCGAGACGCGCTATCTGCCGAGCGGCGATGCCGTCGCGAATATCCGGCTCGCAACGACCGATCGCTACAAGGACAAGGCCTCGGGCGAAATGAAGGAGCAGACCGAGTGGCATCGAGTGTCGTTCTTCGGTCGGCTGGCTGAGATCGTCAACGAGTATCTGAAAAAGGGCTCGTCGGTGTACATCGAAGGCAGAATCCGCACTCGCAAGTGGACGGACCAAGCGGGCCAAGAGCGGTATTCGACCGAGATCGTCGCGGAGCAGATGCAGATGCTTGGTGGCCGCGCCTCTGGCGATCGCTCATCCAATGACGGTTTCGAAAGCCAACGCCCCGCGCGTCAAGGAAGGTCGGATCCGCCTCGGTCAAGCAACGCTGCGCCGGCGCACGGTGAACCGCAATCGACGTCGTCCGGAGGAGGCGGCGGTTTCGCAGACATGGACGACGACATCCCGTTCTGACGGTCTGACCCTAATTATGGAAGCGTAAATGGTCGGTCGTTTGATCCCGTAAGGGCTCACCTCACGTCCTGTATTTCCTCACCTTCGTTGCTTCGTCGATCCGGAAACGGTCGGCGAAGCCGCGAAGCGTCTCTTTCTCGCGCGACCTGTCTTCGTCAGTCGCAACTCCCGCCTTTCGGTTCCCCTGCTGAAAAAAAGCCGCCCGCCGTGCTCGCCTCGCGCGAGTCGGACGGCTTTTTTGAGCACGGTTTCACCGCCTGTTCAGGCATCGACCTCAGCCACACCACTACTGGAGTGCCAATGAATATCAAGGACATCAAGCTGTCCCCGGAACAGTGGGTTGCGTTGCTCCAGAAGTATGGAGTGCCCGCAAGCTCATTGACCGGGAAGGGCGCACCCTGTCCCATCTGCGGCGGCAACGACCGCTTCACCTACGACAACAACCGCGGCCGCGGCGACTGGGTCTGCCGCAAGTGCAACGACGGCGACCGAAAAGCCGGCGACGGCTTCGAGCTCATCTGCAAGTCCGCCGGAATGACCTTCCGCGAACTCATGATCGAACTTGAAGGCGGCAGCCTGGCCGATGCACGGCAAAACCGAGCGCAACCGGCGGCCCCGGCGCCCGGCCGAAAGGTCGATCCCGAGTGGGCGCGCAAGCGCCTCGACTCGATGTGGGATCGAGCGACGCTGGTCGGTTCCGATGGCCTCATTCCGCGGTACCTGCGCGAACGGGTGCCGGGTCTGACTGTGGCGCCGTCCGCGGCGCTGCGCATGGCGATGCTCGATTACCGCCACGAGAAGAAAGTTATCGGTCAGTGGCCGGGCATCCTCGCTCGCTTCACGCTGCCGGACGGCCGTCTTGGAACGCTGCACCGCACGTTCCTTGAACGCTCGAAACCGGCGAAGGCGTCGATCGTCACTAACGATGGCGAGATCCTTCCGGCCAAGCTGAACGACGTGACGCTTCATAAGCTCAACGGCGGCGCAGTCCGGCTGATGGATCCGGTCGATGGCGAAATCGGCGTCGCGGAAGGTCTTGAGACGGCGTATGCCGCGCACATGCTGTTTGGTGTGCCGGTCTGGTACTGCCTGAATCGAATCCTTCTCGCCGATTTCGTTGTACCAGACGGCCTCGGCATCCGCGTTGTCCATATCTTCGCGGACTTCGATGCGGTCGACCCACGTACCGGCAAATCGCCGGGCGTCGATGCGGCCTTGAAGCTGGCGAAGCGGCTGCGTGCGGAAGGCTACACGGCTATGGTTCACCGGCCGAAAAAGCGGGAAACCGATTTTGCCGACGAGTGGTGCGCAACTCAGGTTGCGTGTCGCCCTGCAGTTAGAACGCTGGTGCGTCGCGAGCTACGCGAAGCACTGCACGTCTGAAATTCCGCGGCCTTCTGGCCGCTCACAGTAACTTTTTGCCCGGTGGGGATTCGTCCCCTCCGGGGCCGCAATCCGCCCGAGCTTTTCCAATGGAGAAGAGGAAATGAGCTTCAGCATGATTGTTGGCCGGTATCAGATCGTGGCAACTTCCGGCGTCGAGAACGGCTCCGTGAGAGTAGGGAAGTCGGAGGCGGAAGCCTATGACGTCATCGACCGAAAGCGAGGCGGTCACGCCCGACTTGAAAAACAAGGCGTCACGCTGGACACTGCTTGGTTTTACTGCATTCGTCGACAGGCGAGCGCACAAGGGGTATCTCTGCTGCACTGAGTATCCCGTTAAAAAAAACCCCGACCGATTGGTCGGGTTTTTTTTTGTCTGTCCTGGCGACTTCTCACCACGGATTAGTGTGGATTCGCAAAGCGACCTTGAACACATAGAGCATGACCTTCATAGCCGGAACCATCACGCCGCTAGCCCAAAAGGAACCGACGAGCGAAAGTCCGAAAATCCAGTTGCATAACGGCGTATCCGGCAGACGAGCCGCGACGCAGGCAACGCACAAAAGAGTGACCGCAATCACCGCGCGACGTGCGACTGGGGGCAACGTCTTAAACTTAGCGTACATCGTCGACGCCTTCGCTTGGCCGGAACACGGCACGACGAAACAGATAAGCCGACTCGCATGCGGCGAACGCGGCCGCCACGAGAATCCACATCCGAACGCCGCGGGTCCAGTCGAGTTGCGTCAAAGTATCGAGTATTGTCATTTGGTTTTCACTTGGGCTTTGTGGCCACTTAGCTCGGCCTTATGAGTAATGATGCCACGACAGGTTCGGAGTCAAGGTGCGGGATGGTGACACGGGCGGGCGGCGAGAGAACGCCCCCGCTCCGTGCCACGGTGGCAAGTACTGCGGTGACTATGCAAAAGCCGAGAGGCTGTCTGCTAGATAGTTCAGATGCTCATCGTCGCTGTTCTCAGACGGCTGCTCATCGCTCTCGGCAGACGTGTGCGGCTTTCTGTCCTCAACCGACGCAGGCTTCATGTGCGGTCGGGCAGGCGGTGTTCCGCTGTCGGCAGCCTCTGTCTGTTGCACCGCAGTGCGCCCTGGGTCGGGCCGATTGACAGGTCCCGAGCTCTCCCTGCCGCGAACTGCGTCGTCGGCAAGACGTTTGAGCAGCGCGGCCCGTTGCCTTGGATTCGAGACCGCCATTAATGCAGCAAACAAAGTGGGCGTGACAGCTTCGCTGACGGTCAGCTTAATCTCGATAGCCCCTATCATGCGGTCATGGCCTCCTTCCGCTTCTTATCGCGCTCGCGCATCAGCGTTGCCTCGCCGGCCGCAAAGAACCCACGGACGTTCGAGAAGCACGCGTTCTTCATGACTTCGATGCGGTTGCGGGGAAAGAACGCGCGGATCGCGGGCTCGTAAAGCGCCGCACCGCCGCCGGTGAGGAAAATGCAGCGGATGTCATTTGTGCTCCCGACCGAATTACCGATCGCATTGACCGCTGCTTCCGGTACCGACTGAGCCTGTGCGGCGTAGTGGCCCAGATCGATTTCTTCGTTGAAAACGTAGTAGGGTGTGCCTGCGCGAACCGCCTCGTCGATTTCTTCGATCGCCAAGGCCGACTCGTTCGTCGCTGCACCGATGAGCTCCGCCATTTTCTGGAAGAAATGGGACGCGCCGCTCTGATGTCCGCCACTACGACGCTCTTCCATCGTCAGCCCCTTGGCGACGACCCAGTCGGTCGTGTAGTAACCGACGTCGATAATCATATTGCGCTGCGACGGGGCAAAGTCGGGTTGCTGTGAAAAATGAACCAGAGCGCCCAACGGTTGAGGCAGCACCATCAGATTTCCGACGCGAACTTCCTCATCGCCGAACTGCAGCGTTCCCGAAAACTTGCTACGCAACGCCTCGGCGTGTTGTTGAAATGTCTGAACGGGCAGTCCGAGCACAAGCCGGTCGACCGACGATACGTTGGCGAAGTGGAACGCTCCCCCAAGGAGAGCTTCATAGCTATCCGCCGTGCAGTAATTGCCGACGAGCGTGCGTCCGGGGTCGCCGTTGCGGGAGGTCAATGGCACTTCCGGTCCGACCTCGTACTGCTTTCCGTTGACTTCGATCCCGACGGTCCTGATTGCCTTCAACACGCCGTTGCTTTGCTTCGTCATCGTCTTAGCCTGATAGTCAGGAGTCAGAGACGGAAACATGAACGTTGAGACTTCCGAGCCATTGCGAACGGCAACCTTGGTGTTCCCATATCCGACGTCCACGGCAAGGACGGTTGCATGCGTTTTCATTGTGTTCATTCTCTCTCCAGAGCAGTTCGATTGGTGCGCTATCAGCCCGTTATCTGACCGAAAAGTGGCAGATGGGCGGTGGTGACGGCTCCTTTTCTCCAAACGTCCGGATAAGTGTCAGTTATCTCCCCCTAAACGGTGAGATAAAGAATCTGCCCTCTGAGGCGGCGGAAATCTGTCAGTTATCGGAACGAAATCGGTGAGAAAAGTCCCCGTTACGCCTGTCCAACTCTACAGAGCGACACTCGATGTCAAGGAAGCAAAAGCTCGCAACATTTAGGCAGCTTTTAACTCTTCGATTGTTCAAGGCGCCGGTATTCTTTTATTTACCAACCGCGCGCATGCGCATCGACCCTCCTGAAAAGGACCATCGAGGGGACCGCTTTGCCTAGCGGAAACCCCTCTGTCACGGCCGCAAAATGAAGCGGCCTTTTTCTGAATCTAATCAAGGGCAAAGTGACCCACATTGAGGACACTGGACACGCGATATCCATTGGGTTTGCGGGCGGTTTTGCCCGATTGTCCGAATTGAGTCGGCTTGGGAGTGGGCATGGACACTTATCCATGGTCCGCTTTCAGCACTCAATGACGATGGACGCATCCTTACAGCACACGACGCTGGGTACGTTGCATGAGGTCCGACACACCGCGACCGAGTGAACGCGCTTTGGGATGGGGGACCAGCTAGGCCGACACGGCAAGCTGATCTCTGTACGAAAGACGAACGGGCGGCGCACCCGGAAAAAAACGAGCGCAAAGAGATTACCGAGCACTTGGCCGAGGTTGTGGCGTCGCAAAGACGAAGCACACCGGCGCGCGACAGCGCGTTGCTGGCCGGCGCGGTAGCCGTAGCAGCGGCATAGCCGAATCGCACACTCACTAGTGCGACGGTTCGACTGCTGGGAGCAGCAGGAAGTACACGACGACGAGATATTCCGGGAAGCGGGTCCGCGTTGGAGTGCGCCGGCAGCAGATCAGCGGCGGTCAACACGCGAAGCGTGACGACTGGCAGCACGCAGCAGTACGGAGGTCGATGCACGTTTCTTCCACGTGCGGGGCTATCGGATGGAATCGCTAAAGGACAGGAAGGCAGGACCCGGCGGGGATACGCAGCAGCTGTGCGGCAAGACTCGGGGATAGGCTCCCGAAGTCTGCGGCGCAGGGGCAATGAATGGCACCGCGCAGGATATGCACGGTCGCTGACTCGTTCGCAAAGATGGAGAACGCGCTTGCTAGAGCCGCTGAAAAATTACGTATCGCGATCGGAGCTCGTCTCGAGCGACGTTGCATTTGCGTCGTATGCGCTGGGCTGGTACCGCACGACTGCGAGCGCTGATGCTTGCTGATGTGATCGACGCGTCAGGCGCTGATGCGCTGGCGCGAGCGCTGTCTGTGTGGACGCCCAGGCGGGGCGAGGTACCGAGCGTCGCTGCCGTGGCAGTGAAGCGCTGCCAGGTCCAGAGCAATGCGACTCGGAACGAGAGACCGCACCGCTCGACTGCCCCCAAGCAAACCCAACGACGTCGCGCTTTCACGCTGATAGATCACGCCTTCGAAGCTGAAGTCGCGTGGTCTCTGTGGCGGCTGTCGATCAGCTACGGATTTGACGACATGCGCTCTCGGCGAAGGGCAATACGGCATGCGGCGATAGCTGGATGGATTTTCGCCACGTGCGCGCCCGGCGGGTTCTCGGGTGCCTTCCAGCGCTCAAGTGAGCTGGCGAGGGCGTTCGAGAGGGGCCGAGCGATCTACTTCGCGGCCATGAAACTGCAATCAACCAACGAGGAAGAAGCATCTGCATGACAGTAACCATCTATGTGAAGGGCGTCGTTGCCGATTATCCCGAGCTTCCACCCGACTTCCGGGCCCACCTTGAACTCATCTTCACCAACAACGTCAATCGTGTTCACAGTCGCACGCGCGTTAGCGCTAAGCCTCTTTCAGTAAAGACGCAAAGCTTTCGACTGCGCACGCTTTGCCGGTCGTTCGTCGAGCTGCGCCAGATCGGCTTCGCGCTACAAACGCCGTATGCGCTCAGGGAAAAGCACATCGAGGGTCTCGTGACGCTGTGGCACAAAGAGGGGCAGAGTCCGGGAACCATCGAGAACAAGTTGACGTATTTCCGCGCATTCACAAGATGGATCAATAAGCCCACCGTGGTTAAGACGATGGCGGAATACATCGACCCGGACGCGCATAACTTCCGGCGCTCCTCCGTTGCGACAGAGGATAAATCGTGGGAAGGCAAGGGAATCGACGCGGTAGCAATCCTCGAGGAAATTGCGGAAACGGAGCCTGTAGTGGCAGTGCAGATGAAGTTGCAGGTAGCGTTCGGACTGAGGGTCGAAGAAAGTTTTCTGTTGAGACCCAGAGATGCAGTCCGTAAAGACGGAAAGCTCAACGTAGTCCACGGCACAAAGGGCGGTCGCGCTCGTGTGGTGCCGATGGAGTTCAAGATGGACGTGCTACTAGAAGCTGCTCAGCTTTCGAACAGGTCGACCGGTTCAACTATCCCCGACGGCTATACCAAGACACAGTGGAGGGACCATTTTTATACGGTTCTCAAACGCCATGGTGTGACGAAGGCGGGATTGGGCGTGACCTGCCACGGCCTGAGGCATCAGTTCTTGCAGCAAATGTTTGAAAAGTACGCTGGCGTTCCTGCGCCGATCAAGCGCAGCGATCAGCGGGCCGATCCGGCGCTTCATCGGGAAGCGATGCAAGCCGTGGTAGAGGCGGCCGGCCACAGTAAAGCGCAAAAGGCCGGTGCTTACCTGTCGAGCTATTTCGTTCAGAGGCAACTCACGTCACCGAAGGTCTCGGTCGACCAAGTCCGCGACGCCGTTGCTGTGGCGGAAGGCAATATTTCCGCCGCGGCCAAATCTCTTGGCATCTCCAGGCAGAAGGTGTATCGGATTTTAGAGGCAGCAACCTGAAAGGTGCTGCTTACGCCGATGACCCTAGCGGCAACGCGTGTGCCGAACGGCAACGCGGCTTACTGGAGTGAAAGGAAACATGCCGTTTAAGAGGGTGGTGACTAAACGGCAGGTTTTGTAACACGCATTTTTGTCAACGAAAACATGAGCTTGCCGAGCGGAGGGCAGCGCGCGTGACGCTATCCGGATAGCGTCTCTTGCGGTTTTAACCGAGCAGCCAGTCCAATTGACGGCTTGTTACCGCGTGATACGTGAGGATTGCAGCGAGCGCGAGCACGGTCGTGATCTGCGGTGCGAGCTTGCTCCGGAACCGATAGGCAGCAGCGATGTATTGGATGGGCGACATTTCTCTTTCCAGTTGAGTTCGGCCGAACGACCGAGTTACATTCAGTATGACCGGCGTTTCGCAGAGTCAAGTCACCAGCGGTTTCGATCGGGCAGATCGTCGACAGCCAGATTGATGCTGTTCTCGAAGTTTCCTTCGTCACCGCCTGTGGCCGGGATGCGCGGAAACTGGATCGAGGCGATACCGTCGATGTAAATGCGTTTGGCCAACTGTTGAAGTTTTCGATAGCGGGCTGCATCGTTGAGGACGGTGTCAACGGGCCAAAAATCACTGAGGGTGATCTTGCTGTCGGCGATCTTCCTGGCGAGCATCGCGAAAACGGGGCCGCGCTTCTCCCAGTCACCTTCGGTTCTGGCCAGCAGGTCAATTAGGAAAGGAGCGTCGACGGCGCTGAGCTCTTTCCTAATCAGTTTCAACAGGTCGCCCTCTTTCGCGGCCGGACGCCTCGTGCGGGCGTTCCAGATAGTGCCGGCCTTTTCAAGAGCGGCGTGCCGGTCATTCCCCATTGCAATCCAGGGCGTCTGCATCCCGCAGTCTTCGCAGAAAATGCAGCAGACTTTTTCCTGCGGGATCGCATACAGCGAGCGCGCCTCGAGATCGTTCATGTCCGGCGCGACGCTCGCGTCCGCGGCTAGGTAGTCGATAGCGGGTGCGGACGGGCGTTTAAGTAGCCGGTGAGAATAGCCAAAGGCCCATTTTCCACCGCAATGGTCGCAGGGGAACAACTCGTCAGTCATGGCAGCGTGGTCCGGGGCGCTCGCCGAGGGCCGGCGAATAAATGTGGGCGTGAAGCATTATAGCTACGGCCGTTCTCGCCGAATTAGTGGGAAACGCTGACCTTAACAAAAGCTTACAATCTAGCCGCTACGCGATTTGCCGCGATTGCGTTGTACTGCTCGTGACTGACGAGACGTAAGGGCGTAAGCGACGGCGCGTCGAAAAGGAGCCGATACGAGCGGCCGACGGGGACTGATAGTACTTTGCCGGCTGTCGATCTCAGGTATTTGCCGTCGAGCGACAACGGGTGCGCGCCGTTACTGACTTTCCCGAGCAGCTCCCTGGCTTCTCGTTGGACTGCGGCCAGGTGCCGGACGATGGACAGGTCGATGGGATCGTCGGCGTGTGACTGCTTTGCCGCGCGCTTTTGCTCGAGGGCAAGGCGCTGTTCTGCTTTTTGCTTTTCTGCGGCTGCGCATGCGTGGCAATACTTCCCTTTGCCGGTGTGACCGCACGAAAACGTCTGTTTCATGATGCATTCAATAGGGTTGCCGATGAGGCTATTGCACCATCTTTCGGCATCCCGTCAAGGCTCGGTAGACGACGGATTTGAAGGGCTTTCTTTCCGAGCGAATGCGTCAAGTTCGGGAGACAGTTCAAGCACTCGAGCGTCGGCGAGGGATAGCCGGGTGGTCAGTCGCTCGATCTGAGACATAGCAAGGCTGTACTGCTCGGACAGCATGGACAGCGCCCAAAAGGGCGCTAGCGTTGCATTGCAATCGACGCAAGTCACGACGCCGCCGTGAGGTTCGAGCCGGATGCGGCGATGAGCGCAAACACCCGAGGGCAATGCGCGCTTCTCGATGATGACCGGTACGCGCCTGAAGGGGATGACGCGACTCATTCGGGCAGTGAAGGATGCTGGCCGTCAACGTGAAGGTGCGTCGCTGAATCCCCGCGGTACAAGCCGTCGGGGAACAAAACGCGCGAGACTGTTTCGTCGCGTCGGTATTGAAGCTCGACCGCGTCCAGATACCGGCGGAACGACGTCGTGTCAGTTGGCCCGCCTTCGACGTCCCGATTGGCGAAACGAAGGTCGGTCGGCGCGAAAGCATTGTGTTCAATCCACTGAGCGTCCTTGAGGCTCGGCAACCACCATCGGTTCCAACGAATCGTGAATGCGAGCCAGCCACGCGCGCCCGCGTCGATTTCCGTCCAAGAAGCCTGGAAATCCAGGATTGCACCGAACGAGCTGAAGAAGACCATGCGCATGTTTGTCTCGTCCGCGGCCGCGACGACGATCTGTTTTCGCCGCTCGTCGACCGCGTCGATGGAGCTCGCCATCGACAGTGCCGGATAGCTCACCTGCCAGTCGGAATCACGCGCGACAGCGCGCTTGAGGAAAAAAGAGTTCGAGTCCATGAGGCTTTCGGCGGTTATAGATGCGCTCACGCTATCGCGGCAAAGCGCCGTGTCAAGCTCCGTCGGGAAGTCGAACTGAAGCCAGATCGTCGGGGGGCACCCATTCGACGCATGGCGTACGTTCGCGCGCGTACAACGCCTGTTTTTCGGCTTTCCTTGCCATGTATTGCGCGTTGCCTTGCATCCCGTACACCTCTATCGCTGTGGGCACGGTCGTATCGGTCAGCCTGAAGTCGGGCAGCATCGCGTCTCCCGGTTCGAGCCGCATGGGCTTTACGAACCGACGGCGTTGCGCCACAAGCCGGTTCGCCATTGCAACCTCGAAGCTCGAGTCGCAGGGTAGGAAGGTGCTGTTGCACAGTTGCAGCGCGCAGTCGACGATCCGGAGGTTGCCCTCTTTCGTCCGCTCGATAACGGCCAGTGTCACCACCCGAGCGCAAGCGTCGCCGATCATGGCCCACGCCGACCGGAACGAATCAGCGGCAGAGTCAATCACCGCTTTCGACGCAAAGAACCTCTCCCTAGTCTGGCGCAGTCTGACGACGAATCCGTATCTCGATGGTTCGACGCTGCGAAGTTCGGCAATCAGAAGAGCGCGGTCGGACCGGGCCGGGGTTGTGACTATTCGATCAAGGAATGACTGGAACTCGGCGAGCACAGACGAACTGTCAGCATCGTCGTATCGGCGCATGACGTGAAGCACATCTTGCATGGATTTGCCGTTAAGCTTTCCGTCGCCGAGCACGGAGAGAAGTTGCGCATTGCAGGCGCCCCACCCACGCGAGGGCGCGCCCGCCCACTCGTTCAGTCCTGCGTCCTCCCATACTCGTTGCAGGAAGCCGAGCAGCGGGGCAGCGCGGCGCAAGTGCCGCCCGAGGTCTGGTCAGATGACTGCCGCGTCGATTGACCAACGGTGCGGACCGACAGCGAAGTGCTCAGCTTGACGTCCAGCCCACCAGCAATGGTGCGAATCGCGGCCAGCGTGTCACTGCTGCTTCTGTCTGGCTGGGACACCGCGCGATAGAACGAGCAAGTCTTGGCGTTGTGCCGGTGACCATCGTCAGGCCACCTCGCGAGATGGAAAAGTGCCCCGTAACGCCGGATGACTAGACGTAAGGGCGCCCTCGGCGATTCGGGCAGGCAGCGGCAAACCGCGTGCCCCGGGACCTTCTTGGCTCGCTCGAGCGCACGCGCGTACTTTGCGGGGTTGTCTTGAACCTCAGTGAGCGCTACGGTTATGCCGTCAAATGAAACGAGCGTCATACCCCTTCACCTCGCGCAACGTCGAGTGCGCTTGCTCAATCGGAACCTTGTGAACGTGAGCGCGCGTGCCTAGCAGACTCGCCGCTTTGCGAACGCACAGGCAAAACTGCTCGGCATGGTCGCTGCTCGGGAAATGGAGTCCAACGGTCGATACCGCACCGGGCGCCGCGTAATCGCGCGAGAAAACTTCACCTGTTCCGACCAACGCGTCGAGCCAGCTGTCCGGGAAGCCGGCGCACGGTGTCGAGTCAGCGCGCGCGCCCGCCGGATCTCGAGTGAAATCTTCGAAGCTGACAACAATCAAGTTCATCGTTGGGAAGAAGCGGCCGAACCGCCTTAAGGTGTGACGGCCGCCACCCGCTGCTTCCGAGTGGCCGCTATGTCGTAGGTGGCGATTGCGCCCATTAGCGCTGCGATGCCTGCAAAGGCGCACGCAGCCAGCAAGCCCGCCAAACGCTTATCGTTGGCCCTGAGCGTGTCCGCCCGCACTTGCTGCGCCTCGCCAAGTTCCCGACGCCTATCTCGCAACGCCTCGTCGAATGCATCGCGAACGGAAAAGCCATATTTCTGGAGCAACGCTTGTTGGTCCGCCGCTGACAGATATCCGACTGCGTCGGAAACACCCTGCATGCGTTCAACGACCGCCGTGTTGACGACGACCTGCACAGCGGTGCGCTCGATCGTGAATTGGCGAGCGACCAAGCCGACCCCTGCTATGGAGCTAACAGCGGATGCGCAGAGTATGGCGACGGTGATGATGTGACTGAGCTTCATAACGTCGGTGATCGTTTTTTATGCATTGCTGATTCGGTGCCCAATTTTCGTCGGTCGCCGCCCGCGACGGTGTCCGAAAGACGCCCCGAATGAAGCGTCTTTTGCCAGCCGAATGGACTGTTTGGTCGCTGAGCCGAAAGCGCGGCGTAATGCGCGCGCGCGAAAGCTATATGTTTTTATGCGTCATTCCCCAAAACGGCCGCTATCCGGATAGCGTTGGTCGGCGGCAGCACCGGGACGATCGTCGCAACCGATCATTGCGGCCGAAATAGTTATCCCCAGGCTTATCCAGAGAAACTGGGGATATCTTTCGGAAGCGTTTGGCGAGAGGCACCATCAAATGGTCGTCTTTCTGCCTGTATGAGCAATCTCCAGCAGGTATCGTTTGTCGATCACCCGCGCATCTCGCGCATCGACGTTGCGGCGCTCCACGAGCTCACCGCGCAATCAATTTTCCTATCTCAACCCGCAGGGGCATGTCCCCTTGGCGGGCGTGCGCCTGCTCACCTTTTGGAGCAATCGCATGTACACACAGTTGATCGAGCAATTCAAGACGGCACAAACCGCGGCAGCAGCAGCCTACGGCGCTGTCGTTCAAGCGGAGCGCGACGTCTTTTCGGACGGACTGACCGAGTATTCGGCGATGGAAGCCCGAAGCGAATACAAAGTCGAGCGCGAGCTGGAAACGTTCTGTCTCAGGCTGCTCTCGAGGCTTGTGATGGAGGCAAGTCGCAAGTTCGCGCCCGCCGGCGGCAGAATTGAGATCGATCAGAATCACGAACTCGATCGAAGTGGCGTTGATGTTGGGCAAGCTCTGAGGAAGGGCAACGTCCCTGACTTGGATGGCTTCTGGCAACACCTCGAGCGAACGTTCGGCGGTGAAGCTGGTGAGCGCGTCGCGTTCGAGCAGGCAGCCAAGGCCATCATCAACGGCTTTTGGCTCAAGCCCGATACCGAGATCAAACGCACCAGCAGCGCGGTCATCTTGGAAAAGCGCGTCACCTCTCAATCGTGCTTTCATTCGAAGGGCCAACGCGAGGTCTATTAGTCCTCTCAGCAGGCGGTCGTCACAACCTTCGACGGCCTGGCGACCTTCGCGAAGAAGCATCAGTTCGGCGCGCTGGCGATGCAACTGCGCAATTTCAGCGTTCACCGGCTGACGTTTTCCACCCGCGAAAAACTATCGTTCACGGGGCTGGAGATCGTGATGTTCAACGACAAGTGGCAGTTCAAGTTCGCTCACGACGTGGGCGACGCGCTGTCCCTCTTCATTAGTGAGTTTGGTGCGGAATACCTCGCCTCGCGCGACCGGTACTAACGCATCCACCTTCCCATCGTTTCGACCCGCTCCGGCGGGCCTTTTTATTTCTAGAGGCAATTCATGCAGAGAGATCTGTTTTCGTTTGAGCCAGATTGGTACGAGCCGTTGCGTGCGATCAGAAGTTTGGGATCGCAGGCGCCGTCGATCGCCCATCAGGGCGAGCTGGCCGCCGCGCGTCGGCTGCACCTCGGCCAGTTCTTCACGCCGGATGCGATCGCGGCATTCATGTGGAGCTTCGTGAGCGGCTGGAAGGTGAATCGGCGTATCCGCGTCCTGGATAACTCGGTCGGCTCCGGTCGGCTGCTTCAGTACGCGGACCCGGAACGCCATGCCTTGTACGGTGTCGATGTCCACGCCGATGTCATCCAGCAGTGTCAGAAGGTGTTTGAGGACGCGGGGTTTCATTGCGAGTTCCGACAAGCCGGCATGGAGGACATTCATCCGACGCGCTTCGATATCGCACTCATCAATCCGCCGTTCTCGATCCACCTCGAATCACCGCATCTGCAGACGCTCGAATGCACGACGTGGGGCCGGTACGGCGCGCACACCAGCGCGTTGAGCCACGACTACGCGGTGCATCAGGCTCTGGAGGCGGCGAACATTGTCGTCGCGCTGCTGCCGATCTCGACTGCTGAGTCGATGATTGGGGGCGAGCAGGGCGACCGTCTGAAGCGGCGCGCGGCGGGCCTGTTCGAATTGCCGGCGGACGCGTTCAAGCTCGAGGGCGCGAACGTGCGAACGGCGGTTGTGGTGTTCGACCGCTACCGCGATCGTCCCTCGGACTTCGTGCGTGCGCTCGTCGACGATCTGGCCAAGCCCGGCCCGGATCTCGGGCTGCACTTCGAAGATCGCTCCTTTGGTGAGGCGCGGATGCGCCTGCAGAAGCTCGATGACAGCGTGCCGTTCATCACGCGTGCGGTGACCGGCGACAAGTCGGTCAAGGTGTCGCACGATGGCCGGCGCATTCGTTTGTCCTTTGCCTGTGGCTTCAACGAAGCGATGGTGCTCAACGCGGTTCTCGTGAAGCGCATCTATTCGCGCGACGGCCACCGGCTGCCGCGTGGCTTCCGTTACTCGGGGCAAGGCTTGCTGGATATGGAAACGTATCTTGTGCAGGACGATCCGGTCGCGGCGCTCGATCAGTTGCTCGATCGAATCCGCAGCGTCGGTGGCGAGCCGCAACTGGCGCCCGGCTTCATGGAGCACTTCGGGAGACGCATGCAACGCAGCGTGCGCCAGGCGATACCGTTGCGGCATGTGGCGTGGACGACTGGTGCCGGGTCGCGGGATCAGGTGTCGGGCATCGCAAAGGAGACCCACAAGGTCGACGCGACGCGCTGGGCCAGTCCGCTCATTAAGGCGGGCGACGAAGTCCAGTTTGATCGCGAACCCGACGGGCGCTACCGATACGCGCTGCATGGCGTCTGGTACCACCTGTCTGTCGACGAGCTCAATGCGCGGTTCGCGGTCGAGAACGTCAGCGAGGGATGGGAAGTGGTGCACGAAGGTCTGTGCGCGCGTTTCCCTGACCAAGCAGCGGCGCTCCGGTCGCGCGTGAAGGCGCTCGGCGTCGATCAGTGGCTCGACTGGGAGTTTCAAGTTGATGATCTGGTCGAAACGCTGCTCAAGCCGACGGGCTGTGTCGTCGCATGGGAGCAGGGGTGCGGCAAGTCCCGGCTCGCGTTGGCGCTGATCCTCGTCTCGGGCGTGAAGCACGGCCTGATCGTTGTTGAGTCACGGCTCATCGAGGAAATGCTCAAGGAGGTGGGGCAGTTGCCCATCTCGGCTGAGCAGGTGAAGGTAATCGAATCGGCGGCCGACCTTAACGACCTCCGTCAGATCAACCTTATCTCGTATGAGCGCCTGCGCATGCCGGTCGATAAGGCGGCTTCGGCGCGCGTGACGTACGCCCATCGACTGCGTCGCCGCATCGGCCTGCTGGTAGCCGACGAAGGCGAGCGCCTGGCCAACCCCACGAGCGACCAGAGCCGCGCGCTTTGGCAGCTTTCGGCGCGGCGAAGGTTTGTTTTGACGGGGTCGCCGATCCCCAACTACCCGAGAGATGCGTTCGGTCTGATCGCGTTTTCTGGTGGTGATGGAACGGCGGCTCAGCCGTATGGTTATCGCTTGGGCTATCTGGAGCAGAACTGGATCAATTCGGTGGAGTACGCCATGCGCGGCGTCGATCGATTCAGGGATGACTTCGTGGTGCTGGAGTGGGTCACGTGGCAATTCGCGGAGAGCCTGCAGGATGGGGCGAAACGCGAGGTGCCCAAGATCGGAAACCTGCACCTGTACCGCGCGATGCTCGCGCCGCACATCAAGCGGCGGCTGGTCGCAGAACCCGAGGTGTCGCGCTACATCCAGATCGAACCACCGCAGTTCGAGGTGGAAACGGTCGATTGGGATCGCGGGCATTTGGCCGCGTATCTCCGCGCTGCCGACGAGTTCGCCGACTGGTACCGCTCATCGCGCGATGACAAGAAGGCGTGCAACCTGGTCACGATCCTCGCTCGTATCCGTGCCGTTCACTTTTCCGCCAATTACCCGCAGTTTGGGATGGATGGCGTGGGGTACATCGGCGGGCTGACGAGCAAGCAACGCGCAATTGTCGCGCGCATGCGCGCGATCGCGGCGGAAGGAAAGCAAGCGATCGTGTTTGCCGAGAATCCGGGCGTGCTCGATCTTCTAGCGCGCGAGCTGGATGCGCACGGTGTGCAGACGGTGCCGTTTCACGGCGAGATACCGATCAAGCGTCGCGTGGCCGATAAGGACAAGCGATTCTTGGGCGGACTGGCAACCGGACTGATGGCCACCAAGGCATCGGGTCGCGCGGGCTACAACCTGCCGAACGCCGACTACATCCTTTTCTACGACCGTTCGTGGACGTGGCGCATTGAGTATCAGGCGATGCGGCGCGCGCTGCGATGGAACCGGAAGGGCGTGTTGAAGGTGGTCTATTTTCATCTCCCGGGGAGCATCGACGAGTATCAGGACCAAATGGTCGCGCACAAACGTGATGCGACGCAGGCGGGGCTGGACTGGGCGACGCCGGAACTTGAAGACGAGACGTTTTTGCATATGGATTCGTTGCTGGACCGCTTTGTCGATGACCTCGCATTGCTGGCGGCCGAGACCGCGGGCGACATGCGCAAACTTCTGAAGGAGGCAGCTTAAATGCCGAAAGACTCGAATGTGTTTGTGGTGGTCGGGGAGGGCGTCGTCACGGTTAAACGTGAAGGCTCCAATCGCGCGGTGCTGGCGAAAGTCCTCGGCAAGGTACAAGTCGATGGCGTCGAGGTGCTGTGCCTCGACCGCCTCGTTCATGAAAGCCATGAGCAGCAGTTCGGCGAGTGGACGTTGGCGGGCGCAGTCACGACCTTGCTGTCACGATCGCTGTCGCCCGTGACTGGCGCTGCGGCATAAGACACAGCGGCATCCTCGAGTGCCGCTCGTCACTCCCTTTAATCAACCCGGCTCGAGCCGGGTTTTTTTTCGACCTTGCACCCGGGATCAGCGACCGTTCGGCCACGCTTCGGCGTGTTTTCGCCATCGCGAGCGGCAGTGTTCGCTGCGCCGCATCATTTGCACATCGCAGGAAATACGCTCCGTTCGCGGTATGGCGTCCCCCTCGTATGCGCCGGCCGTCTTGGGCGCCGGCGTTCTGCCGGCGCACTTTTTCACTCATGGCATCATGCGGGCAGGCGCGATTTGAAGCGCCAACTACGCTACTGCAAATGCAATGAGTAATTCGCCAACACCCAGCACCCAATCCATCGCCTTCACTGTCCCAACGCATTTAGCGGCAGCGCTGAAAGAGACCGTTGACGACTTCCTGGCGGCCGCGGCGGGCGGAGTGACGCCTGCGCAGCGAGCGGCCGAGATACGCGCTCAAGATCGCGACGCGAGCCTGGACTCACTCGCCTATCTCGTTGAGGTGGCGGAGGGCAGCTCAGGGCAGGCGCGCGTCGCCGCTCAGTTTCTCGCAGGCCTCTACAACGGCTTCGACTTCCCCTTTAGCCTCACGGACTTTCGACGACTCGACGACGATCTGATGGAGCACTGCATCCAGGTTCTGCGACTGGACAGTCGACACGCGACCGAAGTGCACCGCTACTTTCCGAATGGCGAGGTCCGTTGGCAGGCGATGATCAAACGATGGGGGCTTGCTGACGAGCCGGCGCACACGCCGCTGCCGGACGACGACGTCGTGCATTCGTGCCAGTACGACAGCAAGCTCGACGCGCCGGGTTATCGCGACGTGACCTTGGTCGTAAAAGTGGCTGTCGGCATCGACGATGTTCGGTCGATCAGCCTCGCGCTGTCGGCTGCCGATTCGGAGCGGCTAGCGGCGGACCTCGTCGCGGTCCATCGCCTTGCGTGGACACGAGGCAAGCCGCTGGATGCTGATGAGAATGAGCCGAGACCCGCCTGGCTATGAAAGACGGCATGAATTCGTGAGCTTTTGCGTGGCGTGCTCGCAAAGTAAACCGCTATTGTTGCTCCATCACCCGCGTCAGAGACGCATCGACCCCGCGCTGACGTCAGTCAGCCCACGTTGTTCAACCCTTTGGGAACCACTCCCAAAGGGGGCAGGTTCCCTCTCAGGAGCCCAGCCATGCAACAACAGCCTACTCTCTCCCTCAAGCAAATCCAGGTCAGCGTCAATCCCCGCAAGTACTTCGATGCGGCGGAGATGGAAGAGCTGACCGCGTCTGTGCGCGAAAAAGGTGTCATCCAGCCTGTCATCGTGCGCACGCTCGCTGACGGTGGATTCAGCCTCGTCGCTGGCGGCCGCAGATACAAGGCGGCGCTTGCGGCGCACGGCGAAGACTATGAAATCCCGGTCGTCGTTCGAGAGATCGATGAGGTGGAAGCGAAGCAGCTCGCCATCATCGAGAACATCCAGCGGGCCGACATGTCGCCGGCCGAAGAAGCCATTGCGGCAGCCGAGCAAGTCGGGCTGTGCAAGGGCGATCGCGACGAAGTCGCGCGCATCTTCGGTTGGTCGCGTGCGACGCTGGATAAGCGTCTTGCGCTGATGAACTGCAGCACTGCCGTGCTCGATGCATTGAGCACCCGACAGATCCTTCTCGGTCACGCCGAGCTGCTTGCTGCGCTCCCCAAAGAGACGCAGGACAAGCTGCTGCCGGTGATCATCAAGGAGGGCAAGGCGGTCGCTGAGGTCAAGAAAACCATCGAGCAGGTTGCCTGTTCGTTGGCGGCCGCGATCTTCGACAAGGCCGACTGCGCCGGATGCCCGCACAATTCGTCCACGCAGGGCGAGATGTTCGGTGAATCCATCGGTACGGGCAATTGCACCAACCGCACCTGCTACAACGAGAAGACCGAAAAGATGCTCGAAGTGACGGCCACCGGCCTGCGCGACGAATATCCGGTCGTGCGCATCGTGCGTGCTGGCGACAACCACACGCGCGTGCAACTCTCAGTCGATGGCCCGAAGGGCGTCGGCGAAGAGCAGGCAAAGGCGTGTCACGCGTGCCAGAACTACGGCGCGGCGGTGAGCGGTCTGCCTGACTCGATCGGCAAGGTCTATCGCGGCCAGTGCTTTGACACCGTCTGCAACATGAAGAAGGTGGCGGCGCAACTGCAAGCGGTGAAAGCCGCGACGCAGCCGAAGCCCGAGGCAGCCAAGGCCGGCGCGAAAGCGTCGCCCGCAGCAGCGAAGGGCGCGGCCGCACCATCGACGACGAGCAACCCGCCGGCGACGGTGGTGGCTGAGTCGGACAAGATCAAAGCGTATCGCGTGGCGTTGTGGCGTAAAGCCCTGCGCCGTGAGGTAGGTGCGGATCCCGCGCTTGCCCAGCGATACCTCGTTGCGATCGCTCTGTCCGATCAGATGCGCTGTGTCGACCAAAAGACGCTCTCCGGCATCTGGGAAAAGCTCACCGAAGAGCAGGTCGGGTCCGGCGATGTGACGAAAGCGGCTGCCTCGACGGCTGCCGCTGACGATACGAAGCTCGCGCACGCGGTCACCGGTGTGACGGTCGCCGCGATTCAAGGCCTCGACGTCCAGTACCTAACCCGTCTGTGCACGCACCATCACCTCGATCTCGCGAAGCACTGGAAGCTCTGCAAGGAGTTTCTGGAGCTGATCACGAAGTCCGAAATGATGGTGGTCGCTGACGAACTCGGCATTCGTGCCGCGCTCGGCGACAACTTCAAGAAGGTCTTCGGCAAGTCCAAGTCCGAAGTCATCGACGCGCTTCTGGCGGTCGATGGCTTCGACTACACGGGCAAGATCCCGAAGGTGCTCAAGTTCTAATTGCGCGGCGTCCCCGTGCATCGATCGTAGTTTTCCATCCTTTATAGGCCGCCCATCCTTTGGATGGCGGTCTTTTTTCTTTTCGGGAGTTTCCATGTTCGTAGCTATTGAACCGCTTCTGCGTCACTGCACGAAGCTCACGTTGTCGTTGCAGATGAAGGGCGAAGAAATGGTTGTCTGCGTCATGCCGCAAGGCACGGCAAAAGACGCCGCCATGCTTCAGCCGCTCGCGCTCACCGCGACGGCGCCTGAGCTGGAAGCGGGTTTCGTGGACGCGCTCGTGGCCTACACCGGCGCGCACGCGTCGCTCGCCGAGCAGGTTGCTGCGACCACCGCCATCCTCGAGGCCGCCAAGACGACGCAAGTCTCGAAGGCGACCAAGACGCTGGCTAAGGGCGAAAGCAAGCCTGCTTTGCCTGCACCCGGCAGATCGAGCATCGATGCGGACAACGATGATGACGACGGAAGTGCCGACGCTGAAGGGCAGAGCACCGCCCCGACTGCGTCTTCGGCATCGTCCGCAGCAGAGGCATCGGCGGAACCGGCTAACACCGGGACCAACCTCGCATCGCTTTTCGACTAAGGAGCAGACATGGCTATCCAAGTTGCGAAGCTCACGCGTGAGTTCGTCTACAACGGCGTGACGTTCCCCGATCCCGGGCCGACGTTCTCGCCCGACGATGTCCGTGATCTCTACTCCGCGCAGTACCCGGAGCTGACGACCGCGGCGATCGACGGACCCACGACGGAGGGCGATGTCATGCGCTTCACGTTCGTGCGCGCGGCCGGTGCCAAGGGTGCAGTCATGCACTGCCGCTTCCATGCGTAAGCGCGACCTCCTCAAAGCCCTGTCCGATCCGGACTTGGCTCTTTCTCATCAGCAACCGCCCGGAAGGGCGGTTTTTTTTCATGACAAGGAGATCGAGCAATGCTCTTCGATCCTCGCCCGTCTAGTGCAGAGGTCGCTGTCTCGGGAGAGCCTTGGCAACCGCGACGCGCTCCCGCTGCCCGACGTCGAACTCCCAATGATTTTCTAAGCCTGCCGGCCATCGGCTCGGACGTCAAAACGCGCGCAGTGATGCGTTGGCAAGCCGAAAAGGATGTCGCCGGTCTCATCGCCGCCCAGTTCAACTCGCGCGTGCTGAGGCCGCGCGACGTACCGGAGTTCAAAGGCGCGGGTGACGCGCTTGCCCACGGCTTTTTCGCGTGGGCCAAGCGTCATACGCCGCATCTGGACTGCCTCGGCTTTGACTTCGTGTTGTGCGACGTGCAGGCGGTGCAAGACGTCGTCCAGTACCAGGAGGACAGCAGCGACTTCAATCTGACCTCGCCCGTGTATCTCGGCATCGAGATCACGGAGGAAAACATCTTCGAGATCGGCAGGCGTGCCGCCGAACTTCGGGATGTCCATCCGCGCTTGGTGTCGACGGCGATGGTGCTAATCAATCGCGCAGCAGGCCGCACGATGTGGGTTCGAACGCCGGACGAGTTCCTTGGGGAATTCGCCTCGTGGTTCTGGGACGGCGACTCGAACGCAACCGATGAGGAAGCGCGCGAGATGCTGACGGACCGATTCGGCGAGGACGAGGCGGAGATTGAGTACTACCTCCCTTCCGTTGTGCGTCCGCAGCTCTGTCCCGACGACATGGACGTCTACCGCTGGAATGCAAAGAGCCGACGCTATCTGCCTCAACGGGCACTTGGCGTTGCCGCGCTCAGACGGCTTCAGCGATTCACGTCTGGCCGCACACGTCGAATCTGTGCGGAGCTCGAGAAGCTGTCGTTGATGTTGCAGCGCGTGGGCAATCGCGACCTCTTCGGCTGCGAGTATCGACCGCGCTGCGCTTATGCGTCGGCCACGCTCACCGTGCAAAACGATACCCGCGTCAGCGACGTACTCGATTCTCACTATGAGTACCTCGCCAGCGCCGGCGACGGCACAACTTACCTCGGCTTCACGCCGCTTGCCTCTACGCCTGACGCCATCCGCAAGCAGTACGCGGACTGGTCGGAGGGACTTTCCATTCTTGGCCAACTGGACCGCGTCATCGCGTGTCTCGCGGCATAACTAGGAGCTTTGTATGAAAGGGCTTGATATCGGCTCGGACCGCGTCGACGAACTGGCGGCGGTCAGTGCCATCTTGCTATACGGCCGTCAGGACCGCAGCGCTGTCTACGGCACCGTTCATCCGGTGACGCAGGGCAAGAGCGGCCGGGCAACGATTGGCGCCGGAAGGCCGATCGACCGCATGGCGCTTGTTGATTGCCTGCGTGAGCTGGCTCAGAACGCGGCACCGAAGGCGGAATTTTTGCCTGAGACGGTGCTGGCTGTGTCGCAAGACGCGGTGATGTGGTGGTGCAGACCGGCAACGCGAAGAGTCTTCTTCGACTGTCAGGAGTTCGGGCGGCGCAGTGCTGTCGTCCCGCATCCGGGGTTGGTGTTCCGTGCAGCTTCGAGCGGGTTTTCCGTGTTCGCGCTGCAGGAAGACAGCCGGCCAACGCCTGCATCGAAGCTGCACGAACCGCCTTACTTTAACACCTGGGATTGGGGGCGAATCTGCATCGGCTCGGCTCATGTGCCAAAGCGCATTGATATCGAGTCGATCAGCGGATGGGAGGGCGGATTCTTCGAATCGGCCTTCACGCACCCGAACCACGGCAGCAAACGTGTTTCGCATCCGAATGGCGAGTTCGCGTTCTGGAAAGAAATGCTTGACGGCAAGTACGGCAAGCAATTCCCGAAAGACGCGCTCGTCCCTATGGACCTTACCCTCGCTGAGCTGATCGCCGGCAAACAAGGAGTTCGATGATGAATGCTGGTGCTTTGAATCCTGCAGATGCCGCGCTTCAACGCTCATTTCCTACCGTCATGGTGCCCCGGCGTGAGTCGGTCGCGCCGATGCAGGCGGCCGGTGAGCGACTGCTGATCGGCGAGAACGGAGTCTTTCTTGAAATCGATCTGCCGTGGCTCTCGGTTGTTCGCCGCATTGCGCACTACACGGTCCCGACCGCGATCCCCTACGGGAAAGTGGTCGAATCGACCGAGTTGCGTTGTGGTGCGGTGCCGCCCGAGTTGGTCGGCGAGTTCGTCGCGATGGCGCGCGCCGCACATCCGCTGGAGACCGGTGCCTGGATCGTCTGGAATGTGGAGACGAAACAGTTCCGGCTCGCGCCTGTAAAGGTGCTGTCGCAGGGCACCGGGTCGCTGAAGTACGAGCGCCCGGAACTTCTGCCAAGTGAACTGCGGGTGATCGACTGCCATTCGCATGGCGCGCATCCCGCGTACTTCTCGCCGACAGACAACGAAGATGACCGACACGAGACGAAGTTCGCCTTCGTCGTCGGCAACTGCGCGTCGTCGGTACCGAGTATGGCGACGCGGCTGTGCGCGAAAGGCATCTTCGAGAACGTCGAGCGCGTGCCGAGCAGTTGGTATGCGGCGGCTCGCGCTCAGGAGGTTGCATGAACGGAGCCATCCGACATCAACTTCCTTCGCGGATGCTTGAGCGAAGCTGGAATGTAGTCGTGGTAGGCGCGGGCGGCACCGGAAGTGCGGTGCTCCCGAGTCTCGCGCGCCTTCATCACGCGATGCTCGAACTGGGTCACCCGGGCGGCATCGACTGCACCGTGTTCGATGACGACACCGTCAGCCCGACCAACGTCGGCCGGCAGGGCTTCTATCCGAACGACGTGGGCGAGTACAAAGCCTCGCTCATCGTCAATCGGCTCAACGCACTGATGGGCACGAACTGGCGGGCGGAAACCCGGCGATTCGGTCCGGGCGAGCCGCTCTACAACGTCGATCTCGTGATTGGCTGCGTCGATACGCGTGCTGCTCGGGCCGCGATTGTTGGCGCAGCCCAGCACAGCGGGGCGTATTACCTCGACTGCGGCAACGACACGGATCGCGGCCAAGTCGTCATAGGCCAGGTCTGTGGCAAGAGCTACGCGCTGAAGCATCCTGAACGGCTGCCGCATGTGGGCGAGTTGTTTCCGGAACTTATCGACGCGAAGCTCGATGCGAAAGACGAGACCCCGTCCTGTTCGATGGCCGAGGCGCTGCGCAAGCAGTCGCTGGTCATCAACCAGGCCATCGCGGTCCAAGCATTCAACATGCTCTGGACCATGTTTCGGACCGGCGCCGTGCCGTTCTCGGGCGTGTTTGTGAACCTTGCAACGGGGCGCACAAATCCGATTCCGTTGGACCCGGCTGCGTGGGCGCGCTTCGGATATGAAATCCCGAAGCCGCCCGTCAAGAAGGCGAGGAAAAGCCGAAAGGCCGCGCTCGCCGCTTAGACGTTCCTCCCGATGCCGCCCCTCTTGTGGGGCGGTGTCTTTCATGGTGGCTCCCTCGCGCTATACGCGTGGGCGAGTCTCTATTTCTCAACTTCATCAACGGAAAAACAAGATGAAAAAAATCAGTAACTGGTTTTGTGCCGGACCCTCGGCTCAATATGGCAACAACGTCGCGGGAATTCTTCGCTGTTTGTTGCTTGCAATTGCGGCTATCGCTGCGGCAATGGTCCATCGCTGGCTCGGGTATGAGTTCCCGCATCAGGGTCTAAGGGCGCTCGAGGCTGGGTTGTGCAGCGCGTTGCCATCGACGTTGGAGCACGCACTCGCCGCGTTCGGCACGCTGTCTCTGCTGGTGTTGCCGGTCTGCTGGACGCAGTCGACAACCCGCTGCCGGATGTTCGCCTGTTTCATCGGCGCGGTTGCCTACTTTGCGTTGACAACAATGGGCTGGGATTACCTGCAGTACCGAGCTACGCATGACGCGGCACAGCTTGCGCAGATGGCAGGCGACGTTGCGGGGCTGCTGTGTGCCGTGCACTGGCTCACCCGTGCGCAGCCGGTTCGCCTGCACCAACGCCTCGCCTGATACAGGCATATCAACGGCTCCGTAACGGGGCCGTCTTTTCTACCCTTGCGGGACAGCCCGCAAGGGCTGCTCCCCGCACCAATGGAGCAAAACATGGGTTCTTCAATTCTGACGGGCAAGCGCGCAGGCGCAATGCAGAAGGCCGACGGCGAGTGGATCTACGCGTTGTTCGAACGCGGCTATGAGTCGAACGTCTATCCGCACACCGACCACTGGTCGGCTGTCGCGCTGGGCAACTATGCGCAGGTCATGCGCCGCGTCTTCTCGCACGCGACCAGTTGCGAAGGCGGAATGCTCCGAAGCCGCAATGGATCGATCCGGCCGGAAAACTACATCGCGAGTTGGAGAAGTGAACTCGCCAAGCCCGCGCTGCTTCGGAATCGGGCGATCGATCTGTCGGTCGGCTCGTCGTGCTACTCGGCGGTGCCTGAGTCGCAGCTGGATGACGTCCGGTTGTCGTTGATCCGGGCAGGCTTCGAGTCCCGTATCGATGAGTTGGTCGGCGGCAGCTTGAGCGTTTCCCTGCATGCGGACATCGACCTGCTGCTCTCGATCTACGGGAACAGCGGGTCGCTCAGCGTGTGGCGAGTGCTCAAGGAGTACGACTGTGGGGCCGCCCAGACGGAGGTGCCGGTGCCGTCGGCAACGAAGACGGCGATGGAGCGGATGCCCGAGGTACGGTGTCATTCGATTGACCAACACAACGTGCTGGTCGCGATGGGCTCCGCGCCGTGGCGTCACGCTGGCTGGCAGTACAGCGCGGTCGGTTCGTTCATTACGGACGTTGCCTATCCGGTGGAGATGGAAGCGCCGGGCTTCGCCAAGAAGGCGATCCCAGCGTTCCGCGACGCCGTTAGCAACGCCCCGCAGGTCCCTTCGGCGACGCGCATCACCGTGACGCGTTCGCCCGAAGGCACCGAGGAGTGGCGGGTTCGCCGCGCCGACGAACTTGCGCGGACGCTCGGCCTCGTGGCTGAGGACGCATGTGCGCCGGCTGTCTTCAGCTTTGCGTTCGGCGACTTGCTCAATCGCGAAGACACCGACCGGCTGTTGTACGGGTTGGGTTCCTTCAGCGATGCGCAACTCCAGTGGGAGGTGCCCGTCGCGCGCGCAGGCGCTGAGCCGGATCCTGCATTCTTTGCGGCCGACGTTCAGCTCTCGCTGTGTCTCGCCTAGTCCTGTTTTGATCGACGCCACGCCCCGGATTTCCGGGGCGTGGCTTTTTTTTCGCCCGCTAGAAAGCGAAGCTCGCTTGCGCGGGGATCGTCACCGCTGAGGGCGTTGTCGCCGAGGGTGCGCCGGGACGTTGTGCTAGCAGTTCGTCGTACCGGCGCAGGACATCGGCACCGCTGACGTATCCGACGTCGATGCCGACCGCTTGAGCGACGCGGCGGCGTACGCTCGCGAGCAACTCCGCTTCGTCGGGCGTCGGGCGCACGGTCGGCCAACCCGACGAGAAAAGCAGATGCGTAGGAATCTCGGCCTCGATGGCTTGGCGCTCGATGGCCGCTGCCTTTGCGCGCGCGACGTCGGCCGCCAGTTCAGACGACAGCAGGTGGGGCGCGACGTCAGCCAACCACCGTTGCCCTTGGAAGGCGAACGTCGATTGCGCTTCTAGCCTCACCATCTCGCGGTACACGTCGTGGTTGTCGGCGCAGCTCGCCGCAGCGCGCAGGTCGTCCAACGAGCTCATGATGCAGTAGGCGCACGAGACGCGCGACGCACCGTACACGGTGTATGCCTCGTGCAGGGCGAGTCCGGCCGCAGCGATCTCGGTAAAAACTTCGTCGATGGTCCATTCGATGATCGCGTTCCACGTCACGCTCGTCCGACCTTTCGTCGATAGGGGAGCGAGCGGGGCCGATACAGGCATCTTGCTGCGAGCGCTGCTTTCCTGACGGCGTACGCCGGTCACGTTCACGATGTTGTGCGTCGGGAAACGCTTGTTCAGCGCACTGTTTATTAAGGAACCTTTTAATTCTGACGTGCAGAAGCGCATGGACGGTGTGCTCCACGGCAAGATCAGCCGCACACAGGCGAGATCGCGGTAGCGTTCGACATTGTTCGACCAGCGTTTCTCCCATCTTGCGAGCATGTCACCCGCTTGCCGTTGCAGCGTGAGCAGTTCCCAGCCGAGGTGGGCAGCAAGCCGCTCGCACGCCGGGCCGCTGTCCTTCCACTCGACACGCCCGAGGTCGGAATGGACGAGGATGCGCGGACCGGTGTGGCCGATGGCATCGAGATGGCGGGCGACCGCGAGCGCACAGGCGACGCTGTCCTTGCCGCCGCTCACACCGATCGCGACGACAGCATCGGTCTCGAGCAGCGCCGACACCTCCGGCGTGAGTGCGACGTTACGGGCACGCGCTGGGACGTAGGCGTGTGAACGGGTGCGAAGCGAGGACAAGTCGATGTTCTGGAGCATGGTCGAAGAAGAATCGGGGTAGATGATTCATCTTCGCAGCTACAGCCCAAAGTCAAGGCGGGCGGGGCTCCGACGCCGCTGCGCGCCAGACCCGGGCGAAAGAAAGCCCGCATCGCGGCGAACGATAGCGGGCCAAGACTTGGATGATCTACAACAGCGCGCCCACAGCCAGAGGACACGCAGTAATAGCTTAGTTGCTAATCTCCGATGCGCAAGAAAAAGCCCGCCTACAGGTAAGACGGGCCGGCGTCCGACGCAGAGAACGTGATGTTTCGAACACTTGGATTCAATTTGTCAGTCTATATTGTCCCTGCCCGCTAATAAGGGCGCTTGAGAGACCGCACTATACAAAAACGACAAACTGAGGCCACCCATGGCGCGTCCCTGGGTGGCCTTTCTTTCGCCCTGTTACGCCATCTATCACTTACTCGTACCTTGTGCTTCGGTCGGGCGCGCCCCTTCGCGTCGGCCCGCAGTCTATGAATCGCGGCGTTTTTAGCGGCTCTTTCAACTCATCGGCGCCGGTGTCGATGGCTAGAATGGCCTCTCTCTCAGGTTCGTCGACGGCCCTCGGATATGCGACGGACTTTCAAGCGCCGCTCCAGCAATGGAGCAGGCGCTTTTTTTTCGTCCTGGATGTGCGCTTCCGGTCCCGAGCCGGGTAATTGTCGTGCGTGACCAGCGGCAGTTCCTTCTCGTTTCTGAGCGAAAGCCATAGCGAATCGTTGAGCTTTCCGACACCCACCGCGCGGCCGACTCCGTAGACTGGCTCCATTCCCCGCGCTTTTGCGCATCGACCTACCCCTCCAGCGTGCTGGAGGACCATCTTCTCTCCAGCCGTCTTTGACGGCAATCTTCTAGGCGACCCTCGTTGGTCGCCTTTTTTCGTCCCGTTGGGAGCCAATCCCACGGGAGACGGCTCCCATTTTTTTAGGAGCTGTCTATGTCTCGCAATCTCGCACCTGTCGTCAAAGTTTCCAGCAAGAACGGTTTCATGGCGAATCAGCGTGTGGTTGGTCAGGACGTCGAGGTCAGTCCGCCGGAGCTTTACACCGGACGTATTCATTCGGTGTGGAGCGACGGCACGGCTATGGTGGACTGGGACTATTCGCTCAATCCCCAAGCCGAACGGCATCTGGTGCAAAGCGGTCGTGTCAGACTGCATCACCTCAGCCGTGCCGCCTCGTAGGCCTTCATAAATGACGCGTCCAGTGCAGCCTGCTGGACGCCGTTTCTTCATTTCCAAATCTCTTCTCGATGGGAGCTTCCCATCGCGGGCGGCTCCTGCTTTTCTCTGGAGTTGCCCTTGTTACCGGTGATCAAACACGCTCTCAACAGTCTTGCCTGGTACGCCCAGCAGGACGCCGAAGCCTGGAAGATGCTGTCGTTTCTCGTTGGCGTGGTGTCCATCTCGATCGCGATCGCCTCGGCCACGCACTGACGCACGCAGCTTTTGGTGCTGCCCGTTCTCGTTCTTTTTCCCTTTGGGGCAAACCAGCCCCTTCGGGAATGGATTGCCTCGCTTTCATTTGAGGTGATCCATGATCAAGCTTCTTTGCTCCGTGATGCTTCTTTCGGTTTTGACTGGCTGCGCCACGGCGGACTTCGGTTCGCCAAATACCTATCAGCGTTACGACGTTCAACGCATCGGCCAGTTCGAGCAGGCAACCATCCTGCGCGTGCGTCCGATCACCATCGAGAGTAATTCCGGCTCGTCGGGCATTGCATCGATCGTGAGTGCAGCAGCGGGTGCCTTCCTGGGCTCGCAAGTCATTGGAAACGGTAGCGGCCGTTATATCGCCGGCGCGCTTTCCGGCTCCGTTTCCGGGTTGGTGGCTCAGCGCGTAAGCGCCGTTATGTCTCGCCACAGCGGTGTCGAAGTCTTTCTTCGTCGCGCGAACGGTCAGACCGTGACCGTCACACAGGTCGACGATCAGCAGTTCGTGCCTGGCCAGCAGGTTTTTCTCGTCTCCAGTGGGTCCGGCTACCGGATCACTCACTGACCCGGTAGTCCACTTCCTTTAGCTCGCGGTGCATGCCGCGTAATTCCCTTGCGGGGCAGGCTCCCCGCAAGGGACCTGCCTCGTCTTTTCCGAGGCAATCATGAAATTTCCCCGAGTGTTTTACGCGGACCGTAACAGCGCCAACTCCGGCGCAAAGGCGGCCATGGAGCGTCACGCATCGCGCGTCCTCCGACGCGTCGCGCAGGATTTGCGGCTTGCCGCGACCTCTCATGAAATCGTCACCGATTCGCGCCGCGGCAGTTCGGCGGTGCGGGTGTCGTTGCGCACTGAGACGCTGTTTGTCGACGTGCTCGAGCGTCGTGGCGGTTCGGGTGTCGCGCTAAGTTTCAGAACCCGGCGCGGTCGCTCCGACCTGACGGGCGGTGGTGAAAACCACGTCGCCCTGGCGCAACTCGAGACGCCTGCGGGCTACCGAGCGATGCTGGACGGCTTGCGTTTGGCCGGCGGCATCGACCTGAAGTGCGGAGGTCGTCGATGAAACTGGCGAAGGTGAAAATCGAGTACAGCTCCGGCACCACGATCGTGGACCGGGTCACTCTCGATGCAACAACAGGTCAGGTTCATCTGGCGCCGCGTGTACTCGGGTTGCTCAATAAGATGGAGGAGTCCGAGTGCTCGCCGTCGTTCAGCCTTGAGTACAAAGGCGACGTCTTGCCGGTGAACATGACGGGCAACGGCGGGTACGTGGTATCGATTCCCCCTGACCCCGGCCCTGGCTTGCGCCGGCTGCTCCACGCAGTCGCGACGCCATCCAAGGACCAGCGGCACCAAAACGGCCGCTATCTGCACACTCTATCGGCTGCATCGATCGGCGGCGCAGTCGGATACGCACATTCCGCCTCGTCCTGGGATCCGCTGACAATTGCAGGTACGAGCGCACTGGCTGCCCTTGGAGTAGTATTGTGGTATGCAGGCCATTACGTGATGAAAGGAGAATGACGTGGGCGCAACAATTTTCACGGTAGTGCTTGGCGTGTCCATTGCAGCTTTCTTCATGTGGACCGCGAACAACGGTCGCAAAGCCGATCGCGAACGCGATTGGGGCAAATGATTCGACGCAGCGCAAGCTGAGTCCAAAGACAAAACCGCACCTTTTTGGGGTGCGGTTTTTTTTCGACTTCCTTTTCTAGCGCGCCTTCGGGCGCGTTTTTCATTTCAGGAGCAGTTTATGTCTCAAGCAAACGCCGATGTGCTGCCGGCTGCTGTCACCAGCGGTATCACCGCTGCTGCTGCGGTCGATATCAAGACCGTCGCCCGGCTGAACACCGACGGCAAGACTGTCGATCAGGTTTTCGAGGGTTTGTGCCGCTTCTTGCGCGGGACGGAGCTCGAACCGGAATGGCTCTGTCACGCGAACCTGCAGGACGATGCCAACGAAGCGATGTACGGAGCACGCCACAACAGACCGTGGCCTGAACCGTCGTCACATGACCGGATTTCCGTATCTGTGTGCATCGGCAATTCGGAAGGCTGGATCGTTCATGTGGACTTCGTCAGCCGACCGCGGCTGAGCGACTCGCTTGATCGGACCTGCGCGATCATGCCGCTGCTTCGCGCCAAGGTGTTTTCGACTGACCACGCGTGGTCGCTCGCTCGTCTGATCGCCCGTCTAATCGACGCGGCCTAATAGTTTTTCAACTTCCCGCGCCCGTTTCGGCGCACTTAACCCTTGCCGGGCATCGACCCGACAGGGTGCGATTGCCCGCATTCTTTAAGGCAATCCACCATGTATCAGCTTTCCTTTTCGGGCTTCGCCCAGTCTTTCCGCACGATGCTCGAAGTGCTCCGTTTCCTGCGAGACGACACGCGCGTGGCAGCAGTCGACGCGGCAGAGATCGCTCTCACGTTCTTCAGCCACCCCGTATCCGTCACACGCTTCAACGGTAAGCTCACCGTTCGTCGGCCCGGGACGGCGACGACCCTTTTCCTGTCGCTCATCGACGAAATCGACGCGGCTTACTTCAGACCGTCGTTCGCCGCGCTTGAGCCGTGGCAAATCCGGCGCGAGCACTGGCAACTGCTCTATCTGGCTTTTGATTTGGCGCGGGAGCCGCTGTACTTGTTTTCATCCGATCAAATGGCGCAAGCCAACGAAGAGGCGGCGAAAAGCGGCCGTCGCGGGTTGGACCTGTTCGAGCTGCTGCAGGACGAGTCGCAGCGCCGGTTCGGGTTCCGCTACGCGGGCCCGATTCTGGACAACCGGCAGAGCAATGGTCGGCACGAGGTTCATGTCGCCTACGCGCTCGCGGCGGGCAAGCCCGTTCCGCAAGCGGTGATCGACGACTACGCTTCGTTGTCGAAGTTTGAATCCGATTTGCAATGGGCGAAGCCGCTTCTCGCGGTGCCGGAGTTGCGCGGTGCGCTGCCGCTTACGAAGCTGGTTCCGCTCGCAACGGTGATGCGCCATTCGAAGCAGGCGATCACCTCCGACAATGCCGCGCTGCTCGCGATGGTGATGGGTCTCGCGCCGAAGGAGCCGACGACGGTCCAAGTCGACGACTTGCTGTACGCGAAAGGCATTCTCGAAGCGCATTCTTTGCCGGAGGCGTACCTGAAGCCTGTTGATGTCGGCTCGCCGACCTGTCAGTTCGCGGAAGTGCTGCGGCGTACGCTCGCCGATCGCTCGCGCGACAATCGGCTGGGGGAACTCGAGAAGGCGCGGAAGTCGGGCAGCATCAGCGCACGCCGCTTTCAACTCGACTCGCAACTGGCCATTCTGGATCACGGCAGGCATACGCACACCTTCGCCAACGAGTTCGCTAAAGCGGTGCAGACGGCCGACATGTCCTATCTTCTGAGCATCTTGGACCGGCCAGACGACGCCAACCGGGCGACCAAGCAAGCGGTCCGCGAGGTGTTCGGCATTAAGCTCATCGGCGTTCGCGCTGCGGCTCGGCGCCGAGGCATCTTCGAACTCGCAGGTATGGACGCCGCGCAGCAAGCAGAGTGGGAGGCGTTGTCGGTTTCGCAACGTGATGCTAGGCGCGTCGCCCGCGAGGTCGCACGCGCTCGCGAGGCGGCTGAAATGTCACGCATCCGCACACAGGACGGTGCTGTCGTAACCGGTGCGCAGTGGGTGGACAGCACGATCGCCGAAGGCTTCTCCGAGATCGTTAGCATGCGGCAGGGCACTAGCGTGCGTTACGCGCTCGCAGACCCGGTCCGGCAGTTACAGGTATCGCTTCGCGCAAACGACGGTACGCTCGCCTATGCGCGCGTGGCGCTTGAACAGCGCGCAAGCTGATTCACTTTCGACGAACCCGGCTGCGTGCCGGGTTTTTTTTCGCCGGTTCGGCCGTCGAGATGGCTTAAGGCACCCTGAATTAGCGACCTTTGCACGGATTGCCTGACCGCCCGACCCCTACACTGCATCTATCACCCGCGTCACTGACGCATCGACCCAGCCGGCTACGAGCCGGCTTTTTCATATCTTGCCCCACAGGGACCACGTCCCTACGGGCGTAGTCTTTATGGGGCTTCTCTTTGGAAGCCATCATGAAAGTCACGCCCGCTCAACTCACCGAACTCCTCTCGCTGTACGTGCCGAAGCGTCTGCCGGTGCTCATCACAGGCCGCCCCGGCATCGGCAAGAGCGATATCGTTGAACAGACCGCGCATGCGACTGATCACGAACTGCTCATCAGCCATCCCGTTGTCGAGGATCCGACCGACTCCAAAGGGTTGCCGTTTCCCTCGCCCGATGGCACGACCGCCAAGTTCCTGCCGTTCGGGGATTTGGAACGCGCGATGACGGCCAGACGCCCGCTGATCTGGTTTCTGGACGACCTCGGGCAGGCCTCGCCCGCCGTGCAAGCCGCGAAGATGCAGTTGCTGCTCGCGCGGCGCGTCGGGGAGCACGTCCTGCCACCGCAGGTCACGTTCCTCGCGGCCACGAATCGCCGCACGGACAACGCCGGTGTCTCCGGGATTCTCGATCCGGTGATTTCCCGTTTCGCCACCGTGGTCGAGCTTGAACCGACCATCGACGACTGGACGCAGTGGGCCGTGCGCGGAAACATCCCGCCCGCGCTCATCGCGTTCCTGCGCTTCCGTCCGGACTTGCTGTCCGTGCAGAAGACGTCGCGCGACATCGAGAATGCGCCGAGCCCGCGTAGCTGGGGGTTCGTCGCGAAAACCATGGATGTAGTCCCCAAGCATCTGGAGCACATCTCCTACGCCGGTTCGGTGGGAGAGGGTGCCGCGACCGAACTCGTCGCGTTCCTCCAGATCTTCCGCGAACTGCCGAATCCGGACGCGATTCTTCTTGCGCCCGACACGGCCATGATCCCGACGACGCCTTCGGCGTTGTACGCGATCGCGGCAGCGCTTGCGGCACGCGCGAACGAAAACAACTTCGATCGCGTCGTGCGCTACACCGAGCGTCTGATCGGTGAAGGGCACCGCGAGTTCGCGGCGCTGCTGGTACGAGACGCTGTCCAGCGCTCGCCGCAGATACAGAACTCGTATGCCTTCATTGGCGCGCAAGGCGGAAAGATCGGAAAGATCATCCGCGGCGAGTAACCAAGCACTCCACTTTTCTCAGCATTACCCATGTTGGCCCTGTCGTGTCTTCGGACGCACAGGGCCTTTTTCTTTGCTTCATCCATTCTATTTCTACGAGGTTTTCTCATGGACATCACTTCCATCCAATCGAAGGTCATGCTTTGCTCCGTCACGATTTCCACCTGGGTTGCCCGCCGTTTCGACGGCAAGGTGACGCAGGAAGTCGAGAGCAAGCACCACGCGAAGGGCATCGGCAGATTCAATAAACGCCTGTTGCCCGAGCATGCGCCGAGCTTCGCAGAAGTCGTGACGCTCGCCGGCCGCATCCGCTCGTACTTCTACGACCACACCCTGAAGTACGACCAGTTGGGCGTGCGGCTGCTGCCGACGATGGTCTACATGGATTTCGCCGAAAAGATGCGCTCGTTGAAAGACGAGTTCGACTTGGCGGTCTCCGTGTTCTTGACCGACTATCTGAACCTGAAGGAGGCGGCTCGCGAAGAACTGAATGGGCTGTTCAACGAGGCGGACTATCCGACCCTCGCTGAACTGTCCACGAAGTTCGGCGTGAAGATGGCCGTTCTGCCGTTTCCCGACGCCAGCCAGTTTGGCGTCGAGTTGCCGGCGAACGTGCTCAACACGCTCAAGAGCGAACTGGACCAGCACGTTCTGGCCTCGATCACGACCGCGAACGAGGACCTGGTTCGGCGTCTGTACGAAGCAGTGTCGCAGATGGCTAACCGGCTGTATGCGACTGGCAACGTCCGACTGGACGTCGCCAACAACGTGCGGGAACTCTGCGCGTTGCTGCCGAAGCTCAACTTCGCGAACGACCCGCAGCTCACGCACATCCTCGAGCAGGCCAAGACGCATCTGGCCGTGCATACGGGGGCGGAACTGAAGGACTCACGCGTGCTTCGTTCTCAGGTGGCCAGCAAGGCACAGGAGATTGAAGGGCTGATGGCCGCGTTCATGGGCATGCAGCCGGAGCCGATGGATATCGAATCGGCGCACGCGAGCCAACTGCGCCTCGTCGCATAAGGGGGCGTCATGGACCGCAATGATGTGGTGTTGGGCAGTAGCGCGGTCCATCCGCGCATTGCCCGGCAGCGGACCGAGCTTGTCCTCTCCCAACCATTCTTCGGGGCGCTCGCGCTCCGATTGAATGTCCGCGAGGATCCGACTGCCAAGACGTTCTGGGTGGATGGCGAAACGCTCGGATATAGCCCGACGTACATGGAATCGCTCAGCGACCTTGAAGTCAGGGGTGTCGTCGCGCACGAAGTGCTGCACGTAGCAAACGGCCATTGCTGGCGGCAGGGCGCGCGTGACCCGGATCGATGGAACGACGCCTGTGACTACGCGATCAACCCGATCGTGCTGTCCTCGGGCATGGTTCTGCCGAAGGGGGCGCTCGTCGATCCGCGCTACACGGGCAAGTCAGCGGAGGAAATCTACGGTTTGCTGACGCAGGAGGCGAAGGAGAAGCAGCAGCAGAACCAGTCGCCGCAGCATCACCAGCAGCCGCAGAACCAGCAGCCGCAGCCGAGTCCGCAAGATCAGCAGCAGCCGAGCGGCAAGCAGCCCTCGAAGCCGGGTGGCCAGAACGGCACCGCGCCGGGGCAGTCGCCCGGCGATCAGCCTTCGCATCCCGGCTCCTTCGGTGAAGTGCGGTCCTACAAGGGGCCGGACAAACCGGTAAAGGAAGCGGAGTGGAAGGTTGCCGTCACCCAGGCCGCGAAAGCCGCCGCGATGCGCGGCAAGCTTCCCGGCGAGCTGCAGGCGATGGCGGGCGAGGCAGTGCGGCCTGTCGTGGACTGGCGGGCGGTGCTGCATCGGTTTGCGCAGCAGTCGTCGCCGTCGGACTACAGCTTCGCGGCGCCGAATCGCCGGTATCTGCATCTCGGCTTCTATCTGCCGTCGTTGCATACACCGGCGATCGGCGATGCGGTATTCGTGCGTGACTCCAGCGGTTCGGTGTTCGACGAGACGCAGGCGCACTTCGACGCGGAGATCCTCGCGGTTTTCCATTCGTTGAAGCCCGCGCGCTTGGTCGTGATGGATTGCGACACACGCGTCACGCAGGTTCAGATATTCGAGCGAGGCGACTCGCCGGAGATCAAGCCCGTGCGTGGTGGGGGCGGGACGGCGTTCGTCGACCCGTTCAACCGGGTCGCGGAAGACGGCATGAACCCTGCCTTTCTGGTCTATCTGACAGATATGGTGGGGCGCTTCCCGACGGTCGCGCCGCATTACCCGGTGCTGTGGGCTTCAACCACGCCTTTGACACGGGCCAGGAAAGCGCCATTTGGCGAAACGATGGAGGTGATCTGCTAGTCCCCGGCTTGGCCGGGCATTCCCTGAAGAACGAAAGCCCGGCATGCCGGGCTTTTTTTTCGACTGCGCGCGGGCTCAGGCGCGGCGTTTCTTCTGCAGCGGCTGGTACGCATCGCCCGCCTTGAACCGGTCCAGACGGTCGCTCGCCGTGGTCAGCGCGCCGAGCGTTGCGCTATGGAGTTGCCGGTCGTACATGCTGACGATGGCAGCAAGCAGGGCAAAGGCGGACTCCGACGACACGCCCCACATCCCAGTCTGCCGGCCGCCTTCGAATACCTCGGCCATTGCCCGGTCGGCCGCCAGCAGCGATTCGTGCGAGAACTCGCCGTGGCCCGCCTCGCTGAGGAACTTACCGAGCAACACGACTTCGGTGATGTGCTGCGCGGGGCCGACGTGGTAGCAGGCGCCGCGGATCGCTTCCAACGACAGATGGGCACGAAGCGCGAGGTCATCGGCGATTGCACGCGGGATCGGAAGCAATTGCGCCTTGGCAAGGCGCGCACGGGCCGCTTGGGGCGAGCGCTGGAAGGGAAGGGTGCGAGACATGGCAAACGTTGGTTGACTGCCCGGGTTAACGATCTTCCCACGCCGGTTCTGAAGGGGTAACTGTGCGTGCGCGCTGGAAACGCTCCACAACAGCGATCGCGCGCTCGCATTGATCCGGGTCCAGCGTATGGATCGAGCACTTCTCCGGATCTGCCGCGATCTCGCCGGCCAGCCATTTCATCGCTTTGGCGCGCGCCTCGAACACATTGCAGCCGTCGCGCCGGACCTTCGCCGCAACCAACGGCTCGAGCGCCGCGTGGAGCTTGGCCTTCAGTTCGCGCAGGCGCGCGTCGGCGAGACGGCCGAGCGGTACATGCCGGGTGCTGCGCGGAAACACACCCACCCACGCCAGGCAGTCCGTGCAAAGCCATAACGGGCCGTGATCGTCGCGGTAAGGGTAGGCGTCGTCGCCGGCGTTCAACAGCGTCGCCGGCGCGCCGCAGTAGTCGCAATGGGGATGGGGAAGAGGCTTGACTGGTTTTCCGACGCGCATCGCCGAAGACTCCGGGACGGGAACACCCAATATAGCAGGCCCGTCTGCTGATGCAGTCTTTGGTCGGCCACGGCCTACATTATGGAGTGAGGGGCGAGGCAACCGTCGAGTTCGCTGCTGCTGGTCGTCTGTGAGGGCCACGTCGCCTTCGCCGGTGCTGGGCGGGATGGCTTCCACAGGCGCGCCCCGAAGGATGTCTCGATCATAATGGGGTCATGACAGCCAAGTGCTTGCGGCAAACACTTAACAGCTACTTCCGGTCGCACTTAACCCGAAAGCTATATGTTTTCATGCGTCATTCCCCAAAACGGCCGCTATCCGGATAGCGTCACTGGGCTCGCTCAACCAAAATGCGAGCCGTCGACCTCGGTCACCGATGTTGTGAGCTCGAGGGTATCGTCCGAGCGCTGCTCTGCCTGAGCGCATCTACGGCCGCGAAAGCCGCTCAATTTGACGCCTCTTTCGGTGCCTGCGCACGTCTGCCAACAACAACAATATCCGACATGTTAGATAGCCCACAAAGCATCGCATGTCCGAGTCTGCCGACAATCAAGTCTTAAAGCTGCGCCCCCTGGAAGCGGAAGCCGTGCGCATGTTCTTCCATGCGCTTTCGCCGCTGCGCGAGCTGCTCGACTCGCCCGACCTCGCGGAAATCATGATTAACGATTACCGCAACGTCTGGGTGGAGCGTAGCGGCGTGATGACGCGCGAGAACATCGACCTGCGCCCGGAACAGCTAGAAGGGGCAATCCATTCGCTCGCCTCTTCCGTTGAGAAATCGGCGAAGGCGGGTAGCGACAAGGGCATCATCAACGCCGGTCACCAGAACCTGCGTATCGCGGCGGTCATGAGCCCGACGTCGATCGACGGCCATGCGCTGAGCATCCGGAAGCATCGAGAGTCGAAGCTCACGCTGTCGGATTACGTGAACATGGGGGCGTTCTCGGCAGCGAATGCGCGACCGGAGTATGCGGAAGCCATTCACTTCGAAGACGGCATCGAGGACGAAGCACTCATGCGCGCGCTCGTTGCGCTCGTCCAGTCGCGCAAGAACGTGCTCGTCGCCGGCGGCACATCCGCGGGCAAGACGACGTTCCTCAATGCGCTGATCGAGCAGATCCCGCCAGACCAGCGGGTCATCTCCATCGAGGACACGATGGAACTGAAGCTGCACGTGCCCAATCGCGTGCGGTTGCTCTCCAACGCCGATACCAACGTCACGACGCAACTGCTTGTCGCGCTGTGTCTGCGCTTCCGGCCTGACCGCATCATCGTTGGCGAAGTGCGCGGCGGCGAAGCCTACGACCTGCTGCAGGCGCTCAACACCGGCCACGACGGCGGTCTCGCATCCATCCACGCGAACAATGGGCGCACGGCGCTCAGCCGCTTGGAATCGCTCGCCATGCTCGGCATCCCGACCGGATCGCGCTGGGAACTGGAAGACATGCGCAAAAACATCGCTGACTGTTTCAACTACGTCGTGCACTTCAAGCGCACCGGCGAGATGCGGCACGTCTCCGAAATCCTCGAAATCCGGGGATTCAAAAACAACGACTACGACCTACAACGCGTTTTTTAAGGGGAGCATCAAATGAAGGGAAAGAAGGTACTGAATAGAGCCGCCACGGTCGCGAAGCACTTGCGCCCGGGCAAGTCGATGTTGGTCGGCGCGCTGCTGAGCGTGGTGTCGGTGGCCGCGATGGCAGCGGGGGACTTTTCCAACCTGACGGGCCTGACGGACATCATCTGCACGATCAGCAACCTGATCAGCGGCCCGTACCTGTACGGCATCGGCATCGTGCTCATCACGCTTGGCGGCGTCGCAGTGGCGAACTCGGAAAGCAATATCGCCAAGACGTTCTCGGTGGTGCTGGTCGGCCTCGGTATTGCGTCGGTCGCCGTGCCGATCATGCAGAGCCACTTCCACATGGCCAACGCCTGCTGATATGCGCCAGCACAAGGTTAGTCGAGGCCTCTCATTGCCGCGCCAGATGGGCGGCGCAGACCGGGGACTCGCCATTTTCAACGGGACGATGACGGCGCTGCTCACCTACACGAGCTGGACCCCTGGATTTCTCCTTGTCGGCGTGGTGGTGCATGTGTTCTTGCGCTGGAAAAGCTCGACTGACCCGTGGTGGCGAATCGTGATGCTGGTGTACAACCGCTACCCGGACGTCTATGAGCCGGGGCCGAGCAGCCGTTTTAGCGCGCGCTTCAAGCGTCCGTATGGGTTTGATCAGGACCTTCCATGCTGAAAATGATGTTCACCAAGCGCGCGGTGCAGGAAATCGCGCCCTGGGCGACGATGGTTACGCCCGAACTGGTGCTCAACAAGGACGGGTCGCTGCTGACCGTGTTCGAGTTTGAAGGCATCGACGCTGACTCGCCAAATCCCGGCGACATCACCGCCGCCCGCGACAATCTCGACCATGCATGCCGCAACTTCGATCACCGCATCACCGCGTGGTGGCGCATGTCGCACCGGCGCGTGCGCGGAGGCATCGACGGCACGTTCGCGTCGGAAGCCGATGCGCGCGTCGACGCGATTAATCAAGCGATCATCGGCAGCGGCAAGTACTTCAAGAACTCGCACTCGCTCGCGCTGGCGTTCACGCCTGAAACCGGCATCTCGCGGATCTTCGACAAGATCGGCTATCACATGACGGTCGGCGGCAAGAATCTGGCTGTCGCGATGTTCGAAGCGGCGAAAGATACGATTCTCGCGCGCAGCGCCTTCGCGTTCGACCTGACCAAGATCCAGAATGAGATTAAGCGGTTCGAGTCGGTGATCGACGGATTCGTCGGCGGCGTTACGCGCCTGAAGATGAAGCGGCTGCAGCTCCAGAACGTCCTGTCGTTCTTGCATCAGCGAGCGAATCCGTCGACGCCCAAGCGCCGCGTGCGCTATCCGGTCACGATGTTGGACACGCATCTGACCGAGACCGAAGTCACGATAGGCGCGACCGAGCTGATGTTCGAATCGGCGCACGGCAAGGTGTACGCCCGCATCATCGGCATCAAGGAATGGATGGGCTTTCAAGAGGCGGCGCTCGACGTGCTCTCGCAGGTGGACGCCGAATTGGACGTCTGCGTAATGTTCCGTTTCCTCGACACTTCGCGGGCAAGCGCGTACATCAGGAAGATTCGAGGGTTCTATAAGGTTGCGGCCTTCAATCCGGTCGCAATCCTCAAGCAGTGGGCGACAAAGGAAGAGCAAAAGAACGACGAAGGCCGTGAGATTCTCGCGAAGGAAGCGGGTGACGCGCTCGCAAAGCTCGACGCCGAAGGCCAGCAGTACGGCTTCGCAAACATTTCGGTGGTCGTCTATGGGAGCACCCCTGAGGAGTGCGAGGACGCAACGCGTCAGGTGGTCGGCGTCATCGGAAATGCTGGCTTCGGTGTGATCCTCGAGAAGACGAACCTCTTCGCCTCGTGGAGCGCGACGCTGCCGGGCCGGTGGGACCAGCAAAGGCGTCTGCAGTTCGTTGAGACGCCCGCCGTGTCCGACATCGCCCCGCTTTGCAGTGTGGGCGAGGGTTCGAAGGTCAACGAATGGCTGACGCAGCAGTCCGGCACGAAAACCGGCCCGCTCACGTGCCTGCCGACCCGCCATCGCACGCTCCAGTATTTCGACTTGCATCATCCGGGCGGCAAGGCGCACACACTCGTCGTCGGTCCAATCGGCGCGGGTAAGTCCGTGTTTCTGAACTACCTGATGACCCAGACGGGCCGCCACGGCGCGCGCCGCATCCGGTTTGACAAGGACCGCTCGACACGAATCCCGACGCTGCTCGGCGGCGGCCGTTTCATCGATGCCACCGGCCGCTTCGAGGCCGCGACCTCGGTCAATCCGCTTTCCCTGATTGGCGAAGAAAAGCACTGGTCTTACGTCGCGGACTGGGTGCAGCTTGCCATCGAGGGCGAGGACTACACGTGCACGCCGCAGCAGCAGACCGAAATCTTCGACCGAATCAAGACGCTGGCGCTGGGCTTCCCGCCTGAAAAGTGGCGTCTGTCGAGCTTGATCACGCTGCTGCCTGCGGACTTGCGTGAGCGGTTGCAGGTTTGGACTGAAGGCAACAAGAACGGCAAGTTCTTCGATCACGCCGAAGACGGCTTCGCAATCTCGGACGATTTGTCGATCGAAATGGGCGACCTGTTCCAGAACTTCCCGGTGGCCGCCGCGTTGTTCATGGACTACGCGTTCTACCGGATCGCGCAGATTCTCGACGGCAAGCGCTACACGGTGATTGAGATTGAAGAGGCAGGCTTCTTCTTTACCTACCCGAAGTTCTATGCGCGCCTTGAAATCTGGGCGGTGACGATCCGAAAGCTCAACGCGGCACTGGTGATGGCGACGCAGTCTCTTGGGCAACTCGCACGCGTGCCGAACTTCGAGATTCTGAAAGAGAACATCCCCAACCTGATCTATTTGCCCAACAGCGACGCGATCAACAACCAAAACCTGTACCGCGATGTGTTCGGCCTCACGCCGCATCAGATCAAGATGATCTCGGACGCAGTGCCCAATCGCGATTACCTGTGGGTGACGGCGAAGCAAAGCCGGATGCTGCAGGCACAGTTCCCGAAAGAAGCGCTCGCCTACCTCCGCTCGGACGGCCGGGCGCAGGCGCTCCTCGACAAGCACGTCAAGTCCGGCAGCCCACAGTGGCAGGAGGAGTACGTGCGCGACGTACTCGTCAACGCTTAACGCTTTATCTGCAAGGTACCGCCATGATGAAAAAATTGCTCCGCTGCATCGCCGCGACCGGCGTGTTGACGGTTGGTCTCGTCCAGCAGACCTACGCGAACATGCCCGTGTTCGACGCATCGAACTTCCTTCAAAACACCATGACGGCAGTGGCCGCCGTGAAGGGTGAGGTTTATCAGGATTCGAACCTGGTCTATCAGTACCAGATGATGCTCAATCAGCTCAAGCAGGCGACCAACCTCGATCCGTCCGCGATGCTTGCGCAATTCAAAAGCATCACGAGCGACATTTCAAGCCTGACCAAGTACACCGACGCACTGAAGGACCTGTACGGTGGGCTGCAGAACAACGCCGAGTACGCAAGCAAGGTGCAGGCTCTGATCACGCAGTCGGGAAAGACGCCCGAGCAGTGGTTCACGGACCAAAACACGCTGCTGCAGAACAACGACAAGACGGCCAAGCAGCTCTTCCAGCAGGGCAACGACGTCATCTCGAATGTGATCACGATCGCGAAGCTCCGGCAGGAGATCCAGGACCAACTGAACATGTCGCCGACGATGGAAGCCACCGCTCAGTTGACCACGCACATGCTGGACATCATCTCCAGTCAGAACAGCGACCTTCTTACCATGATGGCAGCGAAGCAACGCAGCGATGCGGTGAAGGATTCGGCGACGGTCGCTGACCAGCAGGCGAACAATGCGACGCAAGCGGCCATTAAGGCAAAGCAAGACCAGCAGCGCGCTGCATTCGACGCGCAAATCGGGTCGTCAAAAGTACTGGGGCAGTGATGGCGCGTTCTTGCATGGCCACACTGCGGATTGTTGTCCTGCTCTTGGCAACGATCGTCGCCACGGCGATGTTCCCGGCTGGAGCGCTTGCCCAAGCGGCTAATGCGTCGGCGAGTTCTGCGACCGCCGCTGGGTCGGCGGCTCTCCTTGCCAGTCCGGACGGCGATTTTGGCAAGGGCGCGCAGACGGCAGTCACCCAAATCGATTCGCTCGTAGGCAATTTGATACCCAACGCGATCACTGCGAGTTCGGGCGTGATGGACGAGGCGAACAAGTTCGCCTGGGGCTTGGGCGTCATCTCGCTGGTCCTCGTCGGTGTTCGATTCGCCGGCACCCATCACCCGATCTCTGCTTGGGTCAATTTGTTCGAGGAGGTCGCTGTACTTGGCATCTTCGTTGCCCTCTACCTCGGCTACACGGCGAGCGCGAGCGGGTTCTGGACATGGTTTCAGCAACTGGCGGCTCATATCAGCGGCGCCTCGGACTCGTCGACGGGTGGGCAGATGGCGCATTTGGCGGGGGTCATCTTCGACGGGCTAAAGGAGAAACTGACGTCAATCAGCCTTTGGAACTTTCCCGCGGTCTTGTCTGATGCGATGGTCATGTTGCTGGCCGCGTTCTTGATGTGCTTGGCGGCGATCGTGTTCATCTACTACTCGGCAGTCGGGCAGATTCAGTCGGCCATTGGAATCGTGCTTGGGCCAATCGCGATCGCTCTCGGCTTCTCGTCCTACACCCGCAACTACTTCGTTAAGTGGCTGGACTGGATGATCAGCGCCGGAATGTATGTCGTCGTCGTCGCGATCCTGATGAAACTCGTTGGATCGTCGATCGGCGATGCGGTGTCGAAGGCGTCTGGCGTTGGTGGGGCCACAACGGTGAACTCGATCTACGTCTTCAATTTGGCGATATTCATCCTGTTGTTGTCGCTCGAGATTCCGAAGCTTGCGGCGATCTTTGGCGGCGGTGCAAGTGCAACGGGCACTGCGGCGCTGAAGCTGGCAAAGGGTTTCATGTGATGACCACCGCTCACGAATCTATCCTTGCCGAGGACCTATTCGCCACGCACCAGAAGCGCATTGAGCTTGTTCGACAATGCGCGAACGAGAGCACCGAAACGGAGTTCGCGCGCAAGTGGCTCGCAGTGTTACGTCGCTGCGCGAACTGGTTTTCGTCCATGCCGCTGACGCCCGAATTGCATTGCGAGCCGGGCGGTGCCTTCCGCGCGACGATCGAATCGACGTTCTATGCCATGCGGCTCGCGGGTGGGCAGAAGTTCGCGGCTGACCTCACGTCTGACAAGCGTCGCCGGCTGGAGCCGCAATACAACTACGCCGTCTTCCTGGCCGCTGCGTGCACGCTGCTGGACGAGCCATTTCGTCACTTCGAGATGGTGCGGCTCTCGGACCGCACGAAGTGGAATCCGGCGGCGCACGGGGCGTTCGGCACGTGGATCGGAGCCGGTCAATTTGCGGTTGAGCGGCGTGTGACGCCACTGAAAAGCGAGCGCATGCGCACCGCCATGTTTGCCCAGACCGTCATCACACCCGAGCTGCTCTCAGGGTTCGACACAACGGTGCTGGACGACCTCTTCAACGCGATCAATCCTGAGCGCAGCCCGCAGGGGTTCGAACCCCTCGTCCACAAGGTGGTGCGGCAGGCCATGGACGTTGCGGTGGACTTTGAACGCAAGGCGCAACGCGCCGTCTTCGCGCCGGTCAAGTATGACGTTCCCTCAGCCGTGCACGTCGCGCTCGCGCTTGAGCCGCAGTTCGTCGCGACGCCCGCCCCGGAGACTGTCAATGCTTCCGCAGGCCAGGCACGGCCGTCGGCGGCCGTCGCTTCAGCGCCTCAAGCCGACGTTTCCGCGCAGAACGATGCCGTTGTTGGAGCAACGGCCGCGTCGGAGCAGCAGGCCAGTGCCTCTGCGCCGAAGTTCTCTCAGTCGTTGCTCGATGCGTTGGAGCGCAGCGAAGCACAGGCCGCTGGTGCGGCCGCGGCTGAGCCCTCGACCGGCCCGAGCGCGCCTGCGTCGCGCCCGGCGCCCGTCGACCCTGCCGCAGCGCGTCCCGCAAGGTCCAATGCAAGCAGAGTTGGTCCGACTGACGAAGAATTGACGGAACTCCTGGGACCCGGCGCCGCAATGCTGAAAGAGTTTTTCAAAGCCCTTGCTGGCGACGTGGCGACCGGAAAGGCGGAAGTGACGTGGGAAGAGAAGGGGCTGGCCGTCAAGAAGCGGCTCGTCGGCGGATACGGCATCACGAGCGATACCCTTGTCGAACAACTCAAGAAGCGCAGTCTCCTCATGCGCGCACATGGCAATGACATTTGCATCGTTGAGCGCGCCGGACGTCTCATCGTGGAGCGACCCGCGGCATGAACTACGTCAATCACTTCCGTCCGATCTACGAGTTTCGTCCGTTTCTCGTTTGGCCCATCGTCATCGTTGGCATTTTGATCTCCGGGATGCCATACGGCTGGGCGTTTGCGCTAGCCGGCGCGGCCCTGCTGTCGATCCGTGCGCTCCAGATATGGAAGGCGCTGAGCTTTCGCATGGCCATCTCAACGAAATGGCTGAGCAAGATTCGCATCGAAAAGCTTCTTGCCACGCAGAACGCGATGCGGAAAAGAGCGGACTCGATGTATCTGGGCATCGGATACGAGTGGACGCAGAAGCATACGCAGATTGCCCACGAAATCCTCCGGATGCCCGTAACCGACATTCCGTCGTTGCCGAAGTGGCTGCCGAAAACCGAGATAGGCCGGACCGTGGAGGAGCGCATTGAGCGGCTATTCGGTCCGCGCGACAGCATTCGCGATCGCATGCCGCAGGGATCGTCCTGGATCCACGGTATGGAGCAGAAGAAGGTCGAGGTGCCGTTTCACTATAAGGCGATGGGCGGTCACACGCTGGTGGCGGGCACGACTGGCGCGGGCAAGACCCGCACCTACGAAGTCATCTCCACGCAGGTGATCCACAACCCGAAGGACGTCCTGATCATCGTCGACCCCAAGAACGATGACGAGTGGAAAAAGCGCGTGGAGAAGGAGTGCGCGCGCACCGGGCGCAAGTTCCTGTACTTCAATCAGGCGAAGCCGCATGAGTCGATCCGGTTGAACCCGCTCGAAAACTGGTCGCAGCCGTCGGAAATTCCGTCGCGCATCGCTCAGTTGATGGAGGAAGGCCAGTTCCGTGATTTCGCCTTTCTCTTCATTGACCGCGCCGTGAAAGGCGAGCTGTATGTCGGCGACAAGCCCAACCTGCGCTCGATCCTCAAATACGCACAGTCAGGCATCGCTAATTTACTCGACCGCGGGCTTCGGCGTTTCTTCATCGAGAAGGGCCTCACCGACTGGGAAGAACTGACGGTGACGGCGACCGTAAAAGACGCGCAGCGCCGCAACGACGCCTCGTTGATTGACGGGATGGTGAAGTTGTATCTCGAGCGCTTCGCCGCTCACGATCGCGGGCACGAGACGATCGATGGATTGATCGCCACGCACACCCACGACCGCGAGCACTACATGAAGATCATCGCGTCCGCGTTGCCGCTGCTACAGATGCTGGCGACCGGGGAAACCGGTCTCATGCTCGCGCCAAAAGCGGACGACTTCGACGACGAGCGCGAGATCTGGGACATCGACAAGATCATCAAGCAGAAGGCGGTCTTGTATATGGGGCTCGACTCGCTATCGAACAACATCGTGCAGAAGGCAATCGCCTCGATGGCATTGTCGGACGTGGCGGCCGTGTGCGGGGCGATCTACAACTTCTATGCTGAGAAGCCCGATGTCGTGCTGATCATCGATGAGATCGCGGAGGCCATCAACGAGCAGGTGATTCAGATCCTGAACAAAGGCCGCGGTGCGGGATTCAAGGCGTTTGTCGCATTCCAGGCGCGTGCCGACCTCGAAGCGAAACTGGGAAACGCAGCGAAAATGCTGCAGGTTTTGGGTAACCTCAATAATCAGGTGGTGCTTAGACTAGAGGACTCAGATACAGCAAAGTGGTTCTCGGACAAGGTGGGCGAGACTGCGATCCGCGTGGTGAGCGTGTCCAACAGCACCAACACCACGACCGAGGCGCACGCGCTTGAATTCAGCGGCTCCCAGTCCCGGTCCATCCAGCTGGAGAAGGTGCCGCTCATTCCCGTCAAGCTGCTTCACAGTTTGCCGAATCTGCAGTACTTCATGCGCATCTCTGGCGGTGCCGTGTACCAAGGTCGAATTCCTATCATCGAAGGCTAAAACACAAGATTATGTCCGCTGCATATAAAAACGTCATTCGCGATCACAAGCTCTCGCACAGACTGGTTGCGGTCTTTAATGTCGCACCGGAATTGGAGCTCGCCTGCTCGCGTGTGGCCGACTTCATCGGGGAGCGCTTTGTCGGAGACAAAGGGCCGTTGGTCGCCGAGATGATCGAGTCGGCGCTGGATGGTTTCCGGCGCGCCAAGCGCACGGGCGACCAGCATATCGCGTTCATGCAGGGACTGTTCGAGCCATCGAAAGCTCTGTACGCCCGCCGGCTTGTCGCGCGGTCTGGCGACAAGGTGTCCGTGTGGTGTCCGATGGTCGAGGCGATTCCGGCGTTCGAAGCGCGCCATTTTGAGTACCAGTTCGAAATGGTCGATGAGCGTTGCCCGGAAGAGATCACCGAGCGAACCGCGGCGTTCCAGCTCGCCGCACGCGTGCTTCAAGGGGAAGCTTTCCGCCGTTACTTCGAGGAATACGATGTCGCTCACCGTTACGATCATAGCGAAGCTGTCGGGAGTTGAGCCGCGCACGGCCCAGCGCGCACGCGACACGGCTGCTGCATTCGACGGCGATGTGAACGCGGCCGTGCCCGAGGAATTCACTTACGGCGCGGGCGCCCGGTGCTACGCGTTGGCGACGATCGCCGAATTCCGGCCGGCGCTCTTTTGGGGCGGACTGATGGCGCTCGTGGCGGTGCCCGCCCTCATGCTGGTCAAGGTGCTGCATGGCTAGTCGGTTCGGTTCGCACATCAAGGTGTGGTTTCTGCTTGTGCCGGTGCTAGCTATCGCGGTCATGCCAGCGATCCCGGAGCGAAAGCTATTCGAGGTGCCGGAAGCGGAGACACGTTCTCTCGTTGAGTCCGTAGGGCAGGACCGGGTCGACCGCGCGATGCGCAGCGCCAACGAGGAGTTCCGCCGTGCGTTTGTCGATAACGGGCTGCTGCACCGCACGCTGAATGCCTCGGGAAAGGTAGGCGGCTTGGACGACGGCGGGTTCTCATCGTTCGCCCATACCTGGACTGAGAATTTCTGGCTGCTGGTGTACCGGATGCTATTCCGCGCAATGGTGATGAAGATGTGGATCATCGGAACGCTGCTTTTTGCCCTCGGCATGTTCATCGACGGTGCGGCACGCCGCAAGATCAAAGCGTCGGCTGCGGGCTTTGTGAGTCCCCTGTCTTTCCATCTGGCAGGGCACGGGCTGCTGTTGGTGACCGGCACGCTGTTCGCGGTGCTGGTGGTTCCGTTGCCGGTCTTGGTCGGCTACTGGGTCGCCGTTGCGGCGCTCCTCGGAGGTCTCCTGTGGAAGGCGGCCGAGTCGTTCCAGTCGTCGAGATAGGGAAATAAATCGCACGACACCTCGAAAGCTCACGAAAAACAGCTTCATTCTTCAAAAGCAACGCTATCCGGATAGCGTTGCTTTTGTTTTTTCTCGTCCGTCCGCATTGCCACCGTCCCAAACTGCCTGCCTGCGCGCGCGCCTGCCAATCGGTGAAAGGCGCTTCAAATAGTCACCGTTTCAAGCCTCCACACACTGCCCCCGCCGCAACAATGTTGAATATGGGCAACGCGCTTCGCTTGCCTTATCCCCCACGATGAAACGGGCCCGATGCGGTCCAGATAGGAGAAATGGCGAATGAGCACGGTTGTCGAACCCGGCAGTGAAGAAAAGGTCGCGCTGAGCGCGCTTGAACAAGGTACGGTCGAGCCGCCGCTCACGACCGACGGCGCGGACGACGGCGAGCTCGAGCGCGAACTGACGCAGATGGAGGCCGACGCAGACCGACTCCAAAAAGAAGGCGTGATCTCCACCGACGACGCCGACATGAAGCGGGCGGAAGTCGCCAAGACGCGAAAGCTCTTCCGCGACCTGCCTGCCGCTGAGCGTATCGCCATCATCAAGCGCCGCCGCGAAATCGGTCGTCAATTGCTGGACCGCCAGCTTTCCGGCGCAGCAGTCGTGACCGCACGCGTGCGTCTGAACCACACCCGCCTGAAGCCGCTGTTCGAACAATGGTGGCCGTACATCAACCGCATGAGCATCAACATGCAGCGTTTCGGCCGCTCGACTTTCGGCGAGAACGACAAGGAAGTGGTCAACAGTGCGCTGGAAAAGCTGCTTGCGGGCATCGAGAGCTACGTCGACGAGCAACTGCGTGTGGCCGAAGGGTTCCGTCAGCAGAAGGAAGCGGAGCTTCGTGCCAACAAAGAGTTTGTGTTCGAGCCGACGATCCCGATGCCTGCGATGGATATAGAGGTCGAGGCTTACTCGCGCTTTTCGATGCGCGTACTTAGCGCGATCATGAAGTTCGATCGGGCGATGGATCACTTCGACTTCATGGTCTGGAACGGCATTCGCGATCAGTCCGATGTCGACGACGAGGCTGTCAACTTTCTCAAACGCTTCAACCCGCTTGGCATTCGCGGGTACATGACGCACCTGAAGCTGATGACGACGGTCCGCGGCAACTAAGGAAACGCGATGCTGGACGAACTCAATCCCCAGCAACGGGAAGTCGCCCAGTTGCGCCAGCATTGCGTGGCGATCGCCTGTCCGGGCGCGGGCAAGACGAAAACGATCGCCACGAAAGCAGCCCTGCTGCTACAAGACAGCTCGGCGACGGTCGGCGCCGTCACCTTCTCGAAGGATGCCGCGCTCGAATTGCGCGAGCGCATCCTGGCCGCTGCCGGCGAGTCGGTGAAGAAGCGCCTGATCGCAGGCACCTTCCATTCGCTGGCCTTCAAGCAACTTAAGCGTCCCGGCGCGCGCTCGCTCGATATCGCCTCCGATGGCGACCGGCTCGGCCTGCTCATCCGTGTGATGCAGGAACTCGGCCGCGACGGGAAGGCAGAGGACGTCATTCCAACGATCGAGAAGATCAAGACCAATTTCGGGCGGTGCGACCCGGACACTGCCGACGGCGAGCTGTATCACGCCTATCAGGACGCGCTTGCACGGAACGGCAAGATCGATTTCCAGGACATGCTGCGGCTCGCTGTAGAGGGGATGGAGCAAGGCACCATCGCCCCATACGCGTTCACCTATCTGCTCGTTGACGAGTTTCAGGACACTGACCCGTTGCAGTACCGCTGGATTGAACTGCACGCGCAGGCAGGCTCGATCGTGACGGTCGTCGGCGACGATGACCAAAGCATTTACGCCTTCCGCGAGGCGCTGGGCTACCGAGGCATGGAGTCGTTTATCCAGTCGTTCGCCGCGAAGCCTGTTGTCCTAGGCAGCAACTACCGGTGCCGGGCAGAGATTCTGGGCGCAGCGGACCGGGTGATCCGCAACAACGCCGACCGGATCGCGAAGGTGCTGCGTGCGGAGAAGGGCTCGGGCGGTAACGTGCAAACCTCCCGCCATCCAGACGAATATGAGGAAGCAACTGCGGCGGTCGAGCTGCTCGGGCCGCTCCTCGCGCAAGGGCAGTCTTGCGCGATCCTTGCGCGTACCAATCGCATCCTCGACCCGCTCGAGTCTGTCTGCCGCTCGCATGGCGTCAAATATTACCGTGCATCGGGCGCGTCGGTGCTGAGCCGCCCGGAGGGTGCCCTAATGTGCAACCTGCTCGAAATCGTCGAGCGAATCAAGGACACGGGCCTTGATGCTGTACTCGCGCACCTAGGGCTGACCGCTCAGCAGTTACGCGCACTCCATGCCGATATGGGGGCAGAACTGACCCAAAAAGGACGGGCGGAGTTGGTTGTCCTCGGGCTGCCAGAGGACGTGGCGACCAACTATCGCGAGTTCATGAAGCGGCTCGCCGAATGGCAAAGTCTGTGCGATCGCAAGTTTTATTCGCTAACGCTCTCCGGCGTCGCCGAGTGGATGCTGAAATACGCGAAGAAGGATTCAGCGATCCGGGCGATTCAGGCGACGAACGACGTCCTGTCACGCCTTTCCGGAAGTTTCGCCGAGCGGCTGCTGTTCCTGCGCCAGGACAACAATGAGCCGACGCCGGGCGCGCTTATCCTGACGACCATGCACAGCTCGAAAGGGCTGGAATGGGACCACGTGTGGATTGCGCGCAGCGAGGAGACAATCGTGCCGGACCCGAAGTCCACCGAACCAGAAGAGCGGCGTTTGTTTTACGTCGCAATGACGCGTGCGAGAGAGTCGCTCATGATCTCCGGCACGTCGAAGAACTTCGAATCACGATTCGTCGTGGAAGCGCAACTGACGGCGGTAGCTGCAGCCGCCTGATCTGTGCGCGCCAGTTTCACGCCGATAAAGGCCTGGCGGCACCTCAAAATTTCACCTATACCATCGACTACCACTCCCGCCACGCTCGAGGAACCGGTCATGTCGACATTTCGCCACGTCCTTGGTCTATGGTTAGTGCCCGATTTCTCGGCTGTCGAGCGGGGTGAGATCCCGCCTCCACACGTCAATTACGACGCTCTTGACACGCGTGACGTGGCGGAGACGCTGTCCAAATTCAATGATTGCGGTGAAGACGTCGCCATCAGCGTTCCCAATGATGCGGTTGACCAGGTTACTGTCCAATTCCGACTGACGGGACGCGCGGCTGGAAGTCCCCAGTGCGACGATTTCGCTCTTGAACTGCTGAACATGGCCGAACGCACCGCTTATCTAGATACGCGCGGGTGTTGGGCGGAGCTCCATGCGCTGCCCAACAGGCGACAAGCCCCGCCTCCCGTCTTGCTGTTGTTCGTGGTTAGCGGAGATTTTGACGGGGTGATGGTGTGGTCGCAGCAGTTGCGGATGCGGCTGGGCATACGGGCAGCAGATATGCTGAAGCAGATAGCTGGCGACGTCGCAGACGCAGATTATCAAGGCCATCTGCCCAGCGAACTCGCGATGTACTTTGGACGCATCTTTGGAATTCCGTACCGGCGAGAGTGTCTAGTGACTGGGCTTGCTAGTTCGCCGGTGCCGTACTGATGGTCAGCGCTTCCGGATGAGCGTCCGCGCGCAAGGATAGGATTGCTGCATTAAAAAGCCCGCTATATGCGGGCTGTAGATAGCATCGCCCTGAGAGCCGGACTGGGGAGCGTCGGTTTGAGCCTTCACCGTTTCGGCTGCAGAGCGAGCTTGTAGATTGCGACGTACCGGCGAGCGGGACGGTTCCAATGCGGCGTATCGGCGGGCATGGCGTGGCTATTCACGAGTCGTCCGGTATCGAGCATGCAAAAGCAGTGACCTTCGAAAGCCGCCTCTTGGGCGGCCGCGTCCCACGTCACAGTGAGAAAGTCGAAGATAGGGTCAATCGGTTTCATGGTCGGCTGTCGCGTCCCATCCGGTGGTCGTGTCCTCATCCAACAGCGCATACTCACGCACTTGCGTCTCCTTTCCCGGGCGCCGGATGTAGGGTCGGTGCGTCGCGTGCCGGCGTCTTCTCGTCGCCGCTAGTGGATGTTTTAAAGCGAATGAAGCCCATGTTTGCGAACTGCATGCCGCTCGCGAGGGCCAGCAAGAGCGCGAAAACGAGAGACTTCCCAACAAGCTCGAGAACGTTGGGGAGATACCGAAGAGGTGAACGAGGGTTGTCATACTTGCATCAAAGAGCGTCAGGTGATCTTGGAACGAGGCGCGGGCGCGGCTTACGAGATCGTCAGCCGAAGTACCGAAAAGCTCGTCCAGTTGGGCGTCGAGGGCTTTCCGCTGCGCATCCGCCCAAACCTGTGAATCGGTGGTCGCCACCACCGACGGCGCACATCGGGCTTATAGGGGAGCTCAGGCCTTTGCGCGGGAGAGCTCTGTCACATTTGATTCCGCGCGTTCCTGGCCTTTCACGTCGTCCAGGCGCGGACCGCCGATAGGCCCTTCGTCCGGCGTCGAATCGACCTCGATCGTCAGCATTCTGGCAACGCGCTTCAGCGTGCCATTCAAAGACGCACGCGGACCAAGGCGGATCGTGCCGGAGTAAAAGATGTCGCCCGAGACTTGGCCGTTGATTTCCAGCGAGCCCCGAGCGTGCACATCTCCGTCGACGCGCCCGTCAATGCGAACGTGCTCGCCCTGCGCGGAGCCCTTTACGAGTCCGCCTTCGCCGACGTGCAGCAGACCCTGCGTCGAGATGATGCCGCCGTCGAGCAGGCCGAAGAACGAAATGCCGTGATCCACGACCATGTCGCCGGTGATCGCGCAGCCGCGCGCAATAAGCGTGATATTGAGTTCGGTTTTCATGGTGTCGTTTCCTCAGAACATCTGCACTTCGTTAGAGCCGGCGCGGTTCGCAGGTGCCGACTTCTTGCTCGTTCCCGACCCGGTATCGCCATCGCTTACCTGCTCATCGCGCGAATGCGAGCGGTGGCGGTAGCTGTGCGTGCGGGTTGGTGCCACGTTCTGTTGCGACGCATGTTCATCTGCGGCAGGCTGTGCCGGAGGTTGCGCAGGCGTCACTGAGGTCGCGGGCTTGTTGGAAGCCTGGGTAGCCGCCTCTGTCTCGCGACGCGCTTGATGAATAGGTGAGGCAGCCGCTCGTTGCTCATCGTTGGAGACTGCAGGGGGCGGCTTGGTGGCGGCCACGCTCGCTGAGGGGCCGCCCGTCGTGCCCAACGAATTCTTGAACTGGTCAGCCGTCAGGCCGATCGAGGATGCAGGAGCGACGTCCTTCCCGGTCAGCGTCGGAGCGAGCGCTACCGGATGAGGCGGTTCTGCATCGATCTGGCGCGTCGCTGCGGCGACTGGCTGTCCTTCCGTTGCAGCGCGTTGGCTCTGATCGGGTTGCGGTTGGGCAACCGTCTTCTTCGGGTTGTGCGAGGAGGGCGCGGCCACCGACTTGTACAACGACGCGGCTCCCATACCGGCCATAGCCACGACGGCGGCGATAGCGACTGCGACGACGCTACGGCGGGCAACAGGCACCACCTTCGGGAGCCGCACTTTGCGCGTGGGTGTCCTAGCGTGTGCCGTCAAATTAGCCGGCGCCGGGAGCGCAGCGAGCTGCCGCGGCAGGTCAATGGTCATTGAGTCCGGTGCGAACTGCGCATGCAGTCGTTGAATTTCGCGTAAGTCCATGCGGGGTCCTCCCGTCGTTGTGTTAAGTCGAGCATATCCAGCGCCGCCACGGGTCAAGACCGGGAGCGCAGAGAAGTTCGTTTCCAATGTCAGTGAGTTCGATCCGAGTCCGGAAGCAGCACACCTTCTGGCGCAAAGCGGTTGTTGTCCGGCATGCACAAGAAAGGGATTTGATTGATGCGTGCCTCAGCAGCCTCAAGCGCGGATTGGCGCACTTGAGCCGTCATGGTTCGCAGCATCAGCGCTTCCATCGTCTTCAGGAAAAGCTGGTCATACATCGAGAGGAGCCGCACGAGGCGGCCGGACATGGCGTGCTTGATTTCAAGCGTGACCATCTCCGGCGGCGTCGGTGCGCGTCGACCTGGAAACTTGCTTGCCCACGCGAGCGCCTTCTTCATAAAAGCCTCGGCCGTACGAAACTCCGACTCGATCGCGATGAGCTTGCCCCCGCGCGCAACGGTCATCTTTGCGGCCGCGAAGTTGAAGTCGGCGCGCAGGAATTCGCGTGCGTACAACGAGTAGTAGGGCAGTTCCGTCTTCGCCAGCGTGTCGCCATTGATACGTGCGAGGCGGCTGTCGTTGGTGAGCCGGTTCAACGGACGAAGACCGCTTTGCGCTGCGCTTTCGTTGCCGAGCGCTGCAGCCAGTTTGGGGTCTTCGTCGGGCGCTTCTAGGTCAGTAACAGCCATGATGTTCTCGGTATGTCTGTGTTCTCTCTCACATAGAATTTTCGTTGATCAGGCAAGTGTTCAAGCGGGCGAAAGCTATATGAATTTCGTGAGCTTTTCACCTCACGCGAGCGTCGATAACCCGGATACTCAACTCCATTCCCCGCGTCACCGACGCATCGACCTCGACTCCAAGCCCGGAGTCCATCTTTTTTCTGCAAGTCGTGCCCGCCTCGTGCGTTAGGCATGCGCCGACCGGATAGCTACCGGTGTGGAAATCTTCCTTGTGCTGAGTGTGCTCGCTACACGCTCCCCAATTTCAGCCGTAATACTCGTACCCTGTGCTGCATTCATATGCGCCGGTACATCGTTCGAACCCGGGTTTTCGGGTGTTCTCTCTCCAGAGCCTGATCTGGGTAGAACGATCGAAGTTGGCTGATCCGTGATTCCTGCGGCGGAAGCAATTCCGAAAAGGGCTGTTGCGCGGCGTGACCATGCTGCGCGAGAACGACTTTACGTTCTCTGACCGAGCGACACCGGCTTATGCCGGCCGCTCCCTGCACGCCACGTCCCCGGAAGGGACGTGGCGCGTAGGTCTCTATATCGATTTCACGAAGCTCGCTCCCTCACCGGAGCGGGCTTTTTTTTCGTCCGTCGCTTCCTGCGGCCGGACCTTTCTCAACGGAGGTGCTGTTCTATGTTGTTGCCCGACCGCCTCAATCAACGTATCGCCGAGGCCATCACGCATCAAATCAATACCGAGCGGGAGCAGGCGGACACCACGTCCCCCGTTTGGCGAAAGCGGTGCGAAGTAGCTCGAGTCGCGATGTTCAGCGACGCCGAGCGCTCTGTCTTCATTTCCCATGTCAGCGAACGTCGCGGCAGTGCGGCAGCCCGAGAGATGCAATCTCAGGCCGAATCACTGCGGACCAACGCCATCTTCTTTCTCGCAAGGAAACCGTCATGAACGCTGTTGTTCAGATGTTCGATCACGCGCCGCGTAGCCTCGTTGAAGAACGAGCTGTTCGCCCGCCCACGATCGGCAAAATTCGACCCGGTATCAAAGTGCTCACGCGGGCGCACCAGTCCAACGAAAAAGCGGTCAAGCTCTACAACGACATGGTGGCTGCGGGCGAGTCGTTCGAAGCCATCGGCAAGCTGCTCGAAACGTCGCTGAAGCTCCGGAACGCGCTGATTCCCAGAAACGTCGATTACTTCGTCTGTAGACGGTCCGACTTCTCCAATCCGGACACAGCCGACGAAATCCTGCGGCTGTATGGCGAGGATCGCGGGCAAGGGTTGCGGCTCTACCGTTTCCCGATCATGTTCGCGTTCGACGACTGGCTGCGCAATGTGCCAAATCAGATGGCCGCGTACACGACAACCGGGCGACAGTACTTCTCGGAGTACGACCGCGACGGCAAGCGCTACTGCAAGACGTACGCGCCGGTTGAACGCAATGCACGCGCACAGCGGGCGCGGCGCTCCTTCGGTGGACGACTGGTCGTTCACCGGCAAGACGACGACATTCCCGATGGCGTCTGCGATCCTCACGTGTGTCCGCAGTACCAGGACCGCAAGTGCAACCTGACGGCGAACTTCGTGTTCGCTGTTCCGGACGTGAAGGGACTCGGTCTGATCGAGCTGCCGACCAACTCGATCTACGTGCTGCAGAAGGCGTATTCGGCGATGCAGACGGTGGCGTTGGCACGCGGCCGGCTCACCGGCACTCGCTTCTGGCTCTCGAAAAAGGAGTTCGACATCACGCGCATCGACGACAGCGGCCAAGCCGTGCGTCAGAAGCAGATGTTGACGGTGCTGGATGCCGACATTGACCTGGGCGCGCTGCTGGATGGCGCGGACGAAGCTCAACCGGCGCTCGATGCTGCCAGCCGCGCAGTCGCGCTGCTGGAGTCGGACGGGACAGTACAGTCAATCGGCGATCCGCTTCATCAGCCCGAGCAGCGGCAGTCGGAGGACGAACGGGCAGGCGATGGCTCATCATCGGTCGTTCACAACGAAGATAACCGCGATGGCAGCAGTGACGACGACTTGCCCGATCCCAACGAGACGCTGGAGGACAAGCGTCACCGCATGTCGGACCTGCTGCATCGTCTGGGCCTGAGTCAGCCGGAGCGACAGAACGGCTTTCGCAAATACGCGCACCAGACGTACGGTCGCGGCTGGATCGAACGGATCGCTGATGTCGATGCGATGAACGCGCGCCTTAAAACCGCGCTCGACGATCCCGCTGCGCTTGACGTCGAGATTCAGGACGCGATTGCGCAAGCTGCTTACGTCTAACCTTGGCCAGTCCCCCTTTCGGGGGGCTGGCGTCCTTTCTTTCGAGACTGGCACCTTCTTCCTCGCTCGCGCATGAGAGCATTTCAGCAAGAACCGCTTGCTCAAATGTTTTCGACCGCGCTGTACCTGCGCATCGAATCCCGTCCGCTTCGGCGGCCCATCTACTTGTTCACGCGAAGGAGCTTCCGATGCGTAGAGTCGGCAACTTCACGCTGTTCTTCGGCACGGAGGATGCTTTTAGCAACTGGCACCCTTGCCGCTTTTCCTATCACGACGTCAATTTCCGCTCGGTAGAACAGTTCATGATGTTCTCCAAAGCCAAGCTGTTCGGCGACGAGGACATTGCTGAAGCTGTGCTAGCCACCCATCTGCCGAAGGAACAAAAAGCACTCGGCCGCAAGGTCAGGGGCTTCGACCTCGACACGTGGAAAGTAAAGCGCGAGTCGATCGTCTACGTCGGATGCCGCGAGAAGTTCGCGCAGCATCCCGGCCTGCGCACGCTGTTGCTCGCGACGGCACCGACGGAGCTTGTCGAAGCCAGTCCCTACGATGTGATATGGGGCGTGGGGCTCGGCGCGCACCATCCTGACATCACGGACAAATCGAAGTGGCGTGGCCAAAACCTCCTGGGCCAAGCACTGATGAAAGTCCGCGACACGCTTAGTTTCTAACCTTTTATCGAGCGCGCGATACCGGCGCATCGACACTCACTGGCTACCTTCGGGTGGCCTTTTTCATTTTTAGGAGGCGACTTTGAAAATCGCTCATTTTTCTGACTTGCATTACGCCCCAGGCAACGTCGAAGAGTCGGACCGGTGTTTTGGCTTTGCCATCGACCACGCCGTTCTCTCGCACGCCAATGTCGCGGTGATCTCGGGTGACGCGACGGACCATCGCCTCGACGCCCATGCGCCTTCGTTGAACCGCCTCGCACGGCGCATCAATGGGCTGAGCGGCAGTATGCCGGTCCTGATGCTGCAGGGCACGTTCTCACATGAGCCGCCTGGCACGCTACGCAACTTTGAACTGATGGCGACAACGCATCAGATCTATGTGGCGGAACGTGTTCAGCAGGTAAGCCTGCATGAAGGACGGTTCTATCCCTCGAGCGGTCCGGTGTACTCCGACGAGGAGCTACGGGAAGTGCTCGCTATCGGCGCCGATGTCGTGTTCACCTGTTTGCCCACGGTCAACAAGGGGCAACTGGCGGCCGCCGTTGGTGCCAAGGAAGCCGGGACGGGTCTTGAAGCCGTGCTAGGTGACTATCTGGCCGCTGCCGGGCGCGTCAACCAGCAGCTTCGCGCCGCAGGCATTCGAACTGTCGGGGTCTCCCATGGCACGGTCAACGGTTGTATGACCGAACACGGCGTGACGATGGCGGGGTTCGACCATGAGTTTTCGCTTGGCAGCCTGTTCGAGGCTGAATGCGATGCTTTCATGCTTGGACACATCCACAAGGCGCAGCAGTGGGAGCGAGCGGGCCGCGTCGTGGCCTATCCCGGTTCCATCGGGCGATTCCACTACGGTGAGGAAGGTGACAAAGGCTTTCTCATGTGGAATGTTGAGGTGGGAAGCGCACAAGCCGATCTGGTCGTTACGCCTTCGCGACAGACGATCTGCGTCGACTTTGACGGACCGCCCGACATGCAACGCCTGACGGCAATCGCGCTCGATGCGACCGACAAGTTCGTGCGAGTTCGTTGGCAGGTCGACGAAGAGCACAAACAGTCAGTGGACCGTGACGCGATCGCGGCGCTGTTCGCCAATGCGGCAGAGCTGAAGGTCGAAGGTCGCATTCTTCCCGTTGTCCGCTCACGCGCCCAAGGCATCAGCCTCGAAACGTCGATTGATCGAAAGCTCGAGCGCTGGTGCGAGCACACGGACGTCGCTCCGGCGCCGTTGCTGGAGCGGCTGCAGTTGCTTGAAACCGGGGACGCAGAAGCGATCGCCGCTGGCGTTTTGGCTCGACTAACCGAAGCAGACCTGGCGCAACCGTTCGCAGATGATCCGCTGCCTGCGTTGTCAACCATCGCGGAGCCTGCGCTGAAGACTCTTCACGAAGCGCGTGACGACGCTGGGGAAGCGGCATTGCCAATGCCCGATGCGACGGGTGAAATCGTCGAGTCGGCCTCAGCAAGTCAGCTTTCATGGCTTAACGATGATTTGTTCGCGGCGTAGGTAGCCACGCATGCGGGGGAGGCCAGTACGGCTCCTTTGCCCGAACACGCAAGCCGTGTTCCGATAGCCGACTGTCATCGTCGCTATCGAAACAGAAATTTCACCGCGTCTTTGACGCATCGATTCGTAGTAGCAGGACCTTTCTCTAGCAGTTCATTTTTTCCACCCTGGCGGGGAGCGATCCCTACCGGGGCCGCACTCCGCCCACCATACGGAGTGCATCATGTTTGGTCTTTATCCCGCTGGCCCGAACTGGGTCCGCACTTTTGCGTTGGGCGACCGCTCATCGCGTGATCTTCAAAAGTCGTTAGTCGATTTGGCTGGGTTTACCGCTGCCATTCAGCACCAGCCGTTCGGCCAGTACCGCGGCGCAGTGCTGGCGCAGTTCGGTCAGACGCTGTTGCTGCTCGCCACAACGCCCGGCGCGTGCGAGGTTGCAGTGACGCCGACCGTTGAAATGCAGCACCTTCTATGGTCGTATCAGGAAGGCTATGCAAGCCAGTGGTCTGCTGCCGAGATCCGTAGCCTCACCGGGCATAGCGGTTGGTCTGTGCTTCTGACGAGCGCGCGTCGCGAGTTCGGCAGAGTCTGTGACAACGTGGCGGCCGCACTAGACGGAACGCTTCAAGCGCCCAAAGCAGCGGTGCACGCGGTGCCGTCGATCGTCATGAACGAGCCGTTTCCCAACGAGGACGACGACGCGTTCTACTCGAAGATGGCCGCGATGTCCGTGTCGATGAGCGTGTCGGAGGATCTGTCATGCGGCCTCTGAAACTGACACTGGAAGGCTTCGTGGGCGTGCGCGATGGCATGAAGCGCGAGAGCGTGACGCTCGATCTGGAAGCGTTGCCGGATGGCCTAATCGCCTTGACCGGCCCTAACGGGGCGGGCAAGACCACGATCATGGACAACTTACATCCGTATCCGATCATGCCGTCGCGTGCCTCGAAGCTGTCGGTCGACGCCTTTTCGTACTGGGATCACATCTGTGGCACCAGTGCGCTGAAAGAACTCGAATGGGAGCACGACGGCATCCGCTATCGCTCGTCCTTCACGTTCCGCAAGCCCGGCAAGACAGGCAAGGCGGAGTATTACCTTGCTTATCGCGGCGTCGACGGTACGTGGCGTCCGGTGTCGCTGCCTGACGGAACGGTGTCGGACGGCAAGGCGGAGTCGTATAACCGCTGTGTCGAAGCGATCAACGGTTCGTTGGAGACGTTCTTCACGAGCGTGTTCTCGGCTCAGAACCGGCGGCCGCTCGCGTCCTACGGTGCGGGCGAAATCAAGACGCTGCTGGCCGAACTCCTTGGCATCGACCACCTGAAGGCATTGTCGGCGAAAGCCGGTGACGTCGCGAAGGTGCTCGGCAAGTCGCTCGAAGGCATCCAGTCAGAGCTTGGTGCGCTCGCCGGAAAGCGGCAACGCAAAGCGGACGCTGAGCAGTCGATCGTCGCGCAGGGCAGCACCTTGCGTGCCGCTCGGGAGCAACGCGATGCCGCGCTTGAGCAGGCGAGCAAGCTGACTCAGGAGCGGGCAACGCTTGCGGCGAAGCAGAGTGAATCGGCCACGACCGAGGCGCGCCTGCGAGAGCTGGGCGTTCGCCGCGACGAGTTGGGCCGTGCCGTGGAAAGCGCGGCCGACGACGAGCAAGCAGCAGCGGTTCGCTGCCAGCAACGCGTCGCCGCGCTGAGTCGTACGGTGGCCACGCACCAAGCAACGCTGGCTCGCCGTGAAGCGATCCTGGGTGCGGCAGCGAAGCGCGAGGAGGCCGAGTTGGCGATTGCGCGTGAGGAAGCGAGGTTTGCTCCTCTGCAGCGCGACCTTGCCGATTTGGAGGTCAAACGCGCGACGTTGACCACACTCGATGCGACGCTTACCGGTTTGATGAGCCAGGGCACGACGAAAGCCGCCCACTTCGACACGTTGAGCAAGCAGGCAGCGGTGGTGGATCAGGTGCCGTGCGTCGGTCATTCGATGCACGCGCAATGTCCGCTCCTCACTCAAGCATTGCAGGCGAAAGCACAAGCGGAGGTTCAGCGGGTGTCGGTCGCCAATCTTCGCGCGGAGTATCGCGAGAAGAAAGCGCAAGCCGATGCCTTGGCTCTCGTGCCGGCCGAGTTGGCAGCGAAGCGTGTCGAGATGCTCGCCATCACGGACGCGGCCGCGCAACTTCGCCGTGCCTTGCAGGCGGCGGCAGAGCTTGCTGCCACTAAGCCATTGCTGGATGCCGCCGTATCGGGACTCGAGGCGGCGCAAGCCGAACTGCGCTCGATCACTGAGGAAAGTACGGCACGAACCGCGAAGTACCAGTCTGAGAAGACGCGTATGGAAGCGGAGCTTGTCCGCATTACCGAGGAGGTCGGGCGACTGGCCGCCGTCGATGTGACCGCCGCGATTGCGAAGCTGGACCGTGACATCGCAGCGAATCGGGAGACCGTCGCGGCACTTGATGGCCGGATCGAGCAATCGATCCGCTCACAAAGTGTCCTGCAGGCCGAAGCCGAAGCGCTGGCGTTGGAGTTGGAGAAGTTTTCGGCTACGCAGTCGCGTGCCGATCGCCTCTCCGACGAGATCGCGCGGTGGAAGCTGCTCGCTAAGGGCCTGGGCAACGACGGCGTGATCGCGCTGACCATCGATGACGCAGGCCCGGCGCTCACGCATACCGTCAACGAGCTACTGCTGGCTTGTTATGGCATGCGCTTCACGGTGGAGATCCGAACGCAGCGCACGCTCGCGAGCGGTGAACTGCGGGAGGGCTTCGAGATCCTCGTTCACGACGCCGAGTCCGACAGCAGCAAGTCGGTCTCCGTTATGTCCGGCGGTCAGAAGGTCTGGATCAACGAGTGCCTCACGCGGGGCATCGCGCTGTATCTCGCGCAGAACACTGGTCAGCCTTATCAGACCTTGTTCAGCGACGAGTCAGACGGCCCGCTCGATCCGGAGCGCAAAGTGCAGTTCATGCGAATGAAGCGTGAGGTTTTGCGCCAAGGCGGGTATCAGCGAGAGTTTTTCATCTCGCAGACGCCCGACCTTGTCGCGGAAGCCGACGCGGTCATCGACGTACAGGCGCTTGCCGCCTGAGTTCTTCATCAACCCTTGTGGGGAGTTGCCCCGCAAGGGGCGCTTTCCCGTTTCCCTCCTTTCTCGCGCCCTACGGCGCTATCTCATATGGCAAACCTTTTGATGCTGCTGCTTGCGGCAGCCGGTAGTCCGTCTCACTCGAACGCGGTGCCTCACCAGCCACAATCGCAGCAAGCCGCACCGGCTACTGCTCAATCGCAGCCGCCGCGCCCGCCGTACCTGCGTCGCACATCCGCGTTCGAAAACGGCCGTCTGCGTCGCATCTGACCCCGGCTTTTTGTCTTTCACTTCTTGACTGGAGCCTTCCATGGCCTATTCCTGCACTGATTTCGTCGACGACGTAGTCAACGACATGGTGATCCGAAGCTGGATCAAGCCCGAGCAGTACGGGCCTGACGACCCGCAAGCTCAGTGTGATGCGGTGTTGGGGGCGCTTAGCGACGCGGACGTGTCGCTGCGGCTCGCCGCTGACGCGAAGCAGTTTCATGCAGAACTGCTGGATGCCGTCGAGACGCTGACCGGCATCGCCGAACAGCACGGCGTGCTCGCCCTCGCGAATGTCGTCTATCTCCAGACCGCCATCTTGAAGGGCGGTGCGATCGAGCTCACGCGCGATGAAGCGGAGAACTTCTCTTTCGTCAGAGACCTACCTTCGGGCGGTCGCTGGTGGCAGAGCGTCAAGCTGATCGAGTAAGCGGCACAAATCGCCCCTACCTTCTTTTCTCAACCCTTGCGGGCAAGCGGCCCGCTGGGGTCGCTCCGCGTTCTTTTTGTGGAGTGTTGTTATGTTTGAAGCAGCCAAGCTGGGCGCATCGCCGGAGCAGTTCGCCAACCTCGAAGCGGCGATTGGCTATATCGCCGGCACAGAGACGCACGCGGGTGAAGTTCGCCCGTGGGTCCGGAACGTCGATACGAAAGTGTTCTTGGTCATCGGCGGGAGAGTGCAACCCCAAAACGGGGTGCGCCAATGACGCCGCCGTGGCTGGAGCAATACGCCAGTGGCCAGAAGACCGGCTACGCGCAAGCATTCATGTCCTACGCCGAGTACTACGGAGTCGACGGATCTGCTGACGATGACCCGGAAATCGAAGAGCGGATCGCCATGCATCGGCAGCCGATCGTCGGTTATGCGAGTCGCACTGGCACCCGCCGCAACCTGGACGCACTGAAGGGCGCCGACTGGCGCTTGTTGGTCTCGGCCAAGGGCGAGTTGCGTACCGAGGGCTTTCATCGCTATGCGTTGGATAACGGCGCTTGGACGGCCTACCAGCAAGGCCGGCCCTTCGATGAGTACGCGTTCTCGGTTGCTGTCGAACGGCTCGGCGAGCGGGCCGATTGGCTCGTCCTTCCGGACATCGTCATGGGCGGGATGGCCTCGCTCGACTATTCGCTGAAGTGGCTCGAGCGCTTGCGCGGAATGCCATGCCGGATGCTGATTGCCGTTCAGAACGGTATGCAGGTCGACGACCTCGCCTCGCTTCTGTCCCCGCAGTCGGCATCTTCGTCGGCGGTTCGACGGAGTGGAAGGAGCAGACGGCGCACGTGTGGGGGTCCCTCGCGCGACGGCGTCACTGCTACTTGCACGTCGGTCGCGTGAACTCGGCGCGTCGTATCCGCATTTGTGCGGCCGCCGGTGCTGACAGCTTCGACGGTACCAGCGTGAGCCGGTATGCGAAGACGCTTCCGCGGCTGGATCGTGCAACGCGGCAAGCCGACATGTTCGCCGCAGCGCACGATGGCCTCGAAGCGGCCCAACGCGCGACGGCCGACCTCTTGATTTGATTTAACCATTGACCCTTTGAACCCTTTCGGGAGCGCATCCCGAAAGGGCCGCTCCTACTTTTCTGGAGCGAAAAAAATGGAACAGGAAGTTCTCTCGAAGATGGAAGCTGCGATCAGCGTGATGCAGCGATACATCGAACTTGGGCATAGCCTGAGCTGCGCCTATTCGGGCGGCAAGGACAGCACATGTACCCTGGTGTTAATGCTTGTGGCGATTCGCCGTGCCGGCGGCACGGCGATCACCCACCATGTTCAGTCGGCCGACACGACAATCGAGAATCCTACGATCGCAAACTTCTTGCACTCAGTGCTGGACGAGCTGCAGTTGTATATCGAAGCGTCGGCGTTGCCTGTACAGGTCCACGTGACGACACCGTCGTTGGCAAGCCAGTTCGTCGTCTCAACGATGGGTCGCGGTACGTTGGCACGCACGCCCGAGAATGGCGTTCGCGACGGTAGACGTACCCGTCCGTGCGCCGATGAATGGAAGGTACGGCCGGGAGGTCGGCTTCGAACACTGCTTGAACGACGAGCGGCGGATGACGGTGCTCGCGAAGTCATTACGGTGCTCGGGCTGCGCAGGGACGAAAGTACCTCGCGTGCGGTCGCGATGGCTGAGAGACGCGATAGCGCCGATCAAGCGGTTAGAAGCAGGACCGGAGCGCTTACGATCTCTCCCCTCAGCGACTGGACGTCCGATCATGTTTGGACGATGCTCGCGCTGCTGGCCGATGCTCGGGACCTGACCTTTCCGTCGCCAATTGCACCCGCCACGATCCATCGCCTGTCCGATATCTACCGGGCAGGAAACGGAGGAACGTGCGGTGTCGTGGTGGGCGATGCTGGTGCCCGCGCCGCGTGCGGATCGAGGTTCGGCTGCGCAATTTGTCTTGTCTCTGGCGACCGTGACAAGTCGCTCGAGGCGATGATCGAAGATGAGCACTACGGACATCTTCGTCCGCTCAACGACTATCGGAACTATCTGCTGGCAATCCAGTGGGACATGTCGCGCCGGGAGTTAATAGGGCGTTCGCTGAGCGATGCGGGATACACGCGCATCCAGGCCGACACCTATAGCTACGCGACGCGCATCGATTTGCTGCGCAAGCTGCTGAGTATCGACGCCGCCGAGCGAGATCGTGCAGAAGCGCACTCTGGCGCACTGACTACCGGTTCGATTCCCGACACTGAAGAGAACCGGGTGCTGTGCGAGCCGCAGTTCGAGTTCGTGACACCGCAGCAGTTGGTGGCCATCGACTTTTTCCTATCCATGCATCACTACGCGCCGCATGCGTTTCCTGCGCTTGCGGTCTGGCACGACGTAAATGTGTTGGGGCGTCGCTATCCGATCCCGACGCTCGAATCCCTGCCGAAGAAGGAAATCGTGCTGCACGGTTGGTATCCGGTGGGTCAGTACGACAAGGAAGCTCCGGTGACAGGGTTGCGCTCGTTCGATGCAGAGCAGTGGAACCCGTACCGGCATCCCGGTCGGCCCGGGCGATACGCGAGGACGACAGGCGGTGAGCAGACGGTGTATTTCGAGGAGACGTCGCAGTTCGACGTCGATGCGGAAGCAGCGTGTTTGTTCGTCACCTGCACGTACGACACGGCATTCATGCTGGACACGCAGCATCGCGACGCGATCGATTCAGCGCATTTCTGGCTGAACGAGGGCATCGTGAAGTTGCCGACCGGCATGGCCCAGCGGTATCAGGACATGGCCAAGCGGGGGCAGTACTTCTCACGACTCGCTCAGCGTCTGAACCTGACGCCGGCCGAGCTGGATGCGCATCTGATCGCGAACGCCATTGGCGGCGACGCACACGACGCGCTGTTGGGATTCGACCCGACGCAATTAAGCCTTTTTGCTGAAGCGGCCTAGCCTCCCATTGCTTTGTGAACACGTCCCGGGGCTAAAACCCTGGGACGTTTTTTTTTCCGAGATCGTAATCGTCGAGATTTGGCGCTGGCAGCGTCTCCCCCGGGTTCACGCCCAGCAATTGCATGGCGCGCAGGATCGCCGCGGTCTCCCGGGAAAAGTTCAGGGTGACTGGCTCGCTGTCGTCCAATAGGACCATCGCCCCCGAATGAACGCTGAGTGCGTGCAACGCCATGTTTAACGCACGGGCGATTTCGCCGTCGCGCGTCTTTTCGTTGAAGACGGGGTTCATTGCTTCCTCCGTGGAGCGAATCGCATCTTCTGTCGAGCACGCGGCGTTCCGCTGTCGGCTTGCATTGGCGGACCACCGCCCGGACGCAACACCACGGCTCGAAATGACGGAGAAACAGGAACAAATTGCGTAGAAGACTCCGATATGAGCGATTTATGACCCAGCACGATCGTTGCTCCGGGGTCGTAGATAGCGCTCGAAGGCTTTGATAGTATGAAAGTGACCATTGTTTCCCACGAGAATCCTTCGCCGGGGTCGGCGGGCGAGATTCACCGGTTCCGTTTTGAAACGAGCGGCGGCAAAGGCTTGCACAAAACCCACTCAATCTCGCTGCGCACTGCCCGCGTGATCGTGGAAAGCAAGCCTCCCGACGATGCACTCACCCGGATGCTGCGGGCGATTGTTAGTGCTGCGAGCACCGACTACGACAATCTAATTGGAAAAAACTACACGGATGACAATGACGCTCCCAATGCCGGACAAGCCGCAGGCCGTAGACGATTCAGCGCTGAAGATAGAGTACGGTGACTGGACGATCGATTCTCGGCCTAAGCGAAGCGGCCACCACTGGCACTCATGGTGCGAGGTTGAGCGCAAACCGACTGAAGACGAGGCCGACGGCCAAATCTTCCACTTTTCCGATATCGGCTATTTCGACACTGAGCGCGCGGCGCATGACCGCGCCATCGCATGGGCGAAGGCGTGGATAGAAGAGAACTTCTAGGAAGGGTTGCCTAGTACGGGCGAGGACTTTGCGCACGGATTGGGCGATACGCTTTGGGTATCGCGCTATGACGGTCAGTGATGGACCGGTGGACGAGGTGGGCGTCCGGCGCAACGAACATGCTGGATGGCGCATTAAGGTTCTCGATGCCCACAGACGGGGAGGAGTCTTTGTGACGATCGTGGCTCAAAAGCAAGAGGCGCTGGACCTCGCCGCGCAGCTCTATCCGGTAGCGCAGATTCGCGTTATCGATGATGCTCCCGTCAGCACATGAAAAAGCGCTCCTCGAGCGGAGGCGGGCGAACCGCTGATGAACCATTGCCGGAGACGATTGCTCCGCAACTAGCGACGCTCGCGCGTCGGCCGCCCGCGAGCGGCGACTGGCTCTACGAAATCAAGTTCGACGGTTATCGCCTGATGTGCCGAGTTGAGCAAGGCACAGCAAAGCTCATCACGCGCGGGGGACACGACTGGACAGAGAAGATGCGCACGCTGGCGACCGCTATGGACGGATTGCCGGTCGAAAATGCATGGCTTGACGGCGAGGTGGTGGTGCTCACCGAGAGCGGCGTGCCCGACTTCAACGCACTACAGAATGCGTTTGACCGCCGCAGTACGGCGCAACTGACCTTTTTCGCGTTCGACATCCCGTTCCTCAACGGACGCGATCTGCGGGAAGTGCCGCTCTCCCAGCGCAGAGAACTACTCGGCGAGTTGATCGCACAGACATCGAGCGAGCGCATTCGCTTTAGTGAGTCATTCACGGAGGACCCGCAATCGCTGCTCGCGTCCGCGTGCCGCATGCGGCTCGAGGGCATCATCGGCAAACGCGCCGATGCGCCGTACCGCTCGGGCCGGTCGACCGATTGGATAAAACTCAAGTGCTTACAACGCCAGGAGTTTGTCGTCGGCGGCTACACGAGACTAGCCGGCGCGAAGCGCGGGATGCGATCGTTGATGCTCGGCGTGCACGAGCGAGACGGCAGTCTGCGGTTTGCGGGTACCGTAAAAGCGGAACTGAAGCCGCGCCCGCTTGCCGACCTCGAAAAGAAGGCGGCAAAGCTCCTTCGCGACAATCCGGCTTTCTACAACCCGCCCCCGCGCGAGAAAGATCGCGACTTCTTGTGGCTGCAGCCCGAACTCGTCGTTGAAGCGTCATTCCTGGAATGGACGCCTGCTGGCGAGGTGCGCCATCCCGTTTTCCAAGGCATGCGAGAGGACAAACCCGCGACGGCCGTGACCGAAGAGACGGTTGTCGACGTTGACGAACCTGAGAGCCTGCCTCAAGCGAAGGGAACCACGCGGGTATCACCCGGCCGGGCAGGAACACTCGTCATCGCGGGCGTGAAAGTGTCCAACGCCGAGCGCGTCATTGACGACGTGACACGCATGAAAAAGATCGACCTTGTTCGCTATTACGACGAGATCGCGGAGTTTGCGTTGCCGTACCTTAAGGATAGGCCGGTCTCGCTGGTGCGCGCGCCGGAAGGCATCCACGGCGAGCTATTCTTCCAGAAGCACGAGGAGCGTTCAAAGATCCCCGGCATTACCCGGCTGCCGGTCGAACTGCATCCTCGCCACCCGCCGCTGCTGGTCGTCGATCGTCACGAAGCGCTCATCGGCCTTGCCCAGATGAACGTCGTCGAACTGCATAGCTGGAACGCCGTGCAGCCGGACCTCGATCATCCTGACCGCTTCATCCTCGACCTTGACCCGGACCCCGAGCTCTCATGGCAGATGATGCTCGATGCGGCGACGCTATCCAAGGTGTTGCTCGACGAGATCGGACTCAAAAGCTTCATCAAGACAAGCGGCGGCAAGGGCTTTCACATCGTCGTGCCGCTCACGCGCCGGCAGGGCTGGGAGGAGGTCAAGTCGTTCTCGCAAGCAGTTGCGCGCTACATGGCAAAGCTAATGCCAGAGCGTTTCTCCGCAGTGCTTGGTCCCAAGAATCGCGTGGGGAAGATTTTTATCGACTATCTGCGCAATGGAAACGGCGCAAGTACGGCGGCTGCGTTTTCTGCGCGCGCTCGCGCAGGCATGGGCGTCTCAATGCCGATTCACTGGGACGAACTGAAGGATGTGCGTGGTGCGGACCAGTGGACGATAAAGAAGGCGGCGCAGCGAATGCGTTTCCTGCGTGCCGATCCGTGGGATGGCTATCACCGCACTCGGCAGGGGATTACAGCGGCGATGCGTCGCGCGGTTGGCACGAAGTAGCGACGAATCTGCTCCCGAACAGCAGTGACCACAGCATGAGAAAGACATTATTGACTGAGGAATACCGCCATCGATGGCGAATACGATCGATGTTAGTTCGGCGTTGCCTGCCCGATTTCGCTCAATTCCAAAGCACTTAATTTTGGCAATATGCGTTTTTCAGTCTATAACTGACAATGCTCAGTAATATTGGTGATAGGAAAGCGTAATACCTTGGGGGCTCTCGTGATTCCGAGGAAGATTTTGATTTTTGTGGTTGCATCGCTCAGCGCAACGGGGAATGTCGCTGCGGTTGATTGCTTGGGCGACATTAAAACCGGTCTCGGTGTTCAAGGTATGTCTCGGGCACTTGATGACGGCGGGCTTATCGCCTTTGCGAAAATGAATATAAATGTGGACGGCTCAGGGAAGGGGTACCACCGACTTAACAAAGGCGGCGGTGCATTAATTCATCTTTGTAATGCAGGGCGCGTGTATTTGCCTTCGGGCGAAAGTTACAATCCAGCGGTGAGCCAATACTGTACGGGCCGGTTTATGGATGATCTAACGCGGATTGAGTCAGCAGGCTGGAACGACCCTTCGGTAGGCGCTATCCACTGGTATGGAATAGTGGGCGAGGGGCGTGCTGAGATTAATCATCATGCAGTCATCGACGTTAAGCCCATAAAGAGTGCGTCCGGTTTTTTCGTCTCGCCCACGACGTTATTTGATCCTTCAATAACCGATCGTGGTGACCAAAAGCGCTACGTTGACCCGCTTATCGTTCAAGCCGCAGTAGCGCCGAAATCGATCGCGTCGTTTGCACCCATGGGTAGCTACGGTGTTGCCATTGATCGAAAGAAAGGGATCGCGGTTCCCTTCATTGTTGGGGATGTAGGGCCACGAATTGGCGAAGGAAGTGTCGCGCTTGCTAGAGCGGTGGCCGGTCTCCCTAAGAAGACTGATATTGCTTATTCGGAGCGCTATGCGGGTGCGCAAGACCAACCAAACGTTCTTTGGGTTTTTTTCGGACGGAGACACGGTGTTGGCAGCTACGATAGTTCAGATCCTGAAAAGTCGAACGCCGCTGCTGAAAGCGCATACAAGCAATGGGGTGGAAAATCCCGTCTAGATGCTTGCCTAGTACGCGCCCCGCGTAACTGACGAATCATCGACGCGACTACACGGACCCAGAGAATCGCCCTGAAAGGACTCGCGATGCGTATGTTATTTCGACCGAGCACGATTGCGTGGTTGGTGACAATGCTGTCCGGCCAGAATCTGGCCCTCGCCCAGAGCTGTCCCGGGCTTTCGATGGTGGAATGTCGCGCAACGGGCGAAAACGGCGGGAAGTTATTAAATAGGCTTAATAGCAAGGGCAAGCCAGTATGGCTGTCGCCCTGCGGGATGAAGGTCAATACCAGCCCGGAGCGCCTAGACAAATTATGCGAGCAGATTGCCACTTGCCCAGGGTCGGGAGCGTTCGGCGGCTTTCTTTCCGCCGTCACGGAACATTGCAGACGAAAGCAATTCGACGGCTATTTCGGGCTCGACGGAATCACCTTCGGAATTCTTGACTGGACACAGGATAATTTGCCTAGCGTACTCGGAGCGTATCAGAAAAGAAACCGGGAACGATTCAACGAAGTCTTTGGCAAGCTTGGAATGCCGATGAAGAACGGTTGCATCGATGCACGTTGGGTATGTAACGCAAATCGACAAGGGACACTGACGTGCGACCAAGAATTTAACGCGGCATTAAGGAAGGGTCTGCAAGATCCGGATTTCAAGAAGGCAGAGCTGGACGTCGCGCTGAGGACGTACCGGACACGTTTAAAAAAATACGCGCCACTCGGCCTAAAGTCCGAGTATGGTAATGTCGCGATGTTCACAGTGGGCAACAATCTCCGACCAGTGTCACAATGCGAGCCCACAGCGTGGAAAGCCGCCTGCATAGGGAAGGATCGCGGGGAGCCTGCGGTGGTTGATTGTATGCTGAAGATTTACGCTGACAACGGCTGCCGGGGAACGGGCACCCGTGAGGAGGCTAACGCCCGTGTGAAGGCGATCCAGGAGCGATATAAGGACCGGCGCGACGTTCCGCTAGCGTCTATCTCAACGGACGCTATCTACGAATGTGCTAGCAAATAATTCGGGTTCAAGCAGCGTGATCGCGCCGTTTTGCGTCGCTTTAACATTCGCTTGGAGCGAAGTTCCGGAAGCTCTAACTAAGCGGCGTCAGGCTATCGGACCGGACCGGATACTGTTTCTCCATTTCTTCTTCCAACTGCGAAAGTAGCGCTGATACTTCCTTTGCCGGGGTACCTTCTATTTCGAGCTGGCGCAGCAGCGCTTGATAACGGACCTTGTAGACAGCATTCCAGTCTGACCTCGCTCTTAACCGAAAACGATTATCAAACGCTATAAAAAGCCCGGGAATCGCGGCGGCAACAGCTACCGCGATTTTGGGAACTGCAAATTCTTCCGTGGAGAGCGCTCCCATGATCGTCGCAGCTGAGCTAGAAATAATGGCGATAAAATAAAACACCTCTGAGGTGTACAAAAAAACATTTTCGAGTCGCGCGCATTCCTTCGACTTTTGAGAAAGGTACTCTCCTATGTCCACGTCTGTCTCTCCCTCGTTGTCTGACTGACTTGCACGCGGTTCTGCGGAATGACTGGCTCCGTCGGACCGAAACGGCCGGTCACCGAATTTCAGGACCCGCTTTTGCGGTTATCGGAGGTGTCCCTCGTGACTTGCGCACGTCTCACGTCCACCCGGCCGTTGGAGAACTGGGGATGTTCGGTCCAATCAACAACCTCGGCGTCGATCTGCAACTTGAATTCGACTGCGCGTTCGACGGATGCGACTGTGTCGACTTGCTCAGCGATGTCTGTCGGGATATCGCCGCCCGCGACGAGCACCGCCTTGCCGGTGACTTGCCACTCTTTCCTCGTGCCGTGGCATGTGAAAAATAGGCTGAAGCCGGTTTCCGACAGCGGTTCATCCAAGGTGGCCTCGTCCGCCGAAACCAGATTGACCGACGAATGCGGGTCAAAAGAGGCGGTCCATAGCGTGGCGACGTCGTGCCGATCGGTGCCGAGAAGTTGTTCGGCACGGTCGAAACCTTCTCGCACCTTCGTAACGGTGCGCGAGAGAGGATCAATGAGGTACGACCGGAACATGGCGCCTCCTCGCCAGCGACGGATGCTGGGGGTTGTTGGCCGGCGTCGGCTCCGACTGCCGGTCGCGGCCAGACATTTCACGTCCTACTTGTCGCCGCTGCCGAGCTCGCTGTGCTTGTGCGAATGGGTCGCTGCGTGAACCAGCTCGTAGTGTGCTCCTTTGCCGCTTCGGGTCGGCGGAAAATGCTCGCCCTCGACGCACGTCACCTCAAACTCCGACTCGCCGTCGCCTTCCTTCACTACCTTGTAGATACCCGAGGTCTGCACCTTCTCGCCGGGCTTGTGCTGGTCTGCCATCTCATTCTCCGGAGGTCACTTTTGCCAACCGCCCAGCAAGTCTTGTTCCTGGCCGAATACCGTTTGCTCAGGTACCGGTCGAGCAATATCGTCGCGCTGCTACCGTGTAGAAAGACGGAAAGGACAATCGCCGCAAGGATGACGGGCAGCAGGTTGGCGACGGTCGCGCTGCCTGCCTTTTCCGACGAGAACAGCAGGTAATAAAAGGCACTGACGCCGCGTAAGCCGAGCCACCCTGAAAGCGCGCGCTGGTGCCGATCCATCGACGAGCCAACAAGCGAGAGGCTGCTGCCCAGCGGGCGCGCGACGAAGAACAGAAACAGGACTGGCCAGATGGCGGACCAGTGGAGAAGCTCCTGCCAGTGCGCGGAGACGACGCTGCCGACGATGACCATCAAGCCGAGTTCGACGAAGCGCTCCATTTCGACCGAGAATCCCATCATGTTCTCAGCAATGTAGGCGTGAGCCAGTTCGGGGTCCTTGGCCGCCTCTTCTCGCTGGCCACGCTCAACCGATTCCAATACCTCGTTCGGCGGCTTTTCGCCAGTCGCCTTCATTTCCTGGCGGCGTAGCGCGACGCCTGCGATAAACACCGCGATGAAGGCGTAGCCATCGACAATGAGCGTCGCTCCGTACGCCAACGCAACCAATCCAAGCGCCAGAAATCCTTCCAGACCGAGCGCATGGTCGTAGTGCGTTCGCAGCCTGGTCACGAGGACCACGATGCCTGTTCCCAACGCCCATCCGATGATTACGGCGCTCGCCAGTCCCCATGCGATCGCAAGCGCAAACGTCCACGGATTGCTGCTTCCGAGCGTGTGAACACCGCAAAGCGCGAGCGCGATGTAGACCATCGGCGAGGCCGCACCGTCGTTGAGGCCACCCTCTGATGACAAGGCGAAGCGCAGGGGCTCATCATCGCCCGCTTCCTCGACGCGCAATTCGTTTGCAAGGACAGGATCGGTCGGCGCCAGCACAGATGCCAAAAGCAGAGCAGGTCCTGCGGCAAGCCCCAGTCCCCAGTGCGCCGCCACGAACAACGCGCCGATGGTGATCAGCATGGCCGGGCCGGCAAGGCGCAGCGTTATGCGCCAAAGCGGATTCGAGAGATCGATCCGCAGGTACATTCCGATCGCGAACAGCGACACAACCAAACCGGCCTCGGTGAGCGTGCGCAAGAGCGTGACATCACGTTGGAGGTCGATGGTCAGCAACCCGGCGCATGCAGGGCCGAGCAAGAAGCCGACGACGAGATAGACCATCGCACCGGTCATCGGCAAGCGCTCGACAAACTTGCGGCCGATTGCCATGAGGATCATCAGGGCCCCGACGATCAGGAACCAGAGGGATTCGATGACCAACACTGCCTCCTTGCATTACGGCTTCTGCAGCTTGCGGAAACTGTTGAAATGACGGATCGCGCCTGCCTGCTCCCCGAGTTCCTCGTAGACTCGCGCGGCGTTGAAATGCGCGTCCGCGAAGTCGGGCGCGTGCTCCACGCACAGCTCGTACGACCGCAGTGCTTCGCGGAAGCGCCCAGCATCTTCCAGCGCGACGCCGATGTTGAATAGCAATACGGGATCGTTCGGTTGATAGCGAAGGGCGTTGCGGTAGACCGCTATCGCATCGTCGAACCGTTCGGTGTCGACGAGGATGCCGCCAAGGTTCAACGATGCGTCGGTATAGTCGGGGGCGCGGGCAAGCGCCTGCCGATATGCAGATTCGGCCGCGTCAATGTCCTCGTCCTCTAGCGAGCGGGCACGGTGAAAGAGGTCGGCGGCGACTTCTCGAGCCTTGTTTGCAAGCGGCGCCTGCAGCGAAGCGATGTTTGGTGCGGCGGGTTTCACGTCAAAGTCCAGCAGCAGTTGACCGGTCTCGGCATCCCACTGGCGGCTCGCCTCGTCGCTCACCGCAACGCGGTCGCCGACGGCCGCAATGCGCACACCGGTGAGCGACCCTGTATGTCCCCAGCTGTTGCGCAGGTGATCGAGTGCGCGGACGATCTTCAAAGGCGACACGCCCGCGACGCGCAAGGCGTGCGCGGTCCTGAGCATGACAATGTCCTGGAAGGTAAAACGCCAGTCGCGCCGCTCGCCGCTTGGAGAGACGAAACCGGCCGCGACCAGCTTCTCTACGACGCTCCGAGAGACGCCCAGCATGCGCTGCACTTCTCGGAGGCTGTAGCCATGATCAGGCATGTCACCTCTTCGTGCCGGTTTTGCGTGCTGGTGCGGGTTGATCTTCGGCCGCACGGCGAACTGAGCGGCGTTTTGGGGCCGGCGCTTCCTCCGCCGGTTCGGGCGTGGGCGCGGTCGCTCGGGCTGTCTGTCGCGCCGGGCGGGGTGCCGCCGCCGGTTGTTCTGAGACGGGCTTTCTCTTCAAACTGGCGCGCAGTGCTTCAACGAGGTCGATCACTTGCGCCCCAGGCTGTTCGACGGCGGGCGCGGCGGTGATTTTGTTGCCCGCGATCTTTTTATCGATCTCGGCCAGGATGCGTTCCTTCTCTTCATCCTTGTAGGCTGCCGCGTCGTAGCTATCTACGCGGTACTGCTCGATCAGTTGCTCGGCGAGCTGCAGTTCCGTGGGCTGGATGTCGGTTTCTTCGATGCCAATATCGGCTTGGGAGCGGACTTCGTCCGCGTAGAGCAAGGTTTGGAGGATCAAACCGTCGTTGCCGGCGCGCACCTGCACCATGTGCTGTTTGCCCTTCCAGGTCCAGCGGGCTACGGCGCAAGTGCCGCTGTCCTTCATGGCTTCCTGCAGTAGCCGGTACGGTTTGCCGCCGCGCTTGTCGGGGGCGAGGTAGTAGGGCTTGTCGAGGTAAATCGGGTCGATCGCCTTGGTGGGCACAAACGACACGATGTCGATCGTGTGGCTCGCGCTCGCCTCGAGCGCCTCCAGTTCCGACTTCTCGAAAATCACGTACTTTTCTTTCTCGAACTCGTAGCCCTTGACCATATCGGCGCGCTCGACGACCTTCCCGTCGTGCGGGCAGACGTACTGCTGTTTGAGCCGGGTGCCGCAGTCTTTGTGCATCAGGTTGAAGCCAACGCCGGACTTGCTTTCGGTCGCTGTATAGACCTTCACCGGCACGGAAACGAGACCGAAACTGAGCGTCATCGACGCGATCGAACGGGCAGCCATAGGAACCTCTCGCAGGTATCTGGCCGGCCACGCTCGATGCCGCTGAATAGCGGCTAGAACCTGCTGGGCGGCATGGCCAACGGGCAGTTCATGCAAAATGGGTGCCACGGCCTCGGGCGCCAGAAGCCTTCACAGGATAAAGTCAGGGCGTATGGCGAGCCGTTACCTATGAAAATCTGGCAACGAAGGGTGAGAAAAAGTGTGCACCAGCTACGAGTCTAATCCGAAAGACCGCTTCGACGTCTTCAGCCTGTTTCCCGTCCCGAACTTCGACTACAAGCCGGAAATATACAAGGACTATGCTGCGCCGATCTTCCGCCGCGTCGACGGTGAGTATTTGACTGACGCCGCGACGTTCGGCATGGTCCCGCGCAGGTTCATTCCGCAGGGCGTGAAAGCATTCGATACGATGAACGCCCGCTCCGAGTCAGTCGGCCAGAAGACGAGTTTTCGCACCGCCTGGAACAAGCTGCAATTCGCGCTGATCCCCTGTCGCCGGTTCTACGAGCCGGACTATGAGACTGGCAAGGCAGTGCGCTGGCGAATCGGCATGGCCGATGGCGCGCCGCTCGCGATCGCTGGGCTTTGGCGTGCATGGAAAGATCCGGCCGATGGCTCAACCAGCCTGTCGATGACGATGTTGACCGTCAACGCCGACGATCACCCGCTGATGAAGCGGTTCCATAGGCCGGGAGCGGAAAAGAGGTCGGTTGTCATCATCCCGCCGACGGAATATGAAGACTGGCTGTCTTGCAAGAGCACGGACGAAGCGCGCTCGTTCCTGCAGCTTTATCCGGTTGAGGCGATGCACGCGGAGCCGTTTCCTCTGCCGCCCCGAACCGCCAAGCCGAAGGCAACGCCTAACGTTGATCTGGCGCAAGCATCCCTTCTTGCGGATGACGGCGGCTGATCGAGGCAGAAGATACTTGTATCCACAACATGGAGAAAGGCGATGCCTACTTATCGAGCGGCATATGTTCCGCCGGAAGTCGGTTCGAATGGCGTCGGCGTGCTGCTGACGACGCAAGAGCATTCGACTTTGACTGACGACGAGCTGATGGCAGTCGCGCGTCAGGTGGCGGCTGCCAATGACGTGGAAGGCGAGATTGTCATCGGCGAGTGGAGAGAGTGATGTGACATAGACGTCGCGTCGTCGATGGCACCAAACACGGGGGCGAAGAGCTCGAACTTTGACGCTGAACGGTCACAGCATCGTTTCTTCGTCGAAATGCGGGTCGACGACGTAGCAACCAGCGCGGCCGGCAACGGCCACTGGGCGTTCGCGAAGTGAGTACTTGAACGTCTGCCACGTAATCCGTCGTCTCAACAGAAGCCGTCCAGCGTTGAATTCGTAGCGCATCATCGTACCTATCTAACAGTAGGGCCGACGCGAAGCTCCTGCCCGGCGGCGGCCATAAGAGATGCTTTAGGCGCGGCTACCGAGCGCGCGCTCGATCTTGCGATCTGTCTTGTACTGGCCGAGTGCGAAAACGGACCAGATAGCGGCGGGAATCCAGCCGATCAGGGTGATCTGCAACAGAAAGCAGATGATTCCGGCGATCGGACGGCCGATTGTGAAGAACTGGAGCCACGGGATGATGATGGCGAGAAAGAGGCGCATGTGAGCTTCCTTTGATGGTTCGATGAGACAGGTATAACGGCCAACCTAAACGGGTCCTTAACTGGGCGGAACGATGTGCTGCCTTCCGCCCTTAAGCTCGATCAGTTGACGACCAGAGCGCCACCGTTGCCGAGGCCGCCCTTGACGTTCTGCGCGCGGTACTGGCGAACCGCACCAACGAGGTTGTTGAGCGAGTCGGTGAATGCCGCGACCACGACCTTGCCTTGCGCCGTGCGTGCATAAGCACCGCCGCCCGCACCGCCTGCGCCGCCGAAGCCGCCGGCGAACACGCCGGAGAGCATGCCGTAGTCGACATTGCGCGCCGACCCTTCAGCGGCCGCGAGTTGGACGCTGGACCGGTTATCGACGAGCGTCAGCATGGTCGACGCTTCCTGTGCCTTCATCGTGCCGGCGGCACCGGCGAGCACACCGCCAACCACGGGCACGAATGCGAGCAGGCCCGCTGCCCCACCGCCCGCGTCGCGGTTGCTGAATGTCACAGTCGGGCTGATCGTGTAGTCGGCTGCGACCATCTGGCCTTTGTGCATCTTCGAGGTCTTGCGCAGTTCGCCCGAGGAGTTCAGGGCGCGTTCGCCCATCGCCGTCCCGAGCGCGCGACCGCGATCGACGATCACGAAGCAGTTGCTTTGCTGAACGAGCAGCTTCAGGACGGGCACCGTCGAACCGAGCTGGTATTGACCAGTGAGAAGGCCGTACCACGGCGCTTCCGTATCCTCGACGATGGCGACCGTGCCGAGCGGCGCGGTGCAGTGTTGGAGGCCCGCGTTTGCGTTCTGCGACGCTTCGCCAGCAGTGGAACCGGTCGCCGTCGTCTTGGCGGATTGCGCACCCATCTGCATTTCCGAGCAGGCGGAGAGGGCAAAAACAGACAGGGCGGCGACGCCGATGATTTTGAGCTTCATGTTTCCTCGTTGTATTCGTGAGTTTTCATTTATGGCGCAACGGCCGATTGAGCCAGCAGCGGTTGCGCTTGTCGCGCAATCGCTTTCATGAGCGAAGACAAGGCTACCGGCCGTTGACGGGTGTCGGATTTGGAAAGACGCGCGTTTTTGAGCGTCTTTTCGTTTTCTGCGGTTGTCTAACGCCAGCGACGCTCGAGCGGGGTCACTCGCCACCACACGCCGTCAAGGCTCGATGCTTGTGCGCGGATGCGACGCATCGCCCCGCGCTTCACCATCAGTCCGCCGTCCTTGACGAAACCCATGGCATTCAATGCCTCCGTGGTGTAGCGCTTTCTCAGCGTTGCGTAGATGCGCGTCATGACGACTTACCGGCCGGAGCGGCAGCCAACGTGGGCGCGCAGCTAAAGCCTGTACGGTCGCCCCGCAGTATTTCCACATCCGCGCGGTTCGCCCGCACGAGGACGTTTCGCGACCCGGTTGTCTCGTCGAAGAGCCGAACGTATGAACTGCCACCCACGCCATGCCAGACCGCGCGAGCGTCGCGCGTGCCCCATTTGTCGGTCGTCGGCAACTTGCAGAATTGGACCTTCATACCGCTGGCCGCTGCGATCGCGGCGAGTTGCGTGTGCTCAGCGTCGGAAAAAATAACCACTTGGCCGGGGGCTGAGCGCACCCCGAGGTTGGCCATCGCCAGATTCAGAATGGCGGGCCGCGTCGCGACAAGAATGCTGAAGACGGCCATTGCGAGCACGCTCACGGTGAGCCGATGGTTGCTCCGCTGCGCCTTCGCGGGAACGATGAGCAGGAGGATCGCGGTGATCGCGCCCACTGCGGCGAAGAACATCAACGTCTCGTGCATGCGCGCGTCCGGTGCCTGATCCCTGACGAAAATGAGGAGATAGGCGAGAGGGAGCGCAACGAGGAACGACATGAACACTGTCGACCGGTTATCGACAGCCGGATGCAGCGAGGAGCCGGGCGGCTGGCCGCGACGCTTGAGCCGGAAATTGTTGGCGAGGACGAGGAGCTTAAGCGCCCATAAGGCTGCGAAAACACCGAAGCTGACCCCGATGACGGCGATGCATGTGAACGAAAAAGCAGCCGACGCGAGGAAGAAGGCGTCACCGAGGGACAAACCCTCGGGCACGATGCTTTCGAAGTAACAGTAGGCGACCAAGATAACGCCGCCGAGGATCAGGACCGCTTTCCATGCGGTCGCAAACGATGCTTGAATGACGTCGATGAGCGACTTGACCAGCTTGATCGCGTCGACGGGTTCTTTCTTGTTGGGTTCCATGGGACCTCGCTTAGGTGACGATAGCGACGCGGATTCATTCGCGTCATGAACCAGCCTATCGACCCCTTTGCGAAGTCAAGGAGCGAACGCAACAACGGCTACTCCCTCAAGAAAATGGTTCTGAGGCCGTTAAACGTGCTGAGTCAAGGCATCTACATCGTCGAAACCATCACGAGGTACACGGCAAAAAATGACCGAGAAGACAGAGAACTACCGGGGATATGTTCTCGTAGCGCGGGCCAGCGATTACGGCGCGCGTTGCTGGGCGTGGAAGGACAACTCGCCGGTTCACAAGATGTTAGGCGGGACCGTGAAGGATGCGATTGCTGTCGCACGTCGAGCTATCGATGACGAACTCGGTACACCGCGGCGACAAGGAACGGAGGCTGATGTTGGATACACGGCTGCACTCGCGGCGGTGCTTCCTAACTTGTCGGCCGCGCAAGTTCGGATGCTTCAGGCGCATTATCACGCGCCAGATCGCACAATCACTGCGACCCAACTTGCTGCTGCAGCGGGCTATGCGTCTTACACTGGCGCGAACTTGCAATACGGAATGATAGGGAAGGCAATCCTCGAACAGCATCCACTGAAGGTGGCGGAGAAAAAGGACGGTACGCCGATATATACGTTCGCTCTCGCTGACGAAGCCGTGCGCGACCAGCCGGGCGATATCGACGCGCCCGAGTGGAAATGGAGGATGCTTCCCGCGCTCGCGCACGCGCTCCGCGTATCTGGAACGGTGTCGAACGAATAGGGAAATAGGTGCGTATAAGAACGCTAGGCGGATTACCAGAAAAAAGAGTGAACTATGAGCCTAAAGGATGAACTAGGCGTTGCCTCCGTTAATGAGCTGCGCCATGTGCGCTCGCGCACGAAAGGCACGATGGGGCAGACGGAAATCGACGAATACGAAGAAGTGACTCCCGAGGGATGGGTGGTTGCCACATACACCATCACTGAACATACAAACCTGCGCGGCCTCGAATCAACGCGGTCTATCGCAAAGCAGGTAGTCACCCCGACTGCGTGCACGCCCTCGGAAAAGCGATGAGCGAACGCACTCGCACAAGGATTGGATTTGCCGTCGCGCTTCTCGCCATGGCCTCCCTGGGAGCGTGCTCGCGTGCAGACGGCGACCCAAACGCGACGGCGGACGCGACGAACAGAAACGCGAACGCGCAGTCCGACCAGGCTCGAGCGGCTGCCGAGGGAAAGAAGATTGGTCACGTCCTGCCATTCCGAATCTGTAGGCTGGCAGTCAATGACAACTTCACCAATGGATACACGCTTGAGCAGGCAGAAATTCGCGTGTCAGCATCCGCAAAGCCCGAAGATTGGTTCGCTACGACGGCATCTGCCGCTCAATACTTGGCAGATGCTGGCGTTGCTGAAGCCATCGAACTTGATGTCACACGCGACGACTTGCCGACCGAGGGCGTGGCCGGTATGTACGCGTGGCTCGGCAAAGTCAACATTGGCCGTGACGCTAGCCAATCGAACGCGCGAAAACTCCCATACGATTGGACGGCATTCACGCCAATCCTAACGAGCGCGGAGCGGGCAGCCCCGTTGGACAGCGCAGCTATAAGAGATGCATTCGATGAATTGCCGCAGCGCCTTCAAGAGGACGACAAAGTGAATGAGGCAGCGGCTCGGATCAAGAAGCGATTGGGGCTGAAGTATGTGCCCGATCTTTCGTTCGCGGGGCCGGTTTTCAGCGGAAATGCGATGGCAGACCGAAAGCTCAGCGATTACTACATCGAGGCCGGGGCCGATAGCATTAAGCAGCTCGAACATCTGAAGGACTTGGCGCGCGGAGCACCGGCTCACAATCTGGAATGCCCCGACTGGCACTTGTGAGTGTCTAGACTGACGGATGGCGAGCGCAACTAGAAGTGACAGCTCGCGTCGCTCGGCTGCGCTCGGCTGGCGTCGCCGCGTGGGTCCACAAGAAATTCGTCGCCTCCCTACCGCTTTCGCCGGAACTCTTTCGGGTTATAGACTGCTTTCTGCCACGCCGTGGCTTGCTTCCGCCGGCGGCTTCCGCGAACGGCGCGGATAAGCGCCAAGGCTAATACAACGCAGGCAAATGCGAAGAGGCGAGTTCGTTCCTGGTGTACCAACTCCACGATGTGCGAAACCGCGAAGGCCAATTGACCGTTTCGCTCGGCAGATCGGAAAAGCAGGAACAGCCCGCCTAATATGAGCAGCCAGACCAGAGCGATCTTCCCGCGAGATGCGCTTGGCCGAGATTGCAGCTGTCTCAGATTGGGATGGACATATCCGCTTCGATTCGGACTTCCGCTACCCGAATTTCGTCGGCGCATTTCTTTGCGATACCAGTCTCTGTCGTCGAGGCTCATCAAACTTCTCCTAGTCGATTGTCGTTCTTCGAGCACGGATGCCAGACCGCCCGATGCCGCTCGGGCCTCGCTAAAAGCCGTGCTTACCCGAGGCGGCGCTTACAGAACGGCGGGCGGACGAACACCGCCACCGTTCAACTTTTGAGCCTTCGTTGTGCTCGCGGCCTTGGTGGTGAACGACCATGTGAGATCTAGCGAACTGTTCTGCGTCCCATTCGCCCCGAATGTGGTCAGAACGCCGACGACATGCACCGTGTACGTGGCGTTTGAGTTGAGCGGCTTGAAGGGAACGCACATCGCAGCGTTCGTGAGTTGCGTATCGTTGGCAGACGTCTGAAGCTGACACGCCACCGCATTCCCGCCGCTGTCGGTGACCGTATAACTCACGGAACTCAACTTGGACATCATGTTGCCCTGAATGGTGATGGGGTAACCGGTGTACGTCTGGTTGTACTGAGGCGCGGACGCGAACGGGCTCGGGATTTCATTGACGTACCAATCCGTCGGAATGTCCGTCTCGTTCGGGTACGGATATGCGATGACTTGCGTAATGCTCAGGGTGGACGTCTGGTTGCCGAAGTCGATGTTGAACGCCCCCCACGTCGAGCTGGAGGCGCTGCCCACTCCCATGCTTGCGAAGTTGTCGAGCATGAGAACTCGATGATAGGGAGCGTCGAAGAGCCCCCGGACGCCCACGAGAGAGTCAGTGAATGCGCGCACATCACCGGCAGACGTTACCTCGCCCCAAGTCGAATAGCTGCCTTGCTTGTCGATGCGGTCGCCGGGGTACGCGCCGGTAAATCCTGGCAAGCCAGCAGTCTCCCCATGGCTCAAGATGGAGTTGTCGGCAAGATAGACAGCATGGTTTTGCGACGACGTCGTCAGCCCTTTATCGACCGAGAGTGCGGTCGTGTAACCGACGTTGTGCCGCATGGCATTGAGGTAAGCGACGCTGTCGGCGATGGGGTCTCCGGTGGCCGCAACGCTCTGTACCGTCGATGCCGGGGGCAGGAAGTTCGCTTTCTGCGACGCGGCTGGCGAGCCGCTCTGGCTCCCTGTGTTGTTCGAGCTTCCCGCACTGTTCGAGTCGGAGGAGCCCGAACCACCGCCGCATGCGGCGAGCACGGCGACGGTCAAGGCCGTCAAAGCGGAAAGTCGGATGGACGGCAATGCAGCAGACGACTGTTTCAAACCAAGCCTCATTAAGTTCGTTGGACGCCCTGAGCTGGCGTTCCGATCGTTTCTCGTATTCACCGACCCGTCGCTAGCGAGTGGATCGTTGACGAAACCAGTCTTGTGTGAAAAGGGTCTTGTCAAGGCAGCGAAGCCGCGCCTACTACGCCGGCGCGCTATGAATCGCTGCAAATCGGGCACGCCTGCCCGGACCGGCAGGAGCATATTGAGCAGAAAGCTGGTTCTTGCGCGGGCGAAAGACGCGGCATTTCGGGCGTCTTTCGTCTGGACAAAACAGAATGCTGGGTCGGCAGGGTTACGAGTCGATTCCCGCTTGGAAATCGGTAACGCTTGTTTTAAACGTACCGGCGATATATGATATGTATATCATACACGGAGGTGTGGCAATGAGCAGGATCTTGGTTGACCTACCGGATTCACAGGTCGATGACTTGGCTGCGATTGTGGAAGCAGAGCAACGTCCGCGCGCGGCAGTGATTCGTGACGCCATCGAGGCCTACATCGCACAACGCAAACGTACCCTTGGCACGGACGTGTTCGGCCTGTGGAAAACCAAAAAGGTCGATGGTCTGACGTACCAGCAGGAGCTTCGCTCCGAATGGTGAAAGCGCTGTTTGACACGAATATCCTCATCGACTATCTCGGCGGCATAAGCGCCGCGAAGAAGGAGTTGGGGCGGTATGAGTACCGTGCCATCAGCACGATCACGTGGATGGAGGTCCTTGTAGGCGCGTCTTCCGAGGACGAGGGATCGATTCGGGGGTGGCTAGGCACATTCGACGTTATTACGCTTGACAGTGCCATAGCCAACCGCGCGGTCGAAATCCGCAAAGCAAGGCGGGTTCGTCTTCCTGACGCGATCATTTGGGCAACGGCGCAGGTGCATTCGATGTTGCTCGTTTCGCGCAATACGAAGGACTTTCCGGCGGACGAACCGGGTATTCGCGTCCCATACAAAGTGTAGGAAGCACGCGCTGGAGCGCATTTACGAACAACACAAAAATACTTCGCGAGCTATCCGGGCGTTAAGCTCGAGAATTGGCTGAGCGACTGATCAAGAAAGCGAGTCACCGAGGCAGGAAACAAACCACCATCTTCAACCCGACCCCGGCACTCGCTCTGCTGGCAGCGATCAATGTCTTGCGTGATTCTTCCGAGTCGAGAAAAATGCCCAGTGGCGATCCGCTGACTGATGCCGTTGTGCAGCTTCATTTCGACGCGGCCGACATGTTGGAACAGTCGTCGAGGAGCTAGGACAGCTTTTGGTTGACCATATCGAGCGGCATCAACCAGAGGCTTCGCGGTTTGCCGCCATCAAAGCGTTGGGCGCGGCAGCGAAGGCGCTCGCCATGATCTATGGGCCGTCCATCGTGCCGCCCAAGAGTCACGAGGAGCAACTGGAGTGGGCGTACAGGATCTTGCAGGCTGGCTTCGCCGAAAACGTCGATGTGACGGCGAAGCGTCCCCCGAAGCGATAGGACCGCACATGCGCAAAGAGTACGAGCTACAGACGGACGTATTGGACACGGTCGTCGCAGCGACACCGGTCAAGAAGAAGCACACCGAGTTGCTGACGGCGTTCGCGACACGCACCGACTACCGGTCTCTGTGTTACGTCATGACCCGCGATATATACGGCACCTCACCGGCTCGGATCATTGATGCCGACGGCCGCGAAATTTCGCCTGACTCACTTTAATCACGCAATTTCGGCGATATCGGCAACCATTTCGAAAACGCCGCTCACTGGTTCAATTATCGTCGTGATCGTCGCCGTTACGACGTTCTCGTTCCCAGTGAATTCCCGGCGGGGGTTGGGACGTGTAGTACCCTCGACCGGCACTTGACGGAACGCGCATGGTCTGTCGTACAGTGTGATCGATTTTCTCTCCCGCCAGCTCTATTCCATGCGCTTCCGCTTGCATGCGTACATAACCTCGCAGCATTTTTTCGCGATAGGTGTACAGCCCCGGGTTCGATGGGTCATTGACTAGAATGGCGCCGTAGCTCAAGTCGCGGAGCTTTCTGATTCGAGCGCAGAACTTCTCGTAGCTCAAAACTATGCTGTTTCGCCTTTGCTTCATGATGTACTCATACGAGCTGTACATCTGTTTCATGAAACGCTCGAGATATTCGGAGTCCGCTGTTGCCCACAGAACTTCCTCATATTCGCCGCTACGTTTGTTAACGGCGTCTTGATATGGACGCTTTAGCTCGGCGCTGATGCTGTCAATAGCGTGTCGAAGACCGGCATGATAGTGATCCCATTTGATTTCTGTGAGTGGAGTGGGATCGTCGAAGGCGCACCACAACATCTTTTCAGTAATGAAATGCGCGTAGTAGGGGTAACCGTCGCATACGGCTGCAATGCGGATGTATATTTCCTTGTCGACGCTGATGCCGAAAGCGTCAGCAGCGGCGAGTACTATGTCCCATCGCGCGGTCCAGCTTAGCTTGGGGAGTTCAATGCCTTCGAGTTGGCGAATCGCTGACTGATGTGCACCCAACAGCTCGTCAAGGGACTTGCCCACTCCCGTGAAAATCAGTTTCAGAGGCACCTTCTTGTCACCCATCTGCTTGATCAGGTCTGCAAACGCAGCGCGCTCCCTAGGTTCGGAAATTCGATCAAATTCGTCCAGAACGACGATAGGGCGCTCGGAGTGCAGGTTTGCGGCTTCACGGAGCACTTCGACGGCATCTGCGAGAGAGACGATCTCTTCGTGGAGGTTTGCCTGCGTAGTTTCGCTCGCGAGCGCGGCTTTAAGAAATCTTAGCTCGATACCCACGGACGTATTTCGCTTGGTCTTGCGAAGGCGGCTAGCGTGAATTGCTTGATACGCGATGTTAGCTACGATGCTCCGAAGCGTCGCGTCGGGGCTGCAACCCACGTCTATATATTCTGAATCGACACTTTGATATTGATTGGCAGCGGTTGCCGCGAGAGATGACTTTCCGACGCCACGGTCGCCGTAGATGAAGATGTGACGCCCGGCAGCGAAGAGCGCTTTCTCTATTCGATCGAGCTCTTGTTGGCGGCCGAAGAGATGCTCGACGCTTTGTATTGGCTGAGACGCAAAGAGCACCTCGTTCAAGCGTGTGCCAAAGTGCTGTTTGTCGAAATTTTCGATTGCCATATTCTCGTTGTTCTGTCGCTAGAGGATTTTCGGAGCGGTTGTGCGAGCAGCGTGTTCAGAGGCCATGCTGAGAGACGAGATAACATTCTGACAGGTTTGGGCACCACCAAGGAGGACTGTCAAATGGCGGCGACCGCAAAGCAGGCAGGGTACACGGACAAGAGACCAACATCGCCGAATACCGGGTAAAAGCTAGATAGGCTAGTTGATTTGTAAACTAAAGATTTTCACGAAGGAGTACACGTGCGGCAATCCCGGTGGCATTTTTCGCCGCGCGACCGGGCGAGCTAGCACCGAAACTAGTCATGCGAGGCGACTCAAAAGGCGGCACCCCGAGGTACCTGGTCCTATTAATACGATTCGCCCGAGGCGTCGTAGTGATTGCATGGTGCTTTGTGCCTCGGAAGCGGTCATTGCCGTCCCCATGCTCAACGACTGAAACGGGGTCGGTTTCCGTCAGCGGTCTGACGTCAGTGAAAGTTGCGGCTCGACGTGGCCAAGTTGCCAAGGAGCGTCGTCATGTCGACGAGTCGATTCGCGACAAGGTGCTTGACCTCGCCTTCCTTCTGCCAGACGCCATAGACGCCGAGCAGCGAGGCTCCCAGCGCTTCCTTCCTGAACTTCTCGACCAACGACGGCCAGACGATAACGTTGATCTGGCCGGTCTCGTCTTCCAGGGTAATAAAGAGGACCCCGTTCGCTGTGCCCGGACGCTGACGCACGGTGACGATCCCGCACGCCTTGGCAAGCCGCCCGTTGGGATAGGTGGCGAGCTTCGAGGCCGCAAAGATCTTCTTCTCGTTGAGCCGTTCGCGCAGCAACGCGAGAGGGTGCCGGTTCAACGTCAGGCCCGTCGAGCGATAGTCGCTCACGATCTCCTGCGCCTCGTTAGGTGCGGCAAGCAGCGGCAGTTCTTCCTCGCGCGTCGTGGCGCGTAACAGGTCCTTGTCGGGCACGGCCGCGACCGCTTGCCAGAGCGCCTCGCGCCGATTGCCAGATAGCGCCGATAGGGCGTTCGCGTCCGCGAGCAACTGGAGGTCGCGACGATCGAGCTGCGCACGGTTCGCAAGGTCGTTGACCGACTCAAAAGGGCGCACCGCGCGTGCGGCCTCGATGCGAGCAGCCGATTCGTCACGCATGCCGCGAATCAGCGACAGGCCGAGCCGCACCGGCGCCATTGAGCCCTCGCCTTCCAAGAACGAATCCCAGTTGCTTATCGTGACGTCGATCGGCAACACCCGCACCTTATGGCGCTTTGCGTCCTGCACGAGTTGCGACGGTGAGTAGAAGCCCATCGGCTGACTGTTGAGCATCGCGCAGAGAAACGCCGCCGGCTCATGGCGCTTCAGCCAGCTGCTTGCATATACGAGGAGCGCGAAGCTGGCTGCGTGGCTTTCCGGAAAACCATACTCACCGAAGCCTTGGATCTGCGCGAAGATGGATTCAGCGAACTCGCGGTCGTAGCCGCGCTCGAGCATGCCGTTCACGATGCGATCGTAATAGTGCTGCAGTCCGCCTTTTCGCTTCCACGCGGCCATTGCGCGGCGGAGCTGGTCGGCCTCGCCGGCGGTGAAGCCTGCTGCGAGCATGGCAACCTGCATCACCTGCTCCTGAAAGATCGGCACGCCGAGCGTGCGAGCGAGCGCCGTTTCCATCTCGGGTGAGGGGAACGACACTGCTTCCAGTCCTTGCCGCCGGCGCAGGTACGGATGGACCATGCCGCCCTGAACCGGGCCCGGCCGCACGATCGCGACTTCAATCACGAGGTCATAGAACTGGCGCGGTTGCAGCCGCGGCAACATGCTCATCTGCGCACGTGATTCGATCTGGAACACGCCGACGGTATCGGCGCGGCAAATCATCTCGTACGTCTTCGCGTCTTCAGCCGGAATGTCCTGCAATTCAAACGGCTCGCCCCGTTGCTTGGCGATCAGGTCGAGCGTGCGCCGAATCGCCGACAGCATGCCGAGCGCGAGCACGTCGATCTTGAGCAGCCCGAGCGCTTCGAGGTCGTCCTTGTCCCACTGGATCACGCTGCGATCGACCATCGCGGCGTTCTCGATCGGCACGAGCCGCGAGAGCTTGCCGCGCGCAATGACGAAGCCGCCTGTGTGTTGCGATAGATGGCGGGGAAAGTTCAGCAATTGCGAGGCGAGGCTCGCCCACTGCTGGATGATCGGCGTCGACGTGTCGAGTCCCGATTCAACGAAGCGATTGAGTAGGTCGGCGCTCGAATCGAACCAGTGATGCGACTTCGCGACCTTGTCGACGATGATCGGATCGACGCCCAGCGCTTTTCCCGAGTCACGCAGCGCGCTCTTGGGCCGGTACGTCGTGACGGCGGCCGCGAGCGCCGCCCGCGTGCGCGTGTACTTGCGATAGATGTACTGGATGACTTCTTCGCGCCGTTGGTGCTCAAAGTCCACGTCGATGTCCGGCGGCTCGCCGCGTTCCTTCGATATAAAGCGCTCGAAGAGCATCGAGCTGCGCGCGGGATCGACTTCGGTCACGCCCAGGCAGTAGCAGACCGCAGAGTTGGCCGCCGACCCGCGACCCTGACACAGGATTCCCTCGTTGCGCGCGAAGCGAACAAGGTCATACACGGTCAGGAAGTACGGCTCGTACCGAAGCTCGGCGATGAGCGCCAGTTCGTGCTCGATCTGCGTCTGCACCTTGTGCGGGATGCCTGCCGGGAAACGGCGATGCGCGCCGATATACGTCTCCTGCCGGAGATACGCCGTCGGCGTGGTGCCTTCCGGGATCAGTTCGTCAGGGTATTCGTAACGCAGTTCGTCCAACGAGAAGGTGCAGCTGCTCGCAATCGTCAGCGTCTCGGCCAGCGCCCGCTCGGGATAGAGATTCGCAAGCCGTAGGCGGGCGCGAAGGTGTTGCTCGGCGTTCTGCGCCAGTTCGAACCCGCACTCGGCAATCGACCGGTTCAAGCGCACGGCCGTCAGCGTATCCTGCAGCGGCTTGCGGGAGCGCACGTGCATGGTGACGCCACCGGTGGCCACGATCGGGACCCCGTGCTGGTCGGCGACATACTCGACGATGCCGCGATGGATGTCGTCCATCGCGCGAGCGTGGAGCGTCAGCGCCGCCCAGCAACGGCCCTCGAACGTGCGCGCGAGCCATTCCATCTGTGCATCCAGTCGCTCCTCCTTCGCCGGGTATCCCGGCGAAAGGATGATGAGGCAGTCCGGCAGACCTTTCAGGTGTTCATACGGCGCTTCTGGCCGTGCGAGGTCGTTTGGCGTCAGCAGGTACGTGCCTTTCGACGTGCGGGTGCGCGCAAGGGTAATGAGTTCCGACAGGTTCCCATAGCCGTTGCGATTCATGGCAAGGGCCGTGAAGGCGAGGGCGGGCGTGCCGTCGGCGTTGGTCAACTGGAAGTGCGCGCCAACGATAAGCCGGATATTCGCTTCCTTGGCGGCTACGTGCGCGCGGACGATGCCGGCGAGCGAACACTCGTCGGTGATGGCAATCGCAAGGTAGCCAAGCTGCTCCGCGCGCAGAATCAATTCTTCCGAGTGCGAGGCGCCGCGCAGGAACGTGAAGTTGGAGAAGCACTGCAACTCGGCATAGCCGGGCAGCATGGAGGCGTACACGTCCATCGCGCTACCCGAACAGACCGTGCAGGAACCACCGAGGATCTTCTTCGTCGCGGCTTCCAACCCGCTCCCGGTAGATCCAGTAGCAGGTGTGGTCGTCGGCTTCGGCGACGAAGTAATCGCGTGTCAGGAGCTCGCCTCCCCACCATCCGGCTTCAACACGCTCACCGGGCGATACGGTGCGCAACGGACTGCCGTAAAACGGGCGGTGCTGGCGCGTCATTAACTGCACCGGGGTCTCAAGCAGCCACGATGGGCGCGGTTGATCGCCGGGCAGCGGACAGCCCTTGGCGTCGCTGGTCACCGGGACCCAGTTCGCTACGATCTCGGGGCGGTGATCGGCGACGGGCGCGGCGCGCAGCACGTTCTCATGACCCAGACGCGCAACGAGCAGCTCCATCAGCCGGTTATGGTCGGCGGCGCTGCCGCCCGGCTCGGGAAATAGTGTGTCGGAGGGCGGTTCGGCCGCTTCGACGTCGTTCACTTCCAGGCGCACGGCGATGACCGCGGCCGCCAATTCGACTCGACCAAGACGCTCTTTCAGCAAGCGCGTCAGATGTTCCTCGTGCCAAGTCGGTTCCGCGAGCGCCACTTCAATCGTCGTTGGCGGCAACGCCGCGCGCCCGCGCTCATGTTCAAGTTCGATCGAGAAGCGCGTGAGCGCCAGTTGCTTGCTCGCGAGCCAACCGGTCAACTGCACGATGAGCCGACGAGCGACGAACAGCACGGCTTCCGCATGCTCGACGCGATCCGGCAGTTCGATACGTGAATCGAACGACGGCGGCGTCTGGACCCATTCGTAGAGTTCCGGCGCTTCGCCGACCGCGCGATCAAGCGTATCGAGCAGCGCGGTCCCGCAGCGCTTTTTGAGACCCGCGCGTGGCAAGCGCCGCAGATCCGCGACGCTCGTGCACCCGAGGCCTTCAAACCAGTCGGCGTACCGCCGGGCTTCAAGAACAAGAAGGGCGGGCAGGCGCGGCAACTGACGCATGAGGGAGCGGATGGACAGACGCAGGCCGCCGCGATAGCGGGCCATCAGCCACGCGCTCTGGCCGGTGGGGGCAACGCTCGTCCGGACCGTGAAGCCGAATGCGGCCAGCGAGGATCGGATCGCACGTCTGAGCGCGCGCACGCCACCGAATAGCCGCAAGCTCGCCGACACGTCGACGAGCACCGTCTGCTCCTCGGCGATCACGACCTGCGGACTGAATTGCATGAGGGCTGTAGCGACGTCCGCGACCGCCTGCTGCTCTTTCAGTTCGTCCTTGTCGTGGATGCGCGCATCCGGCGCGAGCGTCAGAACGCCGCCTTTGCGCATGCCCATGCGAACGCCAGCCTCGTGCGCCGCCTGATCGAGCGCGACGACACGCTCGTGGTCGAGCACGACCAAGCCCATACCCGAGGCCGCCTCATTCGTGGACGACCAGTTCGGCTGGAAGACTTCTCGGCTGAGGTGCGGCAGATACACGCCGATCCACACTTGCATGGCGATTCAACAGGATAGGCGAATGGGTCAGTCCAACGACAAGCGGCTCATCACGCGCCGGGCCGCGCCGCTTCACGAACTCCAACGAGACGCTGTCGCGCGCCGGACGTACTGCGATGCGAAGCGGGGCAGGCGACGTATCGCTTGCGGCAGCGAGCGGCCGGACCATGAAGAACAGCGAGTCGCTCGTCTGCGCGGCGAGGTGCAGGCGGCGCAGCGCTTCCGGTCGCACATGGGTCTGCCAAAAGAGCAGCGCGCCAAACGTACCGGCACGAAGGATCTGCTCACCGGCCCACAGCGCGTCAGCCGTCTTGCTGGCGCGGACGACGTTAATCGAGGTTTCAGGCAGGCCCCAGTACGCCGCCGCTTCGGGCTGGAAGCGGTGCGGCGGCTGCAGCAGCGCCATGCGCCGCTGCGCGACCGACCTAAGCGCGGGCAGCAACAACCGCAATTCGCCGACGCCCGGCTGCTGCACCAAGAGCTCGGTCAGCGCGCTTTTTGGCCAACCGCCGCCCGGCAGTTCGGCTGCGAGAGGCTCGAACCCACACGGCACGACGTTCACGCGAGCGGAGCCCAGCTGCGAACCCCGCCAAATCGATGGATGAATGTCTTCGAGGGCTAACGCTCCCATGTCGGACCTCGTACTGTATGTTTGTACAGTAGTCTACACCATGAGGGGTTCGAATGATCTCGGCCTTCCTAGCGGTGAGCGGGCTCAAATGGCCGACAGCCAGTAACTCTGTCGTTTTCTCGCATCAGTCGGGTAATGCCTCATCGAGTAGAACTTACCGATTTAAGCGTTCCGGCATTCGATGCGTTTGGAGAACAAACAGAGCAAATCCCGCACCGGTCAGCAATGAAAACGAGGCTTGATGTCGATACCACAAGTCGTTTGTCGGAAAACCAGCGAATAAAAGAAGAATATCCTTCCTTAGTAAACGATTGCGCGAGCCATTTTTCCTGTAGCAAACGATTACCGGGTGTAACGAAATGTTGCAAAGCGGCCGGTGTAGTCAGACAATTCGCTCGCGCCCTGACGAAAGGCGCAACGAGCAAACTGAATCCACTTATTTGGTCCGCCGCCATGATCCATGCTTCTTCCGACCTCGGCTCCATCCGCGACTTGAACATGTCGTACCTCATGCTCGCGCGACGCGTCCTGGCGTCGGATCGCGAGGCTGCACAGTCACATTTGGGTCTATCGGCGGAAATGGCGGATACGCTAATGAAGCTCTCGCCGGTGCAAACCGAGAAGCTGGCATCGTCGTCGCAGGTGCTGTGCTTCTTCCGGATGCGCGCAGATGCGATCCTGGCTGGCCTCGCCGGTCGTGGCAACAAAGCGACGGTCTCGGCCGTAACCAACGACGCTTTGCTGACGGCCTGATCATGACCACGACCACCGCCTCGAAAAGCCTCGCTGACGAAGCTGCACAGGTCATGCGCGCGATCACGCTCATTAAACTGGGCGCTCGCATTCAGGTGCTGGAGTCGGAGATTCCGAAGCTGTCGCGTGAGCGACTGATTCGCCTGTACCGGGAAGTGAAGGGCGCATCGCCGCCCAAGGGCATGCTACCGTTCTCGGAGGACTGGTATCTGACGTGGGCGCCGAACATCCATACGTCGCTGTTTGCTAATGTCCACGCCTTCCTCGAAGCAAACAGCGAAGGGCTGGATCGGGTCGACCTGCTATCGCGCGCCTACGTGCTCTATGCGGAGCACTTCGAGATGAACGGCGAGGCCTTGCAGATGGACCTGACGCGCGCCTGGACGTTTATCCGCTTCAAGGACGCCGGGATCCTTCGTCTTGCGGGCTGCACGCGCTGCCACGGCAAGTTCGTCGCGCACGCTCACGAGCCGTCGCATTCGATGGTCTGCGGTATTTGCCAGCCGCCGTCCCGCGCAGGTAAGACCAAGGCGGCCGCCAAAGCAGCGCTCGAGCGCAGTGTGGCATTGGCACAGGCGGCCTGACCGCCGCTTATCCGCGTGCCGCCTTTGGCACGTTAAAGAGCCGCAGCAACTCATCGCGCACATCCGAGATGTCGAGCACGTGCTGAGCGCGCGTGAGCGCCACGTACAGCAGCCGCATCTCGTCTTCATCTAACGTCAGCCGACCGTCGACCATCTTGAAGCGGAAGTCATTGACGATCCGCACGCGCTTCCATTCGAGTCCCTTCGCCCGGTGGATGGTCGAAATGACGTAGTCGGCTTGGCCCTCGGGCGTCTGACGCTGAGCGAGCGCCCGCAAGTAGTCGGTGCCGCGATCGTCGACGATCTCGACCACCGGCAGCAGGTCGCGGCCAACTGCGCTGCGCGCGAAGGCTTGCGCTTCTTTCCAGTTTTCGAACAGCGACAGCGCGGTTGGTCGGAAAGCCCGCCTTCCGTTGCGCAACTGATCCGCGCCGTCCGCAAAGGCGATGATCTCGCTGGGGTTCATGCGAAGCGCTGGTCGATGGCCCATTTCTAAGCCCGCCGCGAACTGCCAGATCGCAGTGGCGTTCTTGCGGCACAGCACCGCGTCCACGGACGGCTGCACTGAGGGATCTTCGACCATGATCGAGCCGATGCTTGGCTGGCCTCGGATCGGCGTCGCCTCTCCAAGCAATGCGAGCACGCAGCTCGCCAGTCCAGCGAAGGTCGGCCCGAACCGGAAGGATTCAGTCAGCGGCCGCTCGGGCGCATCGATCTGCGCCATCGCGTTGACCGCACCGCGCCATTCGTAGATTTGCTGATAGGCGTCTCCCACGTAGATCGTCTGCGCGTGCTTTTGCCGGGCGAGAACGGACAGCATGATGCCGTCGCTGTCCTGCGCCTCGTCGAACAAGATGAAGTCGGCGTTAATACGCGGATTCGATTGCGCCCATACTTTCAAGTACACGTCCGGCTGTATCGCCTTAAGCCCGCGCGGGTTCACGCTTTCCGCCCACAGACGCGCAATGCTGGGCGCGAGCTGCTCGCGCAGCCAGTCGGCGGCATCATCGCGAATCTTTTCGTCGACCGGGATGTGGAACGGCTGCGGCGTGTCGTCGGCGGACCGGCAGAAGCGGCCGAGACCGTCTGCGATCATCCGGCCGATCTCGAAGGGCGCGACCTCCGCGTTCTTCCCTGTGATAGTCGGCACTTCGATGGGGCCGAAGCCATATCGGGCGGCCAATTCGTGGGGTGGCTCGGACGGGAAATTGATGCGCGCGGTAAGCCATGCGGGGGTGCTAGCGTAAGCCAGGGAATGGACGGTGCGGGCTGAGACGTTGGCCGGAAAGCCGCGTCGCGCCGAGTCCGCAATCTCCTTATTGAACGCAAGATAGCTACCGCGCTGGCCAGTGAGCTGCTGAGCGACGAGCCGAAGCGTCGAAGTCTTGCCTGCGCCCGCATACGCTTTGACTTTCAGATCGCCGCCGCCTTTCGCGGCTTCGACGACGGCTTCCTGTTCTGCCGTCGGTTTATATGCATTGGCCACCGATCGCCCTTCAACGAAAAGAAGCAGTGTGCCGCAAGTCGGACTGACGGGCAGCGCAGTGGTCGCGGCGGCTACTTCCGTCCGTCCGCGACGAAGCGGGGTGGAAAGACAAGACGGCCCAAGTCATCGCGCTGTAGCGGAACGTCAGGATTGTCCAGCATATTTTCGACGTCCTCCACCTCTGGCAACGGCGGCCACGGCCAAGCTTTAGTCGCCCATGCGGGAATCTCGGCCTGACGAACGAAGCCGAACTCCTCTGGCTCGTCCCATATCGAATCGAATGTCTCGTTGAGGATTTGCTGCATATAGGCGACGTCCTCAAGACGCATCGACCACCAGCGACGGCGAATGCGGTCTTCGCCGGCGATCACAGTGCGCGACTCCAGATCGAGCACGAACCGGTGCTTCATGTAAGGGTCGCTGCTCCACAGGGAGTCCCATTCGCCGACCGCATATCGGTGCATCATTCTTCCCAGAGGTGTCCCCATTGGTGTCGTTCCGGCGCCTCAACGGCTAGCGCCATGATCTTACCCAGACCGAACAGTGGGTTCTTTCGCTTCACAGCGACGAACCCGTCAACCAGTGACGGTGTCGCCCTCAGCAGGCACATCGCCTTGAGCTCGTGATAGTCAAACAGCCTACTCATCATCGGGCGATTCGCGACCAACCCACTGATCTCGTGGCTCAACACGGCTTCGCGAACGCCCGGCAAATTGTGCTTCGCCACTGCGTCGGCCAACACCGCTCGACGCGCAGTTTTGCGGTCGCCGTCGGTCGAAAATTCCTTGGAATCGATCTGCAGCAGCGCGAGGTTGATTTCGTCACCGGCAGCGATAAATTCCGACAGCACAGGTGGTTCGTAGGCCATTAGGGGTCGAGCGTCATATAAGTGAATCTGATTAGCGGCTCGAATCAGCCATTCTTAAGAGTTCGCCTACTAGGGCACGTCTTTAATCAGTCGCGCAACAGTTCCGTGAGCCACGCCTCAGCGGGGCGCCCGGCATCGACGTCCACGAATAGCGCAACGCGGCCGCCTACGATGTCGCGTGACCGCAGCTCGGCAGCATCCAGCCACGGCTGGATGTTTGTTCGCCGGGCCGGGATGTCTGCTGCGTTGAAATCCAGCGGATATTCGATAGACGACTGGTCGGACTCAACCACAAGGCGCATGGAATCGACGCGTACGCCGCGAAGCTCCGTGTTCACGATCCGATTAACGACGACGTCGAATTCACGCTCGCTGCCGAACTGATAGCGGGCTGCTCGATCCTCGCGACGCAGATGGATGACGGCGGAAACGCGCAGGTTCATTTCAATGAGAACGAGACGATAGCGGGCGACACGCGCCTCCCGATCGGCGCTAGGGAAGACGGCATCTTTGAAGTCGCCTTTGTAGGTCATGCAGGCTCCGGTGTACATCCACGACCCCACGTCATGGTGCACACGAGCCTACGTATCGGTTCGCGAAGTCAAGTCACGGGGGCAGAGCGACGAGCAAAGCAGCGATAATGAAAGCTGCGATAGCTCAGCACCCCTCGCACGGAACCCAACGAGATATGACAGAGACCGACCTGAAGATTGTGAAGCGCGACCCCGAAGGCACGCGGCGCCGGATCCTCGAGGCGGCGAGCGAGCAATTCGCCACGCTCGGCCTTGCCGGCGCACGCGTAGATGCGATAGCAAAGGCTGCAGCGACGAACGAGCGCATGCTGTACTACTACTTCGGCAGTAAAGAGCAGCTCTATATCGCCGTGCTGGAGTCCATGTACGCGGAGTTTGCCGAGAAGGAAAGCCACCTCGACCTTTCTGGACTTGAACCGCGCGGCGCGATCGCAGCTCTTGCGAAATCGATCTGGGCTCACCTTTGGGACAGCCCCCGTTGGCTGGGACTGATCAACGGTGAAAATTTGCATCAAGGTCGATACCTGCAGACTTCGGAAAAGCTGCGCGCGACGATCTCACCGGTAATCGACCTCATCAGGACGGTCCTCGAACGCGGGGCGGCGACGGGGCAGATTCGCAGCGGCGTCGATCCGCTCGACTTCTACGTGACGCTCGTTGGAATGGGCTACTACATTGCCTCGAACCGATTCACGATCAGCGCATTCACCGGCCGCGACTACGCGCGCCAGCCCGATCGAGAAAACATCTGCGAGATGCACCTGGTCATGCTGGATGCGTATTTGCGTCCGGCGCCGTAGCTCAGCAATCCAGGGCAGTGCCCAACCTAATTATCCGCAATCGACCCTCAACGGTCGGTCGTCACCGAGCGCTTGCTATGGCCGCTTGCAAAGTACAACAGCCGCTCGCTTCGCTGTTCCGGTGGGTCAATCGGCCTTTGCGGAAATTGAAGCCTGTTGCGTTCTACATCGGTAGCCTTGCGGATTTATTGATGTTGGCGCGATCGAGTCGGTGGAAGCAGCTTCCTGCATTGGCCAACTCGCTTCAACCCGTTGCCGTCATCCGCGCCACCCGATTTAGGCGCCGGAAGCGTGCAAGCTGTCGGCCAGCGGTGCGGCGCGGACACTCTGCCGGCGATCTCGGTCTTCATTGGAAAGTCATCTGAAACCTGCGCTGTCGACCCTCGAAATCCCGGCGACCCAACTGCGCGGCATATTTATGTGTAACGTAGACCCGCCAGTCTGGGGCGACAGGGCTTGCGATGGACTCGCGCGGGCCGGCACTATTTGCGCGACCGTCGCCTGTCAGCTTGCGTGCGATGGAAGTTTTTCCCGAAAATTCTCTGATCGGTTCGGCAATCTTTTGTTAAGACAACGTCCGTGACGCTCGTGGTGTACGCTAGATGAATCAGTCGTCACGCATTCAAATCAAAACTGCCAACAAGCGTGGTAATCAACATCGCCCGTCATGACAAGCAATAAAGCGCCTGAGCCTTCAGTTGATCCGCCCGACGTGACTCGTTCTGTCATGCCGTCGCTGGAGTTTCCGATCGTCGGCATCGGGGCATCGGCCGGCGGGATTCAAGCGCTGACGCGCCTCTTTGAGCACATGCCAAACGACGCGGGCATGGCGTTTGTGATCGTACTTCATCTGTCGCCCAAGCATGAAAGCCAGGCCGACGCCGTGCTCCAGCGACTCACTAAAATGCCGGTCGTACAAGTCTTGCAAGCGACTCAGATCGAAAAGAATCATGTCTATCTCATTTCGCCGGCCAACGACCTGTCGATGAATGATGGCTATCTGAGCGTGACGCCGTCGAATCGCGAACCAGGACGACCGGTGGCGATCGACCTGTTTTTTCGCAGCCTCGCCGAAGGACACCGCACCCGCTCGATCAGCGTGGTTTTGTCGGGCTTTGGCAGCGACGGTACGATCGGAATAGGTCGAATCAAGGAGCATGGCGGTGTCACGATCGCGCAAAGTCCCGAGGATGCCGAATGCGATGAGATGCCCCGCAATGCCATCGCGACGGGCTTGGTCGACATTGCGCTGCCGGTCGCTGAGATCCCGCAGAAACTTATCGAACTGCGCGACAACGCGCGAGCGATTCAGTTGCCTCCCGCCGGCGACGATCAGCGTCTCATAGCAACATCGGCAGGTAGCAGTGCAGCGCCGGATTCGGCGTCGCTCGCGGAAGACGCACTGCAGAAAATCCTTTCTACGCTGCGCGCCCGCACCGCGCATGACTTCCGGCACTACAAGCGCTCGACGGTTCTGCGACGCGTTGAACGCCGACTGCAAGTCAACGCGCTTCGAGACTTACCCTCGTATCAGCGGTTTCTCGACACTCACCCGGAGGAGCCCGCGGCATTGCTTAAGGACATGTTGATCGGCGTGACGAATTTTTTTCGCGATCGGGACGCTTTTGAAGCCCTTGAGCGCGAAATCGTGCCGCGCATCTGCGAAGACAAGTCCGATGACGACCCCATCCGCGTCTGGACCGCGGGCTGCTCGACCGGAGAAGAAGCGTATTCGGTCGCGATGCTGCTTAACGAATGTGTTGCGGAAGCCAATAAAGGCTGTGCGATTCAAGTGTTCGCCACAGACATCGATGAGAGCGCTATCGAGACGGCGCGCACGGGCAACTATCCATCGCCCATTGTGACCGACGTTCCGCCTGCCCGGCTTCGAAAGTTTTTTACGCTCACGCACGGGCGCTACCTCATCAACAAATCCTTACGGGAACAGGTTCTGTTTGCCGCGCACAACCTCCTGCGCGATCCGCCCTTCTCCAAGCTCGACCTGGTGTCATGCCGCAACCTCCTGATCTATCTGGACCGTACGGTACAGCGACAGGTCTTGCAGACGTTTCACTTCGCGCTTCGACCAGGCGCCTATCTTTTCTTGGGTAGTTCCGAGTCGGCTGACATTGCCGATGACCTCTTCGCCGCAATCGACAAGAAGAACCGGATTTACCGAGCGAAGAAGTCGGCGAGCGCGCGAACTGCGCCGACGTTACCGTTCGTCGGCCCACTGGCGCAGCCGACTCACTTCAGTGCAATAAAGCCAGCGATTGATCGCACGGACTCTTCATTCGCAGCCCTGCACCGAAGCGCGATGGAGCATTATGCGCCGCCAAGCGTACTGATCGATCGGGATGGGGAAATCCTGCATATGTCAGAGGATGTCGGTCGGTTCCTCCGATACGTCGGTGGTGAACCGTCTCACAATCTGCTCACCCTGATCAACCCCGAGCTGAGGCTGGAGCTTCAAACTGCGCTCTTTCAGGCGCTGCGACATGGCAAAAGCGTCGATGCAGAACGCGTGAGGTTCGCGCGGGGTACCGCTCTTTCCTACGTCAATATGACTGTGCGCCCGTTCTACGATGCGGCCGGTGGAGACGCCCTTGCAGTGTTCTTCGATGAGGCGGAGGAGACCACGTTGCCCGAAGCGACCGAAGTCGCTCCGACTGACGAGAGTCCTGTCGTCGCACACCTCGAGGCCGAAGTACGGCGATTAAAGGAGCTTTTGCAATCGACCGTCGAGCATTCTAGCGTCTCAAGCGAGGAGCTAAAGGCGTCCAACGAAGAGTTGCAGGCAATCAACGAAGAAATGCGGTCAGCGTCCGAGGAGCTCGAAACCAGCAAGGAAGAACTGCAGTCGGTCAACGAAGAGATCCTGACGGTCAATGGTGCGTTGCAGGCGAAGGTAGAAGAGACCGCGAAAGCCAACGATGACCTTCAAAACTTGATTGCCTCTACCGGCATCTCGACTATCTTTGTCGACCGTTCGATGCGCATCAAACGCTATACGCCCGCAGCCGTGGGACTGTTCAATTTAATAGTGACGGATATCGGTCGCCCCTTGCTCGATTTGACGCATCGCCTGCATTATCCGCAACTCGCCGCAGATGTAAGAAGCGCATTCGAGGACCTGAAGACGGCGGAGCGGGAAGTCAGCACTTTGGACGGCGATTGGTTCCTCGCTCGCGTGCTGCCATACCGAACCGTGGACGATCGCATCGACGGTGCTGTGCTCACCCTGATCGACATCACGCAAAGACGCCGGGCCGAGGCAGCGGCCCGATCGAGCGAAGAACGTCTGAAGCTCGCTGCCTTGACCACCGACGACTATGCAATCATTGTGCAAGATTTGGACGGCACGATCCTCAGTTGGAATCGAGGAGCGCACCGAATGTTTGGCTTTGAAGAACATGAGGTCGTGGGCAAGCCAATCGACCTCATATTCGTCCCGGAAGACCGGCCGGGCGCAGCGCTCGCGGAAAGAGAAACAGCCAAGAAGGAAGGTCGTGCCGAGGACGAACGTTGGCACCTCAGAAAGGACGGCACAAAGATCTATTGCAGCGGTGTCATGACATCGATCGACACGGTCGGCTTCAAGGGTCTTGCGAAAATAGCGCGCGATTTAACCGACCGCAAGAGCGTGGAGAGCCAGCAGCAACTGCAGTTGGCGCTCGAGCGAGCCATTCGTGCCCAAGCCGAAACGGTGAACCGCCAAAAAGATGAATTTTTTGCGGTACTGTCGCACGAGCTGAAGAATCCGCTTAACTTAATTCACGTCAAGGCTGAGTTACTGAGCCGCTCGCCCCAGGTGAAAGATATTGCGCTGGTTCAGGATGCGGCGGACGCGATTCAACGCTCGGTACTTGGGCAATCCAAGATTATTGACGACCTGTTGGATCTATCACGGGTGCGCACTGGCAAGTTGGCGTTGCATTTCTCGCCGGTCAATCTTGCATCTGTTCTTCGAGCGATCGTCGAGGCGAGTGACGCGGAAGCCGCGAACAAAGAAATTCGAATGTTAGTGTCAGGCGTTGACGCGCCGTTGACGATTCAGGCCGATCCGGTACGCCTGGAGCAGATGATTTGGAACGTGGTGCGCAATGCCTTGAAGTTCACGCCGCACGGCGGACGCGTGAATCTGTCGCTTAAGCGCGATGATCGATACGTCTGCGTCGAGGTGTGCGATACGGGACAAGGCATCGCGCCCGATTTTCTGCCCAAAGTTTTCGACATGTTTAGCCAAGCGGACGGCGGCGGCCGACTTGATCGCGGCGGCCTAGGCATCGGCTTGTCGCTCACCAAGCAACTGGCTGAAATGCACGGCGGACGCATTGAGGGTACCTCGGCTGGATTGGGACAAGGATCCTGTTTCCGCCTTTGGCTGCCACATCTTCCTCCATCTTCATCTGTATTGCCCGCGGGCAAAACCGCTGATCCCAGCATTCTGAAGGGGCTGCGCGTACTTCTTGTCGACGATTCGCTGGAGGGCCTCGAAGGCTTCCGGACTTTGCTTGAATTAGAAGGGGCGCAGGTCAGAGCGGAATCGACTCCCGAAGCAGCTCTCAAGGTCGCGAGCGAAAGCGAATTCGATCTCATTCTGTCGGATATCGGCATGCCGACAATGAGCGGCTATGAACTGATTGCGAAGTTGCGTGAGCTGCCGGCATGTAGGGCGGTTCCAGCGATCGCTTTAACCGGTTTCGGACGCGAGCAGGACGCTGCCGAGGCACTGCGTGCAGGGTTCGATGCGCATTTGGGTAAGCCCGTGTCGCTGAACGCGCTACTCGTGGCTATCGGCGGAAACTTGAGAAAAAAGTAGCGGCTATTGAGTCGATGCACGAAGCGCTTTCTAAAGTCGATGTAGCACAAAACAGCCTCAAAAGTGCCTAGTTTCGGCGCGGAGGTTCATTCTTAGCAGACCATTGCCGCTCAATTGCTGGTCCGCTTTCAAAATCAAGCCGCCGTTCAAACGTCAACCCAAAAGCACGGACGAAGGGCCGGAATTGGCCGAAGCCGGCCGCACGGGCGCCATTAAACTTGTGCGTCCGATATCTCCTTTTCATCAACTGTTTGACGCAGACGCGTAGCGGTGCGGTGGCTCGACAAGCCCATCAGGTTGCTTACCTGCTCGTTGGTCTTGCCTTCAATGATCTCGCGACGCCCGAACGTATTGCGCAGCAAGCGGGGACTCTCGTCGGCAGCGGACAAGCCCGCGCGTCGTAGAGATGCTCGAACGCATTTCACCAACGTATCCGGCTGCATCGGTTTTCCCCCTGCGGTTGCAATGAACAGCCATTGCGTCGCGCACTGGATGCGCCGGCGCGCGTCCTGATAGCTGCGCAGAACATCGGCCGCGAAGGCGTCAATCGGCACGCGGCGGGCAATGCGCGGTCCATGTTTCTCGACCAAAACGCTAGGGCGCTCGCCATGCATGTCGAGGTCGTCAACTCGCAGTTGCCTGATTTCGGCCGCCGTGACTCCTGACGCGAGAATCAGCGCAACGATCGCCGTGTTCCGCAGTTCCTTAAACCCTCCGCCTTCCGTGACAACGCAGACCGCCTGTAGCCGCGTGTCGTCTTCGGAAGATAGATAGATGGGCGTCGGTTCGTCCTCTGGCCAGATCACATTGACTAGCATCTGCGCGGCCGGATTGTCGGCACGCAGTTCGATGTTGACAAGGTGCCGCGTGAACCGGTCCACCAGCTTCAAATAGCGAAGGCGGGTGGTCGTGCCGGGAGCGCAGTCCTGCGCAAGGTCGGTGAAAAAGCGATCGAGGTGATCCGCTCCGAAGCTGGCCACAGTTGCGCCATGGGCGACAAGATATTGATTGAACCGCGAGAACATCGAACGGTGCTGAACGATCGACTGGTCGGCGAACGCGCGGCGATCGGCACCGGTAGCTTCCTCCCGTTGCCATTGCGCATAAGCGTCTTCCGGTGCGGTAAGCCAAAGATCGTCAGACATAGAAGTCGATATACTGTAAGCGCGCGATTTCGCACACCTAGCTTGCGTTGTTAAGAAGGCTCACGATTGCGTCCGCAACCTCACTTTGCGGACGCAATCCATGACAGAAGATGA
>NZ_JARUXL010000004.1:1475068-1582424 GCF_031451455.1 Caballeronia sp. LZ024 | reverse complement strand
CATACGATCATGAACTGCGTGGATGTGTGCCCGAAGGGGCTCAATCCGACAAAGGCGATCGGCAAGATCAAGGAATTGATGGTGCGCCGCGCTGTCTGAGATGGACTACTGTCATGGGTGATACCCCGCATCAGTCCGACCCTCTACGCCGTGCGCGCCTTCGCTGGCGCGCCCGGCGCGGCCTGCTGGAAAACGATCTGATCTTCGAGCGTTTTTTCAGCCGATATGAGCATGACCTCAGTGACGCCGACGTGGCCGCCTTGACCCGCCTGCTTGAGCTGAGCGACAACGACCTGATGGACTTGCTGCTCGCGCGTAAGGAACCGGAAGGCGAACTGGCTTCGCCGGATGTGATCCGCGTGCTCGGGATGCTTCGATCCGCCTGATCTCGGCGGAAATTCGCAAAACCCCCGAAACTGCAGCTTTGCCGCGCAGCTCCGTCGTGCAAATTATCGAAAACCTGTTTCCATACTTCGATTGAGGATGTGCTATGACCCCGTCAGATGTTAAAGCCACGCTATCGTTCAGCGACAACTCGCCGAGCGTCGAAATGCCGATCTACAAGGGCTCGATGGGTCCGGACGTGATCGACATCCGCAAGCTGTACGGTCAGACCGGCAAGTTCACGTATGACCCGGGCTTCATGTCTACGGCGGCGTGCAATTCCGCCATCACCTACATCGATGGCGACAAGGGCGAGCTGCTCTATCGCGGTTTCCCGATCGAGGAACTGGCCGTCAACGCCGACTTCCTGGAGTCCTGCTACCTGCTCCTGAAGGGCGAACTGCCCAACGCGGCGCAAAAGACCGAGTTCGTCGACACGGTCACGCGCCACACGATGGTGCACGAGCAGATGCATTTCTTCTTCCGCGGTTTCCGTCGCGACGCGCATCCGATGGCGGTTCTGGTGGCGGCGGTCGGCGCACTGTCGGCGTTCTATCACGACTCGCTGAACATCAACGATCCGCGTCACCGCGAAGTCTCGGCGATCCGCATGATCGCGAAGCTGCCGACGCTCGTCGCGATGGCGTACAAGTTCAGCATCGGCCAGCCGTTCGTGTATCCGAAGAACGACCTGTCGTACAGCGCGAACTTCATGCACATGATGTTCTCGAATCCGTGCGAAGAGTACAAGGTCAACGACGTGCTCGTGCGCGCGCTCGACCGCATCCTGATCCTGCACGCGGACCACGAACAGAACGCGTCGACGTCGACGGTGCGTCTCGCGGGTTCGTCGGGCGCGAATCCGTTCGCGTGTATCGCGGCCGGTATCGCGTGTCTGTGGGGCCCGGCGCACGGCGGCGCGAACGAAGCCGCGCTGAACATGCTGGAAGAGATCGGCTCGGTCGACAACATTCCCGAGTTCATCAAGCAGGTGAAGGACAAGAACTCGGGCGTGAAGCTGATGGGCTTCGGCCACCGCGTGTACAAGAACTACGATCCGCGCGCCAAGCTGATGCGCGAAACGTGCCACGAAGTGCTGGAGGAACTGGGCCTGCACGACGACCCGCTCTTCAAGCTCGCGATGGAACTCGAAAAGATCGCGCTGGAAGACGAATACTTCGTGTCGCGCAAGCTGTATCCGAACGTCGATTTCTACTCGGGCATCGTGCAGCGCGCGCTGGGCATCCCGACGTCGATGTTCACCTGCATCTTCGCGATGGCGCGTACCGTCGGCTGGATCGCACAGTGGAACGAGATGATTGCCGATCCCGAGCAGAAGATCGGCCGTCCGCGCCAGTTGTTCATCGGTGAGACGCCGCGTGAGGTCAAGCCGATCGACAAGCGCTAAGCGCCTGACAGTACGCTGCACCGGCGCATGTTGCCGGTGCCGAAAGACTCAAACAAAACACCCCAATCGGTTCGCCGATTGGGGTGTTTTGTTTTTTATGCGCTTCGATGCATTGCGCCGATTTCCATGGACGCGGGTCTCGAGCTCCGGCTGCGCGCGTCGGAAGAACATTCGAGCGATTGGAATGGGCGCATATTGTTCGAGGAACGCCACTTGCCTTAACGGATATACATGATTACAGACAATTCTATGTAGCAAATTATGCGTTTTTAGGAGATGTCGCATTTTGTTTTGGTACGTCCAAACGTAGTATCGGTCCTCCTGCAAGGCGGCAGGTCGGGTAGCAGTCGATGACAAGCTGACGCACCCGGTGGGCGACGACCAGAACAATTCATGTCGGGAAAGATGAAACACAACAACGTGATGAACACCGCAACCGGGTGGGAACTCGAAGACGTCGTAGCACGCGTGTTCGATAGTGCCGCGATTGCGTTGTGCGCCATTGCGTCAACTGCGATCTTGCCGATTGGCACCAAACACATCATCGACGTGCCTCTGCTCGCATTGGCGAACATCGTCGCGCTTTTGCTTTTCCCCGTGTTCGGCATCTACCGGTCTTGGCGGGGTCGGTCAAAGCTCCGTCTGATTGCGACCGTCACGTTGGCATGGTTCGTTGTCCTCTGCATGGCATACGCGCTCAGGTCGGTGGCGCCGGAAGGCCTGCGGTTGTCGGCGTCCTGGCTCGCATGCTGGGCGATCAGTACGGGCGTCTTGCTCACTGCTGCACGCCTGGCCGGCCATGCCATGCTGAACCGCCTTCGACGTAGCGGTCGCAATCTGCGCAACGTGGCGCTGGTCGGAGCGGGGCAGCATCGTGACGACGTGCTCCGCAGGCTCGAGCTCGCCTCCGATTCCGGCTTCCGTGCGGCCGTCGTGCTCGACACCGACGCGCTCGACAAATCGAACCTCGACGTCGAACTCGATGCATTCGTACGCCGCGTCGAGAATGAATGTGTCGCGGAGATCTGGCTTGCGTTGTCGATCTTGGAGGGTCCTATCGTGTGCGCGCTGATGGAGCGCTTTCGCGACCAGTTCGTGAACATTCGCCTGATGCCGAACGTCCGGAGCCTGACTCCACTCGGGGGCGACGTCGTCGATCTGCTCGGCACACCCGCGGTCAACCTGATGGCATCGCCGTCGCCGCGTGCGTTGCTGGGAAAAGCCATCTTCGACAGATTGTTTGCCTGTGTCGTGCTCATCGCACTGGCTCCTCTTTTCCTTGCGATAGCGCTTGCGATCAAGTGCACTTCGAATGGACCGGTGATCTTTAAGCAACGTCGCAAAGGCGTGAACGGGTGCGTATTCAACATCTTCAAGTTCCGCACGATGCGAATTCACGCGGAGGAGAGCGGCCGGGTGACGCAAGCCACGCGCGACGATCCACGTGTGACGCGCATCGGGGCATTCTTGCGACGCACGAGTCTCGATGAACTTCCGCAGTTCTTCAATGTTCTCTGCGGCGAAATGTCGGTGGTCGGTCCTCGTCCGCATGCGCTTGCGCATGACGACCTTTATCAACATCTTGTCGGAGGATATATCCACCGGTACCGCATCAAGCCAGGTATTACCGGTTGGGCGCAGATAAAGGGATTCAGAGGCGAAACCGAGTTCCTCGAGAAGATGCAGGGGCGCGTGGATTGCGATCTCTATTACCTGCGAAATTGGTCGTACGAACTGGATCTGCAGATCATTCTCGGGACGATCCTAAAGGGATTCAGGGACCGCGACGCGTATTGAGGGCATAGCCGGTCTCAGGTTGACCAATCATGCATATCATTAAGTTCGGGTAACGAAATATCGTTCTTCTTTATAAAGAAGGGCGGGCAAGCGACGGAAGGCGGGTTAGTAGATGCAGTCGAAGATGGAACGAAACAAAGGAAGCGTGGGTGTATTTGGCAAGGGGTTGGCGCTGTTGATGGTGGTATCCACGATGTTGTCGGCGTGCACGGTTGCTCCGGGAATGCACATGCCGGAACCGGCGGGCGACGCGTCGAATGAAGGAGCGCAAACGCCGCAAGTTCCCTTCGACGAGATCAATCCGGCCTTGATCCGCCGCCTCCGTAACGATGCCAAAAAAAGTCACGAGTCGGCTGGAGTCGAGCTTTTCACCGCGTCAAAGGCTTACACGCTTGGGGTAGGCGACGTACTTCAGATCATCGTCTGGGACCACCCCGAGCTTGCCGCCGCGCAAGGCGCGCAAAGCGCCACGCAGGCGCGTCCGGCGGACGCGCCGACTGGCTTCGTGGTCGATCAGTCAGGCGACGTGCAGTTTCCGTATGCGGGCAATGTCAAGGCCGTGGGCCTTGGTGTCGAGCAGTTTCGCGCGCAACTCGTCCGGCAGCTTTCGCGGGTCTATCGCAATCCGCAAGTCACCGTGCGCGTGGCCTCGTTTCGCGCAAAGCAGACGTACATCGACGGAGAAGTGCGTTCGCCCGGCGCACAGTCCATCAACGACAAGCCGATGACACTCCTCGAAGCGATTGGCCGTGCCGGTGGCTTCAGCCCTCAGGCCGATCAGAGCCGGATGGTGCTGGTGCGTGACGGAGTTTCGCATTCGCTCAACCTGTCTGAGATGTTGCGGTACAAGCAGGACCCGTCGCGCATCGTGTTGAAAGACGGCGATCTGTTGCGCGTCCAGTCGCGCGACGAGAGCGGTGTGTTCGTGATGGGCGAAATCAACAAGCCGGCGACCGCGCTGCCGATGAAGAACGGCAAGCTCACGTTAAGCGATGCGCTCTCCCAGGGCGGCAGCCTCAACGCCGCATCGTCCGATGCAGCGAAGGTCTACGTGGTACGTGGAGCGACGGAAGATACCTCGCGCGTTTATCGGCTTGACGCGAGTTCGCCCGTATCCATGGTGCTCGCCAATCAATTCGAATTGCAGCCGAATGACGTCGTGTATGTGGACAGCACAGGCCTTGCACGCGCAAGCCGAGTCCTGATTCAGTTGCTTCCCGCCATCAACGCCGGTCTGACTGGCATCGTCGTGGCGAAATGATCAAGTCGATACTCGTGGTGTGCGAGGGCAACATCTGTCGCAGTCCGATGGCAATGGCGCTGTTCGCCCATCGTTTCGCGGGCGCACACGTCGTTTCGGCGGGCACCGGCGCGCTTGTCGGTGCTGGGGCGGACCCCATTGCGATCGAGTTGATGGCGGAGCGCGGAATCGACATCCGCTCGCATGTCGCCAATGCGATAGACGCGCGAATGGTGCGCGACGCGGACTTGGTTCTAACGGCCACTTCCTCCCAGCGACGAGACATCGAAAGCGCATTTCCCTTCGCGCGAGGACGCGTGTATCGGCTCTGCGAACAAGCCAATCGCGACGTCACGGATCCATACCGGAAAGGTCGCGCGACATTCGAAACGTCGCTCAAGGAAATTGAAGACGGCGTGCAACGCTGGCTCGACATCATCAATCGAACGAATCATAAATAGCATGGACTCTTCACTCATTTCACGAACGACTGGTGAGCGCAACGACGAATCGAGCCCGCGTGATTCGCTTCGAGTGATCGCGGACAACTGGCGATTGATCGCCATCACATCGGTCGCCGCGATTACGTTAGCGGCCGTCTACGCCGTTTTCGCACCGCCCGTCTATCGGGCCGATGCGCTCATTCAGGTGGAGCAAAGCACCCCCGACGCGTCCGATTCGCTTGGCGCGCTCGCGGCATTGTTCGACAACAAGGCCACCACTGCTGCGGAAATGGAGTTGCTCCGTTCGCGCCTTGTCTCGGGGGAGAGCGTCAAGCTGCTTCATCTTGACATCGAGGCGAAGCCGCGACGCTTCCCGCTCATCGGAGATGCGATTGCACGCTACATGGGCGCTGCAAGCGACACGTTGATCGAAGCGCCGTTCGGTCTCAAGCGGTTCGCGTGGGGAAACGAGAAGATTGCGATCTCGCAATTCGACGTATCGCCGCGCCTGCTGGAACAACCGTTCACGCTCGTCGCACAGGGTAACGGCGCCTATCAGCTGTTGTCGCCGAGTGGCGAGCGCATCCTTGATGGCAGGGCGGGGCAACTAGCCCAGGGAGAGTATTTGAACCGGCCGGTGCAATTGCTCGTCTCCGTACTGGACGCACTACCGTCCACACAGTTCACCGTCACGCACCTTTCCACGCAGCGCACGATCGACGCGTTGCGTGACGATCTCAAGATTCAGGAGACCGCACGGCAATCGGGCGTGATTGGCGTAGCGCTCGACGGACGCGATCCGGAGCGTACGGCCGATGTCGTGAACGAGATCACTCGCCAATACCTCAAGCAGAACCGCGATCGAAAATCGGCCGAGGCTGAACAGACGCTGGCGTTTCTAAACAAGCAGCTGCCTGAACTGCGCGCCCAACTCGAGGATGCGGAGCGCCGCTACAACGCGTATCTGCAAAAGCACGGAACGCTCAATGTTCCCGAAGAAGCGCGCTTGTTGCTGCAGCAGATGGTCGACACCAAGACACGCTTGAGCGAACTCGAACAGCAGCGTAGCGAGATGGTCGAGACCTTCAATGATGCGCATCCTTCCGTCACGGCGCTGAACGCGAAGATCGATGCGTTGCGGCGTATGTCCGACGATATCGCGCGGCAGTTGTCGACACGGCCGCAGACCGAGCAGGGGTCGCTGAGTTTGCTACGCGATGTGCGTGTCACGACCGAGCTGTATACCGGTCTGCTGAATCGTGCGGAGCAATTGCGGGTGCTCAAGGCGAGTCAGACGGGCAACGTGCGCGTGGTCGACACCGCGGTTGTCGAAGAACAACCCGTGCGTCCCCGGAAAGCGTTGGTGATCGCGCTCGGTGCCGTATTTGGCGTCGTGGCGGGCGTCGCGATGGCGTTCTTCAGAAAGAGTCTCTTGCAGAGTGTCGAAGATTCGGAGGACATCGAACGCGAACTGGGTCTGCCGATTCTCGCGGCGATCGCGCGCAGCGAGGTGCAGATGCGTATCGAGCGCGACAAGCGGCGTGGCGTGCAAGGCCGTCGTGTGCTGACAATCGTCGCCCCTGACGATATCGCGATCGAAGGCATTCGAAGTCTTCGTACCGCACTGCAGGTTGCGATGCTGGAATCTGCCAACAACGTCGTCATGCTGACAGGGCCGAGCCCTAGCATCGGCAAGTCGTTCCTTTCGCTCAACCTCGCGGCATTGCTGGGATCACTCGACATGCGCGTGCTGCTGATCGACGCCGATCTTCGCCGTGGCGAACTCGGCGACACGCTCGGATTGCAGCATTCGAAAGGCCTCGCCGATGTGCTGAGGGGCGCCGACCTCGAGTCCGCCATCCGGCGTGATGTCTTGCCGAAGCTCGATCTCCTGACGTGCGGTGCGCGTACCTCGGATGCAGCGGAGTTGCTGACCACGAGTCACTTCGGCGAAATGCTCGACCGGGTGAAATCGCGTTACGACCTGATCGTTATCGACACGCCACCGGTCCTTGCCGTCACTGACGCTTCGCTGGTGGGCAAGCATGCAGGCATCACTTTGATGGTCGTGCGCCATGCTCACCATTCGATGCGCGCGATCCGCGAGACCACGAAGCGCCTGAATCACGCGGGCGTCGCAGTGAAGGGGGTGCTCTTCACCGATGTCCCGCAGTCGCGGGTGGGCTATGGCGCCTATTCGACCGGACTCTACGAGTACAAGAAAAGAGCGGCTTGAGCCGCTTTTGCTAGCAAACGCGCGTCCCGTGGCCGCTAGGGCACGAGGGTGCGCGCAGACCCTGCACCATTGAGCTGATGATGAAGAAGCGAGTATTACTGGCGTTCGGCACCCGGCCTGAGGCCATCAAAATGGCGCCGCTCGTGCGATATCTGCAAAGCAGCGCGGCATTCGATTGCGGTGTGTGCGTAACGGGTCAGCACCGGCAGATGCTGGATTCGGTGCTTGGCCTTTTTGACATTCGCGCCGACTACGACCTGAACGTGATGAAGCGCAATCAGGATCTCTATGATCTGTCGGCGTCGATCATGCTCGGCATGCGGGACGTGCTCGACCAGTTTCGTCCGGACATTGTGCTCGTACACGGCGACACCACCACGACGATGGCAGCGAGCCTTGCGGCGTTCTACCGGCAGATTCCAATGGGTCATGTCGAAGCGGGACTGCGGACCGGAAACCTGCTGTCTCCGTGGCCCGAGGAAGCGAACCGCAAGCTGACGTCCGTGCTCGCCGAGCTGCACTTCGCGCCCACCACGCGCGCCCAGGCGAATCTGATCGGCGAGGGCGTTCGTGAAGATCGCATCGTCGTCACCGGGAATACGGTGATCGATGCATTGCTGATGGTGCGCGAGTCGCTCGAGCGCAACCCTCAACTTCGCCAGACCGCGGAGGCCAGCCTGCCGCCTCTTGCGACGGGGCGGCGCATCGTGCTCGTCACGGGGCACCGGCGCGAGAGCTTCGGAGATGGCTTCGAGCGGATGTGCAGCGCACTCGCCCAGGTCGCGCGACGTCATCCGGATGTCGATGTGGTCTATCCCGTGCACATGAATCCGAACGTTCGAGAGCCAGTGCAGCGTCTTCTCAGCGGAATTGCGAACGTGCATCTCGTCGAGCCGCTCGACTATCTGCCATTCGTTTGCCTGATGGACCGCGCCTATCTCATCGTGACCGATTCCGGCGGCATTCAGGAAGAAGCGCCGTCGCTCAACAAACCTGTACTCGTGATGCGAGATACCACCGAGCGCCGGGAGGCCATCGAGTCGGGCGCTGTGCGGCTCGTGGGAACGCAGGAGCGACTCATTGCGGACAGCATCACCGAACTTCTCGACGACGCCAGCGCATATCGGGCGATGACCGGTCGAAGCAACCCCTATGGCGACGGCAACGCGAGCGCACGAATCGAAGCCGCCCTTCGGGACTATCTGCATTAACGCCGCAACAGGAATGAGTCACATGCAATTCGAAAAGATTTCAGTCGTCGGTCTGGGCTACATCGGCCTGCCGACCGCCACGATGTTCGCGTCACGCCAGATCCCGGTGATTGGCGTCGATGTCAATCACGACACCGTGCAAACCATCAATCGTGGCGAGGTGCATATCGTCGAGCCCGATCTGGACATGCTGGTGCGCGCCGCCGTGCAGCAAGGATTGCTCCGCGCCACGGAAACGCCCGAGCCCGCGGATGCCTTTCTCGTCGCTGTTCCAACGCCTTTCATGGAGAACAAGCGGCCGGATCTCTCATATATCGAAAGCGCTGCGAAATCGATTGCTCCGGTGTTAAAGAAGGGCGACCTCGTCGTGCTCGAGTCGACTTCGCCTGTCGGCGCAACGGAACAGATGGCGCAGTGGCTCGCCGAGGCGCGGCCGGACCTGACTTTCCCTCATCAGGCTGGAGAGCAGTCCGATATCCGCATTGCGCATTGTCCCGAGCGCGTGTTGCCGGGATCCGTGATGCGTGAACTGATCGAGAACGACCGTGTGATCGGCGGCATGACGGCCCGCTGTAGCGAAGCGGCGCGTTCGTTGTATGGCGTGTTCCTGCGCGGTCGCAGCATCGTTACGGATTCGCGCACGGCCGAAATGTGCAAGCTCGCGGAGAATTCGTTCCGCGACGTCAACATCGCGTTCGCCAACGAGCTTTCGATGATCTGCGAAGAGCTTGGCATCAACGTATGGGAACTGATCGGTCTGTCGAATCTGCATCCGCGCGTAAACATTCTGCAACCGGGTCCGGGCGTGGGCGGACACTGCATCGCGGTCGATCCGTGGTTCATCGTCGACTCGGCGCCCGAACAGGCGCGTCTCATCAGGACCGCACGCGAAGTAAACGACACGAAGCCGAACTATGTGCTCGACAAAGTGCGGCGTGCGGCGCGCAAGCTGCGCGAACCAGTCGTCGCGTGCTTTGGATTGTCGTTTAAGGCCAATATCGATGACCTGCGTGAAAGTCCCGCGGTCGGGATCGCGCGCAGCATGTTGAACGATGGCTTTGGACGCTTGCTGGTGGTCGAGCCACACATCAATGAACTTCCTGCTTGCCTCGAAGGCGGTGAACTCGTTACGGCGCGCGAAGCGCTCGAACGCGCGGACATCGTCGTGCTGCTCGTCGATCACGCTCAGTTCACCTCCATCGATACCGACCGGCTGCAATCGAAAGTGGTGTTCGACACGCGCGGACTGTGGTCGAGCCGGCGTGTAGTGCCATGAAGCAAAGCGCGGCCGCCGGCCTGACCAGGAACCTCGCGACGATGTTGCTGTGGCAGATAGGCAACTCGCTGATTCCGCTCGCGACGTTTCCCTATCTTGCGCGCACGCTCGGACCAAGCGAATTCGGCGTTCTGGGTGTGGCGGCCGCGATTGTCGCCTATTGCACCATCCTCGCCGAATGGGGATTCAATCTTAGCGGTCCGCGCGCTGTAGTCGAATGTCGTCGATGCCCGGAAGCCCTCAACGCGCTGATCTGGTCGACGATGTCCGCAAAGGCTTGCTTGTGCCTGCTGTCGGCAGCGGTACTCGCGGTCGCCTTCATGCTGAACAGCTCGCTCGCATCGATGAAAGCGGTCGTGTTTTTTTCATGGCTTGCCGTGGCCGGAAATGTCATTACGCTGAACTGGCTGTTCCAAGGCCTCGAAAGCTTTTCGCTGTTCGCCACCGTATCGCTTGCCGGGCGTTTTCTAACGTTACCGTTGACCTTCGTGCTGGTGAAGAGCGGCAGCGACACAGCGGCCGCGGCGGCGATTCAGGCGGCCGCGCCGATTTTGACGGGCGTTCTGTCGCTTTGCATCGCATGGCAGATGGGCCTGCTAAAACGCCCCGTCGGTTCGTGGCGCCTCGTGTATGAGCGGCTTGCCCAAAGCGCACAGACATTCTTATCGACTGCATCCGTGAGTCTTTTCGGCGCGACCAACGCAATGATTCTCGGCTATGCCGGCGGCACGCATCAGGTCGGCATCTACGCGGCCGCCGACAAGATCAAGACCGTCGGCAACATGGTCCCGGCGCAACTCAATACGGTGCTTTATCCGCGCATCGCCCGGCTGTTCGCAGACGACCGGCGAGCCGCCGCACGTCTCACCGTCGCGGGCGCCGTCGCTACCTTCGCTCTTACGGCCGCGGGCGTCGTTCTTTGCGCGTTTCTCGCGAGACCGCTCATCGCACTCGTGCTTGGTCCAGGATACGCGGCATCGGCTGCGGTCTTGCAACTGCTGTGCCTCGCGACGCTCTTTGGCAACCTCGCCTATTTTCTCGGCCTGCAGGTGCTCGTTCCCTTCGGCGAAGAGCGTCATCGATCGATGGTAATGCTGTGTGCTGGAGGACTCAACGTCATGCTGGCGCTTGCGTTGACACCTCGTTTCGGCGCCGTCGGCGCGGCGGCATCGTTTGCGATTGCGGAGGCCGTCATTCTCGCCGTGTACCTTTGGGCGATCGTACGGACGGTGCGCATGAAGGCGCATTTCATGCAACTCGTCAAAGGCTAAGTACTGCGAATGTTTCAGGTTCATGTGATTTCCCTCGCGCGTTCGAATCGTCGGGAGGCCATCGCGAAGGTGCTCGCGCAACGCGGCGTCGCGTTTCGCATTGAAGACGCGCTCGATGCCCGCACGCTTACCGACGAGCAACTCCTTCTGTCCTACGATGACCGCGCCGTGCGCGCACGGTATGGCCGATCGATGACGCGCGCCGAAGTGGCTTGCTTCATGAGCCATCGCGCGGTCTGGGCGAAGATCGCGGCCTCGGGGCGCGGCGCCGTCGTACTGGAAGACGATGCATTGCTCGATGCCAAATTCTTCGACAGCTTCCTGCACATACCCGAGCGCGATCTGATCCGCATCGCGGATATCGTGCAGCTCGGACGATCGAAGCTTCGACGGGAGTCGGCGGCATCCGTCGCACTTCGAGAACCGCTGAGGCGCGCGACCTCCCTGGGTGGGATGCGCGTGGGTTTCCCCTTCAAGCAATGGACATCCGGCGCGGTGGGTTACTGGATTTCTGCGCAAGCGGCGCATGCAGCGCTCGATCATACGGCGGAGAGGATTTCGGCAATCCTCGACGACTGGCCCTTTCATCGCGACGAGATCGGCCTGCGGGTCGCGGAGCTGCGTCCCTACGTGGTGTGGGAGGCATTCGAGACAATGCCGAGCAGCATCGAGGCGGAACGTAGCGCCCGCATGCGCGAGCGCAACGTTCTGCATCACGCGCTACTCGCACCAGTGCGACTGGCACGCACGGTCATGCGTTGGCTCATCGTGTTGGCCTTGCATGTCAGTGCAAAGTCTGGGGCGGTGACACGCCATGAATAACGTGTCGCAACGCGTGCTATCCGGTGTGCTGGATCTTTCCCGTGACCGCGTCTCACGCCGTTCGGCGCGTCTCGCGTGTTTGATCTTCGCAATAGGAATGCTGCTGTCACCGGTCGGCGATCTGCTCAACATACGCGGCGCAAGCGGCAATCTCGACAATGGCGGCCGTTATTCGCTGCTCGTGAGAGGCTTGACCGTCGCGGGACTGATTGTCGCGATGCTGTTGAACGGGCGCCTGCGCGCATCGAACTGGCGCGTCGCGCTGTTGGCCGTGATCGGGATCGGCGCCGCTGGCGTGAACCTCGCACTCGGCGGCATGTCGGGCGAGGAATTCGCTGCGCAGACGGTGTTCATCCTCAAGGTGTTCTCATTCTTCGTCTACCTCGCTGCGCTTTCTCGACTGAACGGGCGCCAACTTGCGTTCCTCGAAAGGTTCGTCGTCGCGGCGCTCTTCGTGTACGCGGCAGCGATCATCGCGGGCGCCCTCTTTTCTATAGAAGCGTTCCGCAGTTACCAGGACGACACGCAGATCCGTTCGGGCTACAAGGGCATCGTCTACGCTCAAAACGAGGCGTCTGCATTGATGGTCGCCGGGCTCGCGTATGTGTATTCGCGAGTCCTCCGATTCGGCTGGCGACCGCTCGAAGGCGTGCTGGTCTTCTGTGTCTTCTGCGCTTCGCTGCTGGTGGGTACCAAGGCAGCGGCGGTGGGCGCGTGCGCCGTGTTCGTGGTGTATTGCTATGCCCGACACAGCGTCATGGGCGCCACGGTTCGCGCCGGGATCGCAATTGCATTGATCGCCGGCGTCGCGGTCACAGCATATCTGACGCTTCCCTCCATCGCCGACGCGGTCGATCTGAGCATTCGCTACTTCCTTTACCAGTACGACAACATGAGGAGTGAAAACGGACTTCTATCGATTGTCCTGTCGGGGCGCGACCTCAAGTTCGAGCAGATTGCAGGCGAAATCGCGCGCCTGGATTATCTGCCGCTCCTGACAGGAGGATTTCCGGTCGTGCGCTATTTGGTGGAGATCGACGTGCCCGACCTCGCGCTCTGCCTGGGAGTGCCCGTGTTCGTGTTCTACCTGCGGGCGTTGAAGCGCGGGTTCGTCGTTGCGCGCAGCGGACGGGTCGCGCGTTTCGGCACGCTGTTTTTCGTGGTCCTGCTGTTGATTGCGTGCACCGCAGGTCATGCATTGAATTCGGCCGTCGTTAGCCCGTTTCTCGCGGTACTGGCGACGATCGTTCAGCGTGGCGAAGAGCCGCGGACCCAAGGTGAATGAGATGTCGAGAAGCCCTAACACCATGCAAGACGAGGCGCGGCTCGTGCGCGTCCTTCACGTAGGGCCGGGGCGCGGTCAGCGCGGCGGGATCGCATCCGTGCTTGGCGAGCTCGGGGCGCAGCGCGACAGTATTGCGAAACACGCAATCGCGTTCTCCTTCTTCGAAACGCGAAGCTCGAAGGGATTGGCGGGCATGCTGCTGTTCTTCCTGCTTGACCTGCCGCGGTTTATCCTGACGATGACTCGCACGGATATCGTGCATTTCCACACTTCGGTGCGCGGCTCGTTCTATCGCAAGTATCTGCTTTGCCTGCTCGCGCGCGCCGCGGGCAGGAAGACGATTTTTCATTTGCATGCCGGAGACTTCACTGCGTTTGTCGATTCGTCGTCGGCGTGGGTGGCACGCGCCGCTGCGCACTTCATCGGGGGCGCGAATGCGGCGGTCGCGGTATCGAATGAGATCGCGCGCGAACTGCGCCGATTCCGCCACACGGATGACGACCTCTTTGTGATTGGCAACGCGGCCAGTGCATCGGAGGCGAGCGCGCACACGCAACCGGACAATGTCGAGCCTTACGTTGCGTTCGCGGGCCGCTTGACCGAGGCTAAGGGCGTGAACGACGCGCTAAAGGCGATTGCGCTTCTCAAGTCGCAAGGCTGCTACGTGCGCATGAAGCTGGCGGGAAGCGACGAAATCGAAGAGTGGAAGCGCGTCGCTCGCACATATGGCATCGACGATCGCGTCGAGTTTCCGGGCTGGCTCGACGGCGACGCGAAACGCATGTTCTACCAGAATGCGCGCGTGTTCTGCATGCCGAGCCACCACGAGTCCTTCGGTATTTCGACGCTTGAAGCGATGTATGCGCGGCTTCCGGTCGTAGGAACGCGACTCGGCGGTTTTCTCGATCTGGTCGAAGAAGGACGGACGGGCTATCTCGTCCCAGCCCGCGATATCGAGAGCCTGGCGCAGCGAATCCAGACATTGATGGACGAGCCCGATCTCGCCGCTCGTATGGGCGCCGCCGGATTCGAGCGTGCTCGAGAGCGCTATTCGTCGAGTGCCATGATCGCCAAATATGCGGATTGCTATCGGCGGGTCGCGGAGAAGAGCCGATGAGCTGTCGCACACTGCATAGCCTGCTCGCAGGTGTTCTCGTCGTTTTCAGCGTGGCCGGGTGCGCAGCGATTGTTTCTCCCTCCTATCGCACGGTGTACTCGACGGACTGGTCCGGAGGGATCGATTCGCGGATCGGAATTCAAAGCGCGACGCCCGGCGCGATCGAGGTCGTCGTAGATCCGAAGCGACCGGCGCGCCGCGCGGTGCGAACTTCGATTGCGATTGACGACGATTTCTCGCATGTGGCGAACGGATCGCCGCGAGCCGAGCTGGTCTTCTCACGCGTGGCGAGCATTGCGGGCGGCCGCGACTATCTGATTCGATGGAGCACGTATCTTCCGGAGACGCTCGTCTTCGATGCCAGGCAGGCGCAGATCATCACGCAGATTCATCAAGGTGCTGCGAGCGGTCCGCCGCCGATCATGCTGACACTCGACAACGCCACGTACACCTTCTCCGAGCGCGGAGGCCAGCATACGGAGCACGGCCGCGGGCCGCGTCTCTGTTGCGCCGCAGAGGACAGGGGGAAGTGGGTCGAATGGACGCTGCGCTACGTGCCGGATGCGACGGGCGCTCGCGCCGTCACACAGCTTTGGAAGGACGGCAGGATTGTTTACGACTCGAAGGGAGCACCCAACGCGTATCCGGACGATAGGCAAGCGTATTTCAAGCTCGGACTGTACAAGCCCGGCTGGCATCGCGAGATGTCGAAGATCGACCGGATGACCGTGTACTACGGGCCCATGTCGATCGAAATAAGTCGGGAAAATGATAAGTATAGCGAAGGAATATTGACGGAGTGGAGCAGGTAAGTGAAACGTATCGAAGTATTTGGATGCCCGATGGACATCGCGACCATGCAGGGAACAGTGGATGCCATCGAGCGGCGCATGGACAACGAGCAGTTTACACAGCACGTGGCGGTCAACGTCGCGAAGCTCGTGAGCATGCAGCGCGACCTGCAACTCGCGGAGTCGGTGCGTCAGTGCGACGTCGTGAACATCGACGGAATGGGCGTGGTTTTCGGAGCGCGCTTTCTCGGGCATGACGTGCCAGAACGCGTGGCGGGCGTCGACTTGTTTGACCAACTGCTTGCGATGTCGGCGCGGCGCGGGTGGCCTGTCTACTTTCTCGGCGCGAGCGAGGAAATCGTGCGCCGCACCGCGGAGGTGACGACCGCTGCCCATCCGGGTCTGCAGGTCGCCGGCTTCCATCACGGCTATTTCTGGCAAGACGAACGCGATGTCGTCGATCGCATCCGGCGCTCGGGCGCGCGATTGCTGTTCGTCGCGATTACGTCGCCGCTGAAGGAGAATTTCATCCAACGCTGGAAGGATGACCTCGGTGTGGATTTCGTGATGGGCGTGGGCGGCACGTTCGACGTGGTGGCGGGCAAGGTCTCGCGGGCGCCGCATTGGATGCAGCGCGCGGGCCTCGAGTGGTTCTTCCGCCTGGCGCAGGAACCGCGGCGTATGTGGAAGCGCTATCTCGGCTCGAACCTTCGCTTCGCGTGGATGCTCTGCGCCGCGCGACTCATGCCGCGCCGCGCCTGACGCGGGCATCGCGTCAGAGCATGATGTCTCGACGGCGGCGGCATCGCGGGCCACCGTCGCCGTTTGTAGCAGGCGTTACGCGGTCGTCACCCCTTCGCCGTTGGCTGCGTGAACCAGTTTTCCTTCGGCACGAACACGGGCTCGTCCGGTTGCGTCTGGAAGTGCGGCGACATGATCTGCACGCCCGCCGCGTTGAACTCGTCCTGGATATTCGCGTTCAGGTCGGAGAGGATGTACGGGCGCTGCGCCGGATCGTCGACGGCGGCGATCAGCTGATACTCCACATAGAAATCGGAAAGCGAGCGCTGCATCACGAAAGGCGCCGGGTCCGGCTGGATATGCGGCGTCTTCAGGGCGGCGGCTTCGAGCATCGCGTGCACATGGCGCCACGACGCGTCATAACCGATCGTCACGGATACGCCGATGCGCGCGCCGCGTTCGTCCGCGAGTCGCGAAAAGTTCTGGATCGGGCTGTTCACGACCAGCGAGTTCGGCAGCGTCACCTCTTCGTGGCTCGGATTGACGAGCTTCACCGAGAGCGCATCGACGCTCATCACCTGACCCTCCATCGAACCGATGCGCACCATGTCGCCCTTTCTCAATGCGCGCGAATAGACGAGCACCATGCCGCTCATCATCTGGTTCACGACGCTCGTCGAACCCAGCGTCAGCATGAAGCCGAACAGCACGCTCAGGCCCTTGAAGACATCGCTCTGCGAGCCCGGAATGTACGGATAAGCGAACGTGATCGCGATCGCCCAGACGACCGCGCCGAGCAGCCGCCGCGTCGCGCCCACCGTCTCCGGATGCAGGCCGGGGAACGACTTCGGCTGACGCTGGATCGAGTCGAAGACGTTGCGCAGCACGGTCTGCACGCCGCGGGTGAGCAGGAAGATCACGACGATCGTGACGAGTCCCGGAATCTGGGAGAGCGCGCCGAGACCGATCTGCATCAGCAGTCGCAGCAGGAAACCGCTCATGCGCCGGCCGAGCGGCGCGGTGAGCGGGAACTGGTCGAGCACGAAGATCAGCCACAGGTAGGCGAGCGAAAACATCAGGAACACGGCGAGCAACTGCGCGATTTGCGCGGTCAGCTGGACGGCGGAGCCGGTCCAGTCGAACTTGCTGGAGGTGCGGCGCAGGATATGTTGCTCCAGCACGCGCGACAGCCGGCCATGCACGCGTGAGCGCAGGCGCGCCACGAGCCACATCAGTGCGAGCAGCACCGCGAACGCGATCACCGACAGCACCGCGCCGCGCAGCAGGTTCGGCCAGTGCATCTGCCGGCGACGCGCTTCGAGCACGGCGTTCAGATTGCTTTCGACGGTCGCGGCCTGCGCCTCGAAGCTGCCCGATGCCGGCAGCGCGTCTTCGCGTGCGTAGGCGAAAAGCGGATGCGTGCGCGCGTAGAACATCACGCCGGAGTTCGCGCCCAACTGACCCGTGATTTTCGTGACCGGCGCGCCCAGCGCGTCTTCGGGCAGGTCGTTCAGCACGGCGAGCGCGTTCTCGACGCGCGATGCCGGATCGACGGCGCCGAGCGTCGCGCGCAAGGTTGCGATGGGGCGGTTCATGAATTCGAGTTCGGCGGCCGGCGCGGCCGTCCCCGACGCCGCCACGGGTGCCGACGCGGCCGATTGCGCGCCGGCACCAGAAACCGCGAAGAGAAGCACCAGCGCCACGCAGAACGCCGCCAGGGCACGTGCGGGCATCGGAATCGAGCGGACGATCGTCGACATGTCGTGAGTCCTCCAGGCGCTTTTTCGGTGTGGTTGTTTTGGGCGTCGGTTCAAGCCGCTGTCCCGTTTCATGTCCGTTATGCCGAGAATCTCACAAGCCTGTGAAAGAAAACACTTTTCCGCGCTGGCGTTCGCGAAAGTCGCGCGGAAGAACGCTGCAAAAACCATCCGGGTAGCGTCGATACAGGTAGCGCGACTACCACCCAACTCACTGTTTTTTATCGGTTTTTTTCGGGTTTGGCCGAAACACGCGCGCGCTTCGCGTGGCATAATCGACCGACACCTAGAACACACCCCGCAGTCACCACTCGAGCGCTCACCATGGCCCAGACTCTGTACGACAAACTGTGGAACTCGCATGTGATCCACACCGAGGACGATGGCACGTCCATCCTCTATATCGATCGTCATTTGCTGCATGAAGTGACGAGCCCGCAGGCGTTCGAGGGCCTGAAGCTGGCGGAACGTCCGGTGTGGCGAATCAGCGCGAACCTCGCGGTGTCCGATCACAACGTGCCGACCACCGACCGCTCGCACGGTATCGCCGATCCCATCTCGAAACTGCAGGTCGACACGCTCGACTCCAATTGCGATGCATACGGCATCACGCAGTTCAAGATGAACGACCTGCGCCAAGGCATCGTGCACATCATCGGGCCGGAGCAGGGCGCGACGCTGCCGGGCATGACCATCGTCTGCGGCGACTCGCACACGTCCACGCACGGCGCGTTCGGCGCGCTCGCGCACGGCATCGGCACGTCGGAAGTCGAGCACGTGCTCGCCACGCAAACGCTGCTGCAAAAGAAGAGCAAGAACCTGCTCATCAAGGTCGAAGGTCAGTTGCCGCGCGGCTGCACCGCGAAGGACATCGTGCTCGCGATCATCGGCAAAATCGGCACGGCGGGCGGCACCGGTTACGCGATGGAATTCGGCGGCTCGACCATTCGCGCGCTCTCGATGGAAGGGCGCATGACCGTCTGCAACATGGCGATCGAAGCGGGCGCGCGCGCCGGCATGGTCGCCGTGGACGACACCACCATCAATTACCTGAAGGACCGTCCGTTCTCGCCGCAGGGCGCGGAGTTCCAGCAGGCCGCCGACTACTGGCGCCAGTTCAAGTCGGACCCGGATGCGCAGTTCGACCGCGTCGTCGAACTGAACGCGGCTGAAATCGTGCCGCAGGTGACGTGGGGCACGTCGCCGGAAATGGTGATGTCCATCGACGGGCGCGTGCCCGATCCCGAGCGCGAGAAAGACCCGGTCAAGCGCAACGCGATGGAACGCGCGCTCACCTACATGGCGTTGCAGCCGAACACGCCGATCGAATCGATCCGGCCGGACAAGATTTTCATCGGCTCGTGCACGAACGCGCGTATCGAAGACCTGCGCGCCGCGGCTTACGTCGTGAAGTCGCTCGGACGGCGCGTCGCGTCGAATATCCGGCTCGCGATGGTCGTGCCGGGCTCGGGTCTCGTGAAGGCGCAGGCCGAGCGCGAAGGCCTCGACAAGGTTTTCACGGACGCCGGTTTCGAATGGCGCGAGCCGGGCTGCTCGATGTGTCTCGCGATGAATGCCGACCGGCTGGAGCCGGGCGAGCGCTGCGCGTCGACGTCGAACCGCAACTTCGAAGGCCGTCAGGGCGCGGGCGGACGCACGCACCTCGTGAGCCCGGCGATGGCGGCGGCGGCGGCCATCGAAGGCCATTTCGTCGACATCCGCAAGCTCGCCTGAACGCGCCCGCACGCCATTCACCGTCACTATGAAGCGCATCGCACTCTTGATGGCATCGCTCTTCGTTCTGGCGGGGTGCAACACGGTCCACGGCTTCGGCGAGGACATGCAGCACCTCGGCAACGCGATCAGCAACAAGGCGTCGAAGTAGGCCAGAAACCAAGGCCAAACACCAAACCGGTAAAGCGACATGGAAAAATTCATTGTTCACAGCGGGCTCGTGGCGCCGCTGGATCGCGAAAACGTCGATACGGACGCGATCATTCCGAAGCAGTTCCTCAAGTCGATCAAGCGCACCGGCTTCGGCCCGAATGCGTTCGACGAATGGCGTTATCTCGACGTCGGCCAGCCGGGGCAGGACAACAGCAAGCGTCCGCTGAATCCGGATTTCGTGCTGAACCAGGAGCGCTACAAGGGCGCATCGATTTTGCTGACGCGCAAGAATTTCGGCTGCGGCAGCTCGCGCGAGCACGCGCCGTGGGCGCTGGATCAATACGGTTTTCGCGCGATCATCGCCCCGAGTTTTGCCGACATCTTCTATAACAATTGCTTCAAGAACGGTCTTTTGCCGATCGCGCTGACCGAGCAGCAAGTCGACAAGCTCTTCAACGAAACCTACGCGTTCGTGGGCTACTCGCTGACGGTCGATCTGGAAGCGCAGGTGGTGCGCGCCGGCGACGGCACGGAGTACGCGTTCGACGTGCCGGGCTTTCGCAAGTACTGTCTGCTGAACGGTTTCGACGACATCGGCCTCACGCTGCGTCACGCGGACAAAATCCGCCAGTTCGAAGCCGAGCGCCTCGCGAAGCAGCCGTGGCTGAACAACCGCCTCGTGCGCTAATCCATCCAATTCATCAGGGAAAGAACATGAAGATTGCAGTGCTGCCCGGCGACGGCATCGGTCCGGAAATCATGAACGAGGCCGTCAAGGTCCTGAACGCGCTCGGCGAGAAGTTCGAGCTCGAAGAGGCGCCCGTCGGCGGCGCGGGTTACGAGGCGAAAGGCCATCCGCTGCCGGATTCGACGCTCGCGCTCGCGAAGGATGCCGACGCGATCCTGTTCGGCGCGGTCGGCGACTGGAAATACGATTCGCTCGAACGCGCGCTGCGTCCCGAGCAGGCGATTCTCGGCCTGCGCAAGCATCTGCAACTCTTCGCGAACTTTCGCCCGGCGATCTGCTATCCGCAACTGACGGCGGCTTCGTCGCTGAAGGCGGAGATCGTCGCGGGGCTCGATATTCTCATCATCCGCGAACTGAACGGCGACATCTATTTCGGCCAGCCGCGCGGCGTGCGCTCGTCACCGGATGGCTTGTTCGAAGGCGCAAAGGAAGGCTTCGACACGATGCGCTATTCGGAGCCCGAAGTGCGCCGCATCGCGCACGTCGCGTTTCAGGCGGCGCAAAAGCGCCAGAAGAAGCTGACGAGCGTCGACAAGGCGAACGTGCTGGAAACGTCGCAACTGTGGCGCGACGTGATGATCGACGTGTCGAAGGAATACGGGGACGTCGAGCTGTCGCACATGTACGTCGACAACGCCGCGATGCAGCTCGTGAAGGCGCCGAAAGCGTTCGACGTGGTCGTGACCGGCAACATGTTCGGCGACATTCTCTCCGACGAAGCCGCGATGCTCACCGGCTCGATCGGCATGCTGCCGTCGGCCTCGCTCGACAAGAACAACAAGGGCTTGTACGAGCCGTCGCACGGTTCGGCGCCGGACATCGCGGGCAAGGGCGTGGCGAATCCGCTCGCCACTATCCTCTCGGCGGCGATGATGCTGCGTTATTCGCTCGGCAAGACGGAGCAGGCGGACCGCATCGAAGGCGCGGTGAAGAAGGTCCTGGAGCAGGGCTATCGCACCGGCGACATCGCCACGCAGGACGGCCGCACCGTCGGCACGAAGGAAATGGGCGACGCGGTTCTCGCCGCGCTCTAAGGCGCGCAACACGCGATTCGGCGGCATTTTCCAGATGCCGCCGAATGCGTGAAATCATCTCTTTTCGCCGTTTATCGCGCGCGATCCGCGTCAAATTCAGTGAAACACGCGCGAGGCGAGGCGAAAACAGCGCGTTATCGTGTAGACTCTTTTGTTATGGCGAAGATCTCTCACATCTCTCTGGACTCGATTTCACGCGGCGAAACGGCCCGCGCGATTCGTCTCGCCATCGTCGCGCGCATCGGCACGTCCAAGCGCATTACGACAATCTCCCACAAAACGATCACGATTCGCTGATCGTCCGTCGTGTCCGCCCATCTTCCCCGCGCGGTCACAGCGGGTAAGGATGCGGGGAAGCGTCCACTTCAAGGGTTAGTCATGAACGTAGGTCTCGTTGGTTGGCGCGGCATGGTCGGCAGCGTCCTGATGCAGCGCATGCAGCAGGAAGGCGATTTCGACCTGATCGAACCGGTGTTCTTCAGCACCAGCAATGCGGGCGGCAATGCGCCGTCTTTCGCTAAAAACGAGACGAAGCTGAAAGGCGCGACAAGCATCGACGACCTGAAGAAGTGCGACGCCATCATTACGTGCCAGGGCGGCGACTACACGAACGAGGTCTACCCGAAGCTGCGCGCGGCGGGCTGGAACGGCTACTGGATCGACGCGGCGTCGTCGCTGCGCATGAAGGACGACGCGGTCATCATCCTCGATCCGGTGAACCTGAACGTCATCAAGGATTCGCTGGTTGCGGGCGGACGCAATTTCATCGGCGGGAACTGCACGGTCAGCCTGATGCTGATGGCGCTCGGCGGCCTGTTCCGCGAAAACCTCGTCGAATGGACGACGGCCATGACTTATCAGGCGGCGTCGGGCGCGGGCGCGCAGAACATGCGCGAACTGCTGAGCCAGATGGGCGCGCTGCATGGCGCGGTGAAGGAAGAACTGGCGAATCCGTCGTCGGCCATTCTGGATATCGACCGCCGCGTGCTCGCCACGATGAACAGCGACGCCATGCCGACCGACAACTTCGGCGTGCCGCTCGCCGGCTCGCTGATTCCGTGGATCGACAAGGATCTCGGCAACGGGATGTCGAAGGAAGAGTGGAAGGGCGGCGCCGAAACCAACAAGATTCTCGGCAAGCCGGCGATGGGCGAGCCGGGTTCGGTGCCCGTCGACGGCCTGTGCGTGCGGATCGGCGCAATGCGCTGCCACTCGCAGGCGCTCACGATCAAGCTGAAAAAGGACGTGCCGCTCGACGAAGTGCACGGCATCCTGGCCTCGGCGAACGACTGGGTGAAGGTCGTACCGAACGAGCGCGAAGCGTCGATGCGCGATCTGTCGCCGGCGGTCGTCACGGGCACGCTGACGGTGCCGGTCGGCCGTCTGCGCAAGCTGGCGATGGGCGGCGAGTATCTGTCGGCGTTCACGGTCGGCGATCAATTGCTGTGGGGTGCGGCCGAGCCGCTGCGCCGGATGCTGCGCATTCTGCTCGACAAGTGAAGTAAACTACGCGCCACGACGCGCGGAGTCATGAAAAGCGTCGCGTTTCCGCGGCGCTTTTTGTTTTGTGCGACCGATTTCGCTTTTCCCGCTGTTTATCTTTATCGACGCGCCTGGAGCCTCAATGACCCTTCGACACCGTCGGCCTAACGTCCTTTCGTCATGCGCGCCGCGCGCTGCGGTCGCGGCCTGGCTCGCCGCCGCGTGCGTGTTCGCCGGGGCGCACGCGGATGACGCGCGAGCCCAGGCGAGCGGTGCGGCGGCGGTGACAGAAGCGTCGTCGTCGGTGGCTGCGGGCGCGCAATACGCCGTGAAGCCGGGCCAGTCGCTCAACGACATCGCGGGCGAACTCACCGGATCGAAAGACCGCGCGACCCGCGAGAAGATGGCGCGCGCCTTGTTCGACGCGAATCCCAACGCGTTCATGGGGAAGGACCCTAGCCGGCTCAGGCTCGGGTCGGTGCTGACGGTGCCCGCGGTGGATGGCGGCGCGGCGTCGGCTGCGGCTGCGGCGAGTGCGGCTGCTTCGGCGCCTGCCGAGAATGCCGCCGTTCAGGCGCCGGCATCCAGTGAAGCTGTCACGCCCGCACCGAGCGCGAGTGCCGCCACGCCGACGCAGGCCGTCGAGCCGGCGCCGGCCGCGAGCGAAGCGTCGGCTGTCGTCGGTGGCGCGGCTGCGGCGTCCGAGGCAGCATCGACGTCCGCAGCTTCTGCGGCGATTCCAGACAGTGTTCCGGCTCCTGCGCCGGTCCCGGCGCCCGCGACGGCGTCACGAGGCGGTTCGACGGGGATCATCGCGGGCGTGGGCGTTCTTGTCGTGTTGCTTGCGCTGTTCGCGTTGCGTGCGTCGAAGCGGCGTCGCGCGCGCGAGTCCGATGCGATTCCCCGCGATACCGCTCCGCCCGCGACGCCTGTCGCTGCTGCGACGACTGCCGGGAATCTCGACGGTGCCGCCGTGCAGCGCGACGAGGCCGAACTGAACGCGGTGGCGGCGAGCATGGAAGATTACGACGCCGCTCAGTCATTCGAAACACCAACCGACGACGAGCCGCGTCCGGTTGCCGACGCCCGGCCGGCTGCGCCGGCGAGCGCGCCACAGGCCGCTGCGGACGAGGCGTCCGCGCTCCCGCGCGAAAGCGCGCCGCGTCCGGCGCCGTTCATGCCCGAGGCGCCGGCGGCACGGCATCGCGATTTCGTACCGCCTTTGCCGACGATTGCCGCGCTGGAAGCGGAAGCACGGGAAGCGGCAGTTCGAGAAGCGGAAGCACGAGAAGTGGAAGCACGAGAAGTCGCCGCACGCGAGGCAGCGGCCAAGGAGGCTGCCGCCCAGGAAGCTGCGGCGAGAGAAGCGCAATGGGAAGAGCGGGCTCGCGAAATGGAGCGGCGCACCGTCGAGGCGCAAGCTGCGGACGCCCGCGCAGCGGCGGAACGCGAGAGCCGCCAGGCCGCGATGCAACTCGAAGCCGAAGCGCGCGAGGCCGAAATTCGCGAAGACGCCGCGCGTCAGGCTCACGCGGTTGAACCCGCGCCGCAAGAACCCGAGCCGATTGCGGAGCTGCCGCAGGAACCGCAGCCGCACGAACCTGCCATTCGCGAGACGCCGGCGCTTCAGCCCGAACCCGCCGTCGACGAAGAGCGCGACGACGAGCCTACGCCCGCCGCGCGCTTCCCGCAGCCGAAATTCCCGCGCGAGGCGATCGAGGCGCTCGATTCGCTCGACCTCGGCCTGCCGCCGCGCCGTGAATTGCCGCCCGCGCCGCCGCCGATCGCGCAGCGAACGGCCACGCCGCAACCGCTCGTCGAACCGCATACGGCACCGCACGCCGCGCCCGCTCCGGACATCGCGCCTTCGATCGAACCCGAGCCGATGAGGCCGCAGCCCGTCGCGGAAACCAACGTCCTGCAACGCCGGTCCGAACCGATCGCCGATTTGGCCGAACCGCCTTTCGCTGCGCAGGAAATCGAGTCGGGAACGGCCGGGCCGGCGTCGGTGGCGGGGCTTGGCGCATCGCGGTTCGGCCCGATGCGCCTCGATTTCAACCTCGATCTGCCGTCCAGCCAGACCGAACCCTTGCCCGCCTTCACGCCGGAGCAAATCGCGACCATCGCGCGCAACAAGCTCGAACTCGCGGCGGAATACATCGATCTGGGCGATCTGTCGGGCGCGCGCACGCTTTTGCAGGAAGTGATCGACTCGAACGATGCCGCCACGCGCCAGCAAGCCGCCGCGCTTCTGTCGACGCTTGCGCCGCATTCCTGACATGCGGATCGCGTTAGGCATTCAGTACGACGGATCCGCGTTTTGCGGCTGGCAATCGCAGCCGCACGGCAACACGGTGCAGGACGCGCTCGAACGCGCGCTCGCCGAGTTCGCGCAGACGCGTCTTACGACGGTCGTCGCGGGCCGCACGGATACGGGCGTCCACGGGCTCGGGCAGGTGCTGCATTTCGATACGGACCTCGACCGCGCGCCGTTCTCCTGGGTGCGCGGCACGAACGCGTTCCTGCCGCCGACTGTCGCGGTGCAGTGGGCGAAGCCGATGCCCGACGATTTCCACGCGCGCTTCGCCGCGTTCGAACGCACCTACTACTACGCGCTGTACGTGAACCCGGTGCGCTCGCCGATGCTCACGGGTCGCGCCGGCTGGGTCCACACGCCGCTCGACGTCCAGGCGATGCGCGAAGCCGTCCCGGTCCTGATCGGCGAGCACGATTTTTCGTCGTTTCGCGCCGCCGATTGCCAGTCGAAGACGCCGGTCAAGCATCTTCACCAGATCGACATTCGCGAACAGGGCGATTTCATCCACTTTCGCTTTCGCGCGAACGCGTTCCTGCATCACATGGTGCGCAACCTGATGGGCTGCTTCGTCGCGATCGGTCGCGCTCGCCATCCGGCCTCGTGGATGGCCGACGTGCTCGAAGCGCGCGACCGCAAGATCGCCGCGCCGACCTTCATGCCCGACGGCCTCTATCTCGCCGAGGTCGGTTATCCCGAAAACTTCGCCGTACCGGCGCCGCAGCTCGGCAGCATGCCGTGGAGCGCGGTCTGGGCAGACCCGACATGAACGACCCGACACTCCATCGCACGCGCATCAAGCTCTGTGGCCTTTCGAAAGTGGAAGACGTGCAACACGCCGTCGCGCTCGGCGCCGATGCGGTCGGCTTCGTCTTCTACGAGAAAAGCGCACGTTCGGTGAACGTGCAGCAGGCCATCGAACTCACCCGTCACGTGCCGCCGCTGGTGTCGTCGGTGGGATTGTTCGTGAACGCGAGCGCGGACTGGGTGCGCGAGGTCACGTCGAGCGTGCGGCTGTCGCTGCTGCAGTTTCACGGCGACGAAACGCCCGAGCAATGCGCCGAACTCGCCGCGATTGCGGGTTTGTCCTATTGGCGCGCGGTGCGTGTTGGGCCTGATGCGACGGCAGCCGATTTGGTAGAATCGTCGTTCAAATATTCAGCAGCCAGTGGCCTTCTGCTCGACGCACTCGTCGACGGCTACGGCGGCGGTGGAAAGGTATTCGATTGGTCACTTATCCCAACAGATCTCGGGCATCGGGCCGTTTTGAGTGGTGGGTTGAACGCTCAAAACGTCCTTGACGCAATCCAGCGAGTGCGCCCCTTCGCAGTCGATGTCTCTAGCGGCATCGAAGTGCCGGGCGCCAAGGGCGTGAAGGATCACGCCCGCATGGCGGCGTTCGTGCGCGCAGTGCGCGCGGCGGACGCCGGGTGAATCGAACGTGGCGGCACAGTCCCGCCACGACCACCGAGAGAGTGACGCAAATGTACAATTTACCCGACGAAAGAGGCCATTTCGGCCAATATGGCGGCGTATTCGTCTCCGAAACGCTGATCCACGCCCTCGAAGAACTGCGCGATGCCTACGACGTCGCGCGCCAGGATCCGGCCTTCATCGCCGAATATGAATACGAGCTGAAGCATTACGTCGGCCGGCCTTCGCCGATTTATCACGCGAAGCGCTGGAGCGAAATGCTCGGCGGCGCGCAGCTTTACTTGAAGCGCGAAGACCTGAATCACACCGGCGCGCACAAGGTCAACAACGTAATCGGCCAGGCGCTGCTCGCGCGCAAGATGGGCAAGCCGCGCGTGATCGCCGAGACGGGCGCGGGTCAGCACGGTGTTGCGACGGCGACAATCGCCGCGCGCTTCGGCATGGAGTGCGTTGTCTACATGGGCTCGGAAGACGTGCGCCGTCAGGCGGCCAACGTCTATCGGATGAAGCTGCTCGGCGCGACCGTGATTCCCGTCGAATCGGGATCGAAGACGCTCAAGGACGCTCTCAACGAAGCGATGCGCGACTGGGTCACGAACGTCGAAAACACGTTCTACATCATCGGCACCGTAGCGGGCCCGCATCCGTATCCGATGATGGTGCGCGACTTCCAGCGCGTGATCGGCGACGAATGCAAGGTGCAGATGCCGGAAATGACCGGTCGTCAGCCTGATGCGGTGATCGCGTGTGTTGGCGGCGGATCGAATGCGATGGGCATCTTTTACCCGTATATCGACGATAAAGCCGTGCGTTTGATCGGCGTCGAAGCAGCTGGCGACGGCATCGACACTCGCCGGCATGCGGCCTCGCTGATGGGTGGAAGTCCGGGCGTGCTGCACGGCAACCGGACGTACCTGTTGCAGGACGAGAACGGCCAGATCATCGAGACTCATTCGGTTTCCGCGGGCCTCGACTATCCGGGCGTCGGCCCCGAGCACGCGTGGCTCAAGGACGCGGGCCGCGCGGAATACGTCGGCATTACCGACGAGGAAGCGCTCAAGGCCTTCCACGACTGCTGCCGCATCGAAGGGATCATTCCCGCGCTGGAATCGAGCCACGCGCTCGCCTACGGCGCCAAGCTCGCGCGGACGTTGCCGAAGGATAAGGTGCTGCTCGTCAACCTGTCGGGCCGCGGCGACAAGGACATGCATACGGTCGCCGAGCGATCGGGCATCCAGTTCTGAGCGCCCGGACGATGCGCAACGTGATCGACGAATCGCTGTCGGTGGGCGCCCTGCAACAGGGCAAACCCGACATCGACATTCGCAACCGCGATTTCCTGATCGATGCAGTGAATATCCCGGACGCCTCGATTGACCTGATCGTGGCGGACCCGCCGTATGGTCTGGGCAAGAACTACGGTAACGACTCCGACATGCTCTCGGGCGAGGCTTTCCTCGACTGGACCTATGCGTGGCTCGACCTCGTGATTCCGAAGCTCAAGCCCAGCGGTTCGCTGTATCTCTTCTGCACCTGGCAGTATTCGCCCGAACTGTTCGTGTTCCTCAAACGCCGGCTGATGATGGTCAACGAGATCGTCTGGGACCGGCGCGTGCCGAGCATGGGCGGGACGACGCGCAAATATTCGTCGGTGCACGACAACATCGGTTATTTCGCGGTATCGAGGGACTACTATTTCGATCTCGATCCGGTGCGCATCCCCTACGACGCCGTCACCAAGAAGGCGCGCTCGCGCAAACTGTTCGAAGGAAGTAAGTGGCTGGAGCTTGGCTATAATCCAAAGGATGTCTGGTCGGTGTCGCGGCTGCATCGGCAGCATGCCGAACGCGTCGATCATCCGACTCAGAAGCCTCTGGAAATCGTCGAGCGCATGGTGCTCGCGAGTTGCCCGCCGGGCGGCCGCGTGCTCGATCCGTTCATGGGCAGCGGCACTACGGCCGTCGCCTGTGCGCGTCAAGGGCGCCAGTTCACCGGCTACGAGATCAACGCCGATTACTGCGCGATCGCGGAAGAACGGGTCGCCGGGGCGAAAGTCGTGCGCCTCGCGCCCGTTGGCGCCGTAGCGGACGTCATGCACGCCGAGCCCGCGCAAAGCCCTGCCACCGAAGCCGAATAACGTCTGTGCGTCGCTGACCCGCCAGAAAGCGCGATCGACCGCGCATTCGGGCACCGATGCATCCGCGCGCATCAACGCACGCATCAACGATTACCGAGAAAATTCTCATGTCCCGTATCAAGAATACTTTTGCGGCGCTCGCCGCGCAGGGCAAGAAAGGGCTGATTCCGTTCATCACGGCTGGCGACCCGAATCCGGAGCAGACCGTCGAATTCATGCACGCGCTCGCCAAGGGGGGCGCGGACGTGATCGAACTGGGCGTGCCGTTTTCCGATCCGATGGCCGACGGGCCGGTCATCCAGCGGTCGTCGGAACGCGCGCTGGCGCGCGGCGTGTCGCTGAAACACGTGCTGGCCGACGTCAAGCGCTTCCGCGAAACCGACGACAAGACGCCCGTCGTGCTGATGGGCTACGCGAACCCAATCGAGCGCATGGGCGCCGACGCGTTCGCCGCGGCCGCGAAGGAAGCGGGCGTCGACGGCGTTCTGGTCGTCGATTATCCGCCGGAGGAATCGGTGGAATTCGGCAAGTCGATGCAGCAGGCGGGCATCGATCCGATCTTTCTGCTCGCGCCGACTTCCACGGACGAGCGCATCGCCGCCGTCGGCAAGGTGGCGAGCGGCTACGTCTATTACGTATCGCTCAAGGGCGTGACCGGTTCGGCAAATCTGGACGTTTCCAGCATCGCGAGTAAAATCCCGGCCATCAAGTCGCATGTGTCGCTGCCGGTCGGCGTCGGTTTCGGTATCCGCGATGCCGAAACGGCCCGTGCAATCGGCGAGGTTGCGGACGCGGTCGTGATTGGCAGCCGGCTCGTGCAACTGCTCGAAGAGGCATCGCCCGATACGGCCGCGGAGTCGCTGACGCGCTTTATCGCCGAAATCCGCACGGCGCTCGACTCTGCACAATAAACTCGCGGTCGCGGCTCCGAGGGCCGCGACCGCCGAATAAAGCAAAGGAATAACGATGAGCTGGCTCGACAAACTGCTGCCGCCGAAGATCAAGCAAACCGATCCGAAAAGCCGCAAGGGCATCCCCGAAGGCCTGTGGATCAAGTGTCCGGCGTGCGAGGCGGTGCTGTATCGCAACGACGTCGAGGCGAACCTGCACGTGTGCCCGAAGTGCAGCCATCACATGCGCATCGGCGCGCGCGAACGGCTCGACGGCCTGCTCGATCCGGAAGGCCGCTACGAGATCGGCCAGGAAGTGTTGCCGGTCGACGCGCTCAAGTTCAAGGACAGCCGCAAATATCCGGACCGCCTGAAAGAGGCGATGGAAGACACCGACGAAACCGATGCGATGGTCGTCATGGGCGGCGCGATTCATACGCTGCCGGTCGTGGTGGCGTGCTTCGAGTTTTCGTTCATGGGCGGCTCGATGGGCTCGGTGGTCGGCGAGCGGTTCGTGCGGGGCGCGCGCAACGCGCTCGAACAGAATGTGCCGTTCATCTGCTTCACCGCTTCCGGCGGCGCGCGGATGCAGGAAAGTCTGCTTTCGCTGATGCAAATGGCGAAGACAACCGCGCTCCTGACCAAGCTTTCCGACGCGAAATTGCCCTTTATTTCCGTCCTCACCGACCCGACGATGGGCGGCGTTTCCGCAAGTTTCGCGTTTTTGGGCGACGTTGTTATCGCCGAGCCGAAAGCGCTGATCGGCTTCGCGGGTCCGCGCGTGATCGAGCAGACCGTGCGCGAAAAGCTGCCGGAAGGTTTCCAGCGCGCCGAGTTCCTGATGCAGAAGGGCGCTATCGACATGATCGTGGACCGGCGCAAGATGCGCGAAGAGATCGCGCAGTTGATGGCGCTGTTGACGCGCCAGCCGGCCGACTCGGTCGCCTGAGCCCGCGACGATCCGGCGCCGCGCGCGAACCCGCCAGGTTCCGCGCGGCGTTTTGCGTTGGCGTCCGTTTTTCCTGATTTCGAGACAAATGACCACTTTTCCTACCCTCGACGCGTGGCTCGCGCACCTCGAAGCCGCGCATCCGGTCGGCATCGACATGGGTTTGACGCGCATCGGGCGCGTGAAGGATGCGCTCGGGCTGTCTTTCGATTGCCCGGTCATCACGGTCGGCGGCACGAACGGCAAGGGTTCCACCTGCGCGATCCTGGAAACGATCCTGCTGCGCGCGGGATATCGCGTGGGCTGTCACACGTCGCCGCATTTGCTGGCGTTCAACGAACGCGCGCGCATCGACGGCGCCGACGCCACCGATGCCGAACTGCTCGAACACTTCGAAGCGGTAGAAGCGGCGCGCGCGAGCTTGCCCGAACCCGTTTCGCTGACGTATTTCGAATTCACCACGCTCGCGATCCTGCGGCTTTTCGCGTCGCGCAGACTGGACGCCGTGATTCTCGAAGTCGGCCTGGGCGGGCGGCTCGACGCGGTCAACATCGTCGATACGGATTGCGCGATCGTCACGAGCATCGACATCGATCACACCGACTATCTCGGCGATACGCGCGAGAAAATCGGCTTCGAGAAGGCCGGAATCTTCCGCGCCGGCAAGCCGGCCGTTTGCGGCGATCCTAGCCCGCCGCAGACGCTGATCGACCACGCGGAGGCCGTCGGCGCGGATCTGTGGCTCGTCGGGCGCGATTTCCGCTACGAGGCGCAGCCCGGCAACGAGCGCCAGCAATGGAGCTACATTGGCCGGTCGCAGCGGCGTTCGGCGCTCGCATATCCCGCGCTGCGCGGCGCCAATCAGCTGATCAACACGTCGGCGGCGCTTGCTGCGCTCGAATCGCTGCGCGAGCGCATTCCCGTGTCGGCGCAGGACATCCGGCTGGGACTCGCGAACGTCGAACTGGCCGGACGCTTTCAGGTGCTGCCGGGCAAGCCGCAGATCATCCTCGACGTCGCGCACAATCCGCACGCTGCGGCCGTGCTCGCGCAAAATCTCGGCAACATGGGCTTTTTCCCGTACACCTACGCGGTGTTCGGCGCGATGGGGGACAAGGACGTCGAAGGCATCGTGAAACAACTGAAGGGCGAAATCGACCACTGGAACGTGACGTCGCTGCCGACGCCGCGCGCCGCATCGACGGAAGCGCTCGAAACGGCGCTGCGCGAAGCGGGCGTCGAGGACGGCCCCGACAGCAGCGTTGCACGGTTCGAAACACCGGCCGAAGCTTTTCAGGATGCAATAAAGAGAGCGTCCGAAAATGATAGAATTTTGGTTTTCGGCAGTTTCTATACGGTGGCTGGCGTGATGGCCTACCGGAAATCGCAGCATCACTGAGACGGACGGCCCTAAGACGGACGACCGCAAGCCTCTCGCACCAAGCCATACATGGGACTTTTCTCGTTCGGCAAGAAAGACGACGCACCTGACGGTCGCGACGCATATTCCGACTTCTCGCGCGGCACGCGTCACACCGTCCGCACGGAGCGCCGGACCCGGCGCACCGAGCGTCCCGACGCCGACGCGATGATGCTCGACCCCACGCTTCCCGAAAAACAGCGCGCCCGGCGCAGGCTCGTCGGCGCGGTTGCGCTGGTGCTCGCCGCCGTGATCGTCCTGCCGATGGTGCTCGATTCGCGCCCGAAGCCCGTCACCGACGACATCGCCATCGACATTCCGAATCGCCCGGCGCCGGCTGCAAGGCCCGCCAGCAAGGAATCGACGGACGCCGACACGCAAGCGGGCGTCGCGCCGGACGGCCCCGCCGCCGCATCGGATAATGTGGCGGCCGGCGTGACGGCGCCGGAAACGAAAGCCGCCTCCAACGCGGCGGCCACCGCGCAAGCCAAACCGGAATCGAAGCCGGCGGAAGCTAAACCGACGGAATCCAGACCGCCAGCCAAGGCGGCCACGCCGCCCGCGGCGGTCGCGAGCCCGAACGCGAAGGCGCCAGAGCAAGCGGATGAAGGCAATATTGCCGCGAACGCGGCGGCGAGCCCCGCGAACACGCCGTCGTCGCCAGCGGGAAGCCGCTTCGTCGTGCAGATCGGCACATTCGACGACGAAGCCGCCGCCCAGAACTGGGTGACCAAGTTGAAGGCGGCCGGAGTGCCCGCATATGTGGAACATCGCAAGCAGGCCGACGGCTCCACGCGCTCGCTCCTGCGTGCCGGACCGTTCGCGGACCGCGCGGCGGCTTCGGCTGCGCTCGTGAAGGTGCGCCAGGCCGGCCTCGGCGGCGGCGCGGGCAAGTAGGCGAACGCGACGCGATGTTCACGAGTTTCGACTACGCGGTGATGGCCGTGATCGGGCTGTCCGCGATGCGCGGCATGTGGCGCGGCCTGCTCGCCGAAGCGTTCGGTCTGATCGGCTGGATCGCGGCGCTGTTGATCGCCGGGCGTTTCGTCGGTTTCGTCGTGCCTTATATTCCGGCGACCTGGCCGGGCGGTGCGCTGACGCAATGGGTCGTCGCGTTTCTGCTGGTGGTCGGCGCCGTGCTGCTGGTTTCGGGCGTGCTGTCCGCGCTTTTGACGCGAATTACCGAGGTCACGGGCCTGCGGGGCGTCGACCGGTCGCTGGGATTGCTGTTCGGCCTCGCGAGAGGGGCTATATTGGTAGTGGTGCTGGTCGCCCTTGCCGGTCTGACCGAGCTGCCGCAAAAGGATTTTTGGCGCAATGCGTTGCTCAGGCCCGCGGCCGAGCAAGGCGTGCGCGAATTGAAACCGCTGCTTCCCGCTACGCTCGCCGCGTATGTGCGCACCACGCCGGACACCGTTCCGGACACCGCGCAGTAACTCAAGGCTGGCTACACGAGGAACCGCGACGGCTCGGCGCGCTGCCGATGCGATTTCGACTCCGGTTCCGCCGGAAACGCGCATCCGTCGTTCCGACACCGCCTCTGGACCCGTTTCGACTCTTTGAAGGACATGCCATGTGCGGCATCGTAGGTGTAGTTTCCCAAAGCCCCGTCAATCAGCTCATCTATGACAGCCTGCTGCTCCTGCAGCATCGCGGTCAGGACGCCGCCGGCATCGCCACGGCGAACGGCAATAATTTCCACATGCACAAGGCCAACGGCATGGTGCGCGACGTGTTCCGCACGCGCAACATGCGCAGTCTGCCGGGCAACGTGGGAATCGGCCAGGTGCGCTATCCGACGGCCGGTTCCGCGTCGAGCGAGGAAGAAGCGCAGCCGTTCTACGTGAATGCGCCGTTCGGCATCATCCTGGCGCACAACGGCAACCTGACGAACTGGACGCAACTGAAGGACGAGATGTTCCGCATCGACCGCCGGCACATCAACACGGCGTCCGATACCGAAGTGCTGCTCAACGTCTTCGCGCACGAACTGCAACTCGCGAGTTCGGGCTTGCAAGTCGATCCGGCCGCGCTCTTCAAGGCGGTGTCGGGCGTTCATCGGCGCGTGAAGGGCTCGTATGCGATCGTCTCGCTGATCGCGGGCTACGGCCTCGTCGCGTTCCGCGACCCGTTCGGCATCCGCCCGCTCGTGCTCGGCAAGCTGGAAACGGCGACGGGCGTCGAGTGGATGGTGGCGTCGGAATCGGTGGCCGTGGAGGGCATCGGCTTCGAATTCGTGCGCGACGTGGAACCGGGCGAAGCGATCTTCATCGACAACGACGGCAACCTGCACAGCCAGCAATGCGCCGAGAAGCCGTCGCTGAATCCGTGCATTTTCGAACTCGTGTATCTCGCGCGGCCGGATTCCTGCCTCGACGGCGTGCCGGTCTACAACGCGCGCCTGCGCATGGGCGACTACCTCGCGGAAAAGATCAAGCGCGTGCTGCCCGACGTGCCGATCGACGTCGTGATGCCGATTCCCGATTCGTCGCGTCCGGCGGCGATGCAGGTCGCGGCGAAGCTTAACGTCGAGTATCGCGAAGGCTTCTTCAAGAACCGTTACGTTGGCCGCACGTTCATCATGCCGGGCCAGGCGGTGCGCAAGAAATCCGTGCGCCAGAAGCTGAACGCGATGGGCATCGAGTTCAAGGGCAAGAACGTGCTGATCGTCGACGATTCCATCGTGCGCGGCACGACTTCGCATGAAATCGTGCAAATGGCACGCGATGCCGGCGCGAACAAGGTGATCTTCGCCTCGGCCGCACCGCCGGTGAAGTTCCCGAACGTCTATGGCATCGACATGCCGACGCGCGGCGAACTCGTCGCGCACGGCCGCAGCGACGACGAAGTCGCCCGCATGATCGGCGCCGATTACCTCGTGTACCAGGACGTGGAAGACCTGAAGCAGGCGATCCGCGACATCAACCCGGCGCTCGGCGAATTCGAGGCTTCGTGCTTCGACGGCAACTACATCACCGGCGACGTGACGACCGACTACCTCGACCGCATCGAGACCGCGCGTCTCGCGCCGCAGTCGCAGTCGGACCGCGATGCCGCGAGCGAAGCGCAGGAAGGCGGCATGGCGCGCTCGCAATTGCACTTGCAATTGTCGGTGGAGTGAGCCGCGCACGATGCGGGCGCGGCCCGCATCGTGTTAGCATCGGGACTTGCGTCGATTTGAGATCAGCTTGCGGACGCGGGGCACGGCCTTCACCGGCGTGAACCCCAAACAGCTAAAGCGAAACGGTGGCCTTTGAAAACGAACAACCGCCTGCGCTTTTTCCGCACAAGCCCGCTTCTGTCGACGCACAAGCGGGCTTTTTTGCGCCCTGTTTTCGGTGAAAGCAGGGCAGGAACAACGAACGGAAACCACGAACATGGACGACAACTTGCATCTCGACACGCTCGCCGTGCGCGCCGGCACGCTGCGCAGCGACTTCAACGAGCATTCCGAAGCACTTTTCCTCACGTCGAGCTTCTGCTTTTCGAGCGCCGCCGAGGCCGCCGAGCGCTTCAAGAACGCGGAAGAGGCGTACACCTACTCGCGCTTCACCAACCCGACCGTTTCGATGTTCCAGAACCGGCTCGCGGCGCTCGAAGGCGGCGAGGCGTGCATGGCGACGGCGTCCGGCATGGCCGCGATCATGTCGGTCGTGATGTCGTCGATGCAGCAGGGCGATCACCTCGTCAGCTCGAAGAGTCTGTTCGGCTCGACGGTCGGCATGTTCACGCAGATCTTCTCGAAGTTCGGCATCGAAACCACTTTCGTCGATCCGACCGATCTCGACGCGTGGAAGGCCGCCGTGCGTCCCGAGACGAAGATGTTCTTCCTCGAAACGCCGTCGAATCCGCTGACCGAAATCGCCGACATCGAAGCGATCGGCAAGATCGCCAAATCGGTGAATGCGCTCTTCGTCGTCGACAACTGTTTTTGCAGTCCGGCATTGCAGCAGCCGCTCAAGCTCGGCGCGGACGTCGTCATGCATTCGGCAACCAAGTTCCTCGACGGCCAGGGCCGCGTGCTCGGCGGCGCGCTCGTCGGCTCGAAGCAGTTCATCATGGAGAAAGTGTTCCCGTTCGTGCGCAGCGCCGGTCCGACGCTCTCCGCGTTCAACGCGTGGGTGCTGCTGAAGGGCATGGAAACGCTGTCGTTGCGCGTCGAGAAACAATCGGCGAATGCGCTGGAAATCGCGCGTTGGCTCGAAAGCCATCCGGCCGTCGAGCGCGTGTTTTATCCGGGGCTGGAATCGCATCCGCAATACGCGGTCGCGAAGAAGCAACAGAAGGCGGGCGGGGCGATCGTGTCGTTCGAATTGAAGGGCGCGACGCGCGAGGAACAGCGCGCGAACGCGTGGCGCGTGATCGACTCGACGAAAATCTGCTCGATCACCGGCAATCTCGGCGACACGCGCACGACCATCACCCATCCGTCGACGACCACCCACGGCCGGCTCACGCCCGAAGTGCGCGAAGCGGCGGGCATTCGGGAAGGATTGATCCGGCTCGCGGTCGGGCTGGAGTATGCGGCGGACATTCGTGCGGACCTGGAGCGCGGTCTGGACGCCTGACCGTTTTCGGACCGATGGCGTGGCGGCAATCGCTTCAGTGCTTGCCGGCGCGCCATTGCCCCGGCGCGATCCTGAAGCGCTTCGTGAACGCGTGCGTGAACGCGCTTTGATCGGCGAAACCCACTGTCAGCGCGATGCCGGAAAGCGTCTCGCGCGGATCGGCGAGCAGCGTGAGCGCCGCGTCGAGGCGCAGGCGCTGCAGATAGCGATGCGGCGTCTCGCCGAACGCTTCGCAGAAGAGTTGATGGAACCGCCGCATGCCGAACCCGCAATGCGCGGCGAGATCGGCGATGCGCAACGGTTCGGCCAGATGCGCGCGCAGCCAGCGGTCGATGCGCGCGAAATCGAGTGCGCGCGCTTCGTCGAGACGCACGTCGGACATCAGCGCGCCGCAGAGATGCGCCGCCGCCTGCCAGGCGAACGCGCGCGTGGGCGCTTGCGCGCGCGTCGCAATGTTTCGAACCAGTTGCGTGACGAGCGGATCGACGTCGATCGCCCGCGCGCGCTCGAAGAACCGCTCCGGCAGCGCCACCGACGCGAACGGCAGATCGAGCACCAGTTGCCGGTTTTCGCACGCAGCCGAATAGTCGTGGCGCGCGCCCGCCGGAACGATCCACGCGCCGCGGCAATCGATGCGCGCTTCGCGGCCTTCGACGGCCATGTCCATCGCGCCGTCGAGGCCGAGCACGATCTGGTGGAAATCGTGCACGTCCGACGCCTGCACCGCGTCGTAGCGGCGCAGCGCGACCGACGGGGCGGCGAGCGGCGCGTGTGTCATGCCATCGAAATCAGACGTCGAGCAGTTCCACTTCGAACACGAGCGTTGCATTCGGCGGAATCACGCCGCCCGCGCCGCGCGCGCCGTAGCCGAGTTGCGGCGGAATCGTCAGGCGTCGCACGCCGCCGACCTTCATGCCTTGGACGCCTTCGTCCCAGCCCTTGATGACCATGCCGCCGCCCAGCACGAAGGCGAACGGGTCGTTGCGGTCCTTGCTCGAATCGAACTTCTGGCCGTCCGTCAGCCAGCCGGTGTAATGCACGCTCACCGTCTTGCCGGCGACGGCTTCCGCGCCATCGCCCACGGTGGTGTCTTCGTATTTGAGGCCCGAATCGGTCGTGACAATCGACATGAATGCTCCCTGGTTGATCCGGCGCCGGGGCGGTCTGCCGCCGCGACGTTCCGGTGTTTTGGAACGGGTATTGTAGGTCCTATCGGCCGGGCCGAGCGCGCACGGCACTTGCTCACTTTCCCGGTGCTCTGTCTCGATAAAAGATGCGCGATTCGCGGCTACGCAGATGGCGCTAGTCCGGCATGGGCTCACATATAATGCCTTTGCGTCCTGAAAAAGGCCTGGCAACTTTGAACCAGCAAGGATACCGACTGTGACAACGTCCTTTAGCGGCGCGCTCGAACCCGAACACGCGACGTTTCGCGATGCACCGGCCGCCGGCAACGATGGCGTGCTCGTGCTCGATGCGGCCCAGCGCTGCATCAGCGCCGACACCGTCTTCGCTCACCTTTTCGATCTCGATTCACAAGCGCTCGAAGGCCGCGCGCTCGGCGACACCGCGTTGCCGAAGCCGCTTGTCGCGGTGCTCTCGGCCGCCGCGGACGCCGCGCAGAACGCGAACGGCGCGCAGCGCGCGCAAGCGTCGATCGACGATGGCGGGCTCACGCGCAGCTTCACGATTCTCGCGCTGCCCGCCGCCGACACCGTCACGCTGATCGTGTGGCCGTGCGCCAGCCACGCCGCAGCGGGCGAACCGAACGCCGAGCGGCTCGCGCACTTGCGGGCCGAAGCGGCGCTCTTCATGCGCGACAACGTGCTCTCGGTGGTGTCGCACGATCTGCGCGGGCCGCTCAACGCGATCCACAGCTGGGGCTACGTGCTCGAGCGCAAGATCGACGCCGCCGATCCCGCCGCGCAGCGCGCGCTCGCTGGCATCCGCTCGGGCGTCGAGCAGCAGGTCAAGCTGATCGAACAGACCGTCGATACGACGCGCGCCGAAACCAAGGCGCTGGCGTTGTCGCTCGCGCCTGCCGCGATCCGGCCGCTCATCGAACACAGCGCGGCGCTCGCGCGCGCGAGCCTCGCGAATGCGCGTGGCGTTACGCTGACCGTCGATTCTCCGCTCGCCGAAGAGCAGATCGAAGGCGACGCCGAACGTCTCACGCAGTCGATCTGGCTGATGCTCGTGTTCGCGACGGAAGCGAGCGCGCACGGCGGCTCGGTCGTGCTCGCGAGCCAGGTGGAAGGCAGCACGTGGCGCACGGAAGTGCGCTACACGGTGTCGGCGCCCGCGCTCGTCGACAAGCAGTTGCCGCATGCGCTCGAAGCATTCGCACGCCGGCAGGCGACGCAGCCGCGCGAGGCTGGGCGCATCGCGTGGGGGCTCGCGCTCTGCAAGCGGGTCGCGGAGGCGCACGGCGGCAGTTTCGACCACGCCGACGTCACCGATGGCGCCGCTGTATCGATGAACCTGCGCGTGCCGCTCTCCGGCATGTAGCGGCGCGCACCACGCAGCAACAGGCGAAACCGGCCGGAAACTTGAGGCCGGTCTTACGCCCGGATCGCCTTACGCCCATATACTGACGCTTTCCATTTCCGGAGAGAGTTGCTTTGGCTCAGGTTGTCGCGCTTATCGGCGCAATGTTGCTCGTCGCGTTGAACGGTTTTTTCGTCGCGGCGGAGTTCGGGCTCGTCAAGTTGCGTGCGACGCGCGTCAAGGCCATCGCGCGAACCAATGGCCTGCCCGGCCGTTTGCTCGCGAAGGTCCACGGTCAGCTCGACGCGTATCTCTCCGCGTGTCAGCTCGGCATCACGCTTGCTTCGCTCGGGCTCGGCTGGATCGGCGAACCGGCGTTCGCCTCGCTGCTGCATCCTCTTTTCGCGCTCTTCGGCATCGATTCGGAGAAGCTGATCGACTCGATCTCGCTCTTCTTCGCGTTTTCGGTCATCTCGTTCCTGCATATCGTCGTCGGCGAACTCGCGCCGAAGTCGTGGGCGATCCGCCGCGCCGAACAGGTCGGCCTCTGGCTCGCGATGCCGCTCTACGGCTTCTACTGGCTGATGTATCCGTTCATCTGGGTGCTCAACGCGAGCGCGAACGCGGTGCTGCGCCTCTTCGGCCTGTCGGGCGAGCACGGCCACGACGCCCACTATTCCACCGACGAGCTCAAGCTGATCCTGCGCGGCCGGCGTCTCGGCGGGGCGTCGTCGTATAACGCGGACGAGTGGAACACCATCGCGCATTCGCTCGATTTCAGCCGCATGACGGTGTCGGACCTGATGCGGCCGGCGCACGAGATGATCGGCCTGCGCAACGACCTGCCGATGCGCGAGAACCTCGCCGTGATCGCGCGCCATCGCTTCAGCCGCTATCCGCTTTTCGCCGACGCTTCCGGCGAGCGCGTGCTCGGCATGATCCATTTGAAGGACTTGCTGCTCGCGCGCGAGAGCGAAGGGCGCGGCATCACGCTCGCTTTCCCGAAGCAGCAGACCGTCAAGGTCGACAAGCTCGAAAAATACACGCGCCCGGTGCAATACGTGTCGCCGACGCTGTCCGCGCTGGAACTGTTCCGGCGCTTTCGCAAGGGCGCGCCGCATTTCGCGCTGGTCGGGCGCAAGGGCTCGAAGCCGATCGGCTTCCTCACGCTCGACAACCTGCTCGGCGCGCTCGTCGGGCAGATCCACGACGAGTTCCGTCAGGGCGACGCCGACTGGTCGCGCATGGACGACGGCACGCTGATGGGCAAGGGCAGCTTGCCGGTCGTGTCGCTGGAACGGGCGCTCGGCATCGATATCGACGAGGGGCGCGCGGAGTCGGTCGGCGGACTCGTCATCAACGCGCTCGGCGATTTGCCGAGCGAAGGCCAGCGCGTGGAGTTCGACCGCTTCGACATCGTCGTGAAGAAGATGAACGGGCCGCGGATCGTTTTAGTGCGGGTGTATCCGCGCGAGGAGGCGCTGGAGGAGGCGGATTAGCCTCAGCCCTCATCGCACCCCTTCCTCCACAAGCAGTGCCACCGGCATCGCCGTGAGCGTATCGCGCACGAAGAGTTGCTGTCCCTCCGCCTTCGGCGCGCCCGTACTCATCCAGTCGAAGAGCGCGCGCGAGCCGAGCGCATCGGGCAGGATCACCGCCGTATCGCCCCAGCGCGCCGGCTCGACGAGCGGCACGTCGCCGTCCTTGCCGAGCAGCGGCTCGGCGAGCCGCGTCGCGATGACGATCGCATACGCGCTGCCCGCATGCCGCGCATAGGCGATCACGCGATCCGCATGCTCGCCGGTCACTTCGAGCGGCAAATACTCGCCCTGCGCGAACAGCGACGCCGCGTGATGCCGCAACGCCAGCGAACGCCGCACGAGCGCGAGCTTCACGCGTCCGTCGCGCCAGTTCGCCAGTTGTTCGGACGGCGGCCCTTTTTCCTCGCCTTCGGCTAGCCACGCGCGCCGCTTCTCGAAATCGACGGGACGCCGGTTGTCGGGATCGACGAGACTGAAATCCCATAGTTCGGTGCCCTGATAAAGATCGGGCACACCCGGCGACGTCAGCCGCAGCAAGGTCTGCTGGAAGCTGTTGATCGCCCCGGCCCGCGCGATGCGCGCAGCGAATGCCGGCAACTCGCGCAGGAAACCGTCGCGTCGCTGCGGCGCGACGATATCGAACAGAAAGTCGCGGCACGCGTTCTCGTAGGCCTCGTCGGGCGCGAACCAACTCGTGCGCAGCTTCGCTTCGCGCAACGCCTTCAGTTGCCATTGCGCGACGCGCTCGGCCAGTTCCTTCACGCCGGCGTCGTCGTCGGGCGAGAGGTCCGGCGGCCAGCAGCCGACGAGCGTCTGATACAACATCGCTTCCGCATCCGGACCGGGCGCCCAGTTTGCGTCGTCGTCGCCGCCGACCGTCCGGCGCAGAGGCGTGTTCAACGTCGACCAGTTGTGCAGCGTCGCCGCCCATTCTTCCGGGATTTCGCTCAACGCGGCGATGCGCGCGCGCACATCCTCGCCGCGCTTGTGGTCGTGCGTGGCAGTGGCGAGCATCGCGTGCGGGAACGACTTCGCGCGCTCGGCGTTGGTCTCGTGAAATTCGTCGACGGACAACGCGAACTCGCCCGGATCGGCGCCCACTTCGTTGCGCGACAACAGCCGTCCGTACCGATAGCACGCTGTATCCTCGACCGCCTTCGCGGCCACCGGCGACGTCAGCTGCGAGAAGAGCGTCTGCGCGCTGCGTCGTTGCGAACCGCTCGCGCCCGGCACGTTCTGCTGCTGCGCGGCCTGGTTGCGGTCACGCTCGCGCGGCTTTTCGGCGACGGGCGCCTCGTCGGCGAGCTTGCCGCCGAGCCACTGCGCGACCTGATCGAGCACGACGTGATCCGCCCTCGCCAGCACGGCGCGCGCGCCTTCCAGCGCCTGCGAGAAATAGCGCTCGTCCTCGGCGCTGCGCACGGCGTTGACGGGATAGATGCGATACACCGGAAACTGCACGACGAGTTCGCCCACCACGCGGCGTAGCGATGAAAACGTGAAGTCGCGCGTCGTGATCGCGTCGCGGGCGATCCGGTGCAGCGCCCGCGCGACGCGATCCAGTTCCGCCGAGAGGTTTTCCGCCAGGATCTTCCGGCGCGCGACGAGCGCTTCGTCGGCGAATTCTGCGCTGCGTCCGGTCAATTCGGACCACGCCTGCGCGAGCGGCGCCGCGCCGCGCGGATCGTGAAGCAGCGCGCCGACGTCGTTCATGAAGTCGTAGCCGGTCGTGCCGTCGACTTGCCAGTCGCGGCGCAGCGGCTCACCGCGCGCGAGAATCTTCTCGACGACGAAATACGTGCGGCCGTTGCCGTGCTGCAAGGCGGGCGGGCGCTCGTGCGCGAGTTCTTCGAGCCGCTGACGCAGGCGCTGGCAATATTCGCGCGGCTCGGCGAGGCCGTCGACGTGATCGATGCGCACGCCGTCGATGAGTCCCTCGGTGAAGAGCCGGAAAATCAGCGCGTGCGACGCCTCGAACACTTCCGGACGCTCGACGCGCACGCCGCCGAGCGTGCTGACGTCGAAAAAACGCCGCCAGTTGACTTCGTCGGCGGCGGTGCGCCACCACGCGAGCCGGAAGTGCTGGCGCTCCAGCAGCCGGTGCAGACGCTCGCGGCCCTGCGGCGAATCGGCGGAATGCGCGGCGAGCGTCGCGGCGATCGCGGCCTGACCGCCCTCGGTCGCGGCGAGCGTCACGAGCGCGGCGCGCGCTTCGGCGGCCTTCGGCTGATCGGCGGGCTGGGTCGTGAGGCCCGTGAAGCGCTGGCCGAGTTCGGGCGCTTCCTGCAAGATCGACGGATAGTCGACCGGGCACACCGGGAACGTGTTCGTGTAGTACTCGATCACGAAGCGCCCTTCGTCCGGCCGGAACGCGAGCTTGATCTTCCCGCCCTGCAGCTCTTCGCCATAGGCCGCGCCGAGAAACGGCGCCAGCACCTTGCCGCGCAGCGCGGGATCGGGCGAATGCCAGTCGACGTCGAAAAAGCGTGCGTGCGTCGCGTGTCGTCCCCATTCGAGGATGTCTAGCCACCACGCGTTTTCCGAGCCGCCCACGCCCATGTGATTCGGCACGACGTCGACGATCAGTCCCATTTCGTGCGCGCGCAGCTTCTCGACGAACCGCCGCAGCCCTTCCTCGCCGCCCAGTTCCGGATTCACGCGCGTGTAGTCGACGGTGTCGTAGCCGTGCGTCGAGCCGCTCGTCGCCGTCGTGATCGGCGACGCATACGCGTGGCTGATCCCGAGCGCGGCGAAGTAGTCGACCTGAACGGCGGCGTCGTCGAAAGTGAAGCCTTTGTGAAGCTGCAGCCGGAGCGTGGAGCGCGGTACGGTCATGGTGTTTCGTTCGGTGGAGGGTTCGGCGTGGAGCGCTCGCGGGCGCTGGCGACGGCGAGCAGCCGGTCGGCGAACGCATCGTCGAGAAACAGTTCGTCGACCGGCGCGGCGAGGCGCCGGCGCCAGTTCGGATGCTCGTCGATGGAACCGGGCAGGTTCGGCTGGTCCGCGAGCCCGAGCAGGTCTTCGAGCGGATACGTGACGAGCGGCGCGGGCGTCGCGGCGACGAACGCAAGCGCTTCGTCGACCGGCGCGCTCTCGACGGGCGGCGCTTCGACGTCGGGTGGCGCGACGCCGGCGTCCTGGAACGCGCGCCACAGATGGTCGCGGTCCACGGCGCGCTCGTCCATCGCGAGCGCGACCGGATCGCGGCCGTCCGCGCGCGCGGCCGTCTGGCCGATCTTCGCGCGCCATTCGATGTCCGCGCCGCGCCACCAGCCGGTGACGGTCGGCAGGTCGTGGGTCGTCGTGGTCGCGGTCACGCCGCGGTCCCAGTCGGACGGTGGCTTGAAACCGTCGCCTTCGACGGCGCGCTCGAACCACAGCACGCGGATGCCGAGCAGCCCGTGTTCTTCCAGCCGCTCGGAAAAGCCGGGCGGCACGGTGCCGAGATCCTCGCCGACCACGATCGCGCGATGCCGCCACGATTCGAGCGCGATGAGCCGCAGCAAATCGTCGAGCGGATAGCGCAGGTACGCGCCGTCCTTGGCCGGCTTGCCTTCGGGCACGAGCCAGAGGCGCCGCAGCCCGAGAATGTGGTCGATGCGGATGCCGCCCGCGCGCGCGAACGACGCGCGCAGCATGTCGATGAACGCCGAGAAACCCTGCGTGCGCATCGCGCGCGGGGAGAACGTCGTGAGTCCCCACGACTGGCCGGCCTGATTAAAGAGATCGGGCGGCGCGCCGACGGACACGCCCGTCAGCATTTCATCGCGATACGACCACGCGTGACTGCCCGCGCTATCGCAGCCGACGGCCAGATCGGCGATCAATCCGACCGCCATGCCGGCGTCGCGCGCGGCGTGCTGCGCGTGCGCGAGGCCCTTCGCCGCGAGCCACTGCGTGAACAGATGGAAATCGACTTCGCGCCGGTTCGCTTCCGCAAACGCCGCGACGGCGTCGCTGCGCGGGTCGCGCAGTTCGTCCGGCCAGTTGCGCCAGTGGCCGTCGCCCGCGCTCGCCAGTTGGTCGGCCTGCAAGGCTTCGAAGCGCGCGTGGTCTTCGAGCGCCCGCCCGCCGCTTTCGACGAACGACGCGAAGTCCTTCGCGGAGGGCGTTTCCGCGTCCTGCGAGAACCAGGCGAAAAGCTCGCGCAAGACGGCGAGCTTCGCCTTCGCCGCGTTCGGCCAGTCGATCAGCGGCAGGCCTTCGAGTTCCGTCATGTCCTTCGCGACGCCCGCGCGCTCGATCGCCGCGCGGGCCGCGGGCGCGCCGAGGACGGCGGCCGGATCGACGTGCAAGATGTTCAGAAAGAGCCGCGACGACGGCGAGTACGGACTGAATTTGTCCGGCTCGGCGCTGAACATCGCGTGCATCGGGCTGATCGCGAGCGCGTGGCTGCCGCGTTTCGCGCTTTCGACGGCGAGCGTCGCAAGCGCGGAGAAATCGCCGATACCGCCGTCGCCCACACGGCGCAGCCCGTAGACCTGCGCGGCGACGCCCCAGAGCGGCGGCGCGTCGCCGGTGGCGTCTTCGTGCAGCGCGCGCCAGGCGTCGTCGATCGTGTAGCAGCGCGACGGCGCGACGGCGAGCGTCGTGTGATGGTCGTTGATGACGAGCGCGTGATAGCCCGGCTCCGAGATCGGCGAGAGCAGCGCAATCTCGCCCTTCGGCGACGTGAACCGTCCGTCGATCACGGAGCCGCTTTCCAGTTCGATGCGGTAGCGCGCGCCCGATTTCGCCGCCGACACCGGCAGCGCGATGGCGCGGTCCACTTCGGCGGTGATGAGCGGCGGCAGCTTGCGGCCGGACAGTTCGGCATCGAGCGCCGACATGCTGTGCTTCAGTTGCGTGGCGTTGCCGCAGGGCAGGCCGAGGCGGTCGAGCAGCACGCGCAGCGTCGATTCGGGCACGCGCTGCGTGTTCTTGTGCGCGTCGAGCCATTCGACTTCGAAGCCCGCGCGCGCGGCGAGCGTTTCGATCGCGCTCATCGGCGCGGACGGTTTGGCGGTGGTCGGGCTCACGAGGCGTGTCCCTCGGTGGTGGTGTGCTCGAAGCGGCGCGCGTCGTGGGCGATGGCGTAGTCGTTGACGTCGCCCGTCAGCCAGGCGACGAACGTGCGTTCGCCCAGTTCGCCGCGCTTCGCGCGATCCTGCGCGCGGGCCGGCGTCTCGAAGATGATCTTGCCGGCCGGCATCTCGCCGAGCGCGACGGCCGTTTCGCCGAGATTGAGCGCGATGCAAAGCGTTTCGCCGTCGCCGAGCCGCCAGCGCGCGACGAGCGCCTTCTCGCCGATGACCGTCGCGCCGATCGCCTTCGCATCCTTCAGGCGCGGCGTGATCAACTTCGCGCGCACAGCGAGGCCCGAGCGATAGAAATGCAGCCATTCGAGACGGTCGGCGTCGCTTTCGGCTTCAGTCGGGCGCGGCGACGACATCCTGAACGTGCCTTCGTCGTTCGGATCGGGAATCTGCGCGCGGCGCTTTTCATCGGTGAACGCGGAAAACTTCGCGAATTCGCGGCGACGCCCTTCGCGCACGGCATCGGCGAGTTCGTCGTGGTAGTCGGTGAAGAAGAGGAACGGCTGCTTCGAGCCGTACTGCTCCTCCATGAAAAGCATCGGAATCTGCGGCGACAGCAGCAGAAGGCCGGTCGCGGCGAAAAGCGCCTCGTCGGAGACGAGCGAGCGCAGACGCTCGCCCATCGCGCGGTTGCCGACCTGGTCGTGGTTCTGCAGGAACATCACGAAGCGCGTCGGCGGCAGATGCGCGCTCGGCTCGCCGCGCGGCTTGTCGTCGTGAATCGGCGAGGGCTCGCCCTGATACACGAAACCTTCCGACAGCACGCGCGCGAGCTTGTCGATCGGCTTGTCGACGTAGGCGCCGTAGTAGCTCTCGCTCTCGCCCGTCAGGAGCACGTGCAGCGTGTTGTGCGAATCGTCGCTCCACTGGGCGTCGAAATGCGTCTCCAGCAGGTTCGACGTGTTGTGCTCGTTTTCGAGCACCAGATGCACGTGGCGCCCGGTTTCGACCGCGCCGCGCACACGATGCGCGAGTTCGCGCAGCCATTCGTCGTCGTTGATCGCGTGGACGGCGTCGAGGCGCAGGCCGTCGAAGCGATATTCGCGCAGCCAGTAGAGCGCGTTGTCGAAGAAGAAATCGCGCACCTGCGGGCGCTCGAAGTCGATCGCCGGGCCCCACGGCGTGTTCACGCCTTCGCGGAAGAACGTCTTCGCATACGCGCTCAGATAGTTGCCGTCCGGCCCGAAATGGTTGTAGACGACATCGAGAAACACCATGAGACCGAGGCCGTGCGCGGTATCGATGAGCTTTTTCAGGTCGTCGGGACGGCCATACGACGAGTCCGGCGCGTAGGGCAGCACGCCGTCGTAGCCCCAGTTGCGCGTGCCGGAGAAATCGTTGAGCGGCATCAGTTCGATGGCCGTCACGCCGAGTTCGGCGAGCTCCGGCAGACGCGCGGTGACGCCCGCGTAGCCGCCCATTGCGCCGACGTGCAGTTCGTAGAGCACCGTCTCTTCCCACGGCCGGCCGTGCCAGTTCGTGTGGGTCCAGCGATAGGCGCGCGGATCGATCACTTCGCTCGGGCCGTGTACGTCGTCCGGCTGGAAGCGCGACGCCGGATCGGGCACCGCGAGCTTCTCGTCGAGCCGGTACAGGTAGCGCGTGCCCGCGCCGCCGTCGGCTTCGGCTTCGAACCAGCCGTCGCCGGCCGGCTCCATGTCGACGAGCGTCGGCGTGGTGTTCGCCTCACCGTGGATTTCGAGTTGCACCGTCTCGCGCGAAGGCGCCCAGAAACGATAGCGCGTCCGGGGTGTTTCCTGCGCCGCGCCCGTCACGTGCGCGCCGAACGGCAGGCAGTACGAGTAGTGGTGCTTGTGCGGATCGATAGGACATTCGGACATGGTTTCCTGCCGTTTTCGTTTGCCTTGCAAAGCTGCGCCTGGGTCGTTTCAAGTGGTTCGTTGCGGTGCATCCGGCGTCGCGCCGAATGCATGCTCCGACGGAATATCGGGCGGGCGGCGGCTCGGCAGGGTGCCGGGGTCGGGCGGCAGCGCCGTCAGAAGCCGCGGCCCCTGATGCGCGCCCGCCATCCAGACGGCCTGCCAGTCTGCGTCGCCGGTCGGCTGGGCGAGCAGCACGACGATGCTGTGCGCCGCCACCTCCAGTTCGCTGCCGACGAGCGGCCGCTGCGGCCCGTCGGGCGCCGCGCTATCCAGGAGCACGTTCCATTCCAAGTGAGGCGGGGGCGGTGCGAAGATGAGCGCTTGCGACGACGCGTTGATCATCAAAAGGATCACGTCCGTTTCGCCCGACAGCCCCGGGCCGGCGCGGCGCAGCGTCAGCGCGCGGCCTTCGGGGTCCTGCCATGCCTCGATCGTCAGCGCCATGCCGCGCTCGTCGAACCAGCTGACGTCGTAGAGGCCCGGCAGCACCTCGCGGTCGCCGTAGAGGAAGCGCGTTTCGCGCAGCACCGGGTAGTTTTTGCGCAGTGCAATGACGCGCGCGACGTATTCCGTCTGCGCGCGGCCAGCGGGCGAATTCGCCGCTTCCCAGTCGATCCACGAAACCTCGTTGTCCTGGCAGTACGCATTGTTGTTGCCGCGCTGCGAGCGTCCGAATTCGTCGCCGCCGAGCAGCATTGGCGTGCCGAGCGACAGGAGCGTCGTGGCGATCAGCGAGCGCGCGATGCGGCCGCGGGTGGCGAGGATCTCGGGGTCGTCAGTCGGGCCTTCCACGCCCCAGTTTGCGCTGCAATTTTCGTTGTGTCCGTCGTTGTTGCCTTCCTGGTTCATCTCGTTGTGCTTGTGCTCGTAGGCCGTGACATCGGCGAGCGTGAAGCCGTCGTGCGACGCAACGAAATTGACCGACGCCCACGGTTTCCTGAAGCGCCGGTTGAAAAGCTCCGCCGATCCGGTGAGGCGCGCGGCCAGGTCCGGGCGCATGCCTGCGTCGCCGCGCCAGAAGCGGCGCACGCCGTCGCGGTACTTGTCGTTCCATTCCGCGAAACCGGGCGGATGATTGCCGACCTGATAACCGTCCGGGCCGATATCCCACGGCTCGGAAATCAGCTTGCGGGTGGAAAGGATGGGGTCCTGGCGGATCGCGTCGAAGAAGCCGGAACCGGGGTCGAAACCGTGGCCTTCGCGGCCCAGCGTGACGCCGAGATCGAAACGAAAGCCGTCGATGTTGAACGCCGTGCACCAGTAGCGCAGCGAGTCCATGACCATCTGCAACACGCGCGGATGCGACAGGTTGACCGTGTTGCCGCAACCGGTTTCGTTGATGTAGTGGCGCTCGTCGCCGGGGATGAGGCGGTAATAGCTCGCATTGTCGAGTCCGCGCCAGGAAACGGTCGGGCCCAGTTCGTTGCCTTCGCACGTGTGGTTGTAGACGACGTCGAGGATCACTTCGATGCCCGCCGCGTGCAGTTGCCGCACGGCGATGCGCATTTCGTTCAGCCGGTGCGTCGAGAGATACGACGGCTCGGGCGCGAAGAACGCGGCCGTGTTGTAGCCCCAGTAGTTGCGCAGACCGCGCTCGACGAGGAAGCGGTCGTTCAGGAACGCGTGGACGGGCAGGAATTCGACCGCGGTGATGCCGAGGTTCTGCAGATGCTCGATGAACCACGGCGACGACAGCGCCGCGAACGAGCCGCGTTCGTGCTGGCGAATATCGTTGCGCAACATGGAGGTGCCGCGCACATGCGTTTCGTAGATGATGGTTTCGCCCCACGGCGTGTCGGGGCGCACGTCGCGGGACCAGTCGAAGGCGTCGTCGGTGACGATGGCTTTGGGCATCGCGGGCGCGGAGTCGCGGCGATCCATCGACATGTCGAGCCGGTTCGAGTGCACGCGATAGCCGAAAAGCGCGTCGGACCAGCGCCACGGGCCGACGAGTTTTTTCGCGTAGGGGTCGAGCAGGAGCTTGTGCGGATTGAAGCGATGACCGTGTTGCGGCTGATACGGTCCGTGCGCGCGCAGGCCGTAGACGGTGCCGGGATGCGCGCCCGGAAGGTAGCCGTGCCAGATTTCGTCCGTGCATTCGGGCAGGTCGAAGCGCATCAGTTCCTTGCGGCCGGTACTGTCGAAGAGACAGACCTCGATGCGGTGCGCATTCGACGAGAACACTGCGAAGTTGACACCGAGTCCGTCCCAGTTGGCTCCGAGCGGGTAGGGCGCGCCCGGGAGCAACCTCTCAGGTAATGCGTTCATTGGGTTTTTTGCTCGCGCTTTCTGAGGTTGGACGTTGGACACCCGCTGGTGCGCTCGTGCTTCTCTTTCATCGAAGCACGAGCGCGCGTTCAATCAGCCCGAAGCACAATCGTAGACAACGGCGGCAACGTCAGCGCAGCAGAGAAAGCCCGCCCATGACTTGCGAAGTCATCGGCATGAATGACGCCCGCATTGCCCATGTTGGACCCGCCATAAATCGACGAATCCGAGTTGAGCACTTCGCTCCACCGTCCGCCGCGAGGCAGACCGATCCGGTATCCGAGCCGCGGCACGGGCGTCAGATTGCACGCCACCACGAGCTCGCGCCCTTCGCCATCCGTGCGCCGGAATGCATAAACGCTGTTGGCGTTGTCGTCCCCGACGAGCCAGTCGAAGCCGCGCGGATCGCTATCGAGCTTGTGCAGCGCAGGCTCTTCGCCGTAAAGCCGGTTAAGGTCGCGCACGAGCTTTTGCAGCCCGCCGTGGAACGCATCGTCCAGCAGATGCCAGTGCGGCGATTCATCGTGATTGAATTCCGCGAACTGTCCGAACTCGCCGCCCATGAACAACAGCTTCTTGCCCGGATGCGTCCACATGAAGCCGAGATACGCGCGCAGGTTCGCGAACTTCTGCCAGCGGTCGCCCGGCATCTTGCCGATCAGCGAACCCTTCCCATGCACCACTTCATCATGCGACAACGGCAGCACGAAGCGCTCGGAATACGCGTACACCATGCCGAACGTGTACATGTGGTGATGATACTGACGGTAGACCGGGTCCTCCTCCATGTAGTGCAGCGTGTCGTGCATCCAGCCCATGTTCCACTTGAAGTCGAAGCCAAGGCCGCCGTTTTCCACCGAAGCCGTCACGCCCGGCCAGGCCGTCGATTCCTCCGCGATCGTCATCGCGCCCGGAATCTGCCGGACTTCGTGATTGAGCCGCTTGAGGAACGCAATCGATTCCAGATTCTCGCGCCCGCCGTAAATGTTCGGCACCCACTCGCCGGCCTTGCGCGAGTAGTCGCGATAGAGCATCGAGGCAACCGCGTCGACGCGCAGTCCATCGACGTGATAGCGCTTGAGCCACGCCAGGCCCGATGCGATCAGGAACGCGCTCACCTCGTTGCGGCCGAGGTTGTAGATCATCGTGTTCCAGTCCTGGTGATAGCCCTCGCGCGGATCGGCGTGCTCGTAGAGCGGCGTGCCGTCGAAATGAACGAGGCCGTGGGCGTCGTTCGGAAAGTGCGCGGGCACCCAGTCGAGAATCACGCCCAGCCCCGCTTCGTGCGCGCGGTTCACGAATTCCGCGAACTGCTCCGGCGTGCCGAAGCGCGCGGACGGCGCGAACTGCCCGAGCGGCTGATACCCCCACGATCCGCCGAACGGATGCTCGGCGATCGGCATGAATTCGAGGTGCGTGAAGCCCATGCCTTTGGCGTACGGAATCAGACGCTCTGCAAGCTCGTGCCAGTTCATGCCGCGGTTGCCTTCCTCCGGCACGCGCAGCCACGATTCGGCATGCACTTCGTAGATCGTGATCGGCGCGGCGGGCGTCTGCCGCGCGGCGCGCTCCTGCATCCACTGGTCGTCGGTCCAGGCGAAGCTGTCGATGGCGTCCGCATCGGCGACGACCGATGCCGTCGCCGGCGGCTTCTCGCTCTGCATCGCGCAAGGGTCGGCCTTGAGCGGCAGCGTGTGGCCGTCGCGCGAGACGATCTCGTACTTGTAGCGCGTGCCCGCGCCCAGCCCCGGCACGAACAGCTCCCACACGCCCGCGTTGTGACGCAGACGCATCGGATGCCGGCGTCCGTCCCACGAGTTGAAGTCGCCGACCAGCGAGACGCGCCGCGCATTCGGCGCCCACACGGCAAAGCGCACGCCGGCCACGCCTTCGTGCGTGCACGGACGCGAGCCGAGCGTGTGCATCACCGCGTAAGGATCGCCGTGGGTCAGCCGATTCAGCCAGTCGTCCGACAAAACCGGGCCGAACGCGTAGGTGTCGTGCGTGTCCTGCGGCGTGCCGTGCCAGTCGATCGACAGGCGGTAAGCCGCGGGCTTCTCGACAAAGCCCGTGTAGAGGCCCGCGTCGTGAATCTTCGTCAGGCTGCCGAGCGGCGCGCCGGACTCGCGGTCGAGCACGGTGACGCCCGATGCACCGGGCAGCAGCACGCGCACGACATGACCGGAGTCGGTCTGGTGCAGACCGAGCTTCGAAAACGGATCGGGATGGCGAGCCTCGACGAGAGCATCGATGTCGAGCGAATGCAGCCCTTCCGCAGGGTCTCTCGCATCACTGCGCTTATTCATGTTGGGTTCCATCGGACGTATCCTTGTTGGCTTCGATCACGTGTCGCGTGCCGGGCGCGGGCGGCGCGCCCGTATCGCCGAGCAGGCGGCTCGCAAGCGAAGCGAGGCCGCGCAGCGGAAGGCCGATCCAGGTCGGGCGGTTCGCCGCTTCATAGCGGATTTCGTAGGCGGCCTTCTCGATCAGGAACAGGTCGAGCAGCGCCGTGTAGACGGACTCGCCCGCAATCGGTTCCGGCGACTGTTCGAGCGCTTCGCGATACTGAAGCAAGAAGCTCTCCTCGGCATGCACGCGCAGACGCTCGAAGAGCGCGCGCTTGCGATCGGCGGTCTGCTGCGGGGCGTTTTCCGTCGTCGGTTGCGCGGCGGCGCTCGCATACGACAGCGAACGCAAGAGTCCCGCGACATCGCGCAGCGGACTCGTCTTCTTGCGGCGCTCGTCGAGCGGACGCGCCGGCTCGCCTTCGAAGTCGATCAGGAACGCATCGCCTTGCGCCATCAGCACCTGGCCGAGGTGGAAGTCGCCGTGGATGCGGATGCACAGCGCATCGGCGTCGTCCGGCACGAGTTTCTTCACCGCGTCGATCAGCCTGTCGCGCCGGTCGGTCAAGCTTTGCGCGAGGAAACGGTCGTGCTCGTTGAAGTCGCCCTTCTTCTGCTCGACGATGTCGAGCGCAGTCGTGAGCAGCTTGAGCGTGCCTTCGATCCAGTCGTGCACGTCTTCCTTCGTCGCGCGCGTGGGCGAGAACGCTTCGTCGTCGGTGGGCGAGGCGAGCGCGACGTGCAGTTCGCCGAGCCGCCGGCCGATGATGCCCGAAATCGCTCGGTAGCCCTCGAAGCCCTGCACTTCGTTCATACGGTCCGACGCGTGCTCTTCGGAATCGACGGCCACCGCGAGTTCGTCGACGGTGCGTCGCAGATAGTCGAGTGCGTAGTTCCAGGCGTCGCCTTGATTGTCGATGTAGCCCTGCAGGATCGCGAGCGTGTGCGGCACGTTCTCCGGATCGACGCGCACCACTTCGCCGAAGAGCGGCCCGGTGTTCGCGTAGCCGAGCTTCGTCAGATAGCGGCTCATTTCCGCTTCCGGATGAATGCCGCCGACGAGCCGCCGCACGAGTTTCAGCACCACGCGATCGCCGATCACGAGCGAACTGTTGCTCTGTTCGGCGGCGAGCCAGCGGATTTCGGGCGGCGATTGCGGATTGAAGTCGAGTTCGGCGAGTCGCTCGGTCGGAATGAAGCGGATTTCGCTCTTCTGCACGGTCGGGACGACGGCGCGCTCGTGCAGCTTCTTCAGCACGCCGTAGGCGAAGAACGGCACGGCGAACGCATCCGTGAGATGGCCGATATTGCGGTTGCGCCGCACGCGCGCAAGCGCGAGCTGCATGTAGAGCGGCGAAGTGGTTTCGCTGCCCCAGGCAATCGCGAGCGGCAGCACGTAGCGCTCGGTGTGATCGCCGACATCGGCTTCGATTTCGGTGAACGCGAAGCCCGCGCCTTCGATGGTCGTGAGCGCGGCGAGTCGCACGCGATGCAGCTTCTGATCCTTCGATGCGAACCAGCGCCGCTTGCTCAGATACGACGGCAGTACCTCCGATTCGAGCAGGCGCACGTTTTCGGGCGTCGGGCCGGTTTGTCCCGCGCGAATCACCATCGTGACGAATTCGGGCAGTTGCTCGGACGGCGCCTGACTCCAGGCCGGACGCAGGTTGCCCGGGCACAGCTGGAACCAGAGGAAGCCGTAGGGCGGAAAGGTCAGCAGATAGGTGAGCTGGCCGATTGCCGGGAAGGGCGAGTCGGCGGTCATTTCGAGCGGCACCGAGCCCGCGAATTCCGACAGGTCGAGTTCCACCGCCTGCGGCGCGCGCGAGAGATTCGCCACGCACAGGACGGGCGGCTCGCCTTCCAGTTCGCGCAGATACGCGAGGATCTTGCGGTTGTTCGGGCGCAGGAAGCGGATCGTGCCGCGTCCGAACGCGTGCTTCGAGCGGCGCACCGCGAGCATCTTGCGCGTCCAGTTGAGCAGCGAATGCGGGTCGCGGCTCTGCGATTCGACGTTGACCGCGTCATAGCCGTAGAGCGAGCCCATCACGGGCGGCAGCACGAGCTGTTCGGGATCGGCGCGCGAAAAGCCGCCGTTTCTGTCCGACGACCATTGCATCGGCGTGCGCACGCCGTCGCGGTCGCCGAGGTGGATGTTGTCGCCCATGCCGAGTTCGTCGCCGTAGTAGATGACGGGCGTGCCCGGCATCGAAAGCAGGAGCGAGTTGATCAGCTCGATACGCCGGCGGTCGCGTTCCATCAGCGGCGCGAGACGTCTGCGAATGCCGAGATTCAGGCGCGCGCGGCGATCGCTTGCATAGGTGTTCCAGAGGTAGTCGCGTTCCGAATCCGTGACCATTTCAAGCGTCAGTTCATCGTGATTGCGCAGGAAGATCGCCCATTGATTCGACTCGGGGAGGTCCGGCGTCTGGCGCATGATGTCGGTGATCGGGAAGCGGTCCTCGCTCGCAATCGACATGTAGATGCGCGGCATCAGCGGGAAGTGGAACGCCATGTGGCATTCGTCTTCGTCGCCGAAATACTCCTTCACGTCTTCCGGCCACTGGTTCGCTTCCGCGAGCAGCATGCGGTTCGGATATTCCGCGTCGATGGTCGCGCGGATCTTCTTCAGGATCGCGTGCGTCTCCGGCAGGTTCTCGTTGTTCGTGCCTTCGCGTTCGATGAGGTAGGGCACGGCATCGAGCCGCAGACCGTCGATGCCCATGTCGAGCCAGAAGCGCATCACCTGCAGCACTTCCTTCATGACGGCGGGGTTATCGAAGTTCAGGTCCGGTTGATGGCTGAAGAAGCGGTGCCAGTAGTACTGGCCCGCGACCGGATCGTGGGTCCAGTTCGACGGTTCCGTGTCGATGAAGATGATGCGTGTTTCTTCGTACTTCTTGTCCGTGTCGGACCACACGTAGTAGTTGCGGTGGTTCGACCCGGGCTTGGCGTGACGCGCGCGCTGGAACCACGGGTGCTGATCCGACGTGTGATTGATGACGAGTTCGGTGATCACGCGGATGCCGCGCGCGTGCGCTTCCTGAATGAAGCGCTTGACGTCGGCGATGGTGCCGTAGTCGGGGTGGACGTTTCGGTAGTCGGCGATGTCGTAGCCGTCGTCGCGGCGCGGCGAGGGATAGAACGGCAGCAGCCAGATCGTGTCGACGCCGAGTTCCGCCACATAGTCGAGCTTGGCGAGAAGGCCGGGGAAGTCGCCGATGCCGTCGTTGTTCGCGTCGAAGAAGGACTTGATGTGAACCTGGTAGATGATCGCATCCTTGTACCAGAGCGGATCGTTGCTGAGAGTCGAGGACTTGTTGCGTTTCACAATGTATCGCTCCGTTCGTTGTTTTTTCGCTGGCGCTTGGGCGGGGTGGTGTTGATGCTGGACACTGCCCGGTGCGCTCGTGATTCCGTGGAACCTGTATTTGCGTCGGTCTGTTTGCACTGCCCCGGACAGGGACAGCGCTAATAGACCACTAAGAAGGCAAGTTCCCAGCAACCGCCTGCACACCAAACGAACAACCCACCCAAAGCGCCAGCGCCCTCACAGTTCAACCGATGGCTTCGGCAAGCCCCACACCGGCGCGATGCGCCAAATAGCAAACGGCAACGAGTTCGGATCGAGCCGAACGTGCTGCCGCCGCCCGCGCCATTCAAAGCGCTGCCCGGTGATCTGATCCTCCACCGCGAGCGCGTCCCACTCGTGCACGCCCCAGCGTTCGAGGGTCTGCCACGGCAATTCGATGTCGGCCCCTTGCTCGTTGAAGGGATCGAGATTGATGGCGACCAGCACGACGTTATCGCCCGACGCATTCGACTTCTCGAAGTACAGGATCTGGTCGTTGTGCGCGGGCAGGAAATTGACGCCGAGGTGCGTCTGCAAGGCGGGATTCGCCCGCCGCACGCGATTGAGCGCCGTAATCTCCCCGACGATATTCCCCGGCCGGTTCCAGTCCCACGCACGCAACTGATACTTCTCGGAGTCGAGATACTCTTCGCTGTTCGGCAGCGCCGCGGCTTCGCACAGTTCGAAGCCGCTATAGACGCCCCACAGTCCCGACAACGTCGCCGCAAGCGCCGCGCGGATCACGAACCCCGCGCGCCCGGAACGCTGAAGGAAGCGCGGATTGATGTCCGGCGTATTGACGAAGAAGTTCGGGCGGAAGAATTCGCGGGCGTCGGTCTGCGTGAGATCGTGCATGTACTCGATGAAATCGCGCTTCGACTCGCGCCACGTGAAGTACGTGTACGACTGCGAGAACCCGAGCTTCGCCAGCCGGTTCATCACGCGCGGCCGCGTGAACGCTTCCGACAGGAAGATCACATCGGGATGCCGCGCGCGCACATCGTTGATGGCCCACTCCCAGAACGGAAACGGCTTGGTGTGCGGATTGTCGACGCGGAAAATCTTCACGCCCGCCGCGACCCAGAACAGGAACACGTCGCGCAAGGACGTCCACAACTCGGGCTTCGCATCCTTCGCGTAGAAGTCCGGATTCACGATGTCCTGATACTTCTTCGGCGGATTCTCCGCGTAACGCAGCGTGCCGTCGGGCCGCCAGGCGAACCAGGTCGGATGCTCCTTCAGCCACGGATGGTCCGGCGAGCACTGCACCGCGAAATCGAGTGCGATTTCGAGGCCATGCGCGTGCGCGCTCTCCAGCATCTGTTTGAAGTCGTCGAGCGTGCCGAGTTCCGGATGCACGGCCGTATGCCCGCCTTCCTTGCCGCCGATCGCATACGGGCTGCCGACATCGCCCGGCTGGGCCGTCAGCGTGTTGTTCTTGCCCTTGCGATTCGCGACGCCGATCGGGTTGATCGGCGGGAAGTACAGCACGTCGAATCCCATCGCGCGAATGCGCGGCATCTTTCCGATCACGTCGACGAACGTGCCGTGGCGGCTTTCGTCGTCGCTCATCGAACGCGGGAAGATCTCGTACCAGCTCGCGAAGCGCGCGGCCGCCCGTTCCGCGTCGACGCGATAGGTCACCGGGTCGCGCGACAAAAACGGCCGGTGGCGCGCGGCGGCGATCGCCTTCGCGGTTTCGGCGCCGAGCACGATCTCGAGCTTGCGTTCGGGCGCCGCTTTCGTGAACTCCTTGACGAGACTTTCGAGCGGCTCGGTCGAGGCGCCCTCGGCGGTCTGCACTTCGGCGAGAATCAGCGCGAACAGATGCCGCGCCTCTTCGATCTCCAGCTCCACCGTCTGCCCGGCGTTCAGCTTCTTCTGCATGTGATCGACGAGCGACGCGAAGTCGTCGCGCCACGCGATCACCGTGAATTCGTGACGCCCGACGCGATCGAGTGGAATCCGCGCCGTCCAGAGATCGCGGCCGAGCGGCTGCACGAGGGTCATCGGCGTTTCGTGCCAGTCGGTTTCGTCGGCGGCGCGCCATTGGACGGCCGCCGCGAGCTTGTCGTGACCTTCGGCGAAGATTGCCGCCTGCACCTCGACCGCCTCGCCGACGATGCGCTTCGCCGGAAAACGCCCGTGATCGACCGACGGCGTCACGCTCTCGATGGCGACCCGAGGCGCTGAAACCGCCTCGGTGACGGACTTCTTGTCGGCGGCCTTCGAGCCGCGCTTGACCTGCGGCTGCGCGAGCAGCACGAACGGCTCGGACGCGGCGCGAAAGAGCCGGGTCTCGCCCGCAGCGAGCGTGAACGGAGCAAGACGCGCCTGCGTCGCGCCGGTTTCCCCGAGGGCTGCGAACCGCGTAAAGCTGCCCGGCACCGCTTCGAGAAGATGCAGCGGATCGACGTACACCGGCGAATGAAGATCGGGATTGACGACGATCAGCGCGGCGGCATCGGCGAGACGCAAATCCGGCCCGTTCGCGCGCACGAGCGCCGCGAACGGCGTGCCGGCGCCGGTCAGCGCGCGCATTTCGCCGATGGTCGCGAGCGTCGGGACGTCGCGCTGCAACGCGTTCGCGCGCGCGATGTCCTTCGACAGATCGAAGCGCGCCTGTTCGCGCGCGCGCTCGAATTCGGCCGCGACGCCGTACTGATACGACATCGGCAGTCCGACGCCGTATTCGAATCCCATCGGCACGAGCAGGCCGGTGCCGATCGCGGTCGCCGCGAAGAGCGCGCGGCGGTACGCGCGCTCGACGAGCGCCGTGTCGCCCGTGTCGGGCAGGTCGGACAGGAGGCGCGCGCCGTAAGGCTCTTCGGGAAACGCGATCGGCGACGCGACGTGCGAGAGCGCGGCGTGCTCGTCGACGAGCCATGCGCTCCTGAAATCCCACCAGCGCGACGACGAAAACACGGCGTCGAAGCCCGCGTCCGTCAGGCCGTGCAGATCGTGCCGGCTGATGCCGATCGTCCACGCGAGCCATTTCGTGTCCGGATGCCGTTCCCGCACCGCCGCGCCGAGCCGCCGCCAGACATGCGCGGGCACCTTGTGCGGCGCGTCGAAGCGAAACCCGCCGATACCGGCATCGGCGAGCAGCAGGAGTTCGCGTGCCCACCATTCGGTGAGCTGATGCGCGGCTTCGCCGTCACCGAAGTTCGCGTGGGCGACATTCTCCTCGCGCGGCGGATGACGCGGATCGAGCCGCGCTTCGGCGCTTTCGAACGGAAGGAACCAGTGCTTGTTCTCGTGATAGAGGCCGCCGTCGCTGCTCACCCGGTCGATCACGATATCGACGAGAAGCGTCAGGCCGTGCGCTTTCGCGGCGGCGGCGAGTTGCGCGAGGCCCTCGCTTGCGCTCGCATCGGATTCGAAGACGGCATGCAGACGATGGTGATCCGAGACGGTCTGACTGTGGCCGTTCGCGCCGGGCACGAACGGTGAGCCGATCAGGACGTGGTCGAAGCCGAGGGCGGCCGCGTGCTCGAAGTGAGCGGGCCACCGCGCAAGCGGTCCGACGAGCAGCGGGTCGATGAAATAAATACGCGGCGCGTACGCATGATGGGCGGGATGGTTTTCCATCGTTCGTCTTTTCCAGAGTCGTCCTGCGGTGGCGGGGATGCGGGTCAGCAATCGCGATCACGCTCACGGGCGGCAAAGAGCCAATCCGCATCGGACGGCTGCCGCAGACGGGCCTCAGAGTGTTTGGAGCATCACCTTTCCGGGGTCACGCATGCGGCGAGCACCGCTTTCGAGCGATACGCCATTCGGTGCGGCGCCAGGGTCGCACGGGCCGATGCAGCATGTAGCGTGCCGCATCCGGCGGCGAGCCGGCGATAGTTCCGAGCCGCCCGTCTTGGGGCGGCTCGTTCAGGCAGTTTTCGAAAAGCCGCGCTCTTCTCAGACGAAAGATCAGGCAGTGCGCACGACGCGCTCCGCGGACGCGCCCGTCGCGGGTTGCGCGAATTCCGGCTGGGCAGGTCCGGACGCGTGCCGCACACCGAGCGCGGACTTCGCCGGACGGGCACCGGCGAGCTCGGCATACAGTCCGACGAATCGCGCGACCGGCTGCGCCCAGCCGAAGTCCCGCGACATCGCGTTGCGTTGCAGTGTGCGCCATTGTTGGGGCCGCATGAAGGCATCGATTGCCCGGGTTGCGCCCGCGATCACATCGTGAGCCGTCTCGCCGTCGAACAAAAAGCCCGTCGGCGCGACGTTGTGCGGGTACACGACGGGCGTGTCGTAAGTGGCTTCGCGCGGCATCGCGAGAGCGAGATCGGCCGCATCGACGATGGTGTCCGCGAGGCCGCCCACGCGCGACGCCACCGGCACCGTGCCGTAGCGCATCGCGTAGATCTGCGTGAGGCCGCAGGGCTCGAAGCGGCTGCCGTGCAGCAGGATGTCGGCGCCCGCGTGCAGCGCGTGCGCGCGCCGTTCGTCATACCCGATATGCACGCCGACGCGGTCCGGCCAGTCCTGCGCGAGCCGCCGGAAGCCCTGTTCGATATACGCTTCGCCCTTGCCGATCACGGCGATCTGCAGACGCGCGTGCCTGTCGAGTAGTTGCGGAATGGCTTCGACGACCACGTCTGCGAGCTTTTGCCCCGTCATCCGGCTGCCGATGGCGACGAGCGGCGCGAACGGGTCGGCGGGCAGGCCGAACATCTGCTGCAGCGCGCGCTTGCAGGCGTGCTTGCCGCGCATGTCGTCGAAGGAATAGTTGCGGGCGATCAGCGGATCGGTGGCGGGATTCCACGTCTTCTCGTCGATGCCGTTGGTGACGCCAATGAGTTTGTCCGCGCAGCTTTGCAGCACGCCTTCCATCAGATGCCCGAAGCGCGGCGTGAGGATTTCGCGCGCGTAGGTTTCGCTCACGGTCGTGACCGAATCGGCGTGGACGATGCCCGCTTTCATCAGACTCAGCGCGCCGTAGAACTCGATGCTCTTCGGTTCGGCGAGCGCCGGCCCGAGCCACGGCGCCGGCACGCCGAGCGAGGCGCCGAGCGAGAGCGCGTAGTTGCCCTGGAACGCGAGATTGTGGATCGTGAAGACGCTCTTCGCCTGCACGCCCGCGTGCTTCATCAGAAGCGGCGTGAGGCCCGAGTGCCAGTCGTGCGCGTGAACGACGTGCGGCTTCTTCACGCCGCGCAGGCCTTGCGCGATGCGCACCGCAGCCGTCGACAACGCGGCGAAACGCACGGCGTTATCGGTGTAGTCGCGTCCGTGTTCGTCCTGATAAAGCCCGGCGCGCGCATAGAGCGCGTCGTTGCGCACGAGGAGGAGCGGCACACCGGTATCGGGCATCCTGCCTCGCAACAGCGCAGCGTCGCCACCGGGAAGCCCCGGCAACGCGCAAACCTTGTGCAGACCTTCCGCCGCCGCGACCGCGCCGGGGTAAGCCGGCATGAGGATCGTGGCGTCGACGCCCGCTTCGCGCAGCGCGGCCGCATAGGCGCTCACCATGTCGCCCAGGCCTCCGGTCTTCGCGAGCGGGACGGCTTCTGAGGCGATAAGCAGAACATTCAAGGACAAAATTCGGCTCCCGGATCGAGAGAGGAAGCCCGTCGATGGCGTATCCGGACAGTTCCGGACCGCACGTTCGCGGCGCTTCATCAAGTTGTTTTTGGTTTGGCGGGACTCTCTAGAGCAAGGCGTGTGCCATGCGGCACGCGCTCGATTGAACTGGGGAAAGCGGACGGCGCCGCGCGCTGTTAAGCGGATCGCGAAAATGGCCGTTCGCCCGGCGTGTAAAACTGACTGCGGCGGCCGTCTCGTTTTTACACGGTGGCCTGCGGGAAGCTCATTCGGAAGCCTTCCGAATGAGCTTAGGGCGCGGATGTGACAGTGACGTTGCGGGCGCCGTCAGTTGCCGCCGACGAGGCTCGCCGCGATGTTGACGCTCAGGCCCAGCACGGCGAGATTGAAGAAGAACGACAGGACCGACTGCGCGAGCGCGGTGCGCCGCACCTCGGTGGAGCGCAGCGAGACGTCGGCGGTCTGCGAGGCGACCGCGATCGTGAACGAGAAGTACAGAAAATCCCAGTAGCCGGGCTTCAGTTGACGGTCGGGGAAGGCGAGGGCGGTGTCGTTGTCGTCGGACTGGTAATAGTGCCGCGCGTAGTGGAGCGTGAACATCGTCGGGATGAGGAACCACGCGCCGAGCATCGTCGCGCCGGTGAGCGCGTAGTGCTCGGCCGCGATGGCGACGCTCGCATTCTTCGCCGCCGACAGCTCCACGACGATCGCCACGATGCTCGCAATCGCCGCGAGGCTCACGATAATCAGCACGGCGGCCGCGTTTTCGTCCTCGCGCTCGGCGAGTTCCTGAACTTGCTGCTGGCGCGCGCGCGCCATCTTCACCCAGATCAGGATCAGATAGAGCCAGACCGCCGTGTCCCAGCCGAGCAGCGTGCGGACGATGGCCGAGCCGGGCAGCGGCGCGAGGATCGCCGCGACGACGCCAATGACAAGCGCGATCAGCGCGCGCGGGCGATAACGAAAGACGGTCGGGATCAGGTTCATGTTTCGGCGGTCGGGACGGAGGCAGCGGATTATTGTCCAGATGCCTTTCAAAGCGCTGCACGAATGTTCCGAAGCGCGGTCTTTATATCGGAATACGAAAAGGCGTGTCGTATCGCAAAAAATTCACGCTTTCGCTGGATGGGGTCCTTTTCGTGGCATGTTTTACTCGAAATCCCGTCATTACCGAAAGCCGGTGCTGTCTTCGGCAAAAAGTCGCGTCGAAATTCGCGTTGCGAAAGAGTCCAAACGCGCACATGCTGGCGTTTTACGGCGTTAAGATCATTCGCATGAATGCTCCTACTCATCCTGCCGTTCGCTGGCATCCGGCCAACAAGCTCGGTCGCGACTTCGTGGTCGGCGACCTGCATGGTTGCGTCGATGCCTTGCGCTATCTGCTCACCGAAATCGGTTTCGACGGCGCGCGCGACCGCCTCTTTTCGGTCGGCGATCTGATCGACCGCGGCACGGATTCGCTCGCCGCGATCAATCTGATCGACAAGCCGTGGTTTTTCCCGGTCCTCGGCAACCACGAGGATGCGCTGATCGCGGTCGCGTCGGGCAGGATGCGCCGTCAGGCGTGGTACTCGATCGGCGGCGCGTGGGCCGAAACCGTCGCCGACGATCAACTGTCGGAACTGGCCGCACGGCTCTCGGTGCTGCCGCTCGTGCGCATCGTCGGCGACGGCGCCGAGCGCTTCAACGTGCTGCACGCCGAGTTCTTCGGTTCCGACGCCGATCTCGAAGTCGCGGAATTCCCCGGCGAAATCCGCAATACGCTGCTGTGGGGCCGCGGCCTCGCGCTCGGCAGCGCCGATCCGTCGCGCCAGGTCGGCCTGTCGCTCACCTACTGCGGCCACACGCCGACGCGCAACGTCAGGACGATTGGCTCGCAGGTCTATATCGATACCGGCGCATTCTCGTCGGATGGCCGCCTGACGATCGTCGAGCCGGGTTCCGACCGGCGCTGGTCGGTGAAGGAGCGCTGGGCCGCGTCCGAAGGCGCGCGGGAACTGGCGCTGCCCTGAACGCCTAGAAGCGCCCCCGCACCGGCGGCACAGGCTTTGCTCGTTGCGTCTCGAATCCAAACGGACAACGAGGCGCGCGGTGACCGGCACGACACGAGACAACCCATCCAGTTCCAGCGGCAACGGCAACGGCGGCATGCAAGGCTGTCCGGAGGACCTGCCGCCCGGCCTTCGCTACGTCGACGATTCGCGCCCCGGCTACACACGCGAATGGACCGACGGCGCGTTCGCGTACTTCAACACGCAAGGCAAGCGCATCGACGACCCGGTGGAAATCCGCCGCATCAACGCACTGGCGATTCCGCCCGCTTATACCGACGTCTGGATCTGCCCCGACGCGCGCGGCCATCTTCAGGCGACGGGCCGCGATGCGCGGGGCCGCAAGCAGTATCGCTATCACCCGCAATGGCGCGAAACGCGCGACGCCACCAAGTACGAGCGCATGCTCGCGTTCGGCGCGGTGCTGCCGAAGCTGCGGGCGCGTGTCGCGCGCGATCTCGCCCTCGACGGCATGCCGCGCGACAAGGTGCTCGCCACGGTCGTGCGTCTGCTCGACACGACGCTGATCCGCGTTGGCAGCGAGGAATACGCGCGTGAGAACCGCTCCTACGGCCTGACGACGCTGCGCAAGAAACATCTGAAAGTGACCGCCGGCACGCTGCGCTTCCAGTTTCGCGGCAAGAGCGGGATCGAGCATGACGTGCCGGTGAGCGACCGGCGCGTCGCGAAGATCGTCAGGCGCTGCATGGATCTCGCGGGACAGGATCTGTTCCAGTATCTCGATGCGGACGGCGCGCGCCATGCCGTCACATCGTCCGACATCAACGACTATCTGCGCGAAGTCACGGGTGCGGATTTCACCGCGAAGGACTATCGCACGTGGGCGGGCAGCGTGTTCGCGCTCGCCGCGCTGCGGCGGCTGACGTGGGAGACGGTCAGCGAGGCGCGCAAGCACGTGGTCGGCACGATCAAGGAGGTGTCGAAGCTGCTGCGCAACACGCCCGCCGTGTGCCGCAAGTGTTACGTGCATCCGGCGGTGATCGAGGCGTTCGAGGCCGGCGAACTCGCCGACGCGCTGCCCGCGTCGCGCCGTCACGGTCTCAAGACGGACGAAGCCGCGCTTGCGATCTTTCTCGAAAAGGATACGAAGCGCCGTGCGCGCGAGGCGGCCCGCAAGGGCAAGAACGGTACGGATGCGAGCGATGCGCGGCTGACCGGGCTGCTGGCGAAGTCGAGCAGAAAGGCGCGGGCCGGGGCGCTGAAGAACAGCGGCAAGGATGCCGCAGCGCAGGCGCTCGGCAGCGTGGCGAAGAAAGGCGCGCCGAAGGCCGCGCGGCCCGCCGCGAAGAAGCTGTCGCGCACGCGCTCGCCGACGGCGGTCGCGATCGGCTGACGAAAGCCATCAGCCGACCTGGTTCGTCTCCAGCACGTAATCGATCGTTTCGCCGTTCCAGTTGTATTCGAGATGCGCGGCATGCCGGCAGTCGCGCAGCATCGTCGTGCGGAAGGCCGCGAGGCATTCGCCTTGCGCGTCCCGCACCGACGGATACGCGATCCCCGGCGCGCCCGCCCTGCGCGCCGCGCGCCCGAGCGCCTTGCCGGGGCCGTAATCGTCGGGATCGAGGATGCGCGGATCGAGCGCCGCGTCCTTCAGCCGGTCATCGCGCAAATCGACTACTTCGCCTTGCGCGATGGCCGTGTAGAGACGCATCTGCTGGCGCAGCGGCGCTTCGTTCGTCGCGGCGAGAAAGAGCGTCGAGTGATAGCGCGTCTCCGCGATCGCCGTCTGCCGGCTGCGCGCGCAATAAAAGACGCCGTAGCTGCCGTCGGAGAAGCGGCTGCCGTTCGGATTCAGATGCGTGAACGCGGCCATGATCGGGCCGCAGCCCGGCCCGAAGCAGCGCTCCTCCGCCGGCACGAGATCGAGTTCGCCGACCTCGGTGCGCAGACGGTCGTTGGTCATCGCTTCAAGCGCGTAGAGCGCCTCGAAATCGCCGGGCGACGCCACGCGGTCGAACAGGTTCACGGCGGGAAAGCGGGTGGGAATCACGCGATAGGCCGGCGACCAGTCGAGTTCGCCGTGCGGCCAGTTCGCGCGCCAATCCGGTATTGCGGCACTTGCTCTTTCGATCACGCCCATCCGCCTCGCATGGCATCGAGATACTGCCGGACCGCGACGAGATCGCTCACATTGCCCGCCAGCATGCGTTCGAGCGCCGGACGACCGCCGAACGGCGGCGCGCTGTTGGGACGCTTGATCCAGGTATCGGCGGCGTCGGCGCTGGGCAGCAGAATCTGCAGCGCCTTGTAGATGCCGAGAATCAGCGACAGACGTTCGAGCACGTCGCGGTTAAGGCGCGCGTTCTGCGGCTGCGATTTCCATTTGAAGAACGTCGAGCGGGCGGGCGACCCTAGCAGGACGATCTGCTCGTCGGCGGAAAGCGACCAGTCGCGGGCGATATTGAAAAACGCTCGCAGACCGGCCGCCGACAGATCACCCAGACCAGGCATCGGTCGCGGTGTTGCTAGCCCCGGGTCCGCTGGCGTTGCGCGGGCGGCGTTGGTCATGTGAGTGAGTCTCCATTCGAACTTGATTTTTATAATAGTCCATATATGGATTGGGTCAAGCGCTTTGTCAAGTCTCCGACGGATTAGTCTGCGTCGCCGTCTGCGGGACCGTAGCGTCGTCCGGGCACGTGGCTGCGCAGGACTTCGGCGATGTCGGAAGTCGTGCAGTCGGCGGGGACGGCGCGGCGCTGGATGCACGGATCGTTTTTCGCGACCCATTCGACGAGCCGGTACGAAGGTCCCCAAGGCTGATCGAATGGCGCCGACAGACGGCACTCGTGAAGCGCCAGCGCGTGCTGGGACTTCATTTCCGATGCGAGATTGCTAAACGATGGGTTGGCAGACATGATCCGTCCTCACTCACGTTGATGCGCGTCGGCGACGAGCCGAACAGGAAAGCCGCCGCGGGCTGCGCGGCGGCGGACATAATCGCGAGGTGAGTGTGGCGGCCGAGAATTAAGAGCGACTTAAGGGCGCGATGAATCGTCGGACGAAAACGTTTGGCATTTTTGCGACGCCTTGTTCGGCATGCTTTGCCATCGGGGCGCGTTACTGTATATTCATACAGCTTAATCGCCGGAAGAGACGGATCGGAGGCACATCGAATGATGAATGCTCGCAATGGCACTTCCGAAGCTGCGGCGTTCGAGCGCTTCATGCGCGCGACGCGAGCCGTATCGGCTGCATTCGACGCCACGCGCGGCGAGCCCGATCTCGCACGCGGCGGCCGGTCGGTGGCGCGGGCGTTGAAACGTCTGGACGCCGCGCTGCAGGAACTGGAGACGTCCGAGCGCACGCTTGACGCTATACTTTCGCGCGCTGCGGATCACTAATCAATTTGGAGCGACTGTCTTGAAGCCCGTATTCCTCACTGTTTTGCTGTTGACGGTATCGTCGAGCGTGCTGGCTGCCGAGCGTTACACCGAAGTCTGGAATCCGCCTGAGTCGCAAACCGTGAAGGGCAAGGCAAAGACGCGCGGCGTCATGCCGGTGCAGGCGAAAAAGAAGCACAAGAACGTGACGTCGGTGAAGAAGGTTGCCGATAAGACTTCGGTCGCGCAATCGCCGTCGCAAGCCGTTCCCGCGCCGCGCGTGAGACCGGCGCCGAAGCAGGTCGATCCGCTGATGAACCTGCCGCGCAAGATCGGGCCGGACGGGCAAGTGATGCGAGTGGGTTATTCGGGCGGCTGAAGCGGCTCGCCGCTTTTCATCGCATGACAAAAGGGCGCTTCCGGCAAGCGCCCTTTTTGTATGTCGAACTCGCCCTCAGAAGGCGGACCGCACGACGCCGCCATCCACGCGCAACGCCGCGCCCGTCGTCGCCGACGACGCTTCCGAGCACACATAAACCACCAGATTCGCCACTTCCTCGGGCTGCGCAAACCGCTTGATGAGCGAACTCGGACGCGCCGTTTCGAAGAACTCGTGCTCGACCTCGTCGAACGATTTCCCGCCGCTCAGCTTGTCGACGAATTCCTCGACGCCGTCCGAGCGCGTCGGTCCCGGCAGCACCGCGTTCACCGTCACGCCCGTACCCGCGCACGTCTCCGCGAGCCCGCGCGAAAGCGCGAGTTGCGCCGTCTTCGTCATACCGTAGTGAATCATCTCGACCGGAATCTGGACGCCGCTCTCGCTGCTGATGAACACCACGCGCCCCCAGTTCTTTTCCTTCATCTTCGGCAGGTACGCGCGCGTGAGCCGCACGCCGGACATCACGTTGGTGTCGAAGAAACGCTGCCAGTCTTCGTCGGGAATCTCCTCGAACGGCTTCGGATCGAAGATGCCCAGATTGTTCACGAGGATGTCGACGGCTGGAAAGCGCGCGGCGATCGCATCCACCTGCGCGCGCTCCGCCAGATCGCCCGCGAAACCTTCGACCTTCGCGTCGGGCACGGCCTCTCGCAACTTCGCGAGCGCTTCGTCGACGGACTTCTGCGTGCGGCCGTTCACGATCACGCGCGCGCCTTCCTGTGCGAGCCCGACTGCGATCGCGTAGCCGATCCCCTTCGTCGATCCGGAGACGAGGGCGAGCTTGTCGTCGAGATTCAGCTTCATCGATTCCATCCTCCAAAAAAGAACGGTTGACGAGCGAGATGCCCGTCAACCGTTTCGTGTAGAACGAGCCAGTTGGGAAACTTAGCACCGTTCCGCATGCAATGCAGAGCGCATCAGACGTGTGCAAAGAACGTTCTTATAAACGTCCCATCAACAGGAGGACGATCACTACAACCAGCACGACGCCGAGAATGCCGCTCGGACCGTAGCCCCAGCTACGGCTGTGCGGCCAGGAAGGAATGGCCCCGACCAACAACAGGATCAGGATGATCAGCAAGATGGTTCCGATCGTCATGTCGACTTCTCCTTATACAAAGATCGCGGCTTTGGATGGGAATGCGCGCTCGTTCAAAAAGGCGATAACGGCGTGCCACGCGGCGGATGTCCAGCCGCCGCGAATCCCTGTGTTTTGCGATCGACGGTGAGCTTTGAGCAAGGCCCATGCCACAGGAGGGAAAGCCTTGTGGCAAAAGGGAGAGCGCCGCGCGCGCGGGCGCAGCGAAGTGTCGGCGCGCGAGCACGCTCGGCAAAACTTGCACAGTTCTGCCGGCGTTTTGTAGGCGCCGTGTCAGCTTGCGGCGCCGCGCGTTTCTTCAGAACAAGCCGCGAAATGCCCAGAAGAGCGCGCCCGCGAGCGCGACCGACACGGGCAGCGTCAGGATCCACGCCAGCGCGAGACTGCGCACGGTGCGCCATTGCAGGCCGGAGCCGTTGGCGGCCATCGTCCCGGCGACGCCCGACGAGAGCACATGCGTCGTGCTGACGGGCAGGCCGTAGACGTCGGCGGCGCCGATCGTCAGCATCGCGACGAGTTCCGCCGACGCGCCCTGTCCGTAGGTCAGGTGCGTCTTGCCGATACGCTCGCCGACCGTCACGACGATGCGCTTCCAGCCGACCATCGTCCCGAGTCCGAGCGCAACGGCCACGGCGACCTTGACCCACGTCGGGATGAACTTGGTCGCGTGATCGATCTGGCTTTTGTAGTTGCCGAGGACGGCGTCGTCGTCGGCGGAAAACGCGGGCGCCTTCTGTTTCGCCATCAGGCGCAGCGCCTCCGACACGATGTACATGTTGTTGCGCACGTTGTTCACGATGCCTTGCGGCAGCGCCGAGATCGCGCCGTTCGGCCGCACTTGCGAATCGATGATGTCGACGACCTGCTTCACGGCGATCACCGTGTCCGGCGCGAGCGTCTTCGTCTGCACGTAGTGTTCGACGGCGGCGCGCGGATCGGCGGCGGGCGCCGCGCCATTCGTGTATTTCTGCAGCACTTCGGAGGCGTGATGGCTGACCGAGAGGAACGTCTGCGTTTCGCCGGCGTTCACGGCCTTGTTGAGCGCGTAGGCGGTCGGCACCGTGCCGATCAGGATCAGCATGATGAGGCCCATGCCCTTCTGGCCGTCGTTCGAGCCGTGCGCGAACGACACGCCCGTGCACGTGAGGATCAGCAGGCAGCGGATCCAGAACGGCGGCGGCTGATTCTTCTCCGGCTCCTTGTAGAGCGCCGGCACGCGCACGACGAGTTTGAGCACGTAGAGCAGAAAGCCCGCGAGCACGAAGCCGATGATCGGCGAGAACAGCAGCGATTTGCCGACCGAGAGCGCCTGACTCCAGTCGACGCCCGATGTGCCGTTGGTGCCGTGAAGCATCTGGTTCATCAGCCCGACGCCGATCACTGAACCGATCAGCGTGTGCGAACTCGAAGAAGGAAGGCCGAGCGCCCACGTCCCGAGATTCCAGATGATCGCGGCGATGAGGAGCGCGAACACCATCGCGAAGCCCTGCGAGCTTCCCACGCCGATGATCAGCTCGACCGGCAGCAGTTGCAGGATGCCGAACGCGACGGCGCCGCTCGAAATCAGCACGCCGATGAAGTTCCACGCGCCGGACCAGACGACGGCAAGATTCGGCGTCAGCGAATGGGTATAGATCACCGTTGCGACGGCGTTGGCGGTATCGTGGAAACCGTTGACGAATTCGAAGCCGAGCGCGATCAGCAACGCCACGCCGAGCAGGACATACGGAAGCAGCGACGACTGCTGCACGCCTTCCAGGTCCTGGAGCAGATGCGTGACGCAGTAGATGGCGCCCACGGCGATGACGAGCAGGAACAGCAGCAACGCGAGCCGCTGTCCGGTAGAGCGGCCTTCTCGTGGCTGGGGAAAGGCGAGATCGGGCATGGTGCGTCCTTGGATGGGCGTGGCTAGGAGTCCGGGAGGCACGGATACGCTGCGTTTCGCGCCCCGGCAGGCAGTCATGGTTGCATGCGTTTTGTGTCGGCTTGATGACTGCGCCGGACTGGCGTTTTGTATGAACAGACGCGGCCGAGCGCGTAACTGGTGAGGTTTCGATGACGGCTTGGGTTGAATTGGCGCTGGTGGCATCGCAGAAGACGTTCGACGAACTCGCCGAAGCGCTCGAAGCGGGGCCGCCTTTCAAGGGCGTCGAGGTGGAGCGTCTGGCTGTGGTCGCGCAGGAACTCGAAACGCATGCGCCCGGCTGGTGCCTGTCGGTCGAGCAGCACGCCGACGCGCGCACGCTTCACGCCGTGGAGATCGTGCAGGCGGGGCTGCCGGGCGTCACGCGCTGCCGCAAGTTCGCGCGGCCGATGGGCGATGATGCCGGCGTGTCGTTGAGCGAACTCGTGGCGTCGGGCGACGCGCCCTCGGCACTCCAGCATGTCGAGCGGGTGCTTTCACCGACGCGCGAGTCGAGGCGCATGCAGTGGCGCGCCGATTCGCGTGTCGGCGCAGTGCTGGCGGTGCTCGCGGCACAGGATGGCGAACGCACGACGCTCACGCTCGCCGCGCCCGCCGACGCGGCGGATGCGCTCGGCGCGGTTTTCGACGTCGCGCGCGCGGCGGTCGATGCCGCGCCGTTCCACCTTCTGGCCGACGCGAACGACGCGAACGATGCAGACACGTCCGGCGCGCCGGTCGTGCACGCATCGAAGGTCGATGTGCCGCGGCGATCGACGACCCGCGAGGCGTTCGTCGCCATCGCGGCGTCGATCGCGTCGCACTGGTTCGGCAACGAAGCCGGCGCGCTGCGCTCGCTCGACGTCGAACGCGTGCATCAGTTGCGGGTGGCGCAACGGCGGCTGAAGACCTTGCTGAAACTGTTCCCCGATTGCGTCGATGCCGCGTGGGACGAGACCATCGCGCCGGAGCTGGACTGGTTCGGCGACCTGCTCGCCGACGCGCGCGACTGGGACGTCTTCACCGACACCACGCTCGGCGCCTGGGCGGCGGCCGACGCGCAAGGGGCGCCGTCGTGGCGCAACGCCATCGATGCCGCCGACGCGAAGCGCATGGCCGCACGCGGACGGCTCGACGCCGCGCTGCATTCGACGCGGTACGCGCGGTTGACGCTCGCATTCGTCGAATGGCTCGCGCGGCTCGAAGCGCACGGCGGCCACGGCGGCCACGATAGCGGCGTCGACCTCGCGAAATATGCGAAGAAGCGCATCCGCAAGCACTATCGAAAGATCGCCGACGTCGCCGATCTCACGACGCTCGATGCACACGCGCGGCACCGCGTGCGCATCCACGCGAAACGGCTGCGCTATGCGCTCGAATTCCTGCGCTCGCTCGCGACCGGCCGCACGCGCAAGATCGTCGCCAGGCGTCTGTCTCGTTTGCAGTCCGTTCTTGGCGAGGCGAACGATGCCGCGGTCGCCGCCGACCGGCTCGCGGCCTTGCCGAGCGCGAACGACTACCAGCGCGGCTTCGCGCGCGCGTGGGCGGCGGTGTCGGAGGCGAAGGACGCAGCCGAAGGCGAGCGCATTCTTCGCTCGATCGACGCTCCACGCCTGAAATCGCCGGATTAGGCGCGTGAATCCGCGACTCGCGACCGGAACGCCCGACGCGGCGCCGATATAATCCGCGCGTCCCGTTCACGTTCGCACCATGACCGAAAAATCAGCGCATCAACCCGGCGACACGCTCGAAGTCGGCGGCTCCATCTGGCTGCGAAGCGGCGCCGAGACGCTCGGCGGCGCGGCGCGCATCGCGCTGCTCGCCGCGATCCGCGAGACCGGCTCGATCACCGGCGCGGCGAAAGCGGTGGGCATGAGCTACAAGGCCGCGTGGGACGCCATCGACGCGATGAACAATCTGGCGGGCGAACCGCTCGTCGTGCGCGCGAGCGGCGGCAAGGGCGGCGGCGGGACCACGCTCACGCCGGCGGCGCTGCGTCTCATCGATACGTTTCGTGTCATCGAGCGCGCGCATCGCGCGTTTCTGCAACAGGCAGGCGCGGCGATCGACGGATTCGCGGAAAACTGGCAGCTGATCGGCCGGATCGGCATGCGGACGAGCGCGCGCAACCAGTTGGCGGGCAAGGTGGCGACGGTGACGCGCGGTACTGTCAACGACGAGGTGCAGCTCGCGCTGCCGGGCGGTCAGACGGTGGTTGCCGTCGTGACGCACGAGAGCACCGAGGCGCTCGGGCTCGTGCCCGGCCGCGATGCGGTCGCGCTCATCAAGGCGTCGTGGGTCATGCTGATGACGGACGAACCGGCGCGGCTCTCGGCGCGTAACCGGTTGCAGGGGACGGTCGTGCGCGTGACGCGCGGCGCGGTGAACGCGGAAGTGTCGCTCGCGATCGACGACTCGACGACCGTCACCGCGATCGTCACGAACGAGAGCGTCGATACACTCGCGCTCGCGCCTGGGCGGCACGCAGTCGCGGTTTTCAAGGCATCGAGCGTGATTCTCGGCGCCGGTTTCGGCGGCTGACGCGCAAGACGGCGCGCGTTTACGCAGCCGTGGAATGCGGCGCGGGGGCCTCGGTGCGTTGCATCGGCGCGTCGTGATGGCCGGCTTTCCAGCGCGCGCGCACGAACGGGCGCTCATGGCCCGACAATCCGAGCGCGATCTGCGTGATCCATTGCTGTGTCGGGACGGGAACGCCGTGCAGCGTGATCGCGACGACCGCGAGGCTCGCCGCAACCGGCGCGGGCGCGATCCGTCCCGGCTCCGCGCGCCACGCGAGGCGCGCGAACGCGATCGCGACCGCCGCACCGAGCGCGCAGCCCGCGACGACTTCCGACACCGAATGCGCATGCAACACGACGCGCGACACGCCGATCACGACGCCCGCGACGATCCCGAAAGCCACGCCCGACGCGCGAATCGCGCCGCGAGCGGGCAACAGCGCGACGAACAGCGCAACCGGAAGCACGGCGGTGGCGGCCATCGCGTGTCCGCTGATGCCGGTGAAGTCCCAGCCGCGCAATCCCACGCCCCAGCCGATAAACGCGATCTTGCTCAGGAACACGAGTCCGCAGCCAGCGCCGAGCAAGGCGAGCCAGCCGAACGCATATTTGCGGGGATAACCGATGCCCAGCCACACGCCGGTGGCGAGCGCGAGCGGAATCATCACGCCGACGCTTCCGAGCGCGGTGATGGACAGCCACAAGGAAACGGGAAGATGGGGCATCGAATTATTTTTCTTGGGTGGAACGGTGGTTGCTGCAATGCGGTAGTTCGAGGGATTCGCGCTCGGTCCTCCGCGAGTGAAACTCGAAGATACCAGCGAAAGCATGGCCGAGCACAGTATACGCGTTTCGGATATTTCCGAATATTCGCCGAACGGTCAGGAAATCCAGTGAATAAATAACGACAATTGTCGTTATCGCGGCGTTACAGTGCGCATCGGCGCTAAAAATGCCAAGCTGCTGAATCGTGTCATCGCACGCATCCGAGCGCGAACGATGCTATTGTGCACCGCACAAGTTCTGCTGCGCGTATCCGCTGTGGCCGAACCAACTGCATGCTGTGGAGGCCCCATCAATGCCCAAAAGTCTCACCAATCTCTGGCTGCGCGGCTTGCGTCGCCTGATCTCCGGCCAAGTCGCGCCCGCCCGTGTGCCGAAGGCCCGCACGCCGGCCAAACAAAAGCGCGCCGCAACGGTTCGTAAGCCGAAAGCGCCGAGCCCGGTCAAGGCGGCGCCAGCGCCGCGAACCAGCCCGCGGCCGCCGATGCGCGAATCGCGCGTGCGCCCGCGTGCGTCCGCCTGGGCGCGTGGCAAGTGGGAGCGCTCGTTCCACTCCGCACCGCCGACGGCTGGCCGCTTCGTCAATCACGTCTCCTACGCGCTCTACATGCCGCCGGGAGCCAGGCTCGCGCGCGTGCCGCTCGTCGTGATGCTGCACGGCTGCAAGCAGAATGCCGACGAGTTCGCCCAAGGCACGCGCATCAACCTGCTCGCCGACCGCTACGGCTTCGCCGTGCTCTACCCCGAGCAGTCGAAGCACGATCACCCGCATCGCTGCTGGCGCTGGTACGACGATTCGAGCGCGGGCGGCGGCGGCGAGGCCGCGTCGGTCGTGTCGCTCGTGCAGGCGGTGGTCGCGCAACACGGGCTGGACGGCGAGCGCATCTATCTCGCGGGGATGTCGGCGGGCGCCGGTCTGGCGGCGTTGCTGGCGGTGCGCTATCCGTCGGTGTTCGCGGCGGTCGGGCTGCATTCGGGCGTCGTTTTCGGCGAAGCGAGTTCCGCGATCGGCGCGATGGACGTCATGCGACGCGGCAGCCGCAGCAATCCCGTCGCGCTAATCGATGCCAGCGTCGACGTGCGTCATTATCCCGGCATGCCGGCCGTGATCGTTCACGGCGAGCTCGACTCGGTCGTGTCGGCGACCAACGCCGACCAGCTCACGACCCAATTCCTGCGGCTGAACGGTTTTATCGACGCAACCGGCGCGCGCCGCGCCGGGGAGACGCGTGAGGAAAAGCTGCCGGACGGCGTCGTGCGCGATTTCGTCAAGAACGGGCGACGCGTGGTGAAGACCTGCGTCGTGCGTGGACTCGGTCACTCCTGGGCCGGCGGCGACGACACCGTGGCCTTCCATTCGTCGAAAGGGCCGGATGCGTCCGCGCTGATGTGGGAATTTTTCAAGCATCAGCGACGCGTCAACCAGTCCGTCGGCGACGAGTTGCTTGCCTGACGGCGCTCCGGCGTTTTATCTGTTGCAAATTAGTCTTTAGGATCAAAGTTCTAGAGCGAAACACTGGTGCTCGACTAGGGATTACCCTATAATCGTTTCTGTCATAGGTATTTACCCTAATCTTCGAGGTTCACCATGTATCTGCTCAGCCGCCTGTTCCTGTTCCTGACCAAGACGCCCGACCAACGCGATCGCGAACGCGACGACGCTTATCTCGCCGAAGCCACCGACATTTACGATCTCGAATACCGCATGAAGACGCTGGATCGTCGCGCTTCAAAGCGTCATCCATCGTGGCTCGCGCAATAAGCGCAGGGCGCCTGGCAGGGCGCAACGCGCTTTTCGCGCGCAAGCTTCAAACGTAAATGCCGGCTCGCGAGCCGGCATTTGCTTTTGGCGCCGCGTCCTCGCCGCGCCAGTCTTTCCACCTGCGTCAGATCACCTTCACGCGCACATCGACGTTGTTGCGGGTCGCGTTCGAATACGGGCAAACCTGATGCGCGGCATCGACGAGTTGTTGCGCTTCCCCGGCGGCCATGCCCGGCAGCGTGATGCGCAATTCGACGTCCAGTGCGAATCCGCCGTTGTTGTTCGGGCCCACGCCGACATCGGCGGCTACAGTCGTATCGGCGGGAATCGCCCGCTTTTGCTGGCCGGCGACGAACTTCATCGCGCTCAGGAAACACGCCGAATAGCCCGCGGCGAACAACTGTTCCGGATTTGTGCCCACGGCGCCCGTGCCGCCCAGTTCCTTCGGCGCGCTCAATTTCACATCGAGTTGCTCATCCGACGAAACCGCCCGGCCGTCGCGGCCGCCCGTGCTCGTTGCCGTTGCCTTGTAGAGGATGCTCATGAGGTTCTCCATTCGTTGAGTTCGGTTCGATGTCTTGCTACCACGGGCAGAAATATAGCGCGCTAATCATTAGCGAACAAAGTAAATAATTTCGATCGCCATCTTCGATTGAATCTATTAGTCGGCGATGTATTCGTTCAGCGACGCGCGCAGGCGCACGAGCGAGTCGCGCAAGTGCAGGATGGTATTGGCGTCGGCACCCGCCGCGCAAAAAATCGCCGATGGAATCTCGCGTGCCGACTGCTTCAGCGTTCGACCCGCGTCCGTCAGGCGGATATGAACCTGGCGCTCGTCCTCGACGCCGCGAATCCGCTCGACGTAGCCCTGCGCTTCGAGACGCTTGAGAAGCGGCGTCATCGTCGCGGAGTCGAGGCTCAGGCGCGTCGCGATCTCCTTGACCGTCAGGTCGTCGCTTTCCCAGAGCACGAGCATCGCCAGATATTGCGGATAGGTCAGATCGAGCTTTTCGAGCAGCGGCTTATACGCTTTCGTCATCGCGAGCGAAGTCGAATAGAGCGCGAAGCACAACTGCTGGTCGAGTTCGAGCGGGAAATTTTCTGGCGTGGTCATGGCGTGAGTCCGGGCGCGGCGGCGATCGCGTTAGTGTACGGAAATCCTTCGCACACGAAGGCAAGCGCAAAAAAAGGGCGCTTTCAGCGCCCGTTTTCCAAAACAACGCGGATCAAACGCCCTTCGGCCCCGATGCGTCGGGAATGTCCGGCGTATCCGGCGACTGCACGCCGAAGCAGCCGCGATACGTCGCGTAGAACGAGCAATAGAGCGCGGTCGTCACGAGGATCGACGCGGGCATCAGCACCGCGAGCGCGACTTCCTGGCCGACGCCGAGCGCTTGCATCAGCGCGGTCAGGCCGAACGACACCGCGATCGCGATGGCGATCCACAGCACGCCGTAGAAGATGAACGCGCCGCGATTGCGCCAGCAGCCGACGAAGCTGAAGAACAGCGCTTTCGCCGGCGGCACGTCGTGCCACGCGACGAGGATCGGCGCGAACCAGAACAGCATCGCGACGGGCAGATACGCGGCCATCGCCACCAGCACCGCGAGCGGGCTAAAGCTCGCCGCGACGGTTTCCGGATCGCCGGTTGGGCCGCTGCCGAGCATCATCGAGAGTAGGATGCCGCCGTCGACGAGCGCCGACAACGCGAAAATCACCGCCATCGCGACGATATACAGCGCGCCGAGCACGAGCAGCCGCCGCGAGACGACGCTGCCATACGACCGGAAACCGTCGATGAGCACGGTCGGCCAGACCGGTTTGCCGGCGATCGTGTTACGGCACGCAGCCATGAAGCCGACGGCGACGCCCGGAATCAGCAGAAGCGGCAACAGCGGGCCGATCAGCGGGATGCGCGAGATCAGCGTCATGACGAACAGATACGCGAAGAACACCGTGAGAAAGGCGAGCGGATTGCGGCGGAACAGCCAGATGCCCTGGCGGAACCACACGTAACCGGCTTTGGCGGGGACTTCGATCAGTTGCATAGATGAGCTTTACCGTGAGGCGGGATGAGGTGCGGCTTTGACGCGTTCGCGCAGGATGCGTTCGAAATGTCCCGGATCGTGCGGCTTGAGCATCTCGGCCTCACGCGGACGATAGAAATCGTACAGGCGCGACACCCAGAAGCGCAGTGCGCCCGCACGCAGCATGTCGTTCCAGTGACGCTCTTCCGCCGGCGTGAACGGCCGCACGGTCTGGTAGGCGCGCAGCATGGCGTCGACGCGCTTCGGGTCGAGCACGCCCGTCGCGAGGTCGATGCACCAGTCGTTCACGCACACGGCGACGTCGAAGAGCCATTTGTCGACGCCGGCGAAATAGAAGTCGAAGAAGCCGCCGAGGCGCGTGTGATCCGCCGCGTGCGCGAACAGCACGTTGTCGCGGAAGAGGTCGCAATGACACGGACCCTCGGGCAGCGTCGCGTAATCGGCCGAGCTGAAAAACGCCGTCTGATGCGCGAGTTCGGTTTCGATCAGCGCGCGCTGGTCGTCGGTCAGGAACGAGAGGATCGCGGGCACATTCTCACGCCACCACGCGAGACTGCGCAGATTGTGCTGATGCTGCGGAAAATCGCGGCCCGCCAGGTGCAGGCGCGCGAGCATCTGGCCGACCTCGATGCAGTGCGCGGGCGTCGGCGCCAGTTCCGGCGTGCCTTCGAGCTTCGTGACGATGGTCGCGGGCTTGCCGTTGAGCGTGGCGAAGAGCGCGCCGTCGCGGCGCGGCATCGGATCGGGAACCGGCACGCGATGCGACGCCAGATGACGCATCAGGTCGAGATAGAACGGCAGTTGCGTCGCGGTGAGGTTCTCGAAGATCGTCAGCACGTACTGACCGTGCGTCGTCGTCAGAAAGAAGTTGCTGTTCTCGATCCCCGACTGGATGCCGCGAAAATCGACGACATCGCCGAGATCGTAGTCTTGCAGCCAGTCTTCGAGCTGGGAAGCGGTAACGGGAGTGAATACGGCCATGCGTGAACGTGGGTCGGGTTGGACGGCTGGCTCGTTCAAGCGCGTGGCGCGCGACGCTGCCAGTCCGGCGAGCCGCGCTTCTTGCAGCGGCTGCCAGGCGGGAATTGTAGAGGTCGCGAGGAATGTCTCGCGAAAGTTCAATAAACGCGCATCAATAATGCAGATTCACCGACGGCAGGCGCGTGCTCGCCTTGCCGTTGTCGCGCACCGAGGGCGACGTGTCCGCGGGCGCGCTCATCTGATAGCGGGTGCCGAAATTCGACTGCACGTTGATCTCGACGGGCTTGCCCTTGTCGCGATATTCGGTGATTTCGGTGCCGTTCGTGCTCAGTTCGTGGTAACTCGGCGTGCGCGGCGGCGAAATCTCGACTTTCGAGCTTGCCGTGGCGGCGGGGCGGTTGATAGCCTTCAGATCGGGAAGCCCGGCGGCCTCTTCCGGCGACATCGCGCGGGGCGCCGGCGCTTGTTCTGCCGCGGGCGCCGGCTGTGCGATTGCACTGATGCTGCCGGCGGCGAGGACTGCCGCGAGGGCGGCAGAGAAAAGCGGCTTCATGGTGGTTCTCCAAATGACTGGGCCGGATTTTATCAAAACGCATCCGCCAAAGGGTCGCGCAACGCCTTATTTTGCGCCGCTTTTGGCGAATCCGACGGCCGCGTCATAAAGGTGTTGCAACGCGCACGCAGCGAGCATGGGCTTCATGGTTCTGGCGTTCTTCCGTGGTAATGTCGATTCATCACACGAGCGCGCCAGATCATGACAAACGACCGAACACAAAGCACTCAGGCCACGCCCGCCAACGATTTCCCGACGGAATCCTTCGACGATCCCGTCTCCGCCGTCACGCGCCTGTCGGCGATTTATGAAGCGAACACCTCATTTCTGCGCGACGCGTTCGCGCGTTATCGACGCAACGAGCACTTCACGCACCGCGTGCGCGCCTGCTATCCGTTCGTGCGCGTGCGCACCGAGCTGAACACGCAGATCGACTCACGGCGTTCCTATGGCTTCGTCGCGGGGCCGGGCATCTTCGAGACGACGCTCACGCGTCCCGACCTCTTCGGCGACTATTACCGCGAGCAACTGCGGCTTCTGACGAAGAACCATCATGTCGGGATCGAGGTGGGCGTGTCGGCGCAACCGATCCCGATTCACTTCGCGTTTGCCGAAGGCATCCATCTGGAAGGCGATCTCGACCGCGACCGGCTGCTCGCGATGCGCAATATTTTCGATACGCCCGACCTCGCGCTGCTCGACGACCGCATCGTCAACGGCACGTATGAGCCGGCCGCGGGCGAGCCGCATCCGCTGGCGCTTTTCACGGCGGCGCGCGTCGATTTCTCGCTGCATCGGCTGCGCCACTACACGGCCACCTTGCCGACGCATTTCCAGAACTACGTGCTCTACACGAACTACCAGTTCTATATCGACGAGTTCGTGAAGCTCGGCCGCACGATGATGTCGCGTGCCGATGACGACGAAACGCGCGCCTATCGCAGCGAGTATTCGTCGTTCGTCGAGCCGGGCGATGTCATCACGTACAACGCGAACCTCAGCGAGCAGTTCGAGGACGAAGGTACGCCGCCCGCGCGTCTGCCGCAGATGCCCGCGTATCACCTGAAGCGTGCGGACGGCAGCGGCATCACGATGGTCAATATCGGCGTCGGGCCGTCGAACGCGAAGACGATCACCGATCACATCGCGGTGCTGCGCCCGCACGCGTGGGTGATGCTCGGCCACTGCGCGGGTCTGCGCAACACGCAGCGCCTCGGCGACTACGTGCTCGCGCACGGCTATGTGCGCGAGGACCACGTGCTCGACGCAGATTTGCCGCTGTGGGTGCCGATTCCGGCTCTGGCCGAGGTGCAGGTCGCGCTGGAGAAGGCGGTCGCGCAGGTCACGCAACTCGAAGGCACGGAACTGAAGCGCGTGATGCGCACGGGAACGGTCGCGAGCGTCGATAACCGCAACTGGGAGTTGCGCGACCATCGCGAGCCGGTGCAGCGCCTGTCGCAAAGCCGCGCGATCGCGCTCGACATGGAAAGCGCGACCATCGCCGCGAACGGCTTCCGGTTTCGCGTTCCGTACGGCACGCTGTTATGCGTATCGGACAAGCCGCTGCACGGCGAACTGAAACTGCCCGGCATGGCCGACCAGTTCTATCGCGCGCAGGTGGACCAGCATTTGCAGATCGGCGTGAAGGCGATGGAGTTGCTGCGGATGAACGGACTGTCGAGACTCCACAGCCGCAAGCTGCGCAGCTTCGCGGAAGTCGCGTTCCAATAGGCGCCTCTTGAAAAGAAAGCGGACGGCCTTCGAAGGAAGGCCGCCCGAATCGCCCAAGCGTCAGAGATAGAACATCCGGTCTTCGTCCGACTTGCCTTCGGCTGGCTGTTCGCCCGTTTCTTCGCGGTCTTCGTAGAACTTGAGCACCGCGTCGAGCACTTGATCGGGGTCGTCGATGACCTGCATCAGGTTCAGGTCCTTCTCGCCGATCACGCCGTTCGTGAGCAGCGTCTCCTTGAACCACGCGAGCAGGCCCGACCAGAACTCCGCGCCGACGAGCACGATCGGCACATGGCGCGATTTCTTCGTCTGGATGAGCGTGAGCACTTCGGCCAGTTCGTCGAGCGTGCCGAAACCGCCGGGCATCACCACGACCGCATCCGAGTTCTTGACGAACGTGACCTTGCGCGTGAAGAAGTGACGAAAGCGCAGCGAGATGTCCTGCCACTGGTTGCCCGACTGCTCGTGCGGCAATTCGATGTTCAGCCCGACCGACGGCGACTTACCCGCATGCGCACCCTTGTTGGCCGCTTCCATGATGCCGGGGCCGCCGCCGGAGATCACGGCGAAGCCTGCATCGGAGAATCGCTGGGCGATTTCGATGGTCAGTTTGTAGTAGGGCGACTCCGGTTTCAGACGCGCCGAACCATAGATGCTGATGGCAGGGCGGATCTCCGAGAGGTACTCGGTCGCCTCGATAAACTCTGCCATAATCGTGAACATCTGCCACGATGCGCGAGCCTTTTTGGCCGTCGCGCGCTCTTGATCTGCGAGCGATCGCAGACTCGGAATCACTTTTCTCTTGTTCATAATGCCTGAAGAACTAAGTCTTGAAGGTAAGACCCTGCTATTGGTCGACGGTTCTAGCTATCTCTACCGGGCCTACCACGCGATGCCGGATTTACGTGGCCCCGATGGCGGGCCGACTGGCGCGCTGTACGGCATGATCAACATGCTGCGCCGCTTGCGGCGCGAAATCAATGCAGAGTATAGCGCGTGCATATTCGACGCCAAAGGCAAGACGTTCCGCGACGACTGGTACGCCGACTACAAGGCCAACCGGCCCTCGATGCCCGATGATCTCTCGCGTCAGATCGAGCCCATTCACGTGACCGTGCGCGCGCTCGGCTGGCCGCTCGTGATGATCGAAGGCGTGGAAGCCGACGACGTGATCGGCACGCTCGCGGTTGCCGCCGAGAAGCGCGGCATGAAGGTGATCGTGTCGACGGGCGACAAGGATTTGGCACAGCTCGTGACTGATCATGTCACCCTCATCAATACGATGACCAACGAAACGCTCGACCGCGCCGGCGTTGCAAACAAGTTCGGCGTGCCGCCGGAGCGGATCGTCGATTATTTGTCGCTGATCGGCGATACGGTCGACAACGTGCCGGGCGTCGAGAAGTGCGGCCCCAAGACGGCCTTGAAGTGGCTCACGCAATACGACACCCTCGATGGCATCGTCGCACATGCGAACGAGATCAAAGGTGCGGTAGGAGACAATCTGCGCAAGGCTCTCGACTTCCTGCCGATGGCGAGAAAACTCGTCACCGTGCACACGGAATGCGATCTGAGCGCGCAGATCGAATCGATCGACGCGACCTTGCCGAGCCGTCCCGAAGCGCGCGAAGAACTGCGCGATCTCTTCACGCGACACGGCTTCAAGACGTGGCTGCGCGAAATCGAAATCGCCGATGCGGTCGAAGGCCCGACCGATACGCCGCCCGCCGAAACCACGGAGATCGTCCATCACTACGAGACCGTGCAGACCTGGGAGCAGTTCGATGCGTGGCTCGCGAAGATCGATGCGGCCGAACTGACGTCGTTCGATACCGAGACCACCTCGCTCGATCCGATGGTCGCGCAGATCGTGGGGTTGTCGGTGTCGGTCGAGCCGGGGCACGCGGCGTATGTTCCGCTTGCGCATCGCGGGCCGGATGCGCCCGACCAGTTGCCGCGCGATGAAGTGCTTCAGAAACTCAAGCCGTGGCTCGAGGATGCATCGAAGAAAAAGGTCGGCCAGCATTTGAAGTACGACGAGCAGGTGCTCGCGAACTATGGCATCGAGCTGAACGGCGTCGAGCACGACACGCTGTTGCAGTCGTATGTGCTGGAGTCGCATCGTCCGCACGACATGGACAACCTCGCGCTGCGCCATCTCGGCGTGAAGACGATCAAGTACGAGGACGTGGCGGGCAAGGGCGCATCGCAGATCGGCTTCGACGAAGTCGCGCTCGACAAGGCCGCGCAATACGCCGCGGAAGACGCCGACGTCACGCTGCGCCTGCATCAGGCGCTGTATCCGCAGGTCGCGGAAGAAGAAGGGCTGCTGCGCGTGTATCGCGACATCGAACTGCCGACCGCGCGCGTGTTGCGCAAGATGGAGCGCAACGGCGTGCTGATCGATCGCGAGAAACTGCAGAAGCAAAGCAGCGAGATCGCGACGCGTCTGATCGAACTCGAAGGCGCCGCGTATGAACTTGCGGGCGGCGAATTCAATCTCGGTTCGCCGAAGCAGATCGGGCAGATCTTCTTCGAGAAGCTGCAATTGCCGGTGGTGAAGAAGACGCCAAGCGGCGCGCCTTCCACCGATGAAGAAGTGCTGCAGAAGCTCGCCGAAGACTATCCGCTGCCGAAGATTTTGCTCGAACATCGCGGCTTGTCGAAGCTGAAGTCCACCTATACCGACAAGCTGCCGCGCATGGTCAACGCATCGACGGGCCGCGTGCACACGAACTACGCGCAGGCGGTCGCGGTCACGGGACGCCTGTCGTCGAACGAACCGAATTTGCAGAACATCCCCGTGCGCACGGGCGAAGGGCGGCGCATCCGCGAGGCGTTCATCGCGCCGCCGGGCAGCCGCATCGTCTCGGCGGATTATTCGCAGATCGAACTTCGCATCATGGCGCACATCTCCGGCGACGCATCGCTGATGCGCGCGTTCGCCGCCGGCGAGGACGTGCATCGTGCGACAGCCTCGGAGATCTTCAGCGTCACGCCGATCGAAGTATCCAGCGATCAGCGGCGCATCGCGAAGGTCATCAACTTCGGTCTCATCTACGGCATGAGTTCGTTCGGACTCGCGTCGAATCTCGGCATCACGCGCGATGCCGCGAAGCTCTACATCGACCGCTACTTCGCGCGTTATCCGGGCGTCGCGGCCTACATGGAGAACACGCGTGCGAGCGCGAAGCAGAACGGCTTCGTCGAGACCGTGTTCGGGCGGCGTCTGTGGTTGCCCGAAATCAACGGCGGCAGCGGACCGCGCCGTCAGGCGGCCGAGCGCGCCGCGATCAACGCGCCGATGCAGGGCACCGCCGCCGACCTCATCAAGCTTTCGATGATTGCCGTGCAGGACTGGCTCGAAGCATCGAATGCGAAGTCGAAGATGATCATGCAGGTACACGACGAACTCGTGCTAGAAGTGCCGGAGGAAGAACTGTCCGACGTGCGCAAGCGTCTGCCGGAACTGATGTGCGGCGTCGCGACGCTCAAGGTGCCGCTCGTCGCCGAAGTCGGCGCGGGCGCCAACTGGGAGGAAGCCCACTGACCGGAAACGCCGCATGCCCGGCATGCGGCAAGCGGGCTTGTGAGTGCGCTGCAACGGCGCGCACAATGTCCGTCGAGGCGAGCACGCATGCCGATGTCCGAAGAATCAAACGAGTCGCAATAAAGACGCAACTACGACAAGCAACCGTGTTGCAAGGTCGACAAGGGAGAGTGCCATGCATCGCTTCATCATCGTTGGAGGAGGGGCCGGGGGACTCGAGCTTGCCACGCGTCTTGGCGATCGCTACGGTTCCACCGACCGCAAGAAGGCCCCCGCAGCGCAGATCACGCTGATCGATCGCAATCCCACGCACATCTGGAAGCCGCTCCTGCACGAAGTCGCGGCGGGCAGCATGGACCCGTTCACGCAGGAACTCGAATACGCGGCGCAGGCGCTGTGGCACGGCTTCGAATTCGCGCAGGGCGAACTGGTCGCGCTGGATCGGAAAGCAAAGCGCATCACGGTCGGCCCTTTGCGCGACGACGAAGCCGGCGAGTTGATCCCGCAGCGCGAACTCGAATACGACACGCTTATCGTCGCCATCGGCAGCACGACGCACTTCTTCGGCGTCGCGGGCGCGCAGGAAAACTCGATCGCGCTCGATACCGTCGGCCAGGCCGAGTTGTTTCGCAAGCGGCTGATCGCGGCGTGCATGCGCGCGGAGCATCGGCCGCCGGAGCCGGAAGTCGCCGGGCAGCCGAGGCAGCCGCGCATCCAGGTGGCGATCGTCGGCGCGGGCGCGACGGGCGTCGAATTGTCGGCGGAATTGCGCAACACGGCGCACGTGCTGTCGGCCTATGGGTTGCACAAGCTCGATCCGAAACACGACATCGGCATCGTGCTGATCGAAGCGGGGCCGCGCATTTTGCCGGCCTTGCAGGAGCGCGTCTCAACGGCGACCGCCGAGCTGCTCACCAAGCTCGGCGTCACGCTGATGACGGGCGAAACGGTCGCGGAAGTCGGCCGCGATTCGATCCGCACCGCGAGCGGCAAGACGATTCGCGCCGACCTGACCGTGTGGGCGGCGGGCATCAAGGCGCCGGCGGTGCTCGGCGAACTCGACGGCCTGCCGACCAACCGTCTCGGCCAGTTGATCGTGCGCCGCACGCTGCAAACCGAAATCGACGACGACATCTTCGCCCTCGGCGACTGCGCCGCCTGCGCCTGGCCGGGCAACGAGCGCAACGTGCCGCCGCGCGCGCAGGCCGCGCACCAGCAGGCGAGCTTCCTGATGAAATCGCTCGCGCGCCGGCTCGAAGGCAAGCCGCTGCCCGAGTACACCTATCGCGACTTCGGGTCGCTCGTGTCGCTCGGGCATTACAGCGCGGTCGGCAATCTGATGGGCGGGCTGATCGGCGGGAACATGCTGATCGAAGGGCTCTTCGCGCGCTTCATGTACATGTCGCTGTACCGGCTGCACGTGGCCGCGCTGCACGGCTATCCGCGTATGGTGCTCGACACCTTCGCGCACTGGCTGCGCCGTTCTACCGCGCCGCGCGTCAAGCTGCACTGAGGCTTCAAAGCTGTTTAGAATGAGCGGCGCGCCTTCGGGCGCGCAGTCCGGAGCGCGGTCCGAGGTTGCGCCGCGCTTCTTGCCGTGCAGCGCCACGCGTCGTCGCATTCCGGGGAACGGCGCGCGGTCTCCGATTCCAGCGTCGTCCGGCGCGATGCAGCCGGCGGCCCTCGGCGGCCTTTGCCGCAGGAGCTTCGTATGCTTAAGCCTGAAGTCGACAGCCTCATTCCGCACGTTCCGTTCGATCGCCGCACCTTCATCAAGGCCACCTTCGGCACCGGCTTCGCCGCAGCCGTGTTGCCGGTCTCGGCGCAAACCATCCATACCGACAGCGACGGCCTCGAAGCCGGTCCGATCGGCGTGCGCGGCGCCGACGGCGCGCTCGTGCCCGCCTATCGCGCGCAGCCGAAGGGCAAGACGAAGCTGCCGGTGATCATCGTGATCCATGAGATTTTCGGCGTCCACGAGCATATCGCCGACGTCTGCCGGCGCTTCGCGAAGCTCGGCTATCTGGCGATCGCGCCAGACCTGTACACGCGACAGGGCGATGCGTCGGCGTACAAGTCGATGCAGCAATTGAACGAGGAGCTCGTGTCGAAGGTGCCGGATTCGCAGGTCATCTCCGATATCGACGCGACCGTCGCGTGGGCCGGCGAGCATGGTGGCGACGTGAGCCGGCTCGGCATCACGGGCTTTTGCTGGGGCGGGCGGATCACGTGGCTTTACGCGGAGCACAATCCGCGCGTGAAGGCCGCCGTGGCGTGGTACGGACGGCTGACCGGCAACAAGACGCCGAACAACCCGAGCTTCCCGATCGACAATGCCGGCGAACTGAAGGTGCCGGTTCTCGGCCTCTACGGCCGGCAGGACCAGAGCATCCCGCAGGACACGATCGAGGCGATGAAGCAGGCGATCGCGGGCGGACCTGCTGTGGCGCGCGGCTCGCAATTCGTCGTCTACGACGACGCGCCGCACGCATTTTTCGCCGACTATCGCCCGAGCTATCGGAAGGCCGACGCCGAGGACGGCTGGCGCCGCGCCCTCGCGTGGTTCAAGGAGCACGGCGTCAAGTAACGACGCCGCGCGCGCATGACGCGAATCAGGCCGTCGCGCCCGTCGCGACGGGCCGCGACGGGTTCGCGCACCACTCGCTCCACGAGCCGCCATAGAGCGCCGCGCCGTGCAGTCCGGCGATCTCCATCGCGAGCGCGTTGTGGCAGGCGGTCACGCCCGAGCCGCATTGCAGCACGACGCGATCCGGCGGCGTCTTGCCGAGCAACGCGCCGAACGCGTCGCGCAACTCGTGCGCCGTGCGGAAACGACCCTCGTCGGTCAGGTTGTCCTTGAAAAAGCGATTGAGCGCGCCCGGAATGTGGCCGCCCACCGGATCGATGGTCTCGTTCTCGCCGCGATAGCGGTCGGCGGCGCGCGCGTCGATCACCAGATGGTCGCGCGCCGTCAGATTGCGTTCGACCGCGTGGACGTCGACGGTCACCGCGAGCGGCTTGCCCGCCTTGAAATTGCCGGGCGAATGCGGCGGCACGTGCGTGTCGAGCGGCTGGCCGGCGGCCTCCCACGCCTGCATGCCGCCGTCGATGAGCGCGACCGAATCGTGTCCGAGCCAGCGCAGCAGCCACCAGAGGCGTGCGGCGTACATTCCGCCCGCTGCGTCATAGGCGACGACCTGCTGGCCTTCGTTCAGCCCGAAACCCGCGAGTGTTGCGACGAGCGCCGCGCGATCCGGCAGCGGATGGCGTCCGTTCGTGCCGGTCTTCGCGCCCGACAGATCGCGATCGAGATGCAGGTAGTGCGCGCCCGGCAGATGGCCGGCCGCGTAGGCGGCGGCGCCTGCCTCGGGCGCGGCGAGATCGAAGCGGCAATCGAAGACGAGCACGCTGCCGGGCGCGGCGGCAAGCCGTTCGGCAAGATTGGCGGCGGAAATGAGCGTGGTGTAGCGTGTGTGCGGCATGACGGCTCCTGATGCTCGCCCGGCTTGCCTTGCGAAGAAGGGCGGGCGCTTTCGAGTAGTGGATACACTCAGTCTAAACAAAAAAGACGCGCTCAAAGAGCGAAGTCGGATGCTCGCTTTTCCGGTCAGCCGTCCGGCGCCAATGCAAAAAGCCGCGTTCATTGCTGAACGCGGCTTTTTTCGTCATGAGCGCGGTACGCGCTTCAAATTTCGCCAAGCTGATGCCGCAGGAACTCGTGGAAATGCTGCATGCCGGATTCCATCGGGCTTTGATACGGCCCGACCTGCGATTCCCCGCGCGACATCAGCGCGCGGCGGCCCGCGTCCATGCGTTCAGCGATTTCGTCGTCCTCGCGCGCCGTTTCCATGTACGCGGCGCGTTCCGCCTCGACGAACTCACGCTCGAACAGCGCGATCTCCTCGGGATAGTAGAACTCGACGATGTTCGTCGTCTTCTGCGCTCCACGCGGAATCAGCCACGACACCACGAGCACGTGCGGATACCACTCGATCATGAGACCGGGGTAGTACACCATCCAGATCGCGCCGAATTCGGGCGGCGTGCCGTTGCGGAACTTGAGCACTTCGTCGTGCCATTTCCGGTACGTCGGGCTGCCCGGCTTTTCGAGGTTCTTGTGCACGCCGACCGTCTGCACGCTGTACCAGTCGCCGAATTCCCAGGTGAGGTCGTCGCACGAGACGAAGCTGCCGAGGCCCGGATGGAAGGGCGCAACGTGGTAATCCTCCAGATACACCTCGATGAAGGACTTCCAGTTGTAATTGCACTCGTGCACTTCGACGTGATCGAACATGAAGCCCGAGAAGTCGAAATGCTTCGCGGTGCCGAGGCGCGCGAGATCGGCCGCGACGTTGCGGCCCTCGGCCTCGAAGAGCAGGCCTTGCCAGTTCTGCAGCGGCGTGGCGCCGAGATTCAGGCAGGGCTTGTCCGCGAAATGCGGCGCGCCGAGCAGTTCGCCCTTTAGGTCATAAGTCCAGCGGTGCAGGGGACAGACGATGTTGTCCGCCCGGCCGCGCCCGTTGAGCATGATCGCCTGCCGGTGGCGGCAGACGTTCGACAGCAATTCGATCTGCGATTGCTGGTTGCGCACGAGCACGCGCCCTTCGCCCTCGCCGGGCAAAGCGAAATAGCTCCCCGCTTCGGGAACCATGAGTTCGTGCCCGATATAACGAGGACCCTGCTTGAAAAGTGTTTCGAGTTCGCGCGTCAGAAGCGCTTCGTCAAAGTAAGCCGTGACTGGCAGTTGGCTATGGACAGCCTTCAACTGCAATGCATTGCTCAGATTGGACATTCCCACTCCCGATGAAGACGTGAAAGCAGTGAACAACCCAACCATCGAAAAATCGATTTAGGGAGCCCGCGATTATACCCAAATCCCCTTTTCCAGGGCGCCAAGGTCCTGATTTGGGTCAATTTCCGCACGGGAGTTCCGGGGAACCGGCGGGGAATGGGCAGCGTTTCCGGACACATGCGCGCGTGCCCGACGGGCGCTCGGGCACGCGCGCAAGGCCCGGTGCATATGGCGGGCAACGGCGTGAAGGTCGGAAAAGCGGCTTTTGCCGTAGAATGTGCGACTTGTTCCCAAAAATTCGATTCCACACCAACGATTCATGGCGAAAACCGCAACAGAGGAAGCCGCCGGCGCGCCAGGCGACAGCGGCACGGCCCTCCCGGAGAACTACGAAGCGGCGCTGACAGAACTCGAGGGGCTCGTCGCGCGCATGGAAGGCGGAGACCTGAGTCTCGAGGAATCGCTCACGGCTTACCGCCGGGGCGCGGCGCTCGTCGGCTTTTGCCAGCAGCAGCTCGAAAAAGTCGAGCAGCAGGTCCGCGTGCTCGACGGCGACACGCTCAAATCGCTGCCCACCGACGCGCGGCGCGCAGGCGAAGGCAACGGGGACGATCTATGACATTCGAACAATGGATGCGCGCCAGTCTCGACCGCGTGGAGACGGCACTCGAACACTATCTGCCGGGCGCGGACGTCGCGCCGGCGAAGCTGCACGAAGCGATGCGCTACGCGGTCCTCGGCGGCGGCAAGCGCGTTCGGCCGCTCTTGTGCCACGCGGCTGGCGAGCTGACCGGCGCGAGCGCGCAGGCGGTCGAAACGGCGAGCGTTGCGCTGGAAATGATCCATGTGTACTCGCTCGTGCATGACGATATGCCCGCGATGGACGACGACGCATTGCGTCGAGGAAAGCCTACCGTACACGTGCAATATGACGAAGCGACGGCACTGCTCGTCGGCGATGCGTTGCAGTCGCAGGCGTTCGTCGCGCTGACGGCCGCCGGCAATGGTCTGACGGATGTCCAGCAGGCCGCGCTCGTGCGCGAACTGGCGGTGGCGAGCGGCTCGCTCGGCATGGCGGGCGGACAGGCCATCGACCTGGAGAGCGTCGGCCGGAAGCTGTCGCGGCCGGAGCTGGAAACGATGCATCGGAAGAAGACGGGCGCGTTGCTGCGCGCGTCGGTGCGTATGGGCGCGCTCGCGGGCACGACGCCCGACGCGGCGGCGCTCGCGTCGCTCGACGCTTATGCGGCGGCTGTCGGTCTCGCGTTTCAGGTGGTGGACGACATCCTCGACGTCACCGCCGACTCCGCCACCCTCGGCAAAACCGCGGGCAAGGACGCGCAGCACGACAAACCGACCTACGTGTCGATCATCGGACTGGACGCGTCGCGGGAACTCGCAGCGCAACTGCGCCGCGACGCGCACGCCGCGCTCGAACCGTTCGGCCCGCGCGCCCAGCGCCTCGCCGAACTCGCTGACCTGGTCGTGAACCGGGTGCACTGAACGTTGAATGCGTGATTCCGCAGCCGGCACGAAAAACGCGCTGCCGGATCACGCCAGTTTTCCTAAAATGGGACGACGATGTACGACTTGCTGAAAACCATCGACGATCCGGCCGCCCTGCGCGCCCTCGATCGCCACCAACTGCAACCGCTTGCCGACGAACTGCGGGCCTACGTGCTCGACAGCGTGTCGCAGACGGGCGGTCATCTGTCGTCGAATCTCGGCACGGTCGAGCTGACGATCGCGCTGCACTATGTATTCGACACGCCCGGCGACCGCATCGTCTGGGACGTCGGCCATCAGACCTATCCGCACAAGATCCTGACCGGCCGCCGCGACCAGATGCCCACGCTGCGCCAGCTCAACGGCATTTCCGGCTTCCCGCGCAGAAGCGAGTCCGAGTACGACACGTTCGGCACGGCGCATTCGAGCACGTCGATTTCGGCGGCGCTCGGCATGGCGGTCGCGAGCAAATTGCAGGGCGACAACCGCTTTTCGATCGCCGTGATCGGCGACGGCGCGATGACCGCCGGCATGGCCTTCGAGGCGATGAACAACGCGGGCGTCGAGGACGACGTGCCGCTGCTCGTCATCCTGAACGACAACGACATGTCGATTTCGCCGCCGGTCGGCGCGCTGAATCGCCATCTCGCGCGCCTGATGTCGGGCCGTTTCTATGCCGCCGCGCGCGCCGGCGTCGAGCGCGTGCTGCGCGTCGCGCCGCCGATGCTCGATCTCGCCCGCAAGCTCGAAGAGCACGCGAAGGGCATGATCGTGCCGGCTACGCTGTTCGAGGAATTCGGCTTCAACTACATCGGCCCGATCGACGGTCACGACCTCGATTCACTGATCCCGACGCTGCAGAACATCAAGGAATTGCGCGGTCCGCAATTCCTGCACGTCGTGACGAAAAAGGGTCAGGGCTACAAGCTCGCCGAAGCCGATCCCGTGCTCTACCACGGCCCGGGCAAGTTCAATCCGGCGGAAGGCATCAAGCCGTCGACGGCGCCATCGAAGAAAACCTACACGCAGGTGTTCGGCGAGTGGCTCTGCGACGCCGCCGCGCTGGATTCGCGCGTCGTCGGCATTACGCCCGCGATGCGCGAGGGCTCCGGCATGGTGGAGTTCGAGAAGCGCTTCCCGGACCGCTATTTCGACGTCGGCATCGCCGAGCAGCACGCCGTGACGTTCGCGGGCGGTCTGGCGGCGGACGGCATGAAGCCGGTCGTCGCAATCTATTCGACGTTCCTGCAACGCGCCTACGACCAGTTGATCCACGACGTCGCGCTGCAAAATCTGCCGGTCGTGTTCGCCATCGACCGCGCCGGGCTCGTCGGCGCCGATGGCGCGACGCACGCCGGCAACTACGATCTCGCGTTCATGCGCTGCATCCCGAACATGACGGTGATGGCCGCGTCGGACGAAAACGAATGTCGTCAGATGCTGTACACCGCGCTTCAGCAGCCGGGACCGGCGGCCGTGCGCTATCCGCGCGGCGCGGGCACGGGCGTCGCGGCCGTCAAGCAGATGACCGCGATTCCGCTCGGAAAGGGCGAAATCCGCCGCGAATCGTCGCAGAAACTCGGCTCGGGCAGGCGCATCGCGATTCTCGCGTTCGGCACGATGGTCGCGCCGTCGCTCGCGGCCGCCGAAGCACTCGACGCCACCGTCGCCAACATGCGCTTCGTGAAGCCGATCGACGCCGATTTGCTGCGCGAACTCGCCGCGACCCACGACGCGCTCGTGACCGTCGAGGAAGGCGCGATCATGGGCGGCGCGGGTTCCGCGTGCGTCGAGGTGCTGCTCGCCAGTTCGGTCATCAAGCCCGTGCTGCAACTGGGCCTGCCGGACGTGTTCATCGATCACGGCGACCCGGTCAAGCTGCTCGCGAGCGTCGGGCTGGACGGCGCGGGCATCGCGAAGTCGATCCGCGAGCGCTTCCTGACCGACGTCGACAGCGCGGCGGGCAAGCTGAACAAGCGCGTCGCCTGAAATCGAACGCGACGGGCGGCGCGTCCCGGGGAATGCGCGCCGCCTGGTCTCACCTTGAAGCTTCAATGCCGGCGCGCCATCGCCGTTCACGCCGTGCGTTGCCCGGGAGAGGCGCGCGTCGAATGAGGACATAACAAGATGAATCAGATGAATCCCGCCTTCGTCATGCCCGACGTGCAGAGCACGCCGGACATCCGTCAGATTCCGATCCAGCGCGTCGGCGTGAAGGGCGTGCGGTATCCGCTCACCGTGCGCACGCAAAGCGGCGACGTGCAGCCGAGCATCGGCGTATGGAATCTCGACGTGCATCTGCCTGCCGAGCAAAAAGGCACGCACATGTCGCGCTTCGTCGCGCTGCTCGACGAGCACCGCGCGCCGCTCGATCAGGCCGCGTTTCGCGCGATGCTTCAGTCGATGCTCGCGAAACTCGAAGCGCACGCGGGGCGCATCGAAGTGACGTTTCCGTATTTCGTGATGAAGACGGCGCCCGTTTCCGGCGTCGAGAGCCTGATGGATTACGAAGTCACGCTGACCGGCGAACTGCGCGACGGCACGACGCGGCTGTCGCTCAAGGTGCTCGTGCCGGTGACGAGCCTTTGCCCGTGTTCGAAGAAGATTTCGCAATACGGCGCGCACAACCAGCGCTCGCACGTGACGATTGCCGCCGAACTGGCGGGCGATTTGCCCGTCGAGGATCTGATCCGGATCGCGGAAGAGGAAGCGTCGTGCGAACTCTGGGGCTTGCTCAAGCGCCCGGACGAGAAGTTCGTGACGGAGCGCGCTTACGAGAACCCGAAGTTCGTCGAAGACCTCGTGCGCGATGTCGCGACGCGGCTGAATGCCGACGAGCGCGTGCTCGCGTACACGCTCGAAGCCGAAAACTTCGAGTCGATCCACAATCACAGCGCGTATGCGGTGATCGAGCGCGACAAGCGCGTCTGATTCGCGCGAGCGTCAGCCGAAAAGCCGATCGTCCGATCGGCTTTTTTTATGCGAGCGGCCCGCCGCGCACCGAATCCAGCACGATCGACGCGAGCCGCTCGACCTGCGCTGGCGCGACCGTCGAGGCGCGCAGCAACGCGAGCGGGATCGTCGGCAATTCGGGCAGTCCGCTGTCCTCCGATTTGAGCGCGCACACCGACGACGGCAAGCCGTAACGCGTGCGCACCGTCACGCCGAGACCGGCTGCGGCCGCCGCCCACAAGCCCGCGAGACTCGGACTCGTGAAGGCGACACGCCATTTGATGCCCGCGCGGTCCAGCGCCTTGGTCGCCATGCTGTGGAAAAGACACGGCCGGTCGAACGCGATGAGCGGCAAGGGTTCGTCGTCGTCGCGGGTCCACGGCAGGCTGGATGAGCCGATCCAGCACATCTGCGGCACGGCGACCGGCTCGGCCAGTTCCGACGCGGGCGCGCCCCACACGAGCGCAAGATCGAGCTGATTCGAGCCGATGCGCTCCAGCAGGTCGGTGTTGCGCGCCACCCGCGCCTCGATGCGCACTTTCGGATGCGCGCGCGCAAACCGCCCGAGCACGTCCGGCAGCACGACTTCGCCGAAATCCTCCTGCAAGCCGAGCCGGATCCAGCCTTCCAGATGGACGCTGCGCATCGCGACGGCCGCCTCGTCGTTCAGTTCGATCAGGCGGCGCGCGTAACGCAGCATGGTCTCGCCGGCTTCGGTGAGCGCGAGACCGCGCCCGGATTTGCGAAAGAGCGTCGTGCCCGCCTGCTCTTCCAGCTTGCCCATCTGCGCGCTGACCGCCGACGTCGACCGTCCCACGCGATCCGCCGCCTTCGCAAAACTCCCGAGGTCGATGCCCGCGACGAAGCTGCGCAGCACCGCGAGATCGAACGAAATCTGGTTCATTGCAACCGTCCTGTTTTATCGAATCGTGAGTGCAAAACTTTCTGATATTCGGGATGATCGTAAAGCGTGAAACTGCTTCCGTCAATTTCGGAGAACAGGATCATGGCAACACCGCTGGATTTTCAGAGCGCGGCGCGCGGCGAATCGCATCGGTGCTCGGCGTGGGCGTCGTCGCGAACGCGAGCTTTTCGGCGGCCGTCAACGGCATTCCGACCACGGCCGTCTGGCTGCGCGAGGGCTATCGCTTCGACAACGCGCAACTCGGCCTCGTGCTCGGCGCGATGGGGCTGGGCGTCGCGGTATCGGAACTGCCGTGGGGCATGCTCACCGACCGCTGGGGCGACCGCCCCGTGCTGCTGACCGGCCTCGCGGGCACCGCCGCCGCGCTTCTCGCGATGGCGCTCTTCGTCGTGCCGCACGACGCTCACGCGATTCCCGCGCTCGGCTGGCTCGTGTTCGGCATGTGCGTGACGGGACTGATCAGCGGCAGCGTCAACGGATCGAGCGGACGCGCCGTCATGGCGTGGTTCCGCGAAGGCGAGCGCGGACTCGCGATGAGCATCCGCCAGACCGCCGTCCCGCTTGGCGGCGGACTCGGCGCGCTCGTGTTGCCGTGGCTCGCGGCATCGCACGGATTCGCCGCCGTGTTCGGTGCGCTCGCGGCGATGTGCGCGCTCTCCGCCGCGTTCACCTGGCGCTGGCTGCACGAGCCGCCGTTCGCGCAGGCGTCGGCGAATGCGCCGCACGCGGCTCCGTTGCGCGATGCGCAAATCTGGCGCGTCGTGCTCGGCATCGGCCTGCTGTGCTCGCCGCAGTTCGCCGTGCTCACCTTCGCGACCGTCTTTCTCCACGACGCCGCGCATCTCGGCCTCGTCGCGATCAGCGGGACGATGACCGTCGTGCAGATCGGCGCGATGGCGATGCGCGTCTGGAGCGGCCGGTTCACCGACCGTCGCGGCAACCGGCGTGCGTATCTGCGTGGCTCGACGCTCGTCGCCGCCGCCTCGTTCGCGGTGCTCGCGGCGGCGCTCGAAGCATTCCACGTTTCCGGCGCGCTCTTGATGACGCTGGTCGCGTTTGCCGGAATCTGCGTGTCGGCGTGGCACGGCGTGGCCTACACCGAACTCGCGACGCTCGCCGGCGCCGCGCGCGCCGGCACCGCGCTCGGGATGGCGAACACGGCGGTTTTCGCGGGCCTTTTCGTCACGCCGCTCGTGATTCCGCATCTGCTCGCGGCCGGATCGTGGGGCGCGGTCTGGGTCGTGGCCGGATTGTGCGCGCTCGGCGCTTATCCGTTGTTTCCGAAGCCCCGGCGACCTTAAACTGGCTATCCCGAAAATAAACTGCGGAGAACCGGACCTTGATCCTGATCGGCCAATACGATTCCCCGTTCGTGCGACGCGTCGGCGTCGCGCTGACGCTTTACGCGATGTCTTTCGAGCACAAGCCGTGGTCGGTCTTCGGTGACGCCGACAAGATCGCGCCGTTCAATCCGCTGATCCGCGTGCCGACGCTCGTGCTCGATTCGGGCGAGGTGCTGATCGAGAGCGCGATGATCCTCGACTATCTCGACGAGGAAGCGGGCGCGGACAAGCGGATGATGGCCGCGTCGGGTCCAGCGCGGCGGCAGACGCAGAAAATCTGCGCGCTGGCGACGGGTCTCGCCGACAAGGCCGTCGCGCTCGTCTACGAGCGAGTGCTGCACAAGGAGAAATCGGAGATGTGGGTGGAACGCTGCACGGGGCAGGTGGAACGCGTGCTGGACGTGCTGGAAGCGGACCGCGCGGCGCGCGCCACGCCCTGGTGGTTCGGCGTTGCCATCACGCACGCCGACATCGCCGTGGCCTGCGCGCTGCGTTTCGCGCGCGAGGCGCATCCTGCGCTCTTCACGGCGACGCGCTGGCCGACGCTCATCGCACATGCCGACCGCTGCGAGGCGCTGCCGGCGTTTCAGGCGATCGTGCAGCCGTTCAATCCGCCGAGCTGATTGTTACGCCGCCGCGAGCGAGGTCAGGTCCCAGCGCGGCTTGACGGTGAACGCGTAATCGCGCACGGCCTGCTCGGGCCAGCGCGCGAGGCGCAGGGCGCCCGCGAGCGCGATCATCGCGCCGTTGTCGGTGCAAAGCGACAAGTCGGGATAGTGGACGTCGAAGCGGCGCTTTTTCGCCGCCGCCGACAGCGCCTCGCGCAACTGCCGGTTCGCGCCCACGCCGCCCGCGACGACGAGCCGCTTCAATCCCGTCTTCTTCAACGCGGCAAGCGATTTCGCGACGAGCACGTCCACGGCGGCATCGACGAAACCGCGCGCCAGATCCGCCTTCGCCTGTTCGCAGACATTCGCGCCGAGCTTGCGGCTCTGCGTGAGGACGGCTGTTTTTAAACCGCTGAAGCTGAAATCGAGGTCGCCGGAATGCAGCATCGGACGCGGCAGCACGACCGCGCCCGGCGTGCCGAATTCCGCCATCCGCGAGACTTCCGGGCCGCCCGGATAGCCGAGGCCGAGCAGCTTTGCGGTTTTGTCGAAGGCTTCGCCGGCGGCGTCGTCGAGCGTTTCGCCGAGCGTCTCGTACACGCCGACGTCGGTCACGCGCATCAACTGTGTGTGTCCGCCCGACACCAGCAACGCCACGAACGGAAACGGCGGCGGTTCGTCGACGAGCAACGGCGAGAGCAAATGCCCTTCGAGGTGATGGATGCCGACGGTCGGCTTGTCCCACGCCATCGCGAGCGCATTCGCGACGCTCGCGCCCACGAGTAGCGCGCCCGCGAGACCCGGACCCTGCGTGAACGCGATGGCGTCGATGTCGGCGCGTCCGGCGCGGGCTTCCGACATCACTTGTTCGAGCAGCGGCAACGCGCGCCGGATGTGATCGCGCGACGCCAGTTCCGGCACGACGCCGCCATATTCGCGATGCATCGCGATCTGCGAATGCAGCGCGTGCGAGAGCAGGCCGCGCTCGGTGTCGTAGAGCGCGAGGCCGGTTTCGTCGCAGGAGCTTTCGATGCCTAGAACTAGCATGGGAATCAACGTCTTAGGGAACGTCAAAGTATAGCAGCGGGGCCCTCCACGCGCGCCTCGCGACGGCGTTTCGCCGGGCGCGCCGGTTACAATGCGCGCCATGGAATCCTTCGATATCGCCGTCATCGGCGCGGGCGCGGCCGGCATGATGTGCGCCGCGGTCGCCGCGCAAAGCGGCCGCCGCGTCGTCCTGATCGACCACGCCGAACGCCTCGCCGAAAAAATCCGCATCTCCGGCGGCGGGCGCTGCAACTTCACGAACATCAACGCGGGACCGGCCAATTTTCTGTCGGCGAATCCGCATTTTTGCCGCTCGGCGCTCGCCCGCTACACGCCGCGCGATTTCCTCGCGCTGCTCAAGCAATACCGCGTGAGCTGGCACGAAAAGCACAAAGGCCAGCTTTTCTGCGACGACTCCAGCGAATCGATCATTGAACTGCTGAAAAGCGAATGCGACGCCGGGCGCGTCGCGTGGCGTCATCCGGTGACGGTCGATGCGATCCGGCGCGACGGCGAACGCTTCGCGCTCGACACGGCGGCGGGCACGATCGAAGCGGCGGCGCTCGTCATCGCGACGGGCGGGCTGTCGATTCCGAAGATCGGCGCGACGGATTTCGGCTATCGCGTGGCGAAGCAGTTCGGCCACAAGCTCGTCGACATGCGTCCGGCGCTCGTGCCGCTCACGTTCGCCGCCGACGACTGGGCACCGTTCTCGGCGCTTTCGGGGCTGTCGGTCGAAGTGGATCTGAGTACCGGCAAAGGCAAGACGCGCGGTGAGTTTTCCGAGGATTTGCTGCTCACCCATCGCGGGCTGTCCGGCCCGGGCGTGCTGCAGATTTCGAGCTACTGGAACCCGTCCGAGCCGATCCACATCGACTTGCTGCCGGGCATCGACGCGACCGAAGCGCTGCTCGAAGCCAAGGCAGGCTCGAAAAAGCAGATCGCGACGTTTCTCGCCGAGCACGTCCCGGTGCGCCTCGCGCATACGTGGCTCGAAGCGCGAGGCGTTCCCGCCGACGCCCGTCTTGCCGACCTGCCGGACCGCACGCTGAAGGCCGTCGGTGAGTCGCTATCGCGCTGGACGCTCACCCCGAACGGCACCGAAGGCTATCGCAAGGCCGAAGTGACGCGCGGCGGCGTCGACACGCGCGAACTGTCCTCGGCGACGATGATGAGCGCGCGCACGCCCGGCCTGTACTTCGTCGGCGAAGCGGTAGATGTTACCGGATGGCTCGGCGGCTACAACTTCCAATGGGCGTGGGCGTCGGGCGTCGCGGCCGGTCAGGCCGCCGCCGAATTCGCCCGCGAGCGGGCGTTGCGCGACTCCGCCTGAGTTTGCCGAAAGTCCGATGCGGCAAGGCTTCGGGCGCGGCGATGCGCGTCTGGAGCCGACTCGAAACGCCGAATCGACCTGCTATACTCGATCGGTACATTGGGTCGATCGGCGATATCGTAAAAAGTCCCTCGCGCGGCGCGTCGCTCGCGTCGAACGGATCACATTGAAACGCGGCGGGGAACCTCCATGTGTTCCATTGCCAGCGGATATCGGCCGCGTCGTGGCCCGCTTGAGGAAGCATCCCAAGCGGGTTTTTGCTTTCTTCGCCTCGATTTGCACGGCGGCGAAGGCAGCGGCAGACCGGCCCAACCTCTCCAAATTTGCACTTGCACCGGGTGAACGATGAGCCTCAAGGACCAGATCAGCGACGACATGAAAACCGCGATGCGCGCACGGGAAACCGAGCGACTCGGCACGATTCGCCTGTTGCTCGCCGCGATCAAGCAGCGTGAAGTTGACGACCGCGTGACGCTCGACGACGCGGCCGTGACCGCCGTCATCGACAAGATGATCAAGCAGCGCAAGGACTCGATCAGCCAGTTCCAGAGCGCCGGCCGCGACGACCTCGTCGCGAAGGAAAGCGCCGAGCTCGCCGTGCTCGCGGCGTACATGCCGGAGCAGTTGTCGCCCGAAGCGATCGCCGCGGAAGTAGAGGCCGCCGTGGCCGCGACCGGCGCCGCCGGCCCGCAGGACATGGGCAAAGTGATGGGCGTGCTCAAGCCGAAGCTCGCGGGCAAGGCGGACATGACGGCCGTCTCCGCGCAGGTCAAGGCGGCGCTGTCGAAGTAAGCGCGCACGGTGATTCCGCACGCGTTCCTCCAGGATTTGCTCAACCGCGTCGATATCGTCGACGTGGTGGGCCGCTTCGTCCAGTTGAAAAAGGGCGGCGCGAATTTCATGGGCCTGTGCCCGTTCCATAACGAGAAGAGCCCGTCGTTCACGGTCAGCCCGACCAAGCAGTTCTATCACTGCTTCGGCTGCGGCGCGCACGGCACGGCGATCAGCTTTCTCATGGAGCACACCGGGCTCACGTTTCCCGAGGCGGTCAAGGAACTCGCGCAGTCGGTCGGATTGACCGTGCCGCAGGAGCCGTCTTCGTTCAGGGGCGGCGGCGGCGAAGGCTACGCGCCCGCGCCGAGCAAGGCGGTGAGCGTCGCGCTGACGGAAGTCATGCAGACCGCCTGCGACTTTTATCGCAAACAGTTGCGTGGCGCGCCCAATGCGATCGCGTATCTGAAAAAGCGCGGGCTGACGGGCGAAATCGCCGCGCGCTTCGGCCTGGGTTATGCGCCGGACGGCTGGCAGAACCTCGAGGCCGCCTTTCCCGACTACCGCAACGACAACCTCGTCGAAGCGGGACTCGTGATCGTCAGCGAGAAAAACGACGCGCAGGGTCAGGCGCGGCGCTATGACCGCTTCCGCGAACGCGTGATGTTCCCGATCCGCAACGTGAAGGGCAATGTGATCGGCTTCGGCGGGCGCATTCTCGACAGCGGCGAGCCGAAATATTTGAATTCGCCCGAAACGCCGTTATTTAGCAAAGGCAGCGAGCTTTACGGCCTGTTCGAGGCGCGTCTCGCGATTCGCGAACTCGGCTATGTGCTCGTCGTCGAAGGATATATGGACGTGGTCGCGCTGGCGCAGCTCGGCTTTGCGAACGCGGTCGCGACGCTCGGCACCGCCTGCACGCCGGTTCACGTGCAGAAGCTGTTTCGCCAGACCGACACCGTCGTATTCAGTTTCGACGGCGACGCGGCGGGCCGCCGGGCGGCGCGTCGCGCGCTCGAAGCGTGTCTGCCGCACGCCGCCGACAACCGCACCGTCCGGTTTCTCTTTCTGCCGAAGGAACACGATCCGGACAGCTACGTGCGCGAGTTCGGCACCGACGGCTTCGGCGAACAGGTCGACCGGGCGATGCCGCTGTCGCAGTTTCTGCTGAACGAGGTGCTGAACGACAAGGAGCTGGATCAGCCCGAAGGCCGCGCGAAAGCGCTGTTCGACGCGAAGCCGTTGTTGCAGGCGCTGCCGGCGAATGCGTTGCGGGTGCAGATATTGCACATGTTGGCAGACCGCCTCGCGACGCCGTTCGGCGAGATCGCCGCGCTGTGCGACATCGATTCGCGCGCCGCCGCGGTCGCGCGCTCGGCGCTGCCGAAAAGCGAGCGCCGTCGGGTGACGGGTCAGGAACAGCGGGCGTTGCGTAATCTTGTGATGTATCCGGGAATCGCAAAAGCGCTCGACAGCGAGGGCGAACAGACGCTCGTCACCATGACCGAGCACGGCGAGTTGTTCGGGGAGGTGATCGGCCACGCGCGCGAGTTGGGCGAGAGCGCGGAGTTTCAGATGCTTTCGGATTTGTTGAGAAACGCCGCAAATGCCCCGACATACGAAGACATCTTTCAGGAAATTCTCGCCTATGATGAAAATGTGCGGGACCTTCTGATGCGTGATCCGGCGGACGAAGGTGCGGCGGAGCGGGTCGCCGAGCAACGCAAGCTGCTCGCGGAAGAATTGCAGGCGACCGTCGTGAAACTGCGCCATGACAGCTATCGCGCGCGGCTGGATCAACTGGCGCGGCAGTCGTCGCTGTCGGCGGAGGAAGTGGCCGAATTCAGCGAGTTGTCAGCCAAGGCCGCGCAGATCAAGGCGGGGCGGGTGGTGAGCCCGGAGAGATAAACCTGGAATGCTATAATTAAAGGTTTTAAGCAAGTTGTTTTTTGAGTTTGTTTTCCTTTGTGGCGCGCGTCATTCGTCTGGATTTTCAGGCGCGTCGGGCGCCCGGCGAAATAGGCAAATGGCAAAGACTACGAGCGGGAAAAAAGCGACGGGACAGGGCTCGAACGAGCCGGAACGGGCTGCAGCCCACAAGGAATCCGCTTCTCTCGCGGGCGTGTCGCCAGCCGGCGCGCGCAAGGCGCCGAGCTCGAAAAAGAAGGCGCTGGCTGAATCGACTGCGAAGAAGGCGTCGGCGACATCGGTCAAGGCCGAGCGCACGCCGGAGACAGCGCCCGACGGCGCCAAAACGCTCGCAGCCGAACAGACGGGCAGAAGGGTCGCGGCTGTTATGGAGGGTAGGAACGAGGGTCGAAGTCCGCCAGTACGCGAAGGCCCCCGCGACGACCTGGGACATGGCACGCAGGACGAAGCAGCGCGCGCACATTCAGTATCCACGGTTCCATCGGCTGCCGTCCAGCAGCCGCGAGTCGAGACTAAAGCCGGCACGGCGAATTCCATGACGAAAAAGCTGAACGAAGTACCCGTCGAAGACGACGCAACGCAAAACGCAGAGCCTGCGAATGTCGCGGCTCCGTCGGCGAAGGTGAAGGCACGTGATCGGCGCGCGAAGGAGAAAGCGCTGCTGAAGGATGCGTTCGCCTCGGCGGCGCCCGGCACGCTCGAAGAACTGGAGGAGCGGCGCTCGAAACTGCGCGCGCTCATCAAGCTCGGCAAGGAGCGCGGCTACCTGACATACGCGGAAATCAACGATCACCTGCCCGACAACTTCACGGAAACGGAAGCGATCGAAGGGATCATCAGCACGTTCAACGACATGGGCGTCGCCGTCTACGAACAGGCTCCGGATGCGGAAACGCTGCTCCTGAACGACAACGCGCCCGCTGCGTCCTCCGACGACGAAGTCGAGGAAGAAGCCGAAGTCGCGCTGTCCACCGTCGATTCCGAATTCGGCCGCACGACCGACCCGGTCCGCATGTACATGCGCGAAATGGGCACGGTCGAGCTGCTCACGCGCGAAGGCGAAATCGAGATCGCGAAGCGGATCGAAGACGGTCTGAAGCACATGGTCATGGCGATTTCCGCCTGCCCGACCACCATCGCGGACATCCTCGCGATGGCCGAGCGCGTGCAGAACGAAGAGACGCGCGTCGACGAACTGGTCGACGGCCTGATCGATCCGAACGCCGAGGACGCCGACGGTTTTTCCGAGCAGGAAGCGGAAGCGATCGAAAGCGAAAACGAGGAAGAGGAAGCGGAAGAGAGCGACGACGAGGAAGAAGAGGACGAAAGCACCGCGCAGGCGAATGCGAACGCCGCTCAGCTCGAAGCGCTCAAGCGCGCGTCGCTGGAGAAGTTCTCGCTCATCAGCGAATGGTTCGACAAGATGCGCCGCGCCTACGAGAAGGAAGGCTACAAGTCGAAGGCGTATTTGAAGGCGCAGGAAGCCATCCAGACCGAACTGATGTCGATCCGCTTCACCGCGCGTACCGTCGAACGCCTGTGCGACACGCTGCGCGCGCAGGTCGATGAGGTGCGTCAGGTGGAGCGCCAGATTTTGCACACGGTCGTCGACAAGTGCGGCATGCCGCGTGCCGAGTTCATCACGCGCTTCCCGGGCAACGAGACGGACCTCGACTGGTCAGAGAAGGTCGTCGGGGAAGGTCATGGCTATAGCGCGATCCTCGAACGCAACATTCCCGCGATCCGCGAGCAGCAGCAACGTCTGCTCGACTTGCAGGCGCGCGTCGTGTTGCCGCTCAAGGACCTGAAGGAAACCAATCGCCAGATGGCGGCGGGCGAACTGAAGGCGCGTCAGGCGAAGCGCGAAATGACGGAAGCGAACCTGCGTCTCGTGATTTCCATCGCGAAGAAGTACACGAACCGCGGCCTGCAATTCCTCGATCTGATCCAGGAAGGCAATATCGGCCTGATGAAGGCGGTGGACAAGTTCGAATATCGTCGCGGCTACAAGTTCTCGACTTACGCGACGTGGTGGATTCGTCAGGCCATCACGCGGTCGATCGCGGACCAGGCGCGCACCATCCGGATTCCGGTCCACATGATCGAAACGATTAACAAGATGAACCGGATTTCGCGGCAGATCTTGCAGGAAACGGGTTTGGAACCCGATCCGGCTACGCTCGCCGAAAAGATGGAGATGCCGGAAGACAAGATCCGCAAGATCATGAAGATCGCGAAGGAGCCGATCTCGATGGAAACGCCGATCGGCGACGACGACGATTCGCATCTCGGCGACTTCATCGAGGACACGAACACGGTCGCCCCGGCCGACGCCGCGCTGCACGCGAGCATGCGCGATGTCGTGAAGGACGTGCTCGATTCGCTGACACCGCGCGAGGCGAAGGTGCTGCGCATGCGTTTCGGCATCGAAATGAGCACGGACCATACGCTTGAAGAAGTCGGCAAGCAGTTCGACGTGACGCGCGAGCGGATTCGTCAGATCGAAGCGAAGGCGTTGCGCAAGCTTCGTCACCCGAGCCGCTCCGACAAGCTGAAGTCGTTCCTCGAAGGGAACTGACCGGCTCTTGTCTTGCGAGGCGTTGTGAGGCAAACTCGCAACCCTCGCAGAACAAGCGCAATGTTCCGATGTATCGAAAAGCGCCGCCCGGCGCTTTATTTTTGCCCTTGCTCATTAAAAGGGCCGGAAGCTTAATTGGTATAAGCTGTCGACTCATAATCGACCGATAGTGGGTTCGAGTCCCACCCGGCCCACCAGCTCGTCTCTCTCCTGTACTCCTCCTGCGCGCCCGCGCCTGTGCGCCTCCGCTTTTCTGCGATGCGCATAGAATCGACGAAAGGGTCACGAAAGCCCTCTACGCATCAAAAGGAGCGAGACACATGGACAACACATCGAACCTGAAGCGCTATGAACTGCTGATCGGCGGCGAATCCGTGCCGCCGAGCGGTGGCACTTATTCGACCGACCTCGACCCCGCCACCGAAAAGCCGATCGCGCAGGTCGCACAGGGCACCGCGGCCGACGTCGACCGCGCCGTGCAGGCCGCGCGCGCCGCGCTCAAGCCGTGGAACGCCATCCGCGCCGCCGAACGCGGCCGCATCCTAATCAACGGACAAGTCGTCCCCGCGCGCCCGGACGCGCTCATGTACACCGTGCGCGAGCCGGTCGGCGTGGTCGCGGCGATCGTGCCGTGGAATTTCCCGCTGATGATCGGCATGTGGAAGATCGCGCCCGCGCTCGCCTGCGGCTGCACGCTGATCGTGAAACCCGCGGAAATCACGCCACTCTCGGCGCTGATGATCGGCCGGCTCGCGCTCGAAGCCGGCGTGCCGCCGGGCGTGCTCAATATCGTGACGGGCAAGGGATCGGTGGTCGGCGATGCACTCGTCGCGCATCCGGGCGTCGACAAGGTCACGTTCACCGGCTCGCCGTCGGTCGGACGCGGGATTCTGCAAGGCGCCGCCGGCAACTTCAAGCGCGTGACGCTGGAACTCGGCGGCAAGTCGGCGAACGTGATTTTCGCCGACGCCAATCTCGACGCCGCCACCCGCGCCGCCGCGTCCGGCATCTTCTTCAACGCGGGTCAGGTGTGCTCGGCGGGCTCGCGCGTGCTGGTGCAGCGCGCGGTCTACGACGACGTCGTCGAGCGGCTCGCGGAGCGCGCGCGGGCGATCAAGCTCGGCGATCCGTCGAAGAGCGAGACCGGCATGGGCCCGCTGATTTCCGCGAAACAGATGCAGACCGTGCTGGATTACGTCGACATCGGGCGGGGCGAGGGCGCGTCGCTCGTGACCGGCGGCCAGCGCGTGGGCGAGCGCGGCTACTTCGTCGAGCCGGCCGTGTTCGCCAACGTCGAGCACGAGATGCGTATCTCGCAGGAGGAAATCTTCGGTCCGGTGGTGAGCGTGATCCCGTTCGACGATGAAGCCGACGCGCTGCGCATCGCCAACGGCACGGCGTACAGCCTCGCGGCGGGCGTCTGGAGCGCGGATATCGGCCGCGTGCACCGGATGGCGGCGGAATTGAAGGCAGGGACAGTGTGGATCAACACCTACGGCTACACCGACGTGCGGCTGCCGTGGGGCGGCTCCGGCGATTCCGGCTTCGGGCGCGAGCATGGCGATGTAGCGATCGAAAACTTCACGGAGCCGAAGGCCGTATGGGTGTCGCTCGCGCCCTGACGAAGAAAGGCGGCCGAGGCCGCCTTTCCTTCAACGCACCCGCGACGCTCAGGCATGCGCGGAAACTTCGTTGCGCGAGCGCCAGAGACGGGCGCGGCGGGCGCTGTCGTCGTTCTTGACGGTGTTCGCGCGGCACGCTTCCAGCACGGCGTTCTTGCGCTCGACGATCGCCTGGCACAGGAAATCGGCGCTATAAGCCGTCAGCAGATGCGGGCAATGCGATTCGATGTACTTCGCGATGCGGCCGTAGTCGCTCTCGACGGCAGCGAGCGAGCGGTACGTATCGGCATCCCAGCGGAACATCAGGTCGAGTTCCTCGAAGGCGTTGTTGTACGCGCAGAGTTGCGCCTGGGTTTCGCGGTCGTCGCTGTGCGTTGCGTGGATCATCGTCGTCTCCTGTTTTGGCCGTGAGGGGTTAGAAACAGGATAGGAACTTCAATCCATATACGACAGTTAAAGTTTTTTCGAATAACGATAAGAAAAACTTTATGAATTCGGCCTGCCGGTTTCTGCACCGATATGGGTGATCTCTTCGATCTGCGCGGCGCCTTCATCGATCAGGAATTGCTTGAACGCGAGCGCGACCGGCGGCAGCCGTTTGTTGTTCCGGTGCACGATGAACCAGTTGAGCTTCACCGGAAACCCTTCGATGTCCAGCACGGCGAGCTTGCCGACCTGCAATTCCAGGCTGATCGTATGCGCGGAGAGAAAGCTGATGCCCATGCCCGCGATGACCGCCTGCTTGATCGTCTCGGTGCTGGTGATTTCCATCGCGATATTCAGCCGCGGCAGCCGGCCCGCGAAGCCTTCCTCCATTGAATTCCAGGTGTCCGAGCCCTTTTCGCGGACGATGAACGGTTCGTCGGCGAGCGCTTCGAGCGGAATGCGCGTCTTGCCGACGAGCGGATGATCCGGCGGCGCGACGATCACATACGGATGCGGCGCGAACGACACGTTCTCGGTATCCATGTCTTTCGGTGGGCGGACCATGATCGCGAGATCGGTGAGATTGTCGGACAGCTGATGCAGCAGTTCCTCGCGATTGTGGACCGCGAGGTTCAGCCGCACGTCGCTGTTGCGCTGCGTGAAGGCGGCGAGCAGGCGCGGAAAGAAATAGTCGCCGGCGCTGATGACGGCGACATTCAGCGTCCCGCCCGAAATGCCTTTCAGGCGCGCCATGGCGTCGTCGGCTTCGCGGAATTGCTCCAGAATCGCCCGACTGTAATGAAGCATTTCATTACCGGCTGGCGTCAGATAGATTTTCTTGCCGAGCTGCTCGAAAAGCGGCAGCCCCGCGTGTTCTTCCAACTGCTTGACTTGCGTCGAAACCGCCGGCTGCGTCAGGTAAAGCTCCTCTGCGGCGCGCGAAAAACTCAGTCGGCGCGCGACCGTTTCGAAGATTTTCAACTGCCGAAGCGTGGCATTGCGCATCACGGCGAAGCCCTCCATCCATTCACGATCGCTAATTTATACAATAAATTTTTATAACTTTCCCTAATCGTTTTTCTCCCCCACGATGCTTTCACGCCCGGCAATTGTTGTAAGCCGTGCAACATTCATCATCGTCGACGGCCGCGTTTTTTGCCCCTCGCGCGGCCGGAAACAGGCGATGCAAGCAGCGCATCAAGAAGCTGCGCCAACCTTCCGCAAGCCCGCGGATATTGGGATTCGCCAGAAAATGATGCGTCGATCGTATTGTCCGGAGCGTGGCGACTGTTTCAATCCGCGTACTCCGTTTGCCGTGCGGTTGCCTGCCCGCGCCGCGTGGCTTGAGCATTTCCCCTGACAGACCGACCCGATGCTGCACCGGCACAATACGCCGGTGATCCTGCACGACATCAAGCGCCGCACGAGCGCTACGACTTAAAAATTGGAGACAGACATGGCAAACGCAGGCACAGTCACGTCCGGGCGACCGCTCGGCCGTCATTCCAACCGATGGGTTCAACTGGCGATCGGCATCATCTGCATGGGCCTGGTCGCGAATCTGCAATACGCGTGGACGCTCTTCGTCGTGCCGATGGATGCCAAGCACCATTGGGGACAAGCGGCG
>NZ_JARUXL010000004.1:1310147-1419766 GCF_031451455.1 Caballeronia sp. LZ024 | reverse complement strand
CGGCACGCTGTACACGGCGAAGGGCACGGCGTCGATGCTGGTTCCGGTGGCGTCGCTGCTGTCGGCGGTCGGTGGCTGGAACGCGGTGTTCATCTGCGCTGCGGGCATCTCGATCGCCGCGGCGATCGCAGCCAAGTTCCTGCTCGCGCCGATGAGAAAGCGCTGGATCAACAACACGGTCGAACAGACCTCGAAATCGGTCGACGCTTCGTTCCAGGCGACGTGGTCCGAGACGCCGCGCAACTCGTCCGCGCGATGAGCACGCTGAGCGAACCGCGTCCGGATGTGCGCGACGCCGCGCCGGACACCGCGCAGGTGGCGAAGGCGCTGAGTGTTTCGCTGCATCAGCTGCGTCTTTTCATCACGCTCGCGCGGCATCGCAGCTTCACGCGTGCGGGCGATGAATTCGGCATCACGCAGTCGGCGGTGAGCCGCAGCATCCGCGAACTGGAGGACGAAATCGCGCTGCGGCTCTTCGACCGGACTACGCGCCAGGTCGCGCTGACCGACGCTGGGCGCAAGCTGATCGCGCGGGTCGCGCCGCTCGTCGAGGAACTCGAAGCGACCTTGCGGCCGCGTTCGGGCGACAGTGCGGAGCCGGGTATCGTCCAGTTCGCGAGCAGTTCCAGCCTGACGGCGAGCGTGTTGCCGGCGTGGCTGGCGTCGTGCGCGGCGAGCCATCCCGATCTGTCGATCGCGCTCGTCGACCGGCCGCAGAACCAGGTGCTGCAACTCGTGCGCGCAGGCGAGGCGGATCTGGGCGTCGTGATCGCGCCGGACAACGTGAGCGAACTCGTGGCCGAGCCGCTCTTCGACGATCCGTTGTGCGCGCTCGTGCCCGCGTGTCATCCGCTCGCGTCGCAGCGCAGCGCGCACTGGCGCGCGTTGCGCGGCGCATCGCTGCTGGTGCTCGACGACGACGCCGAAAGCCACGCCGCCACCGAGCGTGCGCTGATGCTGCACGACGTCGCCGGAACGACGCGCCAGCGGCTTGCGCAGGCGCAGTCCGTGATGCAGATGGTCGAAGCGGGGCTCGGCATCGGCGTCATGCCGATGCACGCGTGCGCGGCATGGGCCGGGCGCGGCGTGCAGGCGGTGGTGCTCACGCCCGAAGCCTCGCGGTCCATCATGCTCGTGCGCCGCAAGGGCCGCGCGCTACGCGCCGGCGCGGCACACGTCTGGGCGCATGTCGTCGCGGCGTCGCTCGCGCGGCGCTCCGCATCGCCGACGCTTCGGGCCGTCGAAGCCTGATCTCAGCGGCGAAGACGCAGGTCTTCGCCGCCCCCGATTTTCTCCGCAGCAAGCCAGCACTTACTTCATCGATACGCGCGCGAAGCCTTCGCGAGCGCGGGTTTGCGCTTGTCTGCGAGGGCACAAATCGCCTTGTTTAGTGGCTATGTGGAATGTAGTATGTTGTATATCAGAAGGCAAATAATCACCCTTAGGAGACGAGCATGAAGATCTGCGTGTACGGAGCGGGAGCAATCGGTGGCTATATGGGCGCGCAACTCGCGCGCGCGGGCGCGGACGTGAGTTTCGTCGCGCGCGGACCGCACCTTGCGGCGATGCAGGCGAACGGCGTTCGCCTGCAGATCGACGGCCAGGAGCACACGGTCAAGGTCCGCTGCACCAACAATCCGGCGGAACTTGGCCCGCAAGATTACGTGATCATCGCGTTGAAGGCGCATTCGGTGCCGGGCGTCGTCGATCTGATCGCGCCGCTGCTCGGACCGGACACGGCGGTCGTCACCGCGGTGAACGGCTTGCCCTACTGGTATTTCTACAATCACGGCGGCGAGCTGGCCGGTACGACGTTGCAGTCGATCGACCCCGGCGGCAAGCAGTGGAAAGTGCTCGGACCGGAACGCGCGATCGGCTGCGTGCTGCTGCCGGCGGCCGAGATCGCGGAGCCGGGCGTCATCAAGCATGTGTACGGCAAGAAATTCCCGATCGGCGAGCCGAGCGGCGAGATCACGCCGCGCCTGCAAGCGTTCCACGACATCATGGCCGCCGCCGACATGGAAGCGCCGATGCGCAACAACATTCGCGACGAAATCTGGCTGAAGCTGTGGGGCAACCTGTGCTTCAACCCGATCAGCGCGCTGACGGGCGCCACGCTCGACGTCCTGACGAGCGATCCGGGCACGCGCGCGCTGTCGAAGGCGATGATGCTGGAAGCGAAGACGATCGGCGACAAGATCGGCGTGAATTTCCGCGTCGATGTGGAGAAGCGCATCAACGGCGCGGGCGCGGTGGGTGCGCACAAGACCTCGATGCTGATGGACTGCGAAGCCGGCCGGCCGATGGAAATCGATCCGCTGATGACCGTCGTGCAGGAAATCGGGCGCCTCGTTCACGTCGAGACGCCGATGCTCGATGCGGTGCTCGCATTGATCAAATTGCGCGAAGGCATCAACCAAGGTACGGCGGTCGCGCAACCGCCGACGGAAACGCAAAAAGCCGCCTAAACTGCTTGTAAGCGGACGCTGTTGTTTCTGATATACAAGATGCAAAATATGTTGCGTCGTGATGCGACGCAACATATACTGGAGGCTCCTAAGTACTTACCCGGAGCATTCAAATGAGCATCGCATTAGTCGTCGTGTTGGGAATCGCTTTGATGGCCATTGGCGTGAGCGTTACGTTTATGATTGCATCGTCGGTGCCGCAGTCCATGTTGCAGCGCGCATCGGATCACGGTCGGTTTGCCGGCTTGGCGGCGGACGATCAGAACGGCGGATCGGGCAAGCGCGTGTCGGCGGGCCAGCCGCAAATGGGAAATCGAACCATCAATGCCATCTGATACTCAATCTGTAGACAGACTCGAGCTTCGTCCCGCTGGGCTGACGCTCTCGCTAGAACCGATCAATGCCACGGTTTCGCTGCGCGATCAGGCGTACGCGAAACTGCGGCAAGCGATCGCGGAGGCGGACATCTATCGCTCGCGCGAAGAGATCCGGCTCGACGAAAAGGAATTGACGGAGGCGCTCGGCGTAAGCCGCACGCCCATCCGCGAAGCGATGACGCTGCTGGAGCAGGAAGGCTTCCTGCGCACGGTGCCGCGTCGTGGCGTATACATATTGCGCAAGACGAAGCGTGAGATCGTCGAAATGATTCACATGTGGGCGGCGCTCGAAAGCATGGCCGCGCGCCTCGCCACGCAGCGCGCGACGGACGCGGAAATCGCCGGGTTGCGCCACATGTTCGACAATTTTCGCGATTCGACGCCCGCCGAACACATCGACGAGTATTCGGAGGCGAACATCGCCTTTCACCAGGCGATCGTGCAGCTGGGCAAGTCGCAGATCATCTTCGACACCATCAAGAACATCTTCGTGCACGTGCGCGCGATCCGGAAGATGACGATTTCGCAGAGCGACCGCGCGTCGCGCTCGATCGTCGATCACATGCGGATCATCGAAGCGCTCGAACAGCGCGATACCGAACTGGTCGAGCGGCTGGTCAGGCAGCATTCGCTCGATCTGGCCGCGTTCGTCGAGGTGAATTGCGACTTTCTCGACTGAAAGCCGAGCGTGACAAGAAATGGAAAGCCGTCCGGCATCGCGCCGGACGGCTTTTTTGTTTAACGCATCGCGTGCAGCATCGTTTCGCCGAGTGCGGCGGGCGAATCGGCGACGTGAATGCCAGCCGATTTCATCGCGTCGATCTTCGCGCCCGCCGTCCCCGAGCCGCCGGAAATGATCGCGCCCGCGTGGCCCATGCGCCTGCCGGGCGGCGCCGTCGTCCCGGCGATGAAGCCGACCACCGGCTTTTTCGTGCCCGACTCCTTCAGGAACTGCGCCGCTTCCTCCTCCGCCGATCCGCCGATCTCGCCGATCATGATGATGCCTTCGGTGGCGTCGTCGGCGAGGAAGAGCGCGAGGCAATCGATGAAATTCGTCCCGTTGACCGGATCGCCGCCGATGCCGATGCACGTCGTCTGGCCGAGGCCGGCTGCGGTCGTCTGTGCGACGGCCTCATAAGTGAGCGTGCCGGAACGCGACACCACGCCGATCTTGCCGGGCCGGTGAATGTGTCCCGGCATGATGCCGATCTTGCATTCGCCCGGCGTGATGACGCCCGGGCAGTTCGGCCCGACGAGCCGGCTCGCCGACCCCGCGAGCGCGCGTTTCACGCGCAGCATGTCGAGCACCGGAATGCCCTCGGTGATGCAGACGATCAACGGCACTTCGGCATCGACGGCTTCGAGGATCGCGTCGGCCGCGAACGGCGGCGGCACGTAGATCACGGAAGCATCCGCGCCCGTCTTGTGGACGGCGTGCGCGACGGTATCGAAAACCGGCAGGTCGAGATGCGTCGTGCCGCCCTTGCCGGGCGTCACGCCGCCGACCATGTGCGTGCCGTAGGCGATCGCCTGCTCGGAGTGAAACGTGCCCTGCGCGCCGGTGAAGCCCTGGCAAATCACCTTCGTGTTCTTGTCGATCAATACGCTCATGATTTTTCCCCTTATTGGCGTGCGGCGGCGACGGCGCTGACGATCTTGTCGGCAGCGTCGGCCAGGTTTTCTGCGGGAATGATCGTGAGGCCGGACGTGCGCAGGATTTCGCGGCCGGCGTCGACGTTCGTCCCGGCGAGCCGCACGACGAGCGGCACGTGCAGGTTCACCTCGCGCGCCGCCGCGACCACGCCTTGCGCGATCACGTCGCAGCGCATGATGCCGCCGAAGATGTTGACCAGAATTCCTTCGACTTTCGGATCGCGCAGGATCAGCTTGAACGCCGTCGAGACGCGTTCCTGCGTCGCGCCGCCGCCGACGTCGAGAAAATTCGCCGGTTCGCCGCCGTAGAGCTTGATGATGTCCATCGTCGCCATCGCGAGGCCGGCGCCATTCACCATGCAGCCGATATTGCCGTCGAGTTTCACGTAGTTCAGGCCGTGCTTCGCCGCTTCGATTTCGGCGGGCTCTTCTTCGTCTTCGTCGCGCAGCGCTTCGATGTCAGGATGGCGGAAGAGGGCGTTGTCGTCGAAATTGAGCTTGGCGTCGAGCGCGATCACGCTGCCTTCGCCCGTCACGACGAGCGGATTGACCTCGACGATCGACGCATCCAGATCGACGAACGCCTGATAGAGCGCCGCAATGAACTTCGACGCCGCGCCGACCTGCTTGCCCGACAGGCCGAGTCCGAACGCGACCTGACGCGCGTGGAACGGCTGTAGCCCGGTGGCCGGATCGATCGCGATCTTGAGAATTTTCTCGGGCGTCCGATGCGCGACGTCCTCGATTTCCATGCCGCCTTCGGTCGACGCCATGATCGTGATGCGCGACGACGCGCGATCGACGAGCATGCCGAGATACAGTTCGCGCGCGATGTCGCAGCCTTCTTCGACATAAAGCCGCTTCACTTCCTTGCCGGCCGGCCCGGTCTGCTTCGTCACCAGCACCGACGACAACATCTGCTGCGCATTCGCCCGCACGTCCTCGACCGACTTCAGCACGCGCACGCCGCCTTTGCCGTCGGGATCGTTGGTGAAACGGCCGGCGCCGCGTCCGCCCGCGTGAATCTGCGATTTCACGACCCACACCGGCCCGCCGAGCGCGTTGGCCGCGTCGGCGGCTTCCTGCGCCGAAAACGCGACACGCCCCTGCGGCACCGCCACGCCGTACTGCCGCAGCAACGCCTTCGCCTGATATTCATGGATGTTCATTGCGTCTCCTGTTGTTCTGAACAGAATGAAGCGCCAGGCGATGATGGGCCAAAGTCGAGCGCTGAAATATGATATATCACATTTCACGGCGACCAAAAGGAGGTTGTGAGCGAAAGCGACGATGCAGGAAGTAAGCAGCAGTTTAAAGACTGATCGATGCGGATTACGCACAAACGACTTTTGCTGCGACGCAGAAAGCGTGGACGTAAGAGCGATGCCTGATAAGCGTTTCCAGTGATGTTGCAGCGCACTACAGGGTTTCCGAGATGGCCCGAACGCTTGACTAATACTGTGTGTGGAATATTGTATATCACAACGGATCGACGGCCGGCGCTGCTCGCTGCTGTCCCCAGCGCCCAGGAAACGATGGGCGCGCGCGATCGACACATATATAGAACGGATACGAAACGAAAGGGAGACGGCAATGGGCAAGGCACTGGATGGTGTGCGCATCCTCGATTTCACGCACGTTCAATCGGGTCCGACCTGCACGCAGTTGCTCGCGTGGTTCGGGGCGGACGTGATCAAGGTCGAGCGCGCGGGCACGGGCGATATCACGCGGGAGCAACTGCGCGATATTCCCGAGGCGGACAGCCTCTACTTCACGATGCTCAACCACAACAAGCGCTCGGTCACGATCGACACCAAGAACCCGGAAGGCAAGAAGGTTCTCGAAGCGCTGATCAAGAAATGCGACGTGATGGTCGAAAACTTCGCGCCCGGCGCGCTCGATCGCATGGGCTTCACGTGGGAACGCATCCAGGAACTGAACCCGGCGATGATCGTCGCGTCGGTGAAGGGTTTTGGCCCCGGCCCTTACGAAGACTGCAAGGTCTACGAGAACGTCGCGCAATGCGCGGGCGGCGCGGCGTCGACGACCGGTTTCGACGACGGCCCGCCCGTCGTGTCCGGCGCGCAGATCGGCGACTCGGGTACGGGGCTGCATCTGGCGCTTGGCATCGTCGCGGCGCTTTATCAGCGCAAAACCACCGGACGCGGCCAGAAAGTGCTCGCCGCGATGCAGGACGGCGTGCTCAACCTGTGCCGCGTGAAGCTGCGCGACCAGCAGCGGCTCGAACGCACCGGCGTCATGAAGGAATATCCGCAATATCCGAACGGCACTTTCGGCGACGCCGTGCCGCGCGCGGGCAACGCCTCGGGTGGCGGCCAGCCGGGCTGGATTTTGAAATGCAAGGGCTGGGAAACCGATCCGAACGCGTATATCTACTTCATCACGCAGGCGCCGGTCTGGGGCGAAATCTGCAAGGTGATCGGCCGGGAAGAGTGGATCGATCATCCCGACTACAAGACGGCCGCCGCGCGCCTGCCGCACCTGAAGGACATCTTCGCTGAAGTCGAGCGCTGGACAATGTCGAAGACCAAGTTCCAGGCGATGGAAATCCTCAACAAGCACGACATTCCGTGCGGCCCGATCCTGTCGATGAAAGAAATTGCCGAAGACGAGTCGCTGCGCAAGACCGGGACGATCGTCGAAGTCGATCATCCGGTGCGCGGCAAGTACCTGACGGTCGGCAATCCGATCAAGCTTTCCGACAGCCCGACCGACGTCACGCGCTCGCCGCTGCTCGGCGAGCACACCGACGAAGTGATGGCCGAGCTCGGCTACAACGCCGACCAGATCGCGACGCTTAAAAGCCTCGGCGCCATCTGAGCGTCTCAAACAACACTTTCAAGGAAAGCTCGTGACTAACTGGATCCGCTTTCGCGATGCCGAGGGCCGCATCGGCTTCGGCACGCTCGATCAGCACGCACTTCGCGTCCTTCAATACGACGGCTCGCTCTTCGAAAAGCCCAAGCCCACCAACAACTCGTTTGCGCTCAGCGAAGTCACGCTGCTCGCGCCTTGCCAGCCGAGCAAGGTCGTGGCGCTCTGGAACAACTTCTATGCGCTGTCGCAGAAACTCGACAAGGCGCCGCCGAAACATCCGCTCTTCCTCATCAAGCCGCCGATGTCGGTAATCGGGCCGGACGCGGACATTCGCCGCCCGAAGAGCTATCAGGGCAAGATCGCCTACGAAGGCGAACTCGGCATCGTGATCGGCAAGACGTGCAGTAACGCGAGCGTCGAGGAAGCGGAAAGCGCGATCTTCGGCTACACCTGCGTGAACGACGTCACCGCGATCGAATTGCTGCAGGAAGATCCCAACTTCGCGCAATGGTGCCGCTCGAAGGGCTTCGACACGTTCAGTTGCCTCGGACCGACCATCGCCACGGGTTTCGACTGGCGCGCCGCGCACGTCGTGACGACGCTCGACGGCGTCGAGCGCCAGAACTATCCGCTCGACGACATGATTTTCTCGCCCGCCGAGCAGGTCGCGATGGTTTCCGCCGACATGACGCTCGTGCCCGGCGACGTCATCATGTGCGGCACGTCGATCGGCGTCGGCTCGATCAAGGACGGCTCGACCGTCGATGTGACGATCGCAGGGATCGGCAAGCTCTCCAACCGGCTCGCGGTATAGCGCAGGCGGACGCGCCATGTTCGATGCCCTCGACGGCGCGCTCTGCGTGCTGGCTGTCGCAGCGACGATGGAGGCGCTCCGCGCGAGCGGCGGCATCTCCGCGTCGCGGCGGCGCGTGCTATGGGAAATCGGCGCGATGGGCGCGCTCGTCGTGCTTGCGCATGCGGCGGGCGGCAGCGCATCGGCCGTCTTGTCGATGATCGTCGCGCTCGGCATCGCGGGCGGTGCGGCGGCCGTATGCGCGCGCTTCGGGATCGATCGCGCGCCGCGCCTCTCGCGCTTGCACGGCATGATCGCGGCGGCGGCGCTCGCGTCGACGCTCTTCGCCAAGCCGGACGAGCCGGTAGCCGCGCTGATCGGCGGGAGCGTTGCGCTCGCCGGCGCCGCGCTGCTCTCGCGGCTGCGCTTCACGATAAAGGACGCGTCGCTCGCCAGCTCGTTGCACTTCGCCTGCGCGGGCGTGTGCGCCGTGATCGGCTATGTGGCGGGGCAGGAGGCGGGCGCGCTGGCGGTCGTGATCGTGAGCGCGATGGGCGCGCTGATCTTCTCCCATCTGACGATGGCGCTCGCCGGGCCGGCGTGGCCCGGGCTCGTCTCGACGCTCGATGGCTTTGCGGCGTGTTCGGTGGTCGCGGTCGGAATCGTTGGGGGCAGCGGCGCGTTGCTCGTGACGGGCACCGCGCTCGCGATCGGCTGCGCGGCGTCGCATGCGAGCGCGATGCAGTCGCGTGCGAGTTATTCGAAGTAGGCCGGCCTCGCCAGCAAACAAAACGGCGGTTCGCCTTGCAGCGGACCGCCGTTTTTACATGCGACGCGCGACTTCGACGCGCACCAGTTGCGCTCAGCGATCGCGGTTCCACAACGCGCCGAGCACGAAGCCGACGGCGGCCGCGATCAGCACACCGTTGATCGGCTGGCTGACGACGGCGGTTCGCACGTTGTCGATGGTCTGGCCGTAGCTCTGCTGGAGCGACCCCAACGCCTGGCGCGCCTTGCCTTCCGCCTGCGTCGAGGCATCACCGGTAATCGCGCCGACTGCGTCCTGCACCTTGCCCGCGACGGTCTGCGCCGCGCCTTCTACCTGATCCTGCACCATGGTGCCTCCCGTTGGAATGAATCGTGTGAATCGAATCCTCAGAGGACTCGACCGAAGATTCCGGCGTGACCGGAACGCTAGTTACAGCACGCTTCGTGCCCAGGAAGCGGCTTGCAATCAGGCCGCGCCGATCAGCCGCACCACTGCGGCCAGCAGGTCGTCGATGGAAAGCGGTTTCCGATGAAATTCGAGCGCCGCGTGCTCGATCTGCGGCGCTCTCGCGGCCGCGCTCATCAGCACCACGGGCACCTGCGCGAGCGCGTCGTCGCGGGAAAGCTCGCGGATCAGCGCGACGCCGTCCATCTTCGGCATCATCCAGTCGGTGATGATCAGATCGGGTGCGCGGTGGCGCGCGCTTTCGAGCGCCGCCAGACCGTTGGAGGCCGTCACGACTTCGTAGCCTTCCATCTGCAGCACGAGGCGCCAGGTGGTCAGGATGTCGAATTCGTCGTCGACGACAAGAATGTTCTTCATGTCCGCGTGCCGGCATCGGACACCGAAAGCGACGGACCCATCGAACCGCGCCCCGACAACAACCCGGTCGCGCCGATGAAGCCTTCGCTCACGTGCAGCCCGCGCTCGTCGATGACGAAGCGGCGAATCGCGGAATCGTGCGCGCTCTCGCGCTGCTTGATGACAGAAAGCATCCGGTAGAGCCCGGAATTCGCCTCGACATAGCGCAGCAGCACGATGTTCTCGGTCATCGCGGAGGCGCGCATCGCCTGCGTATGAACTGCGTCGGTGTAGAGCGGCAGTTCCTCGGTCAGGAGCGCCGTGACGCCCGCCTGCCGCAGCCGGTGCGTGAGCGCGTTCAGGAACAGGCCGAAGCGCTCGACGCGGTTCGCCGAATCGTGGAAGCCCTCGATGCCGTCCACCACGAGCCGCGACGCGTTCGTCCGCGTAATCACCGCGATCAGTTCAGCGGCGAGTTCGTCGATCGCGAGTTCCACCGCGGGCTGCCACTGGATCGTGAGCCGGCCGTCCTGCGCGGCGTCCGCGAGCCTGATCGACACGGCCTCGGCCTTCGCGATCAGCCGCTCCGGCGATTCATAGAAGCCGAAATACACGCAGCGCTCGCCGCGCTCGACGCCCGCTTCGAGAAACTTGAGCGCAAGCAGCGTCTTGCCGACGCCGGACGGCCCGATCAGCGTCGTGGTCGAGCCCTTCACGACGCCGCCGCCCAACATCGCGTCGAATTCGGACATGCCGAAGGCGAGCTTCGTCTTCAAATCCGGCGCGCTTTCCATCAGCGATGGACGCGCTTCGAGGCGCGGGAACGTCACGAGCCCGTCGCCCGTGATCTTAAAAAAGTGCTTGCCGAGCAGATGATCGCGGGCGCGCAACTTGTGGACCTCGATCTCGCGGGCGCGCCGCATGCCGGTGCTGTAGCGGTTCAGCTCGATCAGGCCGTCGACGAGCGTGTGTTCCGGATGCGGCTCGTTGCCGGAGAGCGGCGCGAGAATCAGCGTGGTGCAGCGCGCGGCCGTGACGAACGCGCTCAGTTCGTGAATAAACTGCGAGAGTTCGAGTTCCGTCGTGCTGAATTCGCGGGCGCTGCGAAAGCCGTCGATGACCATGAAGCGCGGGCGGTTCGCCCGGATCGTCGCGGCGATCAGCGCGAGGAAGCCCGACAGGCCGTCGCGCATCAGCTCGTGATAGCCGGACACGAAGAGCATGCGGTCGGAGATCGCGTCCGCGTCGTAGAACGAGAGCGCGCGCAGGTGGCCGAGGAGTTTCGTGTGCGACTCGGCGATCAGCGTGACGTACAGCACCATGTCGCCTTCGGAGACGCGGTGAAAGCCGATCTGCGACGAAAGTATCGTCTTGCCCGCGCCCGCCATGCCTTCGATCAGGTACAGGCCGCCTTCGACCAGCCCGCCGCCGAGGATGTCGTCGAGGCCCGGAATGCCGGTCGTGATGTTGGTCGCATCGGTCGCGGGCGGGTGAGCCGGCTCCTTCGCTGCCATTTCGTCTTTGATCATGAATGTGTCTTTGTGTGGCAAAAGCGCCGTGCGAAGGCGAATTATGGCGGAGCGAGCGCCCGGTGTCGCATACCCATGCGCTTTTAGCGGCCAACGGCGCCAGGCAGAGGCGGTTTGGGCGGTGCGTTTTCGTTGCTGGCGGACGGCGGTTTGTGTCTAGGGGCACATCCATTCTTGCGGTGGAATGAGCATTTTCTGCGCCCGGCGGGCTGGCGTCGATCGATGTCAAATCCGGCCGCGAAGCCGGCAGGACAGGCAAAGGGCGATTTGGGACGGCTCCGATGCCCCGGACGCGCCGCAGATGTTCTCATGACGATCCGCCGCGCCAGGGCCAAACGGTCCGCGCTTCGACCACCTTGCTCGCCCATGCACCGGAGATTCGCGCCGGACGCATGCGGTTGCCCAGCCGATCCCAGCCATGTCCCCGTCTCACCTTGCCGTTGTCGCCGCGATGCTTGCTTCCGGCGCGCTCATCAATATGTCGCCATGCGGGGCGGCTTCGATCGCGGACCCGGACGACATCGTCGATACGGGAATCTTCGCCAAAACCGGGCGTTCGGCGGACCTCGACCGGCCCATCGTCGCGACGCCGCGCGAAGGATCGGCGAATTTGCGGTTCTATTCGCGTCTCGATCGCTGGCGTCACGGGGAATCGGAAAATACGGCGCCGGACCGGTGGCATCGCGGCGACGTGCTTTAGGTCTCCAATTAATTCAGGCATCGCGTTGAAACGAGTCGGCAAACTCGTGCGGCGCGGTAAAATCTGGAATTCGACGTTTCAAGTCGCCCTAATCTGAAAAGACCAGGCATTGCTCTCTGAATAGACGGACGCTACATGAATTACAAATCGATCTGCGCAAGCGCCCTGCTGATGTCGGGTTTCCTGCTTGCCAACACCGAAGCAACGGCCGCGGGGCCGGCCGGCAATGCCGTCGCCGACACGGGCGGTCGTCGCGACGTTCTTTCGGGCAATACGGACGACGCGCAGCAACAGCCGGCCAGCGGAGATATCGCCGAATTGCAGCAAATGATTCGCGACGGAAAAGTGCGCGAATTGCGCACCACGTATAACGGCAGTTACGGCGCCAGCCTGCTGTACTACCCGGACGAAATGCTTTATTACGTCGCAATGTTTCAGCAAAAGAAATTCTGGCGCGTAATCAAGACTCAAAACGACGCCCGCGCGGAATCCGTATATGCGGATTTCGCGAAATCGACAATTCAGCTTTCGGACACGGAATTGCGCCGGGTCAAACTGGAGGCAGAAAAAGCCTACGCGGACCGCCTGATCGCTACGCAGCAAAACCGCGCGAACCGCCTGCAAGCGGACCTCGACGTCGCGCGTGCGCAGCAGAGCCAGGTCGCGGACCGTCAGCAGCAGCAGCAGGAGGCGATCCGCGAACTGCGCAACGAGCAGGCGGCGGCGCAGGCGCAACTGCGCGCGTTGCAGGCCCGCGTGCAGGATCTGCAAAAACAGCAGGAAGGCGATCTGCCGACACCGGCGAAGTGAAGCAGATGGGCATTTCCGGATGACATCCGGGCAGACGAAAGCGGCCGCTATGTGGCCGCTTTTCGTTTGTGCGCCTGCATCGCGCACAGCCGTGCCGGCGAGCAAAAAATGCTCGTCGATGGCCCCGCGGTTTAAGAGTTTTCGCGTGAAAAGGGGCCGATACCCCATGCTAAGATTCCGCGCGATTTTCGGATTCCCGACTAATTCGGTGGTCCGGATCGTCGACATGAGGCGAATAAGGTGGCTGTGAAGATCGGGTTGCTCTCAAGCGCCCAAGCAGTGCGCATTTGTCTCGATTTTTCAGTCAGGAAGTAAGTTCAGAACGGTACCCGAGATGTCCAAAAAACTAGTCATAGCAAGTCTTCTTTCGATCGGCGTGATGGCCGGTTGCACCACCGTCGCCCAAGGACCCAAGTTCAACGTGTATCAGATTCAGACGGCGAACGGCACGAAGGCCTATCGCGCGGAATGTCACGGCGTGTTCGAAGGCGTGGCGGCGTGCGTCGAGGCAGCGCAGCGCGTGTGCGGCGACCAGCCCGCGTACAAGCTCGACACGATGGAGCGCCTGCGCGCGATCAGTGAAGATGCCAACGACCCGCGCATCGTCACGTTCCAGTGCGGCGCGCCGCAAGTCGCCGCGGCAGCACCGGTGGCAGCACCCGAGCCGGCTCCGCAGCCCGCACCGGAAGTGCCGCGCCAGATCAACCTGAGCGGCGACGCCAACTTCGCCACCGACAAGGCAACGCTCACGCCGAAAGCCACGGGCACGCTCGACCAGTTCATCCAGGCCGGTCAGAACGTCACGTTCAAGTCGGTGCAGATCGCGGGCTACACGGACTCGACGGGTTCGGCCGCACATAACCAGCAACTTTCCGAGCGTCGCGCGCAAGCCGTGCTGTCGTATCTGAAGAGCCACGGCCTGCGTTCGCAGAACTTCTCGGCGCAAGGCTTCGGTGCAGCGAATCCGGTTGCGTCGAATGCGACGTCGGCCGGCCGTGCACAGAACCGCCGCGTCGAGGTTCGCGTCAGCACGCAGCAGTAAAGCGCAAGACGCGGTCCGTTAAAAACCCCCGCAAGCCTGCCGGCTTGCGGGGGTTTTTGACATGCGCGCGAGGCGCGACTCAGAACAGGTCGAGTTGCGCGCGTCCCGGGCCGCCTTCGAGCGTGAGCAGATGTTGCTTGCGCTGCACGCCGCCCGCATAACCGGTCAAGGCGCCATCGCCGCCAATCACCCGATGACACGGCACGATGATCGCCACCGGATTGCGTCCGTTCGCGCCGCCCACCGCCCGCGACGCACCCGGCGGCAAGCCGAGCCGCCGAGCGAGGTCGCCGTAAGTCCAGGCGTCGCCGAAAGGAATCTCCTGCAACGCGCTCCACACGCGCTGCTGGAACGCCGTGCCGTCGAGCCGCAGCTTCACCGAGAATGCGCGCCGCTCGCCCGCGAAATACGCATCGACCTGTTCGCGCGCTTCGGCGATCACGCGCGCGGCCGGCGCGTCTTCGGACAAGGTCGGCGCGGCGACACCCGCCGGGAAACGCTTCTGTCCGACGAAGAAGAGCCCCGTCAGGCTGTCGTCTTCGGCGCGGTACAGGATGTGTCCGAGCGGACTCGGGGCAACATGGCATTCGATCATTTCGCGTCCCCGCGTGCTTTTTCAGGACCGCGCGTCAGATGAACGGGTTGTCGGTCTTGCCCGCCGGCGCGGGCGGCTCGTCGGCGATTCGGGCCGGCAGCGACGCGTCCTTCTGCAACGCATCGACGATCGCATTCAGCGCCTTCTGCAACGCGAGCGCGGTCGCGAGCCCGGTCTTGTCGCGCGCGATGCCGATGTCGGCAGCAATCGCGATGTGCGTCTCGCCGTTGGTCACGGTGAATGCGTCGCCGTTGATGTTGAGCACGTCGGTATCGTTGGCAAATGGCTTAAACACCTTTCAGTCCTCCAATTCGTTTGTCCTTCAGCGCGTCGGGGATGCCCGGAAACTGCAGCCCGCTCATCGTCTCCAGTTCGCGCACGGTCTTCATGGTGTACGCGTCGGTCGCCGTATTGTCGACCACCACCGAGAACGCCAGCTTGCGCGCCGGCAGATAGACGACCTTATACAACTGCGTCGGCACGAATACCCGCGATTCGCCGATCGTCTGCAATTCGCGGCCGGAAAAGAGTGGGCCGGTCACGACATAGGCGTCGCCCGATTCCTCCGCGAGCCGTCGCACCGATTCCTCGATGCGCGCCCAGACGCGCCGGTTATTCGACGGATTTTGCGGCACGATGTTCGCCAGCGAAAACGACTCGGCCATGCCTTTTTTGCTCCAGCGGTCGCCGGCCGGGCTCATGTGGCCGCGATCGTAGCCGCTGCGCTTGTAGTCGTCGAGTTGCGCGCCTGCGCCGGGCTGGAGCTGCTTCTCGGCGAAAAAGCGGTTGGTGCGCGTGTTGTTCTTCGCGTCGTCGACGTGTTGCGCCGTCAGGTGTTCCGCCGACCACAGCGGACCTTTCGTGATGCCGGAATGCAGCACCGCGAAGTCGGAATAACAGAGCGTTTGCGTCGACGCGCGCAGCTTCGCGTTGGCGACGACCGGCGCGCGCCCGTTCGGGCTGAACTGCGAGCAGTCGTTCGAGGTGATCCACGAAAGCGGCGAAGCCGATGCGACGGCCGGAACGATGGCCGGAAGGAAACAGGAAGCGCCGAGCAGCGCGGCTAAGACTGCCTTGATGCGGATTGTCATGCTTTGGAATCTCTAACGCGATATCGATACGCGGCGCGAGAGACGCGCCAGGAGAAAGGCCGCAAAGTATACGACCAGTTCAGACGCGCGGAGGCGCTTTCACGCCGAAAAACCTCGCGCGATAGAATCTCCCGCATCCTCCCTGTCCGAATCGAGCCGATACGATCCATGACCTTCACGAGCCGCTCGCTGTCCGCATTTCTTTCGCTCGCGACGCTATGCCTCGCGATGCATGCAGCCGCGCAGGAACCGTCGTCTTCGTCGACCGCCGGGAGCGCGCCTGCCTACAGCAACGACGGTCCCTCCTACGGCGCCGAGTTGCAGGGCTTCGACTATCCGTATCCGGTCGCGCAGTTCTCGATCACGTCGCAGCGGCAGGTGGTGCGAATGGCCTACATGGACGTGCATCCGCCGCGTCCCAACGGCCGCACCGCCGTGCTGCTGCACGGCAAGAACTTCTGCTCCGCGACCTGGCGGCAAACGATCGAGACGCTGACCGAAGCCGGCTATCGCGTGATCGCGCCGGATCAGATCGGCTTCTGCAAATCGACCAAGCCGGTGCGCTACCAGTACAGCTTCCAGCAACTCGCGCGCAACACGCACGCGCTGTTGCAGGCGTTGAACGTGAAGCAGGCGACGCTCATCGCGCATTCGACGGGCGGCATGCTCGCGGTGCGCTATGCGCTGATGTATCCGCGCGAAACCGAGCAGCTCGTGCTCGTCAACCCGATCGGGCTGGAGGACTGGAAAGCGAAGGGCGTGCCGTCGATCTCCGTGGACGACTGGTACGCGCGCGAACTGAAAACCAGTGCGGACGGCATTCGCCGCTACGAACAGAGCACCTACTACGCGGGCCACTGGAGCGCCGACTACGAGCCGTGGGTGCAGATGCTCGCGGGCATGTATCGCGGATCGGGCAAGGAAGTGGTCGCGTGGAACTCGGCGTTGCTCTACGACATGATCTACACCCAGCCCGTCGTCTACGAATTCGACGAACTGCGCGTGCCGACGTTGCTGCTCGTCGGCGACAAGGACACGACTGCCATCGGCAAGGATTTCGCGCCGCCCGAGATTCGTCCGACGCTCGGCCGTTATCCCGATCTCGCGAAGCTCGCGGCGCAGCGTATCGCGGGGGCGAAGCTCGTCGAGTTTCCGGAACTCGGGCATGCGCCGCAGATGCAGGACCCGGCGGCGTTTCACAAGGCGCTGCTGGATGGGCTTGCAGCGAAGGATGTGAAAGCCCAGTGACGGTCAGCGCGTAGGCGTCCCGGGTTCGATGGACGGCAGTTGCACCAGCAACGTCACGCCGCGCGCGATCATGAAAATCGTCAGCGCGAGCCACAGTCCATGATTGCCGAGCGGCCCGGCAAGCGCCCACGCCGCCAGCATGAAGACGGCGAACGAGACGGCCATCGCTTTCATGAGTTCGCGGGTGCGCGTCGCACCGATGAACACGCCGTCGAGCTGAAACCCCGCCGCCGACGCGACCGGGAGCGCGGCCGCCCAGGGCAAATAGTCCAGCGCGGCTGCACGCACGGCGGGCTGGTCGGTGAGCCGTCCGATGATCCAGGCGCCGCCCGCCCAGTAGACGAGCGTGAAGCCCGCCGCGCCGATCGCCGACCACAGCATCGTCACCCTCACGGCCTGTCGGAAGGCATGACGGTCGCGCGCGCCCGTCGCCGCGCCGACCAGCGCTTCGGCCGCGTGCGCGAAGCCGTCGAGTCCGAACGCCATGAACGTCTGGAAATTGAGCAACAGCGCGTTGGCCGCGAGAATCGCGTCGCCTTGCCGCGCGCCGAGATGCGCGAACCACGCAAACGAGCCGACGAGGCAGAGCGTGCGCACGAAGATGTCGCGGTTGATCGCGACGAGGCGCCTCATCGCGCGGGCGTCGAAAAGCTGCGTCCACGCGGGCGGCGACAGACCGCGCGTGCGCACGTGCCACAGGATCGCGATGCCGAGCGCGAAGCCGCACGCGTCGGCGGCGGCGGTCGCGGCGCCGATGCCCGCGATTCCCCAGTCGAGCCGGTAGACGAACGCGAGCACCGCGACGATGTTCACCGCGTTGATGAAGACCTGCGTGACGAGCGCGAGCCGCACGCGCTGCGTGCCGAGCAAATAGCCGAGCACGACGTAGTTCGCGAGCACGAAGGGCGCCGCCCAGATGCGCGCGTGGCAGTAGAGGCGCGCGCTTGCCTGGACGGCGTCGCTGCCGCCGAGCGCGGCGACGCCGAAGCCGATCAGCGGCACCTGCAACGCGAGCACGGCCGCGCCGATCGCGGCCGCGAGCAGCAATGCGCGCAGGAGGCTGGCAGAGAGCGCGGCGTCGTCGCGGGCGCCGTAAGCCTGCGCGACGATGCCGGTCGTGCCCATGCGCAAGAAGCCGAAGCCCCAGAACACGAAGTTGAAGACGAGCCCGCCGAGCGCGACGCCGCCGAGATACTGCGGACCGTCGAGATGGCCGGCGACGGCGGTATCGACCGCGCCGAGGATCGGCTGCGTGAGATTCGCGAGGACGATCGGAAACGCGAGCGTCAGCACGCGGCGATGCCAGCGCACCGGAACGGGCGACGAGGTGGGGGAAGGGCTCAATGTCGATTGGATGACGGCGGCGAAGGCGTCATTGTCCCGAGCGAAGTGCGTCGACGCAACCTTCGGCGCGCCCGATAATGTGCGGTCTCGACCGACCCGCCATTGCCCATGAAAACCTTTCTGCTCTACGTGATCACCGCCGTCGCGGAGATTGCCGGCTGCTACTTTCCGTATCGATGGCTGAAGGCCGGCGGATCGCCGTGGCTGCTCGTGCCGGGCGCGCTGTCGCTCGCGCTGTTCGCGTGGCTGCTGACGCTGCACGACGCCGCTGCCGGGCGCGTCTACGCGGCTTACGGCGGCGTGTATATCGGCGTGGCGATTGCGTGGCTGTGGGCCGTGGACCGGATTCGCCCGAGCGCGTGGGATGTCGCCGGAGCGGCGATCGCGCTCGTCGGGATGGGCGTGATCGCGTTTCAGCCGCGCGTCTGACGCGCGATTCCCGACGCTATGGCTTCTTCTCCATGATCCGCTCCGGGTTCGCGGGCTCGGTGAAGCCGAATCGGGCGTAGAGGCCGTGCGCATCGGACGTGACGAGCATCAGGCGGCGCAGGTCCTGCAGGTCGTCGTGGGCGAGGACGCATTCCATCAGCCAGATGCCGAGGCCTTTGCCCTGATGCTCCGGCAGCACGAAGACATCGGCGAGATAGGCGAACGTCGTCGCGTCCGTGATCATGCGCGCGTAGCCGATCTGCACATCGCGCTCGAGCAGGCCGAACGCGAGCGACCGGCGCGCCGCGCGCTCCACCTTCTCGCGTGCGATGCCCGGCGACCAGTACGCGACCTCGCTCAGATAGCGGTGCACGACGTCGAACTGGAATGCGTCGACGTCGGTTGTGACGCGGTATGCGCCTTTCGTCCACTGCATCGGCTTGGCTCCTCTCGTCTCGAACAGCAGATCGGGCATAAGCGAGGTCAATGCACCTTGTACACGCGCCCGGTTTCGGCGCCCTCGACGCTGCGGCTGTACGCCAGCGCGACGCGCGCGCCCGGCGCTGCTTCGAAGCCGCGGAAGTACGGGCCGAAGCTTTCACTTGCCTCTTCGAGCATCGTCGGCGATACCGCGTTGATGCGCAATCCGCGCGGCAGTCCGATCGCCGCGCCGCGCACGAAACCCTCGATCGCGCCGTTCACCGCCGCCGCAGCCGCGCCGAGCCGGATCACTTCCGCGCCGACGATGCCGCTCGTGAGCGTGAACGACCCGCCGTCGTTCAGATAGTCGCGCGCGCCGAGCACGAGGTTGACCTGGCCCATCAATTTGTCGTCGAGGCCGATGCGGAATTGTTCGGGCGTCATCTTCACCAGTTCGCCGAAGTGAACGTGGCCCGCGGCCGCGACGATCGCGTCTACCTGGCCGATGGAATCGAACAGGCGACGGATGCTGTCGCGATCTTTCAGATCGACGCGATGCGCGCCGCGCGTGGCGCCGATTTCAAGGGTCTCGTGACGCTTCGTGAGTTCGGCGAAGACGGCGCGTCCGACGGTGCCCGTTGCACCGATCACGGCAATTTTCATGGCTGGCTCATCCGTAAAGGGAGAAGGCCACCATTCTGCGCCGGAGTTCGGTGTTCAGGCGGATTCGGCTTTTGTCGAAACGTCGACTGACGGCGCGAGCAGGAAGAGCGAAGCGCTGAGTCTGCACACGAGCGCCACGCCCGACACGACCGCAGCCGCGGGGAATGTCTCCCACTGAAGCGCGAGCGTCGGCGCGACGAGCGCAACCGATGCGAACCCGAGCGCGATCGTCACCCAGCGCGCCCATTGCAGCCGCGCGGCGACGCACAGATACAGCAAGCCGACGAGCACGCGCGCGACCACCGACGCCGCGAACGGGTGGCTGCCGGCATCGCCGGGAAGACCGATCGTCGCGGCGAGGCCGAGTTCGGCCCACGACAGGGCGTAGGCGAGCGCCAGGCTCGCCAGCGCGGCGGCATGCGGCGGATTGCGCTCGATCCGCGTGGGCCGGACGCGGGTGCGCGTCTGGCTGAGTGCATCGGTCGCGTCGAGGGAATGCGCGGTGTCGCCTGAATACGCGTTGACAGTACTCATGTCCGGCTCCGTGTCAGTGCAGGGTTGATCGGCGCGGGACGCTACCGCAGGACTCGTGCCCGATCGCGACTCGCCCTCTCTGGAACGGCGGTTGCTCACTCGAATGACCGTAAGACACTACGACTAAGGGAGTCAGCGATGAGCAACGTGAAAGAGCAGAACCCGCATTCGGAACGCGACGACGAGGACGTGGATAAAGCCGTCGAAGACACTTTTCCGGCAAGCGATCCCCCGGCGACGGGCGGCGTGACGCGCATCGAGCCAGAGGATGAGAAGGACAAGAAGGATTGATTCGCCGACGCAGCCTGCACGCTGCAATTGAAAAAGGGCTGCTGAATGCTCAGCGGCCCTTTTGCGATTGGATGAATGGAAACGGTTATTTGTCGCGTCGCTGCAATTCGATCAGCCGCGACGGACGCATGTGGTTGAGCGCATAGTGCTTGCGCCCGCGCAGCGTGTGACCGTGAGGATCGCGTGCTTCGAATTGCAACCGGTGCTCGACGTCGGTCACTTGCGGCGCCACCATGCCCTTGTCGATCATCCGGTAGCCGTGCTCCAGTGCGAGCAGCAGGCCATTGCGGCCGGGCCGGCTGTCGAAGCCGCCGAGGCCATCGCCGGGTTCGCCCACGTAGTTCACGAGCGTTGCGTTCGACATGATCACCGAGTCGGGGTCGCGCTCACGCATTTCCATGTCGCGCTTCGCATCGCGATTCTTGCCGTCGGTGTCGACGGTGTCGTCGAGCGATTCGTCGTTCAGCACGTCCTGCCCGACCGGATGCCGCGCCGTGAGGCCGCGCGGTCCGTCCGACAGGCCCGCGTCGCCGGACTTCGATGCGCCCGAGCCGCCCGCCTGACCAAGCCCCGCTTCCTGCCCGCTGGCCGCCTTCGCGGCGTCCTGGACCTTGACATGGGCCGTCTCGGTCTCGGGCGCCTTCAGTGGGCTTTCGCCCGCGCGTTGTGCCTGCTTGTCCTTCGGTTCGTTGCCTTCCGCGTTGTTCATGATGTGCTCCGTTCTGCAAACGAGAACTTGCGCCCGCAAGACTCGTTCCGGCTTTTTGGCGCCGGAACCGCAAGCCTTGTCGGAGCGGCCATTCGACCGATCATCGAAATTTCACGCACGTTTTTCAACCCAAGGCGCGTTTTCTACAGAGTATGATTCGAAACTTGCCAGCCCGTAAGCGGAGTCTCATCGAGCCTCGCAACCGATGCGTGGTTCGCGGCCGGGCTTCGCGCTGGCGCGTTGCCGAATCGAATTAGCAGGGCACTTTCACACAGGTGACTCATGCAACATGATGCTGCTTTTTCACATCGCGGCTATCTACTCAATTGTGCGCCCGCCCGGGCCGGAGATGGCAGCTTCCAGCCCTACGTCGTGATCTCGCGAACCAGCGATGGCGAACTCGTGGCGAACCGGTTCTTTCCCTCGGAGCTGCGCTTCCGGAACGCGGACGAGGCCATCGCGCACGCCCGCGACTGGGCCGTGCGATGGATCGATGCGAGCAACATCACGGTCTGAACGAGCGGAAACGATGCGCGCACGGCCGGACCCGGCAGCCCGCGCCGCCAATCAAACTCCGATCCGCAAAAGCGGATAATCTTGGATAATCGTTCCACATTGTCCGCTCGTGGCGGCCGTTCCCCTCGTTCATCGTGACCATGCCGAACAAACTGCCCCCGTCTCCCGACGATCCGACCACTGAATGGGGACTCGCCGATATCGTCTCCGGACTGCGCGCGTCGCGCGAGGAGTTGCATCGGACGCGCCATCCGCTGGGTATCCGCGAGTTGCCTTCGCGCGATGCGATCGTGAAGATCGTCAACGGTCTGCGGGCCGCGCTCTTTCCGACGCATTACGGCGCCCCCGATCTGACTGACGAAAGCGTGGACTACTACGTCGGCCATACGCTCGAAAGCACGCTGCGACTGTTGTTCGAGCAGGTGCGTCGTGCGCTGCGCTTCTTGCCCGAATCGCACGATATGCGCGACGCCGATCTGACCAAGCGCGCCTTCGACATCTCGCGCGAATTCGGCGCGCAGCTGCCCGCCATCCGCGCGCTGCTCGTGTCCGATATCCATGCGGCGTTCACCGGCGACCCGGCCGCGCAGCACATCACGGAAATCCTGCTGTGCTATCCCGGCGTGGGCGCGATGACGCACCACCGCCTCGCGCATGCGCTGCATCGGCTCGGCGTGCCGCTGCTCGCGCGCTTCATCAACGAGATCGCGCATTCGGCGACCGGCATCGACATCCATCCGGGCGCGACGATCGGCCCGAGTTTTTTCATCGACCACGGCACGGGCGTCGTGATCGGCGAGACGGCGGTGATCGGCGAGCGGGTGCGCGTGTATCAGGCCGTGACGCTCGGCGCGAAGAGCTTTCCGTCGGGCAGCGACGGCGCGCTGGTGAAGGGCAACGCGCGGCATCCGATCGTCGAGGACGATGTGGTGATCTACGCGGGCGCGACGATTCTCGGCCGCGTGACGATCGGGCGCGGTTCCGTGATCGGCGGCAACGTGTGGCTTACGCACAGTGTGCCGCCGGGGAGCAGTGTGTCACAGGGCAAGGTGCGCGAAGGCAGCGGCACCGAGCCGCCGGACAACGGCCACAGCTACGGCGCTTGAATCAGCGTCAGGTGTTCGACACGCTGTACGCGTTCTGATTGCCGACGATCGCGAGAAATTCTCGTCGCGTGGAGGGGTCGTCGCGGAACGAGCCGAGCATGCGCGACGTGACCATCGACGCGCCCGCCTTGTGTACGCCGCGCGTCGACATGCACTGGTGCGCCGCCTCCAGAATCACGCCGACGCCGAGCGGCTGCAGCACTTCATCGAGCGTGTCGGCGATCTGCGCGGTCATCTTTTCCTGAATCTGCAAGCGTTTGGCGAATGCATCGACGAGCCGCGCCAGCTTCGAAATGCCGACGACGCGCTTGCTCGGCAGATAGGCCACGTGCGCGCGCCCGATGATCGGCACCATGTGATGCTCGCAATAGCTCTCGAAGCGGATGTCCTTGAGCACGATCATCTCGTCATAGCCTTGCACTTCCGAGAACGTGCGCGCGAGGATTTCACGCGGGTCCTGCTCGTAGCCGCGGAAAAATTCCTCGTACGCGCGGATGACCCGCGCCGGCGTATCGCGCAGGCCTTCGCGGCGCGGATCGTCGCCGGCCCAGCGCAGCAGCACCCGGACGGCGGCTTCGGCCTCTTCGCGGCTTGGACGATCGACGGAATCCGCCGGCATGTCCGAAGCGGAAGTGTTGGATTGACGCGGCGCGCTCATCGACGACTCCTCTGGCTTTCTCTTGGGAAATCCATTGTTCCACGTTTTGGAGTTCCGGGAAGCCCGCAGTGGCGCTAGGTCTTGCCGCCACCGTCGATGCCGGAACCGGTGCGCCAGACTTCCTTGCCTTTCTCGGACAACTCGCCGCTGCTGCGCTCCTTGTCCGGCTGCGTGCCTTCCCGGGCCATCTCGCCGCCCGGCTGTTCCTGCGCCTTCGGCTTCTCTTCCTTGCGTTGGGCGATGCGGTCTTCCTGTGAACGTCCGGCATAGTTGCTCATGGCGCTTCTCCTTCGGTTTGGACAGAAGAAAAGCGCGCAAGAGACGTTCCAAGGCTTCGTTGATGCACGAAGCGCGCCAGCACGCGCCTGTGACAGAGTGTTCAAGCGGCGCGCGGGGCCCGATGCCGCACGCACCGGGCACTTATTGCGGGGCGCCTTTGTGCAGACCGCCGAGGATCATCCACGATACGCCGAACTTGTCCGCGACCATGCCGAAGCGTTCGGCGAAGAAGGTCGGCGTGAGCGCCATCTGCACTTGCCCGCCTTCGGCCAGCGCGTTGAAGCACTGCTCGGCCTTCGCCACGTCCTCGACGGTAAGCGAGAGCGACACGCCCTGGAAATTCGGTTTGCCGCTGCACATGCCGTCGGAGGCCATCACCTCGGTTTCGCCGATGCGAATCGACGCGTGCATGATCTTTTCGGCCATCTCCGGGCGGCTCGTGCAGGCGTTGTTCTCTTGCGGGCCTTCCTTGTAGCGCATCATCATCTGCGACTGCGCGCCGAGTTTCTCCGAATAGAACTTCAGCGCTTCCTCGCAACGTCCTTCGAAAAACAGATACGGCTGAACTAGCATGACTGCTCCTTGAGTTATGACTCGTCGTCGGGGTCCATGTCCATCATGAGCGGCACCGACGCGTGCTCGTGCACGACGCGCCAGTCGCCGCCGATCCTGCGAAAGCCCACCGTGGCGCGCACCAGATTCTCCTGCCCGTCGACGACGACGCGATTGACGCTGTGCGCAAACGCGACGTCGCCGCCTGCGACCACGTGGATGTCATTCATCTCGAAGCCGATCGGTCCCTTCATGGAATCGAACCAGCGCTGCCAGTGCTCGCGGTAGCGCTCCGATCCCGTGAAGGAGGCGGGCGGCACGACGTCGAACACGATGACGTCGCTTGCGTAATGACGGATCAACGCATTGGCATCCTTGGCGATCACCGCGCGCTGCCATGCGGCGATGAGTTCGCGGATGCGGGATTCGTCGCTCGCGCGATCATTCGATTCGACCATGCTCGCCTCCTTGGCTCGATGCACGACGATAAAGAAAGTCCCTTGAAAACAGGGTTTTTTTGTTTGTGTACACCGTCCACAAAAAATAGCAGAGATAATGGACGACGTCCACATTGCAGCGCTTTAGAAGAACAATATGACAAAACCGAAGCCGCGCACGACCTATCGTCATGGCGACCTGCGACGCGCTTTGCTCGATGCGGGCATCGAACTTGCACGCGATGGCGGCCCGGATGCGGTCGTGCTGCGTGAAGCCACGCGGCGCGCGGGCGTCGTGCCGAATGCGGCTTACCGGCACTTCGCGAGCCGTCACGAATTGCTGGCGGCGGTGCGCGCAGCGGCGCTGTCGGCGGTGGCAATGGCGATGGAGGCCGAGCTCGCCGCGCTGCCGAAAAAGCGGCGGCGCGCGGACGCGGCGCGCGCGAGCCTGCGCGCGGTCGGCACCGGCTATTTGCGTTTTGCGCAGACCGAGACGGGGCTCTTTCGCACCGCATTCGTCGCGCCGAAATCCGATTGGGAAAGCCACGATCCCGACAGCGCGGGAAAGAGCGGCCTCGATCCGTTTCAGTTGCTGAGCGCGGCGCTGGACCGGATGGTCGAGTCGGAGGTGTTGCCTGCCGCGCGCCGGCCTGATGCGGAATATCTCGCGTGGTCGGCGGTGCATGGATTCGCGCTGCTGCTGATCGAAGGGCCTTTGCAGCGCCTCGATCGCCGCGCAGCCGAGGCGCTGGGCGAGCGCCTTCTCGACATGGTCGAGAAGGGCATCTGAGGCGCGTCCCGCGTCACGAGAGGCCGAGCGCGCGTGCGGTGGCATCGATCGCGGAACTGGCCTTCGCGATCAGTTCGTCGATCTGCGCATGCGAGATGACGAGCGGCGGCGACAGCAGCATGCGGTCGTCGCTCGCGCGCATCACGAGATTGCCTTCGAAGCAGAAGTCGCGGCAAAGCGTGCCGACTTCGTCGCCATTAGCAAAGCGCTTACGTGTGCGCGGTTCCTGCGCGAGCTGAATGCCCGCGACGAGCCCGGCGCCCGCAATCTCGCCGACGATGGGATGCGCCTCCAATGTTTCGCGCAGGCGCTGCTGGAAATACGGGCCGGTGTCGTGCTTCACGCGCTCGACGATCCGTTCGTCGCGCAAGAGCTTCAGGTTCGCCACGGCGACAGCCGCCGCCACGGGATGCCCGGAGTACGTGAATCCATGACTGAACTCGTCATTGGCGACGATGGCGTCCGCCACGCGATCGTGCAGACCTACGGCGCCCATTGGTACGTAGCCGCTCGTGAGCCCCTTCGCCAGCGTGATGACGTCCGGCTCGAATCCGAAGTGCTGGTGAGCGAACCATTCGCCCGTGCGGCCGAATCCGCCGATGACTTCATCGGCAGCGAGCAGCACGTCGTATTTCCGGCAGATGCGCTGGATTTCCGGCCAGTAGGTCGAAGGCGGAAAGATCACGCCGCCCGCGCCCTGGAACGGCTCGCCGACGAACGCCGCCACATGGTCGGCGCCGAGTTCGAGGATCTTTGCTTCGAGCTGCCGCGCGCGCTCCAATCCAAACGCTTCGGGCGTCAAGTCGCCGCCTTCGCCGAACCAGTACGGCTGGTCGATATGCACGATGTTTTCGACTTTGGACGGCATCTGCTCGTGCATGAAGTCCATGCCGCCGAGCGTGCCGCCCGCGATCGTCGAGCCGTGGTAGCCGTTTCTGCGCGCGATTACGAACTTTTTCTGCGGCTTGGCCGCAGCCGCCCAGTATCGATGGACGACGCGCAGCATCGTATCGTTCGCTTCCGAGCCGCTGCTGCAATAGAAGAAGCGGTTGAACGGCGCGGGCGCGAGTTCGGCCAGCAGCGCCGACAGTTCGATGACGGGCGGATGCGTCGTCTTGAAGAACGTGTTGTAGAAGGGCAGTTCCTGCATCTGCCGATACGCCGCCTCGGAAAGTTCGCGCCGTCCATAGCCGACGTTTACGCACCAGAGGCCGGCCATGCCGTCGATCATGCGCCTGCCGTCCGAGTCGATAAGATGGACGCCTTCCGCCTTGACGATCACGCGGCTGCCGGTGCGGTTGAGCGCGGCCATGTCCGAGAACGGATGGAGGTGATGCGCGGCGTCGAGCGCGCGATATTCGGCGGTGGTGCGGTCCTGCTTCGATGCGATGGCTTCGATTCGATCGTTCATGTCTTGTCTCCTGGACTCATACGTGCAGCAGCAAATGCTTGCGTTCCCACGAACTGATCACGCGAAAGAACGCTTCGTACTCGGTTTCCTTCAGCGCGAGATACGCTCGCACGAACTTCTCGCCGAGCATCTCGGCGAGCGGCTCGCATGCGGCCATCGTCGTAATGCCTTCTTCGAGATTGCGCGGCAGTTGATACGCGAGTGCGTAGCCGTCGCTCGCGAGCGGGGCGGTGGGTTCGATGCGTTGCGTCATGCCGAGATAGCCGGCGGCGAGCGTCGCGGCGATCGCCAGATACGGATTGCAGTCGACGCCCGGTATGCGGTTCTCGATGCGCCGTGCGGCCGGTTCCGAATGCGGCACGCGAAAGCCGACGGTGCGGTTGTCGTAGCCCCACTGAACGTTGATCGGCGCGGCCATGAAACGCGAGAGCCGCCGGTACGAGTTGATGTACGGCGCGAAGATCGGCATCAGCGCGGGCGTGTACTTTTGCAGCCCCGCGAGATAGCCGTAGAAGAGCGAGGTCGGTTCGCCGTCGCGGCCGGTGAAAAGATTGCGCCCGTTTTCCGCATCGACGAGACTCTGGTGCACATGCATCGCCGAACCCGGTTCGTTCTCCATCGGCTTCGCCATGAAGGTCGCGTACATCTTGTGGCGCAACGCGGCCTCGCGCACGGTGCGCTTGAAGAGAAACACGCGGTCCGCGAGCTTGAGCGGATCGCCGTGCAGAAAGTTGATCTCCATTTGCGCGGCGCCCACCTCGTGAATCAGCGTGTCGACTTCCAGTTCCTGCACCTCGCGGTACTCGTAGATGTCTTCGAAGAGCGGATCGAACTCATTGACGGCCTCGATCGAATACGCCTGACGGCCCGTCTCGGGACGGCCGGTCCGGCCTATCGGCGGTTGCAACGGAAGGTCCGGGTCGCGGTTCATGTCGACGAGAAAGAACTCCAGCTCGGGCGCGACGACCGGCGTCCAGCCCTTCGCCGCGTACTTGTCGAGCACCTGGCGCAACACGCGGCGCGGCGAGATAGCGACGGGCGTGCCGTCGAAGTGCACGCAGTCGTGAATCACCTGCGCGGTCGGATCGACGGCCCACGGGATCAGGCGAATCGTCGAAGGATCGGGTACGCAGACCATGTCGGGGTCGGTGACGCCCGTGAGCGTGCCGTCGCCGGGATACTCGCCCGTGACGGTCTGGATCATCACGGCTTGCGGCAGGCGCATCGTCTCGCCCGACTCGAACTTGCTGCGCGGCATGATCTTGCCGCGCGCGATGCCGGCCATGTCGGGGATGATGGCTTCGATTTCGGTGATGCGATGCTGCTTAAGAAATTCGTCGATGCGTTGCATGGTGTGAGTCCCTGAATTGCCGCGCGAACGCAGGGCAGCACGGCGCCCCGGCGTTTGCGCGCGGCAAAAGCGTTGGATTCGATTCGAATTCGTCAGCAGCAAAAGGAAATACAAACGCAAACGCAAAACGCCGCCCGCGCTCAGGCGCGATGAACGAATCGGATGGGAAGAGGAAGGAAGGGCGAGAGAGGCGCTACGGCAGCAGCGACGACACGCCGACGCAATGAACCGCGATGAACGCGCGTGCAGCCACAGAGTTGTGACGTCGCACCGAGCGGCGCGACAGAATGGTGAACGCGGACTGGAAGCGGCGATCGAAAAGACTGCCGCAGCGACAGGTAATGGAGCGCTCGGCGCGCGAAGGCCCGGTGTACAGGCTTCTGCTCCATATGACCAGAGGGCTTCGGACTCTCACGATTTCACTCGATTGTTGAGGTTTGAGGGAGCCGTGGCGCGAGGCGCTGCAAGTGGCGAATGCTGTGCGCGAAGTCGACGATTCCCTGGCGTCGAGGATATACGAGCCAAAATCGGCGTCAATACGTTTTTCCACGGGCGGATGCCGCATGCGGGCAAGCCTGCAACGAAACGAAGGACATCGAGACCGGCTGCAGCAATTCATTGATAATTACGCCTCATTCGCCAATCCGCCGCCGAGCCGATGCTTTCGAACCTGCTGGTACAACTCGTCAATGGACTCGCCGATGCTTGCGCGCTCTTTCTAGTCGCCTCGGGCCTGTCTCTGATCTTCGGCGTGACGCGCATCGTCAACTTCGCGCACGGATCGTTCTACATGCTCGGCGTGTATGTCGCCTATAGTTTGACGAGCCGCTTCGGTTCGACGATCGCGGGCTTCTGGCTCTCGGTACTCGCGGCTGCGCTCGTGATCGCGGTACTCGGCGCGCTCGTCGAAGTGATCGTGATGCGGCGCATCTACAAGGCGCCCGAGCTCTTCAACCTGGTCGCCACGTTCGCGCTCGTGCTGATCTTCCACGACGCCGCGCTGTACCTGTGGGGACCGGAAGATCTCTTCGGCCCGCGCGCGCCGCACCTGGCCGGCGCGGTTGAGTTGCTCGGCCATCAACTGCCGGCTTACAACATCGCGCTGGTGGTCATCGGTCCGCTCGTGCTCGCCGCGCTCTGGTATGCGCTCACGCGCACGCGTTGGGGCACGCTAGTGCGCGCCGCAACGGGCGATCGCGAGATGCTCGGCGCGCTCGGCGTCAATCAGTCGTGGCTCTTCACCGGCGTGTTCTTCGCGGGCGCGTTTCTCGCCGGACTCGGCGGCGCGTTGCAGGTGCCGCGCATGTCGGCGAACCTGTCGCTCGATCTGGACACGATCGGCAATGCGTTCGTGGTCGTCGTGGTCGGCGGCATGGGTTCGATTCCGGGCGCGTTTATCGCGGCGCTGCTGATCGCGGAGATCAAGGCGCTGTGCATCGGCATCGGGCACGCGTCGATCTTCGGGATCGACTTCTCGCTCAGCAAGTTCACGCTCGTCGCGGAATTCGTCGTGATGGCGATCGTGCTCGTGCTGCGCCCGTGGGGCCTGCTCGGCCGCGCGCAGACCGCGGTGCGGTCGATGAGCCTGTCCGAGCGCCCGCTACGTCCCGCAGGCAAAAGGCTTCGGGTCGTCGCTGCAATCGTCGTCGCGATGCTGGCGTTCGCGCCGCTTCTGTCCGGCTGGTTTCCGTACCTGCCGGTGCTCCTGGTCGAGATCATGATCGCGACGCTGTTCGCCGCGAGCCTGCATTTCATCATGGGCCCGGGCGGCATGCACTCGTTCGGTCATGCCGCGTACTTCGGGCTCGGGGCCTATGGCGCGGCGCTGTTCCTCAAGGTATTCGCGTTGCCGATGGAAGTGGCGCTCGTGCTGGGCCCGTTGCTTGCGGCACTCGGCGCCATCGTGTTCGGCTGGTTCAGCGTGCGCCTCTCGGGCGTCTATCTCGCGATGCTCACTTTGGCGTTCGCGCAGATCGTGTGGTCGGTCGTCTTCCAGTGGGACGCGGTGACGGGCGGCAGCAACGGCATCCTCGGCTTGTGGCCTTCACCGTGGCTGAGTTCGCCCACCGCGTACTACTACGTGACGCTCGTCTTCACGACAGGCGGCGTGTGGCTGATGCGCCGCATGCTGTTCGCGCCGCTCGGCGCCGCGATGCGCGCCGCGCGCGATTCGCCGTTGCGCGCCGAGGCGATCGGCATCGACGTGCAGCGCATCCAGTGGGCCGCGTTCGTGATCTCGTCGCTCTTTTGCGGGCTCGCCGGTTCGCTCTATGCGTTCTCGAAGGGCAACATCTCGCCGGAAGTGATCAGCGTCGGGCGTTCCGTCGACGGCCTCGTGATGGTGTTGCTCGGCGGCGTGCAGACACTCGCAGGGCCACTCGTCGGCGCCCCGGTTTTCACCTGGCTGCAGGATACCGTCGCGCGTCAGACCGACTACTGGCAGGCCTTGCTCGGCGCGGCGATCCTGCTGCTCGTGATCGCGTTTCCGCAGGGCATCGCCGGATTCGTGCGCGAGCGGTTCGCGGAGGCCGAGTGATGCTGTTGCGCGTGACGAATCTCTCGAAGTCGTTCGATGGCGTGAAGGCCGTCGATGCCGTTTCCTTCGATGTCGCCGCCGGACGCCTGCTCGCGCTGATCGGTCCGAACGGCGCGGGCAAATCGACGTGCTTCAACATGGTCAACGGCCAGTTGAAGCCGTCGGCGGGATCGATCATCTTCAAGGGCAACGACATCGCCGGCATGCGCTCGCGCGACATCTGGCGGCTGGGCGTCGGGCGCACCTTCCAGATCGCGGCCACCTTCAACTCGATGACGGTCCTCGAGAACGTGCAGATGGCGCTCGCATCGCGTGAACGGCGCCTCTTCGGTTTGTGGAGGCCCGCGGCCGCATCGCATGCCGACGAGGCGATGGCGCTGCTCGACGAAGTCGGCATGGCGGGACATGCGCGGCGCGCGTGCGGCGTGCTCGCTTATGGGGATGTGAAGCGCGTCGAACTGGCGATTGCGTTGTCGAACCGGCCGCAGCTCCTCTTGATGGACGAGCCGACCGCCGGCATGGCGCCGGGCGAGCGCAACGCGCTGATGGTATTGACGCGACGCCTCGTCGCCGAGCGCAACATCGGCGTGCTGTTCACGGAGCACAGCATGGACGTTGTGTTCGAATACGCCGACAGACTGATCGTGCTCGCCCGCGGCAAGGTGATCGCCGAGGGCGATGCGAACAGCGTGCGCAACAATCCGCGCGTGCAGGAGGTTTATCTCGGCACCGGCAAGTCATTTGCACCGCGCGCGACGTTCGCCGGCGGAGTCAGGCGATGAGCGCGCGCGAACCCATGCTCGAAGTCGCCGGGCTGAACGCGTTCTATGGCCGGGCGCAGGTTCTATTCGATGTGAGCTTCGAGGTCGGACGCGGCGAAGTGGTCGCGTTGATGGGCCGCAACGGCGCGGGGAAGTCGACGGCGATGAAGGCGGTCATGGGGCTTCTTCCGGGGACGTCGGGTTCGCTGACGTTCAGAGGACACGGTATCGCCGCGCTGCCGCCGTATCGCATCGCGCGGCTCGGGCTCGGCTATGTGCCCGAGGACCGGCGCGTGTTCGGCGACCTGACGGTAATGGAGAATCTCGACGCAGGCCGTCAGCCGCCGCGCGAAGGCGCGCCGCTCTGGACGCCCGAGCGCCTCTTTCGCCTGTTTCCAAATCTCGGCGAAATGCGCCAGCGTCTCGCTAGCCGGATGAGCGGCGGCGAGCAGCAGATGCTTACCGTCGCGCGCACACTGATGGGCAATCCGCATCTCGTGCTGCTCGACGAGCCTTCGGAAGGCGTCGCGCCCGTCATCGTCGAACAGATGGCGAACATGATTCTCCAGTTGAAGCGCGAAGGCCTTTCCGTGTTGCTCTCGGAACAGAACCTCCACTTCGCCGAACTCGTGAGCGATCGCGCGTATGTGCTCGAACGCGGGCAGGTGCGCTTCGCAGGCACGCTAGACGAACTCGCGCGCGACGAAACGGTGCGGCGGGACTATCTCGCTGTCTAGGCGTTCGGCAGCGCGGCGGTCCGCTGGCACAATGACGTTTTAACCGAACATTTAACCCGGAGTCATCTTCATGAAGCGCGCGGCAACGCTCTCTCGTCTGACGGTCATTGCGGCAACGCTTGGCGCCACGTTCGCCGCATGCGGCGCGCGGGCCGAGACGATACGGATCGGCGAGATCAACAGTTACAAGGCGCAGCCGGCGTTCCTGGGTCCGTACAAGAACGGCTGGAACCTCGCGCTCGACGAGATCAACGCGGCGGGCGGCGTGAACGGCAACAAGCTCGAAGTCGTCTCGCGCGACGACAACGGAAACCCCGGCGACACGATTCGCGTCGCGCAGGAACTCGTCGCGCGCGAGCAGGTGAAGCTTCTGTTCGGCGGGTATCTGTCGAACACGGGCCTGGCGCTCGCCGACTATGCGAAGCAGCGCCGCATCTTTTTCCTGGCTGCCGAGCCGCTCACCGACAAAATCGTCTGGCAGGACGGCAACAAGTACACGTATCGCCTGCGGCCGTCCACGTACATGCAGGTCGCGATGCTGGCGCCGGAAGCGGCGAAGCTCAAGAAGAAGCGCTGGGCGCTGGTGTATCCGAACTACGAATACGGCCAGTCCGCCGTGGCGACGTTCAAGCGGCTCATGAAGGCGGCGCAACCGGATGTCGAGTTCGTGACGGAGCAGGCCACGCCGCTTGGCAATGTCGATGCGGGCGCGGTGGCGCAGGCGTTGGCCGATGCGAAGCCCGATGCGATCTTCAACGTGCTGTTCAGCGCCGACCTGGGCAAGTTCGTTCGCGAGGGCAACACGCGTGGGCTCTTTAAGGATCGTGCGGTCGTGTCGCTGCTGACGGGCGAGCCGGAGTATCTCGATCCGCTTGGCGCGGAGGCGCCTGTCGGCTGGATCGTGACGGGCTACCCGTGGTATTCCGTCGATACGGCGGCCAACAAGAAGTTCGTCGCCGACTATCGCGCGAAGTATCACGACTATCCGCGGCTTGGATCGGTGGTGGGGTATAGCGCGATGATGTCGCTTGCCAATGGCTTGAAAAAAGCCGGGTCGGCCGATTCGGACAAGCTGGCCGCGGCGTTCAAGGGGCTGGCGGTGGACACACCGTTCGGGCCCATTTCGTATCGGGCCATCGACAACCAGTCGACGATGGGCGCGTATGTCGGCGTAACTGCGCTAAAGGACGGTAAAGGAATCATGGCTTCGTATCGATACATCGATGGAGCCAGTGTCCAGCCTTCCGACGATGAAGTCAGGAAGTTGAGGGTCGCGGAGTAACGGCGTTGCGTGAGCCGGCGAAACCGTATTCAGGCGTCGGCGATCACGCTTTAAACGGCTTGCTGACGAATTTAGACCCGGCGAGTCCAAACCTCCACGGCACGTCGACGGCCTTGGATATCCCGATTCGCGGACCGCAGACGATCTCGACCGCTTCGCCGGCCGGCGCCGGCTCCACGGAAAACGGCGCTTCGAGCACCGACATCCCGTTGTTCCGATGCGTCACGCCAAGCGCCTGAGCGACGCGTCCCGGTCCGGAGCACAATAGCCTGAGCGGTTCGAGCCCGCGCCGTTCGCGCATGACGTCGATGCCATGAAGCGGCTCGATCGCGCGAATCAGCACTCCCGCGCCATGACCCGCCTCGCGGCACACGAAGTTCAGGCACCAGTGGATTCCGTAGGAGCGATAGACATACGCATGCGCGGGCGGGCCGAACATCACCGCATTGCGCGGCGTGGGCCCGGAAAAACTGTGCGACGCCGGATCTTCGCGGTCATACGCCTCGGTCTCGACGATGCGTCCGCCGACGCCGTCGACCGTCAGCACGGCGCCGATCAATAGCCTCGCGACAACGTCCGAGGAAGCGAAAAAGTCGATGGTGGAAGTCACAGGCATTATTCTAGCCGGGCTCGCCTTTCTGATCGTCGCGGAGAATCAACATGAAAAAATCCTGGTTCCTCAAGTTCTCGAATTCGCTTGCGCAGATTGCCGGACATGCATCGACGTTCGTGATCGCGGTGCTGCTTGTCCTCGTGTGGGCCATTTCCGGGCCGCTCTTTCACTTCAGTGATACCTGGCAACTCGTCATCAACACGTCGACCACCATCGTCACGTTCCTGATGGTTTTCCTCATTCAGAACACGCAGAACCGCGACACCGCCGCGATGCAGATCAAGCTCGACGAACTGATCCGCGCTGTCGACAAGGCGCACAACGCGCTGCTCGATCTGGAAGAACTCGACGAAAAGGATCTGGGGCGTTTTCGCGAGCGTTATGAAAAGCTCGCTAGAGAGGCGCGCGACGATTTGCGCGATGTAAGCAGGGAGATCGATCTGCCTTCGGTGGATCGGACGCACAAGAATTGACTAACCGGCAAAGGGTTTTCCCGATATTTATGACGCACCGGCTTGCCAACTGTAGGGGAGTACGGGATAAAATGCGGATTATGCATCACCCGTCTTTAGCCGTCCTTCGGCAAAACAACGGTTGCCGCGCTCCTTTAGCATGGCGCTAAGCGCTCTCAAAAGAGCGCAAAGCATGATCGACGCGATCTTGGGCCCTGCCAAAGGTAGGGTTTAACGCGCCAAGCTCGCAAACGTTTAGCGGCAAAACCTACCTTCATCACGACTGCATGATTCCGTGCGTCCGGCGCGCAAATAAGCGGTTTCTCCTCCCTAAAGTTTTTTCGTTTTCTGCCGTTTAGCGGCGATCCCAACATCTTTCCAAACGCCGGAAATGAGGCCATTAAGGGCTTCAATTGGCGAGATTATTTCTTTGAACAGTCGCTAGGATGTGTCGTACTCGGTCCGTGTTCTCGTACCGGGTCCACACCTACCTTCTCGTAAAAGGAAATCAAAATGCGCAATTTCTTCAAAGCGTTCGTCCGCGATGAACGCGGCGTGAGCGCCATGGAGTATGCAATTCTGGCAGGCATCGTCGTCGTAGCGCTCACGGCGGTGGGCACGCAGTTCAACACCGGCATGGGCACGTTGTTCACGAACCTGTTCAACAACATCCAGGCGGCGTCCAAGCCTTAAGCAACGATCCGTGACGCCGAAGATCCGGGCGCCGCTCGCCTGGATCTTCCTTATTCACGATTCACACGCCGGACCATCGTGCAGACCCTGTCCCTTGCCATTCGCCTTGTCGTACTGTGCGCGCTTTTGTGGCTCGCGGTCATCGACGTTCGTTCGCGGCGCCTGCCGACGAAGATCGTCCTCACGATCGGCGCTCTCTTTTTCGCGGACGCGCTGCTCTCCGGCCTGTCCGCCGATGACGTCCTCGCGCATCTGCTTCTCGCGCTCGCCGTCTTTCTCGTCTGCGCCGCGCTCTTCGCGGCGCGGATGCTGGGCGGCGGCGACGCGAAGCTCGCCTCCGTCATCTTTCTGTGGGCGGGCCTCGGTCTCTCGCTGCCCGCATTGACGCTTATTTCGGTGATCGGGACATTGGTGTCCCTGGTCAGTCTTGCCACGCGAAACATGAATCCTTCGCAGGGTTCCCACCCGATGCGGGCGCTCGCGATGTTTTCCGGCGCACGCGGTGTGCCTTACGGCGTGGCGCTCGCACTCGGTGGCGGTGTCGTCATCGTGTTGCCCGCGCTGCTCCCCCTGCTTTCCACGCGATAGGTCGACGTCAGCATGTCCAACATCATCAAATTTGCCGTGCTGCTCGTCGGTGCGATCCTGATTGCCCTGATCGTGCGGGTGGTCATCGCGAGCGCCTCGCGTCCTTCCGCGCCGCCCGTCGTTTCGACCCAGAAGGTGCAGGTCAGCGCCGCCGATCTTCCGCAAGGCCTCCTCTTGCGCGACGAAGACCTCGTCTGGAAGCAGTTGCCCGCGACCGCTGTTCCGGTCAATGCCATCGTCGCCGGCGCGCCGAACGCGCCCGACCTGAAAGGCGCGCTTCTGCGCCATCCGGTGGCAAGCGGCGCGGTGCTCGTCGCCGACGACGTCATCCTGCCGAGCGCGCCGGGCTTCCTCGCGGCGACGCTCAAGCCGGAGATGCGCGCGGTCTCGGTTGCGGTCGACGACGTCTCCGGCAACGCGGGCCTGATCCAGCCGGGCGACTATGTCGACCTGCTGCTGACCCAGCAGATGGAGCGCCGCACGGACTCGCCGGATCTCGCGGTGTCGAGCGAAACGGTCGTCGAGCATGTGCGCGTGCTGGCGGTCGGCTCGGAGATCAAGCGCCCGAAGAACAACGGCGACGCGCCCGAAACCACTAGCCGCGCCCGTACCGTCACGCTGGAAGTGACGCCGCGCATGGGCGAGGTCGTCGCCGTCGCCGCGCGTCTCGGCAGCCTGTCGCTCGCGCTGCGTAGCTTCGCGACCGTCACGCGCGATCCGGCTGCGTCGGCGGCGGCGTCGGCCTCGTCGACTGAACGCGCGCCGATCTGGGCAGGCGACATCTCGCGCGCGGTGCGCGATCTGCCGCGTTCGCACGCGCCGCACGCTAGCACGGGCAACGTCGCGCCACCCGTGCCGCGCACGGTGACCATCTATCGCGGCTCCGACAAAGCCGACGGATCGAGCGTCGCGCAAGTGAGCGGCGCCGCCGACACGGCGCCGCCGCTGCCGACCGTTCCCACTCCGCGCTGAAAGCCGTGTCCACCGGTCGCCGCAGCGTCATATCGCCAGGATTCAACGTCATGAAAACGCAGTTCAGTTCGAGTTGCACCGATGCAAGGCTCGTCGCGCCCGTCTTGGCGTGCGCGATGCTCGTGCTCGGGGCGATGCCCACGGCCTTGGCGGCCCAGCCCGGTGCCGCGCCGGTCAGGACGGTCGCCAATCCGTTCGGCACGGCGGCGGCCGAACAGCCGGCGCTCCAGCAAGGCCCGCTTTCGATCGATGCCGGCAAGGGCACGATGCTGCGCCTGAGCGAGGACGCCGTGTCGGTGTTCGTCGCCGATCCGACGATCGCGGACGTGCACGTGCCTTCGCCGAAGACGATCTTCGTGCTCGGCAAGAAGACCGGCAGCACGACGCTCTACGTGCTCGGGCCGAACAACAAGACGCTGTTGCAACGCACGATCGTCGTCGCGCGCGACATGATCACGGTGCGCAATACGATCGCTGCCCGCTTCCCGAATCTGAACGTGCAGGTGAGCACGGGCCAGGGGTCGCTCCTTCTGACCGGCCAGGTGCCGAATTCCCTGGATGCGGATGCCGTCGTGCAGGCGATCACGCCTTACCTCGCCGACAAGGAAGTGCTGATCAACCGCATGACCATCGACCGGCCGTTGCAGGTGCAGTTGCGCGTGCGCATCACCGAAGTGGACCGCAACGTCACGCAGCAGCTTGGCATCAACTGGCAGGCGATGGGCAGCGCGGTCGGCAACTTCTATGGCGGCATCTTCAGCGGCCGCCCGATCTACAACCTGAATCAGCCGATCGCAAACGGCGCGGGCGGCGTCACCTATCCGGTGAACCTGCCGACCAACAACGCATATTCGTTGCTCGGCGCATTCAAGACGGGCAACGTGGACATCCGCGCGCTCGTCGATGCGCTGAATCAAGAGGGCCTGCTTACCGTGCTCGCCGAGCCGAACCTGGTCGCGCTGTCGGGCCAGACCGCAAGCTTCCTCGCGGGCGGCGAATTCCCGATCCCGGTCTCGCAGACCAACGGCGCGATCTCGGTCGAATTCAAGCAGTTCGGCGTCAAACTCGACTTCACGCCGACTGTGCTCAACGAGCGTCGCATCAGCCTCAAGGTGCGCCCGGAAGTGAGCCAGATCGATTCGACCGCGAGCGTGACAACCGGCGGCGTGACCGTACCGGGCCTCTCGGTGCGGCGCGCGGACACCACGGTTGAACTCGCGAGCGGGCAAAGCTTCGCGATCGGCGGCCTGTTGCAGAGCAATACGTCCGACATCGTGTCGCAAGTGCCGGGCATTGGTTCGATACCGGTGCTGGGCAAGCTCTTCTCGTCCTCGAACTACCAGAACAACAAGACGGAACTCGTGATCATGGTCACGCCGTACCTCGTCGAACCGACCGATCCGGCGAAGCTGCGCTCGCCGCTCGACTCGCTGATCTCGCCGTCGAGCGACGTCGAATACAGCTTCAAACGCCAGTCCGGCGACGAGCCGCAGCCGGGCCAGCCGCGTCTGGTCGGCGCGGCCGGCTATGTCTATTGAGCGCGATGCCATGAACATTTCACGACTTCTCATTCTTGCCCTTGCCTGCGCGTTCGCCGCAACCGCGAGCGGCTGCTTCAAGCCGCCGCGCAACATGCCCAACGAATCGGTGATCGGCTTCGACGGCCATTCGATCGTGCCGCCCGACTGCGCGAGTCTCGCGCGCCCGTCGCTCCTGACCGACGCGGGCTTGCGCCGTCCGAGCATGCAATGGGGCTGCGCGACCTACACGAATCTCGCGGCGCAGCTTGCGCACCCCGAGGACGCCGTCAGGCCGCAGACGCTCGGCCCCGCCGATGCGGCGGTCGCGGCGAGCGCGGTGCGTCGCTACGAGTCGGGTCGCGTGATCCAGCTCGACACCACGACGTCGCGCGATTCCAAGTAACGCGCCACTCTCGAAGAAGAAGACCATGAGCACGACAGAACTGAGTTTCCTGAAGCCGAAGAGCGGTGTGCGCGTCGCGGATTTCATCGCGTTCGTCTCCGATCGCAAGACCGAGCAGGTCCTGAAGAGCTTCGTCCTCGAACAGGCGATGCCGCACGTGCATATCGCGATGGGTGGCGTCGACGATGCCATCGCGCACCTGTCGAAGATCGAACGCTCGCCGCTCTTTTTGCTCGTCGACTTGCAGAACTCGGTGATGCCGTTGTCGGACCTCGGGCGCCTCGCGGAAGTGTGCGAGCCGTCGGTGCAGGTCGTCGCACTGGGCGAGCGCAACGACGTCGGCCTCTTCCGCAGCCTTCTGAAGATCGGCGTGCGCGACTATCTGGTGAAGCCGCTGACGGTCGAACTGCTCAAGCGCACGGTCAATGTCTCCGAGGGCAAGGTGAGCCCGGTGACGCTCGCGCGCGCAGGCAAGACGATTGCGTTTGCCGGCACACGCGGCGGCGTTGGCGTGACCACGCTGGCGCTCAATCTCGCGCGCCACCTCGCGGAAGACACGCACCGGCGCGTGGCCTACGTCGACCTCAACCTGTGCGGCGGCGCGGCGAACGGCATGCTCGGCCTGACGAGCAACAACGGCCTGATCGATGTGCTGCAGAACGTGCGCCGGCTCGACCCGCAGTACGTCGAGCGCACGCTGGTCGCGAAGGGCAGCCGGCTCTACGTGCTGTCCGCCGATCTCGACTACGGCACGGAAAAGCAATTCGAACCGGGCGCGCTGAAGCGCGTGGTCGAACTGCTGTGCGACAGCTTTCACTACGTGATCCTCGATGTCGGCAACCCGGGCGGTTCGCTTGCGCAAGAGGCCTTCGATCAGGCGTCGCGCGTGTATCTGGTTGTCGACCGCTCGGTGCATTCGACGCGCGAGACGATTCGCCTTCTGCGCTTCATCGAGGATCGCGATAACAATCCGCCTACCTCGCTGCTGCTGAACAACCCGAACGCGGCGAGTTCCGGCAAGGTGCAGGTCGCCGACTTCATGTCGGCGGTCGGTCGCACGGTGCTGCACGAAGTGCAGTTCGAAACCAAGGCGATCGCGACGGCCGAGAACCTCGGCGAGGCGCCGCTCGAAAAGTCGCAGACCGGTTTCAACCAGGCCGTCGCGCGTATCGCGAGCGATCTGACCGGGCAGCATGCGAGCGTCGAGCGCAAGTTCCTCCACAAGTTCAGGCTGGGGAGGAAGTAATGTTCGGGCAGAAGCAGATTTCGCGGGACGCCTTCGACGACGCAGCGCCGCCGGCCGCCGATTCCGCCACGGTAACGACGCTCGCGCCGAAGCCGGCGGAGCCCGCGCCGGCACGCGCACCGGCACCGGAAGGCGGCGAGACGCTGGTCCGTTCCGATCTCTTCAAGCTGATCCGCAACGGCGTGTTCACGGCAATGAACGCGTCGGCGGCGGTCGGCAAGACGCGTGAGCAGATGAAGCCGGGCGTCGAGCAGCTCGTGCTGGAAGTCGCGGAACGCGAGCGCCTGAACGTCACGCTCGCGGAGCAAGGGCAGATCGTCGGCGAACTGCTGAACGACATGTTCGGCCTCGGCCCGATCGAACCGCTGCTCGCCGACGAAACCATCACCGACGTTCTCGTGAACGGTCCCGATCAGGTCTATGTGGAACGGCACGGCCGGCTCGAACTGACGCAATGCAAGTTCCGCGACAACGCGCACGTGATCAACGTGGCGCAGCGGATCGCCGCGGGCGTCGGACGGCGCGTGGACGAAAGCAGCCCGATGGTCGACGCGCGCCTCGCGGACGGCAGCCGCGTCAACGTCGTGCTGCCGCCGCTTGCGATTCACGGCGCGTCGATCTCGATCCGGAAGTTTTCGAAGCGCAACATCACGCTGCACCGGATGTCGCAGCAAGGCAACATGTCGCAGGCGATGGCGAACGTGCTCAAGCTCGCCAGCACCTGCCGGCTCAACGTGATCGTGTCGGGCGGCACGGGCTCCGGCAAGACGACGCTGCTCAACGCGCTCTCGCACTTCATCGGGCTCGGCGAGCGCACGGTCACCATCGAAGATGCGGCCGAGCTGCAACTCGTGCAGCCGCATGTCGTGAGCCTGGAAACGCGGCCCGAAAACGCCGAGGGACTCGGCGCCGTGACGCAGCGCGACCTCGTGCGCAACGCGCTGCGGATGCGCCCGGACCGGATCATCCTCGGCGAAACGCGGGGCGCCGAAGCCTTCGACGTGCTGCAGGCCATGAACACCGGCCACGACGGCTCGATGACGACCATCCACGCGAACACGCCGCGCGATGGCATCACGCGTCTGGAAAGCATGGTGATGATGGCGAACGGCAACCTGCCGCTGCTCTCGATCCGTCGCCAGATCGCAAGCGCGGTGCACCTGATCGTGCAGATCGAGCGAATGCGCGACGGCATGCGGCGCGTCACACGCATCACCGAACTCGTCGGGATGGAAGGCGACGTCATCATCACGCAGGATCTCTTCACGTTCCGCTACGACGCGAGCGCTTACAGCGAGGAGGTGAAGGGCGTGTACGAATCGGCGGCGGTGCGGCCGGCGTTCGCGCAACGCGCGGCGTACTACGGTCTCGAACACGCGCTCCTCGAAGCGATGACGCCATGAACATGGTCAACCTCATCACCATCTGTTCGTTTGTCGTCGTGCTGCTCATCGGCGTGATGGTGCTGACCGTGCAGGACATGCGCAATCATCAGCCGCACGCGCGCATCCACGCGCGCATGCAGCAGTCGTTTTCGCAGCAGGCCGTGCGCGTCAAGGACGGCGCACGGCGCGACGCCGACCTGTTCAAGATCAGCCGCCACGATAATCTCTTGAGCCGCTGGTTCGGCCCGAAGATCGTGCGGCTCAAGACAGTGGCGTCGACTCATGGACTGAAGGTCGTGATCGGCGTGGCGCTTGCAGCCGAGATCGTCGCGCTGCTGATGACGCATTTCATGCCGCTGCCTGCCTTCGCGGGACCGCTGCTGATCTTCGGACTGCCGGTCTTCGGCGCAATGCAAGCCTACCGTTTCCTCGTCGAGCGCTTTCGCAAACGCTTTCTGGATGGCTTTCCCGATGTGATCGACCTGATCGTGCGCGCCGTGCGCGCCGGCGTGCCGGTGACGCAGGTGATTGGCTCGGCCGCGAGCGAATGTCCGGAACCGCTGCGCACGGAGTTCAAGCTGATGGGCGACTCGCTGCAGGTCGGTCTCGATCTCGAAGAAGTGCTCGCGGTGGCCGTGAAGCGCATCGAGATCGCGGACTTCTCGTTCTTCAGCGTCTGTCTGCTGTTGCAGCGCGAAACCGGCGGCCAGTTGGGCGAGACGCTCGAAAACCTCGCGGGCATCGTGCGCACGCGTCGCGAGATCCGCCTGAAGACGAAGGCGCTCACCGGCGAAGCGCGCATCACGACCAAGATTCTCGCTGCGATTCCGGTCGTCATTATGGCGTCGATGTATGCGACCAACCGCGACTATCTGATGGTGCTCTTCGATGCCCAGGCGGGCCACAAGCTGCTCACGTTCGGCGTGATCTCGATCGTCATCGGCCTCTTCGTGATCAAGAAGATGTCGAAGCTGGATACCTCGCGATGACTCCGGAAAACGTTGAAACACTAATCAACCTGCTGATGCTGCTAGCGCTGTTCGCGGTGCTCGCGATCTGGTGGGCGTCCAAGCACGGCGGCCGGCGCGGCCGCATCGCCGAGCGCGCGCGTCTCGCCGCGCTCACGCATCGCAGCGACCGGACCGAAGCCGCCGACGCCGACGACCAAGCGGGCTTTCGCACGCGGCTTCTGCGCCGGCTCGCAAGAATCGGCGACAAGATTCCGCTCTTCGACGCCGCCTATCGCCTCAAGCTGCAAAAGGAAATGGTGCGCAGCGGCTATCGCAGCAGCGTCGCGGTGTCGATCCTGCTGGCGGTCAAGTTTTGCGTCGGCCTCGTGTGCGCCGCGCTGACCGTGATGCTCGGCTCGCACATTCCGGTCGTCGGCGAATATCCGGCGGGACGCGGCATCGCGATGCTGATGGTGTTCGTGGTCGGCATGATTCTGCCCGAGTACGTGGTCGCGTATCAGGCGTCGCGGCGGCGCAAGGCGATGGCCGGTTGCCTGCCCGATGCGCTCGACCTGCTCGTCATCTGCACGAACGCGGGCAACAGCCTCGGCGTGAGCATCCGGCGCGTCGCGGACGAAATGAAGTCCATCTGTCCGCCGCTCTCCGACGAGTTCTCGCTGACCGCAGACGAACTGAAGCTCTCCGGCGACAGCACGCGCGCGCTGCATGGTCTCGCCGAACGCATCGATCTGCCTTCTATCCGCGCGCTCATCTCGACGCTTACGCAATCGATGCGCTACGGCACGCCGATCACGCAGGCGCTGCGCACGCTTTCGCGCACGGAACGGCTCGCGCACATCGTGTCGCTGGAGGAAAAGGCCGCGAAGCTCGCACCGAAGATGGTCGTGCCGATGATGCTCTTCATTCTTCCCGCGATCATCGCGATCGCAGCCGGCCCGGCCGTCATTCAACTTCTCGCCTTTATCGCAGAGCAATCGAAATGAACTCAACCGAAGCAATCCGCCGTATCGTGATGACGGCCTGCGGCGCGGCATTGTTGCTCGCAGCCGCGGCGTGCACGACGACGACGCGCCAGGTCGCCGACACGCGTCCCGTCATGCGCAACACGGCGCCGAGCACGATGAGCGAGCTGCGCATCGCGGACACCGCGCTCGATTCCGGCAACTTCGAACTCGCGACGAGCCTCTATGAAAAGGCGGTGCAGGCCGATCCGAAATCGGTTCCGGGATTGACGGGGCTCGGCAACACGCTCTACGCAGTCGGCGACTTCACGCGCGCGAATGTTTACTATCAGCGCGCGAGTCAGGGCGATCCGAACGCGACGGCACCGCTCATCGGGATCGCGCGAGTGGCGATCCATCAGCGCCGTTTCGACGATGCGACCGCCACTTACCGGCGCGTGCTTGCACTCGCGCCGAACGATCCGCTCGCGTCCGCGGGCCTCGGCGCGGCGCTCGACCTGAGTGGCGATCACGCCGGTGCGCAGGCGCTGCTGCGTCAGGCGCTGAACGCCAATCCCGGCGATCCGCTTCTTTCGGTCAATCTCGGCCTCTCGCTGATTCTCGCGGGCAATCCGCGCGAAGGCGCGAACGTGCTGCTCGACGTGACGCGCTATCCGGCCGCGCCGCCGCAGGCGCGCCAGAATCTCGCGCTGGCCTACGGCCTGCTCGGCAATACGGAAGCGGCGGCGGAAATCCTCTCGCGCGATCTGCCGAAAGCGTCGGTACAGGACAACCTGCGCTACTACGAGATCCAGCGCGCGTATCTGAACCGGCCGGCCGGAAACACGGCGAACGCGGTATCGTCGGCGGCGCCGGCCGCCCGCGTCGCGCCGGTGCAGGCCACGCCGATTCAGGCAGCGAGCCTGCGATGACGCAGCGCTTCGTCGCGCGCCTCTGGCGTGACATCCACGGAGTGTCCGCGATCGAATTCGCGCTCGTCGCGCCGGTCGTGTTCATCCTCGTGCTGAGCACGCTTGAGATCGCGCTCGACATGATCGTCGATGCATCGGTGCAGATCGCGGCACAACAGGCGTCGCGCATCGGGCTGACGACGACCAATCCCGCGAGCGGCACGCGCGCCGATCAGGCGCAGACCGTCGTGAATAACGTGCTGGGCCGCTGGCGCGGCATCGGCGGCACCGTGACCATCACGACGCTGAACTACGGCAGCTATAACAACGTGGGAAGCACCAACTACCAGGCGAACATGGGCAATTTCGGCGACGTCGTGTCCTACAACATCGCCGTGACGATTCCGGGCTTCTCGGGCATTCCCCAACTCCTCGGCGTGAAGTCGATGACGTTCCAACGCAACTACATCGTGCAGAACGAAAAATGAAACGCACGCCTGACGCAAGGCTTGGCCGACGCGGACGCTCTCTCGGGGCCAAAGGGATGCTCGAACGACTGTGGCGTTCCGAGCGCGGCAGCGTGGCGATCGAATTCGTGGTGATCGTGCCGCTGATGCTGCTCGTGCTGCTCGGCTTCACCGAACTCTATCTGTACATGCGCACGGTGAGCATCGTCGAGCATACGGCGTTCACGCTCGCCGATTCGATCGGCCAGATGCAGCAAGTCATCGACGACAACACGACGAGCAATTCGAACAACCTCGGTTCGATCTGGAACGCCGCGGCCGTGCTCGCGATGCCGAACGCGCTGCAGGCCAAGGGCGGTGTGATCGTGACCTCGGTGTGCGACCAGAGCACCGCCTGCACCACGCCGATCCTGCCGCCGAGCCAGACCTGGGGCGCGGGCACCGCCCAGATCGCCTGGCAGCGCAAGGCGCCGTGGACCGCTTCGGGCATGACCTCGTTCGTCACGAAGACGAGCGTCCTGCCGAAGACCTGGCCGTTTCGCAGCGGCGACTCGGCGGTCGTCGTCGAGGTGTTCTATTCGTACACGCCGTTCGCGATGACCGCTCCGTTCTGGACCAACGCGCCCGGCAAGCAGACGATCTATCAGCGCGTCTACGTGCGCCAGCGCGACGGGCAGCCGCTCCTGCTCAAGGCCGCCTCATGATGCGAAGCACCGACATGACACCCCGGCGCCGCTTTAAGCCCGAAGGGCGCGGCGCCGCTGCGCTCGTGAAGGGCGAAGAAGGCGCGGTCACGATGATCCTCGCGGTCTGCGCGAGCATGATGATCGGCGCGATGTGCACCGCGCTCGACACAATCCACTACGAGATGACGCAGGCGCGCATGCAGATGGCGCTCGACGTCGCGACGCTTTCGGCCGGCGCCGATCTCTCGCACTACGCGAGCACCTCGGGCAGCGATCTCGCAAACTGGCAGAAGGACGCCCGCGCGTACTACGACGCCAACATGCCGAAGGGCTATCTCGACCTCGTGATGCCCGACAACAAGTTCTCCGCGACCGTGAGCGGCACGCCCGCCGCCGGCCAGACGATCAGGCTCTCGGCTTCGGGTTCGATGCCGCTGCTCGCGCCGGTCTTCTTCGGCACCAACACGACGGGTAGCGGCTCCGGCTCCGGTTCAGGGTCGGGCAACACGCCGGATGTCTCGACCGTCACGGCCTCCAACGCGGCGCTGCGCCTGCCGAAGAGCACGCTCGAACTCGTGCTGGTGCTCGACAACACCGGCTCGATGGCGGACTACGCCAGCAGCGACAAGACGCAGGGCACGAAGATCGCCGGGCTGCGGACGGCGGCGGCACGGCTCGTCGCGAACATTCTCGGCCAGTCGGGCCACGATTCGTACATCGGGCTCGTGCCGTTCACGACGCTGGTGAACGTGAAGGGTGCGTTGCAGTCCGGCGGAACCTGGATGACGCCGAAGTTCACCTACAACCCCAAGAATGTATCGATGGCGCCGGATTCGACCATCACGCAGTCGGGGTGGGGTGGCTGTGCGGTCGAGCCGCGCGACGCGTCGGGCAATCTTTATCCGAAGGCGTATGCGCCGAAGGACATTCCGGCCTTCACGCCGTTCTACTACAACGTGCCGAAAGCGGGCTTCACGGTCACGACCTACGACAACAGCACGAAGTGCAACGTGACCGGCACGACGTCGTTCATGGGCGGGCCGCTCAGCTACCAGACCAACGGTTCGCTGACGTACTGCAGCACGAAGAACGGTTCCACGATCGCGAACCTGTGGGGCCAGCCGAAGACGGACAAGCCCACGATCACGACGCTCTACCAGAACGGCAACACGAATTCGACCGGTACGATGAACGGACCGTGCGGCATTCAGCCCGCAAAGTTCCTCACGCAGGACTCGACCGCGCTCACCACCGCGATCAACAAGATGCAGGCGAGCGGCTCGACGATCATCCCGACCGGACTCCTCTGGGGATGGCGGATGCTGTCGTCGGACTGGTCGGACAACGTGGCGGGCGCGGGCAACGGCTGGATTTCCACCGACACGAGCATGCCGCGGCCGGAAACCACGCAGGCGTTGCAGCGCGTCGCGATCGTGCTGACCGACGGCCAGAACGATCCCGGCAGCGCGAGCGGCATCATGCCGATGCCATCGTTCAACGGGCTCTCGGGCGTCGGCAACAACGTGCTGCAGGCGCCGACACTCAAGCGGACCAACGGCACGTCGCTCGTCAACGGGTCGATGTCGTCGGTGACGGACATCAACGCATTCCAGCTCGGCGTCTGCACGGCGATGAAGAACGCGGGCATCGTGGTGTACGCGATCACCTTCGGCGCGGATGCGTCGAGCGGCGTCGCGCAGCAGGTGATGCAGAACTGCGCGTCGCCGGGCGACTACTTCCATGCGCCGACCAACGACGACCTCGACGCGATCTTCCAGCAGATCGCCGGCAACCTCGGCGTGCTTCGCCTGACGCAATGAAAGCCGTGCCCGCGACGCAAGACACGCGCATCGCGGGCACGTCCATTGCTAAAAAAATCTCTGCAAGTCCACTTGAACTCTTGAAGGAGAGTCGACATGCCAGAGAAGAAAACCGTCGAGCGCGCGCAAGCCGCAAAGCGCGCAGGAAAGTCGCCGAGCACCCAGGCCGGCGCGTTCGTGAAGGAACAGATCGACCACATCCGCGAAGGCAAGCACGGCGCGAAGTCGGCGAAGCAGGCGATCGCGATCGGCTTGTCGGAGGCGCGCCGTTCGGGCGTCAAGACCAAGGCGCCGAAGAAGGGCACTACGTCCGAAGCCACGCGCAAGAAGGCCGGCAAGGACACGGCCGCGGGCCAGCACAAGACGAAGAAGAGCGCGAGCACGGAGTCGAAGAGCAAGCGCTCCGCCGTCTCGACTCGCGTGCTCAAGCGCGAGAGCACGAAGGCGGCGTCGCATACGGCCTTGTCGCGGCAGTCGCACGCGAGCGCGAGCCGGCGTTCGGCCGCCGACCGCTCGGCCGCCGCGAAGAAGGGCTGGGCGACTCGCCGCAAAGCCGCGGCCGCACGTCACGCGACGCGCTGAGCCGTCGCGTTCCTAGCGGCGGCTTCGCGCGGAATCGGGCAGCATCCGCGCGAACGAGACGGCCATCGTCGCGAGTTCCTGCGCAGCGGGCGTGAGCGGCACGCCCGCGCGGCGCACGAGGCACACCGGCGCGAGGGCCGCGTGCTCCGCGATCCGCACGACGGCGAGCGAGTCGCGGAAGAATGCGTGGTCCGCGAGCCGCGACGGTTCGAGCGCGAGATAGTCGGAATGCGCGACGCAGTGCAGCGTATCGAACACGGCCTCGGTCGTGGCGGCGATGCGCGGCGGTTCGAGACCGGCGGCGTCGAAGAGCATCGAAAGGCGGTTCGTCGCCGATACGGCGCGGCGCGGTCGCGTACTCACCCATTCGCACGCCCGCAGATCGGCGAGCGTGCGCGCCTGTGCGAGCGGGTGATCCCGCCGCGCGATCACCGAGACTTCCGAATCGAAGAGGCGAGTCGTCTCCAGATCGTGGACGTCGGCTTCCTGCGACACCAGCGCGAGCGCGAAATCCAGGCTTCCGTCGCGAACCCATGACGTCAGCACGCGCGAGGTCGCGCTCGTCAGATGCACCTCGATGCGCGGACATCGCTCGCGATAGCTCACCAGCAGCGCGGGGAACAGGCGCATTGTGGCTTCGGCCGCGAGCCCGAGCGCGACGTGTCCTGTCGATTGGCCGCGCAATTGCCGCATTTCCTCTTCGGTGCGCGTGCACTCGCCGAGGATGACGTCGGCGCGCAGCCGCAGGCGTTCACCGACCGACGTCAGCCGCGCGCCGCGATGCCCGCGCTCGAAAAGCGGTCCGCCGACGCTCGCTTCGAGCTTGCGCAGTTGTTGCGTCACGCCGCTTTGCGCGACGTTCAAACGCCGCGCCGCCGCACGCAGGCTGCCGCTTTCGGCAACCGCGATGAACATGCGCAACTGGGTGAGAGTCAGTTCCACGGGCTGTCCGGTGATCTTGAAAAGTGATCATGATAAGCAAATCGCCCCTTATTGGTAGCGTTTTGCGCCCGTACCATCGTCAGGCGTTTTCTCGAAAAGAACCTTTCCGCCTGCCATGAAAAGACTCGCTTTGCTTCTCACGATCGCCGCGGCGCTGGCCGCTTTGCCTGCCATTGCCCGCGATGCCAGCGCGCTGCGCCTCGGCATCGACCCGGGTTATCCGCCGATGGACGTCAAGACGCCGGACGGCCACGTCGCCGGCTTCGACGTCGATCTGGGCGACGAAATCTGCCGCCGCATCGCGATGCATTGCGAGTGGGTCGAACTCGAATTCTCCGGCATGATCCCGGCGCTGCAGGCGCGCAAGATCGACGGGATCATGTCGTCGATGGCGATCACCGACAAGCGCATGAAGCAGATCGCGTTCTCCACCAAGCTCTTCCAGTTCAAGTCGCGGCTGATCGCGAAGAACGGCGCGCCGCTCACCGCGAGCGCACAAGGACTACGCGGCAAGCGCATCGGCGTGCAGAGCGGCAGTCAGTTCGAAACGTATGCGCTCAAGAACTGGCAGCCGGGCGGCGTCGAAGTGGTCGCGTATCAGAGCCAGGAGGGCGTGTTCAACGATCTCATGGCCGGCCGCATCGATGCCGCGTTGCTCGGTTCGGTCGAAGCGGAGCACGGCTTCCTGAAGACGCCGCGCGGCGCGGGCTTCGCCTTCGTGGGCGAGCCGCTTTCGATGGGCGATCACGGCGTCGGCATGGGTCTGCGGCAGGACGACACGGCGCTCAAGGCCAAGGTCGATCGCGCGGTTGCGGACATGCGCGCCGATGGCACCTATCAGAAGATCGCGCGCAAGTATTTCGACTTCGACGTGTACGGCGACTGAACGCTTCGACTCAAGGATCACCCGATGCAAACCCAACGCACGCCGCTCGTCTCGACGACGCTCGGCACGAACCGCGAACTCGTCAGCTTTCACTTCGGCACGCCGGGCGCGGGCGAAAAAGTGTACGTGCAGGCGTCGCTCCATGCGGACGAAACGCCCGCGATGCTCACCGCGTGGCAACTCAAGCGCCGCCTCGCGACGCTCGAAGCCGACGGGCGTCTGCGCGGCGAGGTCGTGCTCGTGCCGGTGGCGAATCCGGTGGGACTGTCGCAGCATGTGCTCGGCCAGTTTCTCGGACGCTTCGAAGCGAATAGCGGACACAACTTCAATCGCAGTTTTCCGATGCCGGCGGCCAAGGCGCTGATCGCGCGCGTCGGCACGGCCTGGACGGGCGACGCGCAGAAGAACACGCGCCTGTTGCGGCGCGCCGTGCGCGAGATGCTCGTCGAGAGCGTCGCTACGAACGAGTTCGAATCGCTGCGGCTGACGCTCGTCACGCTCGCCGCCGATGCCGACATCGTCCTCGATCTGCACTGCTCGCTCGAAGCCACGATGCATCTGTATACGAGCCCGGCGAGCTGGCCCGACGTCGAACCGCTCGCGCGCTATATCGGCGCGAACGGCGTGCTGCTCGCGACCGATTCGGGCGGACAGTCGTTCGATGAGATCCACACGCTGCTCTGGAACGAAGTGCGCGCGCTGCTCGGCGCGACGCCGCTGGCGGCGCCGAACATCGCGGTGACGCTGGAGCATCGCGGACAGCGCGACGTCTCCTACGACGCGGCGCAACAGGATGCGGATGCGATTGTCGAGTTTCTGGTGCGGCGCGGGGTGATCGAGGGCGAGGCGCGCGAGTTGCCGCCGTTGCTGCATCCAGCGACGCCGCTTGCGGGCAGCGAGCAGTTCGTCGCGCCGGTGGCGGGCGTGGTGGTGTATCGGGCGAACGCCGGCGCTTTCGTGAAGGCGGGCGATCCCGTGTTCGACATCGTCGATCCGCTGACGGATGCCGTTACGACCGTGACTTCGAAGAACGACGGCGTGTTTTATATGCGACGTGCGATTCGCTTTGCCTACGCGGGCGCGCCGATGGGACGCGTGTCGGGCGAGCGGGCATTCAGGACGGGGGTGTTGGTCGGGGCGTGATCGAAGCGATTCGCCCGACGCTCACTTCCCAGCGGGAGCGCGTCCAGACGATTGCGCAACACTCGCGACCGCCAGTCGTTTCGTGCACCACTGGACGAACATCGCCAACACCGCGGCTTCGGCGAACGCGACGATCGCCGGTTGGCGCTCGAGCGCAAACGACAGAAGCAGGCAAAAGGCCGCGAACGAAAATCTGCCGAGAACCATTCCGCGCAGCATCGACACGACGAAGTCGGGTCCGTGCGCCCGGTGCGACGCAACGGACAGCACGATCCCGAGCAAGGGAAACACGGCGAGCAAGCCGCTCCAAGCCGCGCCCACCCAGCCCGACAGCGACGTGACGGCGAGCGTGAGCCCCGCACCAGCGACCATTCTGCCGGTCAGGTCGGCGCGTGTCAGCGGCAGTCCCGCAGCGGCGACTGAGCTGCGCGGCAAGAACGACTGTCCAAACGCGACCGCTGCTAACGCTACGCCAGCGGCCCAGACTGGCGACGCTGGAAGGAGCGAGAGGGCACACGCGCAGACGAGCCACGCGATGAGACCGGCGCTCATCGCGAACGGCCATCGACGGGATTGGCAAGTCCATGCGTAGGCGAAATTGAACGCTTCGGAGGCGAGGATCGCCGACAGGGAGAGTGTTGCCGCGTGTGCACCGAACGGGGCGCCATGCGAGAGAACGAGAAGAAAGAGAATGGGTCCGGCGACTACCGGCAGGCCGGCAAGCCACCCCGCGACGGATGGCCCCCACCATTTGCCCGACATCGAAACGATCAACAGAAACAGCGGAACGAGCGAGAGCTTGAGTGCAAGCATGTCGAGACGCGAGGATATTAAACGGGGATTGTACGGGCGTTGCGGCTCGCAAAGTGCGCCAGGTTGTGGCACAAAAAAAGCCGTTCAGCCCGAAAGCTGAACGGCTTTTCTTTCCAACCCCCAACCCGTCACTTCACGCTTTCGAGCACCTTCCGAACCGTGCCGAAGATCTGATCGATCTGATCGTCCTCGACGATCAGCGGCGGCGAGAACGCGAGGATATCGCCGGTATAGCGCACGAGCACGCCCGCCTCGAAGCACTTGACGAACACTTCGTAAGCGCGCGCGCCCGGCGCGCCTTCGCGCGATTCCAGCTCGACACCCGCGACGAGCCCGAGATTGCGCACGTCCTTCACATACGGCGCGCCGCGCAACGCATGCACCGCCGATTCGAACTTTTCCGCCTTCGACGCCGCGCGCTCGAACAGGCGGTCGCGTGCGTACAAATCGAGCGTCGCGACGGCCGCCGCTGTCGCGACCGGATGCGCCGAATACGTGTAGCCGTGGAACAGCTCGATCGCGTTCTGCGCGCCCGCGCCGACGACCGTGTCGTGCACGTTGCGATGCGCGGCGACGGCGCCCATCGGAATGGTGGCGTTGTTGATGGCCTTCGCCATCGTGATGAGGTCGGGCGTGACGCCGAAGTACTCGCTCGCCGTCGCCTTTCCGAGACGGCCGAACGCGGTGATGACTTCGTCGAAAATCAGCAGGATGCCGTGCTTCGTGCAGATCTCGCGCAGCTTTTGCAGATAGCCTTGCGGCGGCACCAGCACGCCCGTCGAGCCCGCGAGCGGCTCGACGATCACGGCGGCGATCGTCGAAGGATCGTGCAGCGTGACGATGCGTTCGAGTTCGTCGGCGAGATGCGCGCCCCACGCCGGCTGGCCCTTCGAGAACGCGTTGTGTTCGAGATCGTGCGTGTGCGGCAGATGGTCGACGGACGGCAGCAGCGCGCCCGAGAACGTCTTGCGGTTCGGCGCGATGCCGCCGACCGAAATCCCGCCGAAACCCACGCCGTGATAGCCGCGCTCGCGGCCGATCAGGCGCGTTCGCTGGCCTTCGCCGCGCGCGCGGTGATAGGCGAGCGCGATCTTCAGCGCGGTATCGACGGATTCGGAGCCCGAGTTCGTGAAGAAGATGCGGTCGAGCCCTTCGGGCATCAGATTCGCCACGCGCGATGCCGCCTCGAACGCCAGCGGGTGGCCCATCTGGAAAGTCGGCGCGAAGTCGAGCGTGGCAAGCGCCTTTTGCGTCGCTTCGACGATTTCGTCGCGGCAATGCCCCGCGTTCACGCACCAGAGGCCGGCGCAGCCGTCGAGAATCTCGCGACCGTCGGTCGACCGGTAGTACATGCCTTTCGCGCTTTCCAGCAGGCGCGGCGCGGCCTTGAACTGGCGGTTGGCGGTGAAGGGCATCCAGAAGGACGAGAGGTCGTCGATGACGGGGCGGGCGTTCATGATGCAGGTCTCCTCGGAGGAAAGAACGCTCACTCTATTCCGCGACAATTCCGCGCGGCATAGACAGTTGAGCGACTGCGCTGTTAACTGTGCTGGCAAAATGCGGCAAACTGTATTGGCGCGTCGCATTGGGCGACGTTATTCTCGATTCCATGATCGAACTTACGCTGGAACGCGACCGCGCGCAGGCGCCGACGCTGGTCGAACAGATCGTGCAGGCATTCGCCGCCGCCATCGAAGCCGAGACGCTGCGCCCGGGCGCGCTCTTGCCGTCCGTGCGGCGCTTTGCCGAGGCGCAGCAACTGAGCACGTTTACCGTCACCGAGGCCTACGGGCGGCTGGTGTCGATGGGGCTCGTGGTTGCGCGGCGCGGCTCGGGGTATCGCGTGGCGCCGCGCTTGCAGGCGGAGCGGGCGCGGGCCATCGAATGGCAGCCGCCGAGCCTGAACGCGACCTGGCTGCTGTCGGACGTCTTCGCCGATCATTCCGTGCCGATCAAGGCCGGCTGCGGCTGGCTGCCGAACGAGTGGGTCAACGAAAGCGGGCTGCATCACGCGCTGCGCGCGGTCAGCCGCGTGCCGGCCGCGCGCATGGCCGACTACGGGCATCCCTATGGCTTCGCGCCGTTGCGCGAGCGGATCGCCGAGCATCTCGACCGCCACGGTTTGCCGGTCGATGCCGCATCGAACGTGCTGTTGACGGCGGGCGCCACGCACGCGCTCGACCTCGTCGTGCGCACGCTGCTGCGCGCGGGCGATGCGGTCGTCGTCGAAGATCCGGGCTACTGCAATCTGCTGCAAATCCTGCAGCTCGCCGGGCTCACGGTGCTCGGCGTGCCGCGCACGGCGGCGGGCATCGACACCGACGTGTTCGAGCGGCTCGTCGTCGAGCATCGGCCGAAAGCCGTCTTTCTCAACACGACGCTGCAGAATCCGACGGGCGCGACGTTCGGCATGGCGTCGGCGTTCCGGCTGTTGCAGATCGCGGAACGGCACGGCCTGTGGGTCGTCGAGGACGACGTGAACCGCGAACTCGCGCCGCCCGGCGCGCCGCTGCTCGCGGCGATGGAAGGACTGAAGCGCGTCGTCTACGTCGGCGGCTTCGCGAAGACGATCACGCCGGCGCTGCGTTGCGGCTACGTCGTCGCCGAACGCGACGTGCTGCGCGAACTCGCGCGCACCAAGATGGCGGTGGGACTCACGTCGTCAGCGACGACCGAGCGCATCGTCGAGAAAGTGCTGACCGAGGGACGCTATGCGCGGCACGTCGAGTTCGTCGGCGAGAAGCTGAAGGAAGCGCATGCGCTCGTCGAGGAGCGGATGGATTCGCTCGGGCTCGAACTGTTTCACCGGCCGCGCGCGGGACTGTTCGTGTGGGCGCGGCTCGCGATCGAACCCGAGCAGGCGGCTGACATCGCGACGCGCGCGCTCGCGGACGGCATCTGGCTCGCGCCGGGTTCGTACTTTCGCCCCGGCGACGCCGCGAGCGCGTGGTTCAGGTTCAACGTGCCGTATTCGGAAGACGACGCGTTGTGGAAGTTTTTAGCGAAGTGGATTTGACAAGGGAGCGCGATGGTATGAATGCAGCATTTTTGATCATTGATGTGCAACGCGGGCTTTTCGATGCAACGCCGCGTCCGTTCGAAGCAGACGCGGTCGTCGAGCGGATCAATACGGTGACGCAGCGCGCGCGGGAAGCGCACGTGCCCGTCATTTTCGTCCAGCACGAGACGCCGGGCAGCGCGCTCGCGTTCGGCGCGCCGGCGTGGGCGCTGGAACCCCGGCTGGATGCGCGCCCGGACGATCATCGCGTGCGCAAGACGACGCCTGATTCGTTCCTGCGCACGAACCTGGCCGACGTGCTCACGTCGCTCGATGTGCGCGCGCTGTTCATCTGTGGCTACGCATCCGAATTCTGCGTCGATACGACCACGCGGTCCGCGCTGGCAAAAGGTTTCGCGGTGACGCTCGTCGCCGATGCGCACACGACGGTCGACAAGCCGCATGCGACCGGCGCGCAGATCCGCGCGCACGAAAACGCGACGGTCTGCAATCTGCGCAGCTTCGGCGTGCCGATACACGCGATCGAGGCGGCGGAAATCCGGTTCCGATAATCCGGTGCGCAAGAAAAAAGCGCGAGTTCGCTCGCGCTTTTTCAACCCGATGGCAGCGCTTACCGCAAGCCGCCAAAGCTCACATCGTCATCGCCTGAAGACGCCGAGCAGCAACGTCGCGAGAAAAATCACGATGAAGATAAAGAACAGAATCTTCGCGATTTCCGTCGCCCCCGACGCAATGCCGCCAAAGCCGAAGAATGCCGCGATGATCGCGATGATGAAGAAAATGACTGCGTATCGAAGCATGAAGCCCTCCACAGGATCGATTTGTCGGTTTGATTCGCGTGCGGGCTGACAGTGTCGCCGCATCGGTTTATCAGTTATGCCGCGCGCGAACCGGCGGCACGCAAGCACCAAGCAACGTGTGTGCCCGACTGACCGCCCGACGAGCGCGCGCCCGCCCATTCCGAAGCATGCCGAATAAAAACCCCGCAAAAAAGCCGCACGGCCTCGCGGCTCATGCGGCTATTCGCAGTGCGGAGCGGCGCGCCCCGGGGCGCGCATCCAGGCTCGGGCTAGTGGCCCGGCGTGCTATCGGAGTCGGATTCGTCGTCGAAATCGTCGTCGTCGACGTTGTTCAGCGCATCCGGCAGGTTGTTCTCCAGTTCATCGCGTTCAATTTGATCGGCGAGATCCAGGGACTTCCGTGTTGCGGGACCGGACGGGCGATTGGCTCCAGACATGGCGTACTCCTTGAACAGATTTCAAAGCCGCGCCAGGACGGCGCGAATGAACGATGCAAGCAAGGGCTGTACACGCCGGCGGATGGGCCGCATCCAGCGGCATCGACGGATGATTGGAACGACAGGAGAAAAAATGCAGCCCCAATTTTGCAAACAGGACTGCATATTTTGCTTGGCCGACGCGCACGACCCAGTATGCACCGGTCCGACGCACCGATAAAGAGGCGTGTGACAGTTCGTCGTATGGTTTGTTTCGATACCGCTTCCGGTGGCTTCGCCGTTGCGCAACGCGCTGTCAATCGAACGCGCGTTGCACGATCGGATAAAGCGAAAAGACGAGAAGCGCCGCCATCGTGAGATTGAACATGCGCAGCCAGCGCGGGCGGCTGAGGAAACGGCGCATCGACATGCCGAACGCAGCCCACATCGTGATGCACGGCAAACCGACCACGATGAACACGAGCGCCATCAGCGCGGCGTTGAGCGAAAGGCTCGCGTGCAGGTGGATGGTCGTGGCGGCGGTGAGCACCATCATCCAGGCCTTCGGGTTGATCCACTGGAACGCGACGGCTTCGTAAAAGCGCATCGGACGGCGCTCGCCGTCGCGCATCTGCACCGACGACGACGTGCCGATCTTCCACGCGAGATACAGCAGATACACGACGCTCAGGGTTTCGAGCACCGTGTAGAGCCACGCGAAGCGCGCGAACGCCTCGGCGAGCCCGAGACCGACCGCGAGCATCAAAAACGCGACGCCCGCGCTGATGCCGAGCAGATGCGGCACCGTGCGCTTCAGGCCGAAGTTGACGCCCGAGGCAAGCAGCATCGTGTTGTTCGGACCGGGCGTGATCGTCGTCACCAGTGCGAAGAGCACGGCGGCGGGAAGGGCGCTCAACAGTTCGGCGGGCATGGCGGTGGCACTCCTTGGCTCGGAATGGAGTCGAGGACCGAACTCCTGAACCGAGTGTAGCGATTGTCATCTGTACAGTACCGGTACAAATTCTCGGGCGATTTCCAGTACGGATTCCGATGCCGCGTCAGACACCCGCGCGCGCTTCGCCGACGGGAGGTTCGCCGCTTCGCTTGGACCAAAGTCCAATATCTCGCGGCGGCGCGCTGTCATAGGCTTGCAACAAGCGTCGAAGCGCGTTTGCGTAATGTGTTCGCCTGTGCGGGGAATATTCGCCATGACCGAAGCCAAACCGTTCGTCGCAGTCGTGGATGACGACGAATCGGTGAGTCGCGCCATCAAGCGGTTGCTGCGCTCCATCGGGCTGGCGTCGGAAACGTACAAGTCCGGTGGGGATTTCCTCGACGCCTGCGATGCCGCGCCCCTGCATCGCCCGGACTGCATCGTGCTCGACATCCAGATGCCGGGCATCGGCGGACTGGAGGTGCAGCAGCGCCTCGCGGGCAGCGGCATCCCAGTGATCTTCATCACCGCGCACGACGAGCCCGGCATCCGCGAACAGGCGCTCGCAGCGGGAGCCGCCGCCTACATCACCAAGCCTTTCAACGACGCGACGCTCATCGACGCAGTGCGCGCGGCCATCGGCACGACGCCCTGAGGCGCGCGCCGGCTTGTTCTATTGGACCAAAGGCCAATTGTTTTAGGCAAACACAGCAACCACTATTCGGAGTGAATCCGGCGGCGTCCGGCGAGACCGTCGCTCTGCGCCGCAGCCCCGACACGGCACGCGGGCGCGTCGCCCGCGGTCCTTCATGAGGTTCGAGCCATGCAACGACAGTGGCGCGTTTGTACCGGGCTGATCGTGTGGACGCTTGCTTTCGCGGCGGCCGCGCAGCAGCCGATCGTCTATCCGGCGAAGGGCCAGAGCCCGCAGAAGCAAAACTCCGATACCGCCGAGTGCCAGCTCTGGGCGAAGCAGAACACGGGCGTCGATCCGGCCGCGCTCGCGCAGCAAAGCGCCAACCAGCCGCCGCCGCCCGGGCATCAGGGCCAACGCGTGCGGGGCGCGGCGGGCGGCGCCGCGGCGGGCGCGGCGATCGGCGCGATCGCGGGCGATGCCGGCAAGGGCGCGGCGATCGGCGCGGTCACGGGGACGGTCGCCGGCGGTTCGCGCCAGCGGCGCGGCCAGCGCGAGGCCAGCGCGCAACAGCAATCCATGCAGCAGCAGACGTCGGAGCAGATGGCGACTTACAACCGCGCGGTCGCCGCGTGCATGTCGGGGCGCGGATACACCATCCAGTAAGAAGGCGGGGCCGCCGGACCCGATCCGGAAACCGGCACACACCAAGCGGAGACCGACCCATGCCGACGACATCCCGACGAATCGCACTGGCCGCCGCGTGGCTTGGCGGCAGCGTGTGCGTCACCGCCTGCGCCACGGCGTTCACGCCCGCGTCGGCCGCCGATTTCGACGGCTCGAAGCCGCTTTTGTGCGCGGTCATCGAAACGCATGCGTGCGATCCCGGCGAAATCTGCCTGCGCGGTCTGCCCGACGACCTCGGCCTGCCGCGCTTCATGCGCGTCGACTTCGAGCGCAAGACGATTGCCGGCGCGAAGCGCACGACGCCGATCCGCGAGATGGAAAAGGGCACCGAGCAGATCCTGATGCAGGGCACGGAACTCGGTTACGCCTGGACGATGGTCGTCGACAAGACCGATGGTTCGATGACGCTCTCCCTCGTCAATCGCGACGACGCGTTCGTCGTATTCGGCAATTGCACGCCGCCCTGACGAGACACTGGTCAATCGTCCCGGCTCCCGCAGGGAGACCCTCATGGTGAGTTCACCGCCGCGGATCATCACGATGGCAACGATTAAATCGATCGCTACAGTCGCAGTGACGGGGGCCGCGCTCGTCGCGGTGTGTCTCGTCGGCGGGTGCAAGAAGGCGCCCGCGACGCCCGAGCGCGCGCCGTCCGACGTGACCGTGCTCACGGTCAGCGCGAACGATACGCCCGTCACCTTCGAGTTCGTCGCGCAGACGCAGAGTTCGCGCGAAGTCGAAATCCGCGCGCGCGTGGAAGGCTTTCTCGACAAGCGGCTTTATGTCGAAGGCTCGCTCGTGCATGCCGGGCAGACGCTCTTCCAGATGGACCGGCGGCCGTTCGAAGCGGCGCTGCAGACCGCGAAGGGGCAACTCGCGCAACAGCAGGCGCGCCTCACGGTGACGAAGGCGAACCTCGCGCGGGTGCGGCCGCTCGTCGAACAGAACGCCGTCAGCAAGAAGGATCTCGACGACGCAGTCGGCAACGAGAAGGAAGCCGAAGCCGCCGTGATCGCCGCGCAGGGCCAGGTGCAGACGGCGCAACTCAACCTGAGCTACACCACGATCACCACGCCGCTCACGGGTCTTTCCAGCTACGCGAGAAAACAGGAGGGCAGCTACGTGACGCCGGGCGAATCGGGATTGCTGACTTACGTCGCGCAACTCGATCCGATCTGGGTCAACTTCAGCCTCTCCGAAAACGAGGTGCTCCGGTATCGCGACCAGGAAGCGAAGGGGCAACTGAAGTTCCCCGCCAGTCGCGACTTCGAGGTGGAAGTGGTGCTCGCCGACGGCTCGGTCTTTCCGAAGCGCGGGCGCATCAATTTCCTCGATCCGTCGTACAGCAAGGAGACCGGCACGTTCCTCGTGCGCGCGGTGCTGCCGAACTCACAGGGCATCTTGCGCCCCGGCCAGTTCGTGCGCGCGCGGGTGTACGGCGCGACGCGGCCCGGCGCGATTCTCGTGCCGCAACGCGCCGTGCTGCAGGGCGCGCGCAGTCACTACGTGTGGCTCGTCGACAAGGACGGCAAGGCGGCGAAGGAGCAGGTGGTCGAAGTCGGCGACTGGTACGGCGACAACTGGTTCGTGACCGCGGGCCTGCGCGCCGGCGACCGCGTGATAGTCGACGGCGCGATTCGCGTGGCCCAGGGCCTGCCGATCAAGGTGACGGGCGATGCGACGCTCGCCCCGCCGGCAAGCGATGCGATCGCGCGACCGTCCGGCGCCACGGCCACCGGCGCCGGTAAGGCGGCAGGCGCCAGCGCCGGCTCCGGCGCAGCGGCCAAGTAACCGCTCACGCAACCGCTCCCGCGCCCATGAACATCTCCCACTTCTGCATAGACCGCCCGATCTTCGCATCGGTGATCTCGATCGTGATCACGCTCGGGGGCGCGGTCGCGATGCTGGGCCTGCCGATCGCGCAGTACCCTGACGTCACGCCGCCGCAGATCACCGTGTCGGCCACCTATCCGGGCGCGAGCGGAGATGTCGTCGCGAACAACGTCGCCGCGCCGATCGAGCAGCAGGTGAACGGCGCGGACAACATGATCTACATGAACTCGTCGAGTTCGTCGACGGGCAACATGACGCTCAACGTGTTCTTCGAGATCGGCACGAACCCGGCGCTTGCGCAGGTCGACGTGCAGAACCGCGTGAACCTCGCCTTGCCGCAACTGCCTTCGTCGGTGCAGTCGCAGGGTATTCAAGTGCAGAAGAAGTCGTCGGCGTTCATGATGGTCATCGCGATCTTTTCGCCCGACAACCGCTACGACGCCACCTATATCGCGAACTACACGAACCTGTACGTGCTCGATGCGCTGAAGCGCATTCCGGGCGCGAACCAGTCGAGCATCTTCGGCACGCCCGATTACGCGATGCGCATCTGGATCAAGCCCGACCGCATGGCGCAACTGGGCATTACCGCGACCGACGTGCAGAAGGCCGTCGCGAACCAGAACCAGCAGTTCGCCGTCGGGCGCATCGGGCAGTCGCCGACAGGAACCGCCGTCGAGCAGTCGTTCGCGGTCACGACCACCGGGCGACTGACCGATCCCGCCGAGTTCGAGAACATCATCATCCGCGCGCAGAGCGGCGGCGCGGCGATCGTGCGTCTGAAGGACATCGGACGCGCGGAACTGGGGCAAAAGGACTACTCGATCAGAAGCCGCTATCAGGGCAAGCCGGCGACCGTGCTCGCGGTGTACCAGCAGCCGGGCGCGAATGCGCTCGACGTCTCGAAGCAGGTCCGCGCGACGCTCGCCGAGATGAAGAAGTCGTTTCCCGAAGGCATCGACTACAGCATCGCGATGGATACGACCGAGTTCACGCGCGCGTCGATCTCGGACGTGGTCCATACCTTCTTCGAGGCGCTGGTGCTCGTCGTGATCGTCGTGTACCTGTTCCTGCAGAGTTTCCGCGCGACGCTGATTCCGGTGCTCGCGGTGCCGGTGTCGATCGTCGGCACGTTCATCGGCATGGCGGCGCTCGGTTTCTCGATCAACATGCTGACGCTATTCGGCATGGTGCTCGCGATCGGCATCGTCGTGGACGACGCGATCGTCGTGATCGAGAACGTCGAGCGCAACATGAACGTGCACAAGCTCAACCCGAAGGACGCGGCCAAGCGCGCGATGGACGAAGTCGCGGGACCCGTGGTCGCGATCGTGCTCGTGCTGTGCGCGGTGTTCGTGCCGGTGGCGTTTCTCAGCGGCATCACCGGGCAGTTGTACAAGCAGTTCGCCATCACGATCGCGATCTCGGTCGTGATCTCGGGCTTGGTCGCGCTTACGCTATCGCCCGCGCTCGCGGCGGTGCTGCTCAAGCCGGGGCATCACACGAAGCCCAGATTCTTCCAGTGGTTCGACCGGTCGTTCGAAAAGATGACGCGCGGCTATGCGACCTGGGTCGCGGCGTTGATCCGGCGCTCGCTGATCGCGCTGCTCTTCTTCGCCGGGATGATCGCGCTGACCGTCGTGATGATGCGTTCCATCCCCACGGGCTTTCTGCCGCCCGAGGATCAGGGCTATCTGCTCGGCGCGGTCATCATGCCCGATGCCGCGAGCCTCGATCGCACAGGCGACGTCTCGAAGCACGTGACCGATTACTTCATGAAGCAGGAGGCGGTGAGCAACATCACCGTGGTCGACGGCTTCAGCCTGCTCGACAGCCAGAACAAGAACAACGCGGGGACATTCTTCGTCGGCTTCAAGAGTTTCGACGAGCGCTACACGTCCGCGAACATCCGGACCCAGAACGCGCGCGCGGTGCTGGTCGACGCCTACAAGGCGCTGTCGACGGTGCGCGAGGGCATCATCGTGCCGGTGAATCCGCCGGCGATTCCGGGACTCGGCACGACGGGCGGCATGGAGATGTGGATCCAGAGCAAGGGCGACGCGACCATTCCGCAGCTTGCCGGCGTGGTCAACGAATTCCTCGCGAAGGCGAAGCAGCGCCCCGAACTCGCGGGTGTCACATCGACCTTTAACGCGGCCGCGCAGCAATTGCTGGTGGAAGTGGACCGCGACAAGGCCGAGACGCTCGGCGTGCCGATCGAGGAAGTCTATAGCGCGATGCAGACGATGTTCGGCTCGCTCTATGTCTCGCAGTTCAACAAGTCGAGCCGGCTGTGGCAGGTGATCGTTCAGGCCGAGCCTGCGTATCGCCTGAATCCCGACGACCTGAACCGCATCTTCGTGCGCAACCGCAATGCCGAAATGGTGCCGCTCAAGTCGGTCGTGACGACCAAGTACGTGACCGGCCCCGATCTCATCACGCGCTTCAACAACTTCCCGGCGGTGAAGATCACGGCGAATCCCTCACCCGGTTCCAGTACGGGCCAGGCGATCACCGCGCTGGAGGAAATCGGCGCGAGCGTGATTCCGCCGGATTTCGGCATCGCGTGGAGCGGCGAGGCGTTCGAAGAGCAGAAGGCGGGCAGCACGTCCGCGCTCGTGTTCGCGTTCGGGCTCGTGATGGTGTTCCTCATTCTCGCGGCGCAGTACGAGAAGTGGTCGCTGCCGGTGGGCGTGTTGATGGCCGTGCCGTTCGCGATCTTCGGCGCACTGCTCGCGATCCTGATGCGCGGGCTCGACAACAACGTGTACTTCCAGATCGGCCTGACTATGCTCGTCGCGCTGGCCGCGAAGAACGCGATCCTGATCTTCGAGTTCGCGGTGCTGAACCGCGAGAACGGCGCGTCGATCTACGACTCCGCGATGACGGCCGCGACCGAACGCCTGCGCCCGATCATCATGACGTCGCTCGCGTTCATCCTCGGCTGCGTGCCGCTCGCGATCGCGACAGGCGCCTCGGCGAACAGCCGCCATTCGATCGGCACTGGCGTGATCGGCGGGATGCTGGCCGCGACGCTGATCGCCGCGTTCTATATCCCGATGTTCTACTATCTGATCGAAACGGCTTCGGCCAAGGTTGGCAGTACGAAGAAAAAAGCGGGCGACGTTCCAGCGACTCAGCCTGCCGCATCGGCGGACGACTGACATGCGCACGCTCGCCCGAATCGTCCTCGTGATCGCGCCGCTCGCGCTCGGCGGCTGCCTCCTCGGACCGAACTACGAGAAGCCCGCTATCGAAACGCCGCCCTCGTACCGCTTCGCGAGCACCGAAGCGACGCAGATCGTCGATACGGTCTGGTGGGAGCAGTTCAACGACCCGGCGCTGAACGACCTGATCGCCGTCGCGCTCGCGGAGAACAAGGATGTGAAGATCGCGGCGGCGCGCGTGGAGCAGTTTCTCGGGCAGTTCCAGACCACGCGCTCGCAGTTGTTTCCGCAGGCGGCGGCGGGCTTCGATGCCGGGCGCCAGCGCCTGCCCTTCGGCACGGTCGTGCCGCAGGGCACCGGCCTCGTGGTGAACAGTTTCGAGGCGACGCTTTCGGCTTCGTGGGAAATCGACGTGTTCGGCAAGCTGCGCCGGCAGACCGAAGCCGCGCGCGCGAACCTGCTCGCGAGCGAGGAGGGGCGGCGCGCGACGATCCTCACGCTGGTGTCGTCGGTTGCGTCGACGTATATCGGTCTGGTATCGCTCGACCGGCAGCTCGACATCGCGAAGGCCACCACCGCGAGCCGCGCCGATTCGGTCCATGTGTTCACGCTGCGCTTCAATTATGGCGAGGTCTCGCAGATGGAACTCGCGCAGAGCCAGTCGGAATACGAGGCATCGCTCGCGACGATTCCGCAGCTCGAACAACAGATCGCGCAGCAGGAGAACGCGCTGTCGGTGCTGCTCGGCCGCAACCCGCAGCCGATCATGCGCGACCGCGAACTCGACGATCTCGCGATTCCCGTCGTGCCCGCGGGCCTGCCGTCGGAACTGCTGACGCGCCGTCCCGACCTGCGACAGGCCGAGCAGAACCTGATCGCGGCCAACGCGCTGATCGGCGCGGCGCGCGCGCTCTACTTCCCGTCGATTTCGCTCACCGGTCTGTTCGGTACCGCGAGCGGACAGTTCTCGTCGCTCTTCACGGGCCCCGCGCGCGTCTGGTCCTACGCGGGCGCCGTCACGCTGCCGATCTTCACGGCGGGCAACATCGCCGGTCAGGTGAAGCAGGCCGAGGCGCAGCAACAGCAGGCCTTGCTCGAATACCAGAAGGCGATCCAGGTCGCGTTCCAGGAAGTCGACGACGCGCTCGTCACGTTGCAGAAATCGCGCGATGCGCTCGTCGTTCAAGGACGCCAGGTCGATGCACTGCGCACCTATTCGCGGCTCGCGCGGCTGCGCTACGAAGGCGGCTATACGAGCTACATCGAAGTGCTCGATGCCGAGCGCAGTCTCTTCAACGCGCAACTAACCTACACGCAGACGCAGGGCACGGTCTTCACCTCGATGGTCAACCTCTACAAGGCGATGGGCGGCGGCTGGGTGAGCGACGCCGAGCGCATGAGCGCGACCATGTACGGCGCAAACGGCGGGCCGGTCCCGACGACACGGGAGCCGCCGCCATGAATCCCGCACCGCTCATCGCTTGCCACGAATGCGACCTGCTGCAGCGCGAGACCGTGTTGCCGAATGCGGGCATCGCGCGTTGCACGCGCTGCGGCGCCGAACTCTACCGAAATCGTCCCGACAGCCTCAATCGCTCGCTCGCCCTGACGGTCGGCGCGCTCGTGCTGTTTGCGATCGCGAATGCGTATCCGATCGTCGGGCTCAAGGTGAGCGGCAATTTCGTGCAGGCTTCGCTCGGCGGCGCGGTGGACGTGCTCTATCGCGACGGCATGTGGCCCATCGCCGGGCTCGTGCTCGTCACGACGATCCTGATGCCGCTCTTGCAGATGGGGAGCATGGCGTATCTGCTCGTGCCGCTGCGCTTTAACCGCGTGCCATACCGCGCCGAGCTCGTGTTTCGCCTGCTGCATCTGGCCGCGCCCTGGGGCATGACGGAAGTGCTGATCCTCGGCGTGCTGGTCGCGCTCGTGAAGCTCGCGCATATCGCGGGCGTGGTGCCGGGCGTCGCGCTCTGGGCGTTCGGCGCGCTGATGATGGCGCTCGCGGCAAGCTCGGCGGCCTTCGATCCGCGTGCGTTCTGGGAGCGCGTGAACCGCGCCGAGCCGAACACGTTCGCGTCGGCGCCGACCGCCGCGCGCGCGGGGCTGTTCGCGTGTCACGACTGCGGGCTGCTGTCGAAGGCGGCGCCGCGCGCCCATGCGGGACGCTGCCCGCGTTGCGGCGCCGCCCTGCATTTTCGCAAACCGGAGAGCATCGCGCGGACGTGGGCGTTCCTGATCGCCGCGATCACGCTCTACATCCCCGCGAATGCGCTGCCGATGATGGATACGAGTTCGCTCTTCGGCGCGCAGCGCGACACGATCATGAGCGGTGTCGTGTATCTGTGGACGTCGGGCGCGTGGCCGCTCGCGGTGATCGTGTTCATTGCGAGCGTCGCGGTGCCGATGCTCAAGATCATGGCGCTCGTGTTTCTCGTCGTGAGCGCGCAGCGGCGCTCGCGCGGCATGCTCAGGCCGCGCACGAAGATCTACCGGATCGTCGAGTTCGTCGGGCGCTGGTCGATGCTCGACATCTACGTGGTCACGATGCTCGTCGCGCTCGTGCAGTTCAACGCGCTCGCGACGATCAAGGCGGGCCCGGCCGCCATCGCGTTCGGCGCGGTGGTCGTGCTGACGATGTTCGCCGCGATGTCGTTCGATCCGCGCCTCATCTGGGACGCCAACGAGACCGATCATGGCTAGGCCGCCAGGACCGCCCGACGAACCGGGCTTTCCCGAAGCCGTCGCCGCGCCCAAGTCGCGCTGGCGGGTGCAACTCGTCTGGCTCGTGCCGCTGATCGCGGTGCTGATCGGCGGCTGGCTCGCGGTGCAGGCGATCCTCGAAAAGGGTCCGACGATCAAGATCAGCTTCTCGACAGGCGAAGGCCTCGAAGCGGGCAAGACCAAGATCAAGTTCAAGAACGTCGACATCGGCGTGGTGCAGAGCGTCGTCCTCTCGCCGGATCACAAGCACGTGATCGCGACCGCGGAACTCGCGAAGCAGGCGACCGACATGCTCGTCGACGACACGCGCTTCTGGGTGGTGCGTCCGCGCATTTCGGGCGGAACGGTCTCGGGCATCGGCACGCTGCTCTCGGGCTCGTTCATCGGCATGGACATCGGCACGCAGAAAAAGGCGCGGCGCGATTTCGTCGGACTTGAGATACCGCCCGTCTTCGCGAGCGGCGTGCCAGGGCGCGAATTCGTGCTGAAGAGCGAGGACCTGGGCTCGCTCGACGTCGGCTCGCCGGTCTATTTCCGCCGGCTGCAGGTGGGGCAGGTGACCTCGTATGACCTCAACGCGGACGGCTCCGGCGTGACGATGCGCGTGTTCATCAACGCGCCCTACGACAAGTACGTGAAGGGCAACACGCGCTTCTGGCAGGCGAGCGGGCTGGATGTCGTGCTCGACACGTCAGGCGTGAAGATCAACACCGAGTCGCTCGTGTCGATTTTGGTCGGCGGCCTGGCGTTCCAGAGTCCGCCTGATTCGCAGGACGTCGTCGAAGCAAGCTCGCAGACGCCGTTCCAGCTCTTTGCCACGCGCACCGAGGCGATGCAGCGGCACGAGCGCATCGTCGACAACTACGTTTTCAACTTCAAGGAGTCGGTGCGCGGGCTGACGGTGGGCGCGCCGGTCGATTTCCGCGGCATCGTCGTGGGCGAGGTCGCGGCGATCAACACGCGCTACGACCCCGTGACGCGCGAATTCAGCATTCCGGTGCAGGTGCGCTTCTATCCCGAGCGCTTCACGTCGCGTTACGAGTCGGGCAGGCGAGCGGGGCGGGTCGCGGAGAACCGGCGCGAAGTGGCGCAGTGGCTCGTCGAGCGCGGTTTGCGCGCGCAGTTGCGCACCGGCAGTCTGCTCACCGGACAGTTGTACGTCGCGCTCGATTTCTTCCCGACCGCGCCCAAGGCAGCGATGAACTGGGAAGCCAATCCCCCCGAGATGCCGACCGTGCCGGGCGGGTTGCAGTCCTTGCAGGAATCGGTGTCGAGCCTCGTCGCGAAGCTCAACAAGATTCCGTTCGAGGGCATCGGCAACGATCTGCGCGCGACGTTGCAGGAGGCGAAGCGGCTCGTGACGACGCTCGATACTCAAGTGGCGCCGGAGGCGCGCGGCGCGCTCGTGCAGGCACGCGAGGCGCTCAACGCGACGAATCGCGTGATGCAGACGGACTCGCCGCTGCAGCAGAACGCCGCCGACGCAATGCGCGAACTGGCCCGCACGGCTGCTGCGTTCCGGGCGCTCGCGGAGTACCTGGAGCGTCATCCCGAAGCGCTGATTCGCGGCAAGCCGGAGGATTCGAAGTGATGCGCGCCTTCATTCTGATGTGCTCGGCGGTGCTGTCGATGGCCGGCTGTGCCGGATCGCCGAAATCGACGTTCTATACGCTGAGCGCGGTCGGCCCGGCGCCGTCCGCGACGGCTGCGTCGCCGGTGCCGATCGCGATCGAAGCGGTAACGGTCCCGGAACTGGTGGACCGTCCCCAGATGGTGGTGCGCGTGGATGCGTCGCGCGTCGAAATCGACGAATTCTCGCGTTGGGCGGAGCCGCTCAAGAGCCAGATTCCGGCCGTGATCGCCGAGGATCTGACGCGGCTCGTGCCGGGGGCGAGGGTGTCGGTGTATCCGCAACGCGCGGACGATGGCGCGGTGTACCGCGTGTCGGTGGATGTGCAGCGCTTCGAATCCGCGCCGGGGACGATGGCGGGAATCGCGGTGCTCTGGTCGGTGCGGCCGCCGAAGGGGACCGTCGTTTCCGGGCGTACCGTGGTTCACGAACCGGTCGCAGGCGGCGGGTACGACGCGCTCGTCGATGCGCACAACCGCGCGATTGGCGCGGTCAGCGCCGACATCGCCCGGAGTATTCAACAGGCTCAACACTGACAGGCTCGCTCGATAGCACCCCGAAGCCCGGGAATGCGCCTTGCAAAAGCATTTCGGAACCGAAATGCCAGCAAAAGGACGCACCAGAATGGAAACCGCTTCACGGGACGCGAACCCGCCGCCCTCCATGACCGAGGCGCCGTTTTCCGTCCCCGGAGAGAACTGCGCCACCGTGCAACATGCCGAGCGCTTCAGCCTGCTCATCGACGGGTCTGACTATTTCCGCGTGCTGCGCGAGGCGATCGGCCGCGCGGAGCGGACCGTGTTCATCCTCGGCTGGGATATCGACAGCCGCATGAAACTCACGCCCGAAGGCGCGCCGGACGATTTGCCCGCCGCTCTCGGCGATTTCCTGCACGAGATCGCGGCGCGTCGCCGACGCCTTCGCATCTACATTCTCGCGTGGGACTTCGCGATGCTCTACGCATTCGAGCGCGAATGGCTCCCGGTCTACAAGATGGGCTGGCGCACGCACCGGCGCATCGCGTTCCAGATGGACGGCAAGCATCCGCTCGGCGGCTCGCAGCATCAGAAGATCGTCGTCATCGACGACAAGCTCGCGTTCGTCGGCGGTCTCGACCTCACGCGCTCGCGATGGGACTCGCCCGAGCACGCGCCCGGCGACCCGCTGCGCCGCGACGCGAACGACGCGCCCTACGCGCCCTTTCACGACGTCCACACGATGTTCGACGGCGACGCCGCCCGCGAAATCGGCCTGCTCGCCCGCGAGCGCTGGCAGCGCGCGTGCGGCCGGCGCTTCGCGATCCGGGCGCATCGGGCGACGCTTGAGAGCGATCCGTGGCCGCCGTCGCGCGCCGTCGATCTCGCCGACGTCGATCTCGCCATCGCGCTCACGGAGCCCGCCTACGCGGGCCGCCCGGCCGTGCGCCAGATCCGCGCGCAGTACCTCGACGCGATCGACCGCGCGAAACGCAGCATCTATATCGAGAACCAGTACTTCACCTCGGGCACGATCGGCACGGCGCTCGCGCAGTCGCTGGCGAAACCGGACGGCCCGGATCTCGCGATCGTCGTGCCGCGCGACCAGAGCGGCTGGCTCCAGCAGGTCACGATGGGCGTGCTGCGCGCGCGGCTGCATCGGCTGCTCACGGCCGCCGACCAGCACGATCGCTATCGCATCATGGCGCCGAGCGTGCCCGGGCTCGGCGAGCATTTCGTCAACGTGCACAGCAAGCTGATGATCGTCGACGACGAGTTGCTGCTCGTGGGTTCGGCCAATCTCAACAATCGCTCGATGGTGCTCGACACCGAATGCAACATCGCCATCGACGCGGCCGGCGACCCGCGCATTCAGGCGGCGATCGCGCGCATGCGCGACACGCTGCTCGCCGAGCATCTCGGCTGCACCGCGGACGACGTCGCCCGCGAACGCGCAGCACGCGACGGCATGAACGCGGCGATCGAAGCGCTGCAAAAGAACGCGGACGAGCATCGCACGCTCGAGCGGTTGAACCCGACGGTCTCGGCCGATCTCGATCAGCTGATTCCGCCCGAAGCGCTGATCGATCCCGAGACGCCCGTCGCGCCGGATGAACTCGTCGGCCAATTCGTGCCGGTCGACAAGGCGCGTCCGCTGATCGGGCGGTTCGCGCTGCTCGGCACGCTCGCGCTCCTGATGGTCGGGCTCGCGGGCCTATGGCACTGGACGCCGCTCGCGGATTACGTGAACCTCAAGTCGCTCACGCGCGCGACGCGCCATATCGAATCGCTGCCGCTCGCGCCGCTCTGGATCGTGCTCTGCTATGTGAGCGCGGCGGTCGTCGCGGTGCCGGTGACGCTGCTCATCGCCGCGACCGGGCTCGTGTTCGGCGCGCTGTGGGGCGCGGTGTATGCGCTCGTCGGCACGATGGCGGCGGCCGCCGTCACGTATCTGCTCGGCAGCTGGCTCGGCCGCGACATGGTGCGGCGCGTGGCCGGCACGCGCGTGAACAAGCTTTCCGAGCGCGTGGCGAAACGCGGCATCGTCGCGGTCGTCGTGCTGCGCCTCTTGCCGGTCGCGCCGTTTTCGATCGTCAATCTGGTCGCGGGCGCCTCGCACATCCGCCTGCGCGATTTCCTGCTCGGCACGCTGCTCGGCATGGGTCCGGGCATCCTGCTGACGGTCGCGTTCGCGCATCAGCTCGTGGCGTCGCTGCGTCATCCGACGGCCGGTTCGTTCGCGATTCTGATCGGCATCGGCGTGACACTCGTCGGTGTGTCGCTGCTGTTGCAGCGCTTTCTCGGCCGCGCGAAGCCAGGCGAGGACGAAGCCGAACAGGCGCGCGAGGAAGCCGCGGCGCACGACGAAGCGAAGGAAAAGGCAAGCGATGAAGCCGCCCGCGCGCAGGATTACCGCGAGACGACGACGCCGCCGCGCGACGATTCCGCCGTGGCGGCGGGCGGCGGCGCGCATGACGCGCACAGGCGCAAGCGCGCGGACGAGGTGAGCCCATGACGCCGAACGCATCGGCGGGGCAGCGCGAATTGAAGATCGCCACATACAACGTGCATGGCGCGGTCGGCATCGACGGCAAGTTCGCGCCGCAGCGTATCGGCGAAGTGCTGGGCGAGATCGACGCCGACATCTTCGCGTTGCAGGAAGTGCCGCTCGGCGGCAGCGGTGCGCCGAACGTGCTCGAAACATTGCAGCGCATGACAGGACTGACGGCGGTCGAGGGGCCGACGCTCGATACGCCCGCGCGTCGTTACGGCAACGCGGTGCTGACGCGCTTTCCGGTGCGCGCGGTGCGCACGCTCGATCTTTCGTTCAGGAGCCGCGAGCCGCGCGGCGCGCTCGATGCCGACATCGACTGCGATGGCGAAGTGTGGCGCGTGGTCGCGACGCATCTCGGGCTTGCATCGAGCGAGCGGCGCGCGCAGGTCGAACAGGTGCTGCAGTGCTTCGACACGCCCGCGATGCCCGTGATCCTGCTCGGCGATCTCAACGAGTGGTTCGTGCATGGCCGCACGCTGCGGCGGCTTGTCACGCATTTCTATCGCGTGGACGCGCCGCGCACGTTTCCGACGCGTTATCCGCTCTTCGCGCTCGACCGTATCTGGGTGCATCCGGGGGAGCGGCTGATCGGAGTCGAGGTGCATCGAACGGCGCTTTCGCGCATCGCATCCGATCACTATCCGCTCATCGCGCACTTCACTGCGGCGGCATGAAGCGAAGCGCTTGCAAGCAAAAAGCGATGTCCCTGTGACGCTTCGTGACTCCTGCGCTACAGAAAACCCCTTAAATTGCGGTACAAAATCGCAAAAGACTCGCACGAACGCGCGCGGCGTATGTAGAATCCGGCGTTGATACGCGTGCATCGACGCGCACGTATTCTCATGACACTGACCATAACAGGTAGGAGAAACATGCCGACTTCCGCAAAGACCGCTGCCAAGAAAGCCGCACCGAAGGCCGCGACCAAGGCCGCTGCCGCACCGGCGAAGAAAGTAGCAGCCAAGAAGGTTGCCGCGAAGCCCGCAGTCGCGGCCAAGAAGGTTGCGGCGAAGGCATCGGGAACGCTTTCGCCGATCAAGGACACGTTCACGAAGGCATCGCTTGCAGCGCACCTTGCCGATCGCGCGACGGTCGACGTGAAGGCAGTGAAGGCTGTCCTCGCTGCGCTCGAAGACACGATCCTCGGCTCGGTCCACAAGAAGGGCGCGGGTGAATTCACGCTGTCGGGTCTGTTGAAGATCTCGGCGCAGATCGTGCCGGCGAAGAAGAGGCGCTTTGGCAAGGACCCGTTCACGGGTGAAGAGCGCTGGTTCCCGGCGAAGCCGGCGAGCGTTCGCATCAAGGCCCGTCCGTTGAAGAAGCTGAAGGACGCAGCAGCCTGATTTTTTCATCCTTCGGTTTGCGGTTCTGGAAAAAGCCGGCTTCGGTTTCGAAGCTGGCTTTTTTTTATTCGCTCACGTCCTTCCCCGCACGGCCCGCTGCAAGCAATCGAGCAGCAACGAAGCCGCGGGCGTCAACGGACTATCGCGTCGCGTGACCACCCCGACAGAAATCGCAGGCAACCGATCGACGATAGGCAAAACAGCGAGCCCGTCGCCGACCCACGGATGTTCGAGCAACGGCGCGGGCATCGCCGCGAGCATGTCGGAGCCGCGCAGCAATCCATGCGCGATGACGAAGCTCGGACACTCGACCACTCGTTGCGGCACGGCGTACCCAAGATCGCCGAACAGATCGAGCAGCGCGCGCGTCGAACTCTCGGGCGACGAATTCAACAGCCACTCGGCCTCCGACAACGCCGCAAGCGACGTGCAATCCTTCAACGGATGATCCTCGCGCGCGACCACCACCGAGTGACTCTCGTATAACTCGATGTGATCGAACTCCGGCCCGAGATGCTCGGGCACGATCACCGCGACGACGAAATCCAGCGTCCCGTCACGCAACCTAGGCAACGCGACGCCCGGAAATCCCTCGACGAAACTCACGCGCGCGTTCGGCATCTCGCGACGAAACGCGCGATACGCCTGCGGCAAGATCGCGAGCGCCGCCGCCGGCGTCACCGCCGCCGACACGCTGCCGGCCGCCGCGCCCTTCATCTGCGCGATGTCGTCCTCGGCGCGGCGCATTTCGCTCACGACGAGTTGCGCGCGAATCCGCAACTGCTGCCCGAACGCGGTCAACTGAACGCCGCGCGCGGTGCGCAAGACGAGCGGCACGCCGAGATCCTGCTCGATTTCCTTCAGTGCCTTCGTCAACGCGGCCTGCGACAGATGCAGACTGCGCGCCGCGGCGCGAATGCTGCCCTGCTCGGCGACGGTCAAAAAAGCGCGCAACTGGTGATACTTCATAGGGATAAACCAAGGGTTTTCGCCGACAACCAAAGGTGGTCGTAAATTAAATTCACAGTCTTTTGGTTTTCTTTTCGACTTTATATGCTTGGATGCATCAAGTCATCACGCCATTAATGTCAGGAGCTTGCCATGCTGTCAGTCGAACCCGTCCTCCCCGGCATCGCCGCCATCGCGCCCGAACTCATCGCGGTGCGCCGGCGCATCCACGCGCATCCCGAACTCGCGTTCAAGGAGACGGCCACGAGCGATCTCGTCGCCGGCCTGCTCGCCGAGTGGGGCTACGAAGTGCATCGCGGACTGGGCGGCACGGGCGTCGTCGGCGTGATGCGCGAGGGCGAAGGCACGCGACGCATCGGTCTGCGTGCCGACATGGACGCGTTGCCGATCGAGGAAGCCACGGGTTTGCCCTACGCGAGCGCCGTGCCGAAGACGATGCACGCATGCGGCCACGACGGCCACACCGCGATGCTGCTGTGCGCCGCGCGCTATCTCGCGGAAAGCCGGCAGTTTTCCGGCACGCTGAACGTGATTTTCCAGCCCGCCGAGGAAGGCGAGGGCGGTGCGCGCGTGATGATCGAAGAAGGCCTCTTCGAGCAGTTTCCCTGCGACGCCGTCTTCGGTCTGCACAACATGCCCGGCTTCGCGGCCGGCGACATGAGCTTCTGCCCCGGTCCCGGCATGGCATCGAGCGACCGCGTGACGATCACCGTGCGCGGCCACGGCGGCCACGGCGCGATGCCGCATCTCGCGCGCGATCCGATGCCCGCCGTCGCGTCGATCATGCTCGGTCTGAACAGCATCGTCGCGCGCGAAGTGAATGCGCAGCAGGCCGCGGTGGTATCGGTCGGCAGCGTGCAGGCAGGCGATACCCACAACGTCATCCCGCAGTCCGCGCTGATGAAGCTCTCCGTGCGCGCGCTCGACGCGGGCGTGCGCAAGCTGCTGCAGGAGCGCATCACGGCGCTCGTCCACGCGCAGGCGGCGGCTTACGGCTGCGAAGCGCAGATCGACTACGAACTGGGTTATCCGGTGCTCGTGAACCACGCCGAACCGACCGCCTTCGCCGCCGATGTCGCGAAGAAGATGCTCGGCGCGCAGCGTGTCGACGATGCCGCCGCGCCGCTGATGGGCAGCGAGGACTTCGCCTTCATGCTCGAAGCCTGTCCGGGCAGCTATGCGTGGATCGGCAACGGCATCGGCAGCAAGGGCGGCTGCATGGTCCACAACCCGGGCTACGACTTCAACGACGACATCCTCGCGATCGGCGCAAGCTACTGGGTGCGCCTCGCCGAAGCGTATCTGGCCGACTGACCGCCGAACGTACGTTCACCTCATCCGCCGCATCGCGCACCGAGAGACATCATGGAAACCCCGACGCTGACCCGCCTCAACGACGCAGCCGCTCCGCCGCCCGCGCCGATCACCCGCAAGCAGAGTCGCACGCGGCTCGTGACGGCGGCGGCCGTCGGCAACGCGCTCGAGTTCTACGACTTCACCGTCTACGGTTTTTTCGCGCTCCTGATCGGCAAGCTGTTTTTCCCGGTTCACGATCCGATCGGCCAGTTGCTGCTGGCGGTGGCGAGCTTCGGCGTCGGCTTCTTCACGCGGCCGGTGGGTGGTCTGTTGATCGGCATGTACGCCGACCGCGCCGGCCGCAAGAAAGCGATGGTGCTCACGCTCGGGCTGATGGCGCTCGGCACGGCGATGATCGCGTTCGCGCCGACCTACGCGCAGGTCGGCATCGCCGCGCCGGTGATCCTGGTCGTGGCGCGGCTGATCCAGGGCTTTTCGGCGGGCGGCGAAGTCGGCGCATCGACCACATTGCTGCTCGAACAGGCGCCCGCCAACCGGCGCGGTCTGTATGCGTCGTGGCAGTTCGCGAGTCAGGGACTCGCCGCGATGGCGGGCGCGCTGACGGGCGTCTGGCTGACCGCGGCGCTCTCGCCCGCGCAGCTCGAAAGCTGGGGCTGGCGCGTACCGTTCGTGATCGGCACGCTGATCGTGCCGGTCGGCTGGTGGCTGCGCAAGACGCTCGACGAAGAGCCGCCCGCAGCGCGCGCGGCAGAGAAGGGCAAGGCGCCGAAAGTGCCGCTGATCGACGTGCTGCGCGACCATCGCCGCGCCGTGCTCACGGGTCTCGGCCTCACGATCGGCGGGACGGCGGCGCACTTCATCATCGTGTTCTATCTGTCGATCTACGGCGTCAAGATGCTCGGCCTGCCCGCGTGGACGGCGATGCTTTCCGGCTGCGTCTCGGGTGCGATTCTCTTTGTGCTTGCGCCGATCGGCGGCTATCTGTCGGACCGCTTCGGCAGAAAGCGCATGGCGCAGGTGACGCGCGTTCTCCTGATGCTCGCGATCTATCCGGCGTTCGTCGCGCTGAACCGCTGGCCCACGGCGACGACCTTGCTCGCCACCGTGACCCTGCTGTCGTGCGTGCACGGCATCAACATCGGCGGCGTCGGCGCGATGCTCGGCGAGCTGTTCCCGCGTTCGGTCCGCGCGACGGGCGCCGCCGTCGTCTACAGCCTCGGCGTCGCTATCTTCGGCGGCTTCGCGCAGTTCTTCGTCACCTCGCTGATCGTCCTGACGGGCAGCACGCTCGCGCCCGCGTGGTATGTCATCGCGTGCGGCGCACTGAGTCTGATCGGCGTGGCGTACATGCGAGAAAGCGCGGGCACGGCGCTCGACTGATTGTTAAAGCAAATGGAATGAAGTTGGCAGCCGCCGGATGATTATCCTGGCGTCGAAATGATCCATGATTCGCTTCATCTGCTCACATTTGTCGAGAGGGACGCGAATCATGAACGCCAACAGTCAATCCAAGGTCGCCATCGTCACCGGCGCGGCGCGCGGCATCGGCGCGGAAGTCGCCCGGCGGCTCGCGAGCGATGGCTTCGCCGTCGCGATCAACTTTGCGTCGAGTTCGAAGGAGGCCGATGCGCTCGTCACCGAACTGGCGGCCAAGGGTGCGAAGGCGATCGCGGTGAAGGCCGACGTCGCGAGTCCGGACGACGTGCGCGCGATGTTCGAGACCACCGAAGCGCAGCTCGGCCACGTCGATGTGCTCGTGAACAACGCAGGCGTGCTGAAGACGGTGCCGCTCGCCGACACCACCGACGCGCTCTACGAACAGACCTTCGACATCAACGTGCGCGGCACCTTCAACACATTGCGCGAAGCGGCGGCGCGGATGAACGAAGGCGGGCGCATCGTCAATTTCTCCAGCACGACGCTCGCGTTGAACATGCCGGGCTATGCGGTCTACAACGCGACGAAAGCGGCGGTCGAAGCCTTTACGCACGTGTTCGCGAAGGAATTGCGCGGCCGCAACATCACGGTGAACGCGGTGGCGCCGGGGCCAATCGCGACATCGCTCTTTCTCGACGGCAAGACCGCCGAACAGATCCAGACCTTCGCGAACATGCCGCCGCTGCAACGTCTGGGGCAGCCGGAGGATATTGCATCGGTCGTGGCGTTTCTTGCCGGGCCGGATGGCGGCTGGATCAACGGGCAAATCCTGCGCGCGAATGGCGGGATCGCCTGACGGCCGAGGGCGCTTGCTTTTGCGCGCGGCATGCACTCGTTCGATGCGCTTTCGGCTCCGCACCCGTGGAGCATCGCTTTGGGCCTTGCCCTTCAAAAAATGGCACACCTCGTGCTTTTTAACAGCGATACTTAGATATCGCCGTTGGGGTTGATGCTTTTCTGTGCTTCTATGGAGCTTGTTTTCTTTGTGGTCTATTAGCACTGCCCCTGTCCGGGGCGGGACTTACTTTCTTTGGCTAGCGCAAAGAAAGTAAGCAAAGAAAGCAGCTTTTTCAGGCAGCAGTCGCAGCACCGTCAACGCACTAGCATTACTGAGTGGACATACCGCCTAAGTGTCGCCCTCAAAGGACAAGAGGGACTTGGTCCGATTAACCATTGTGTCATCGCACAGCGAACGTGTTGGCACAGCAGTCATTCATCCGTTTTCGCTTCGCTGGACGAGGGGTGCACGAGTCGCGCAGTTGAGCTTCGCGGTTGTGCCCCTCGTCCGAGCGAAGCCTGGACGGAGCTGAACGGAGCGCATACCACTTTGTTGAAGTTCGGGAGGTGTCAGTCGTACTGCGCGCCAAGCCGGGTGGATGTTTGAGGGCGACACTTAGGCGGTATGTCCACTCAGTGCATCAATTGCGTTTTCGCTTGGCGACTGCTGCCGAGAAAAGCTGCTTTCTTTGCTTACTTTCTTTGCGCTAGCCAAAGAAAGTAAGCCCCGCCCCCGGACAGGGGCAGAGCCAATAGACCGACGCGAAAGCAAGTTCCAAAGAGCAGAAAGGCATCAAACGGTGTAAGCACAACCTAAAACCAACCCACCCGAACGGCCGCGCCAAAAACCAAGGACGCCACGATGCAGATCTACGATGAAATGCGTCACGACGAAACCGTGCGGGCACACTACGCCCGTTTTTCGCGCTGGCTCGCGTCGCAGACGCCCGAGACCATCGCGAGAAAGCGCAAGGAAGCGGACCTGCTGTTTCGCCGCGTCGGCATCACGTTCGCCGTGAACGGCGACCTCTCGGGCAGGGAGCGCCTGATCCCCTTCGACATGATCCCGCGCATCATTCCCGGCGACGAATGGCGCACGCTCGAAGCGGGCCTCAGGCAGCGCGTGCGCGCGCTCAATCTCTTCATCCACGACATCTATCACGACCGCGACATCGTGCGCGCCGGCCGCGTGCCCGCCGAGCAGGTCTACACGAACGCGCAGTACCGCGCGGAGATGCAGGGCGTCGACGTGCCGCTCGATGTCTACGCGCACATCGCGGGCGTCGACGTGGTGCGGGCAGGGGACGAGGGCGAGTTCTTCGTGCTGGAGGACAACCTGCGAGTGCCGTCGGGCGTGTCGTACATGCTCGAAAACCGCAAGATGATGATGCGCCTCTTCCCCGAGCTGTTCGTGCAGAACCGCGTCGCACCCGTCGCGCACTATCCAGACCTGCTGCTCGAAACCCTGCGCTCGATCGCGCCGGCGGGCGTCGACGATCCGGTCGTCGTCGTGCTCACGCCCGGCATGTACAACTCGGCGTATTTCGAGCACTCGTTCCTCGCGCAGCAGATGGGCGTGGAGCTGGTCGAGGGCAAAGACCTCTTCGTCGACGAGAACTACGTCTTCATGCGCACGACGCAGGGCCCGCGCCGCGTGGACGTCATCTATCGCCGCCTCGACGACGACTTCCTCGACCCGCTCGCGTTCCGCGCGGATTCGGCGCTCGGCATTCCGGGGCTGCTCACGTCATACCGGGCGGGACGCGTGGCGCTCGCAAACGCGATGGGCACCGGTATCGCCGACGACAAATCGATCTATCCGTTCGTGCCCGACATGATCGAGTTCTATCTCGGCGAGAAGCCGATCCTGAACAACGTGCCGACCTACCAGTGCCGCAAGGCCGACGATCTCGCCTACACGCTCGCGCATTTGCCGGAACTCGTCGTGAAGGAGGTGCACGGCGCGGGCGGCTACGGGATGCTCGTCGGACCGGCTGCGACGAAAGCGGAGATCGAATCGTTTCGCGAGCGGCTCGTCGCGCGCCCGAGCGGCTACATCGCGCAGCCGACGCTCGCGCTCTCCGCGTGCCCGACCTTCGTGGAATCGGGCGTGGCGCCGCGCCATATCGACTTGCGGCCGTTCGTGCTGTCCGGGCGCGAGGTCAACATGTGCGCGGGCGGGCTGACGCGGGTCGCGCTGAAGGCGGGCTCGCTCGTCGTCAATTCGTCGCAGGGCGGCGGCACCAAAGACACCTGGATGGTGGAATGAGCCATCCGCCGGACATCGCGTGTTTTGCAGCGGGACGACAAGGAACGGATCAACATCATGCTAAGCCGCACCGCCGATCACCTTTTCTGGATGGCACGCTACATGGAGCGCGCGGAGAACACGGCGCGCATGCTCGACATCAACTCGCAAGGCCTCCTGCTGCCGCAGACGCCCGAGCAGGAAGCGCGCGCGCAGCGCTCGGTGCTGCGCATCTCCGAACTGGAAGAGATGTTCGCCGAGCGTCATCCGGGGTCGGAATCTCGCGGCGACATGCTCGACTTCATGGTCGCCGACCCGGGCAATCCGTCGAGCATCATCGCGTGCCTGCATGCGACGCGCGAGAATGCGCGCGCCGTGCGGGGCACGCTCACGACCGAAGGCTGGGAGACGATCAACTTCACCTGGCTCGAATTCAACGAGCGGCTCGCCACGGGCGAACTGTCGCACAGCCCCGACACGCTCTTCGAATGGGTCAAGTACCGCTCGAACCTGTGCCGCGGCGTGATGGCCGGCACCGCGCTGCGCGACGACGCGTACTACTTCATGCAGATCGGCACCTTTCTGGAGCGCGCGGACAACACGGCGCGCATTCTCGACGTGCGCTTCGCCGACGCCGAGCCGAACTCGCGCGAGGCCGCCCGCCAGCTCGAGGACTTCTATTACTGGACGTCGATCCTGAGTTCGGTGTCGGCGCTGGAGATCTACCGCAAGGTGTATCGCGATGTCGTGACGCCGTCGCGCGTCGTCGAATTGCTGATCCTCAATCCGCACATGCCGCGCTCGCTGCTCGCGTCGCTCGACGGCGTCTGCGATACGCTCGTCAGGCTGCGCACGACCAACTCGAACGAGTGCGAGCGCTTCGCGGGCAAGCTGCGCGCGGACGTGCTCTATGCGGACATCCGCCAGATTCTCGAAACGGGCGTGCACGCGTGGCTCACGCAGTTCTTAAAGCGCGTCGATGAACTGGGCCTGCGCGTGATGCGTTCGTTTCTCATGCTTCCGCTCGGCTAAAGCGGGCCCAAGCGCCGGGCCGACGCGGCACGCAACATCGAAGGACCGACCATGCTTCTCACCATCCGCCACGACACCAACTACCGCTACGCCGCGCCTGTGCTGTACTCGATCCAGCAGTTGCGGCTCACGCCCGCGAACGGCGCGGCGCAACTCGTGCGGCATTGGGTCGTCGATGCGCCCGGGCAACTCGACGTCACCCGCGATGCCTACGGCAACACGCTGCACACGCTCGTGCTGACGAAGCCGCATAGCGAGATCCATCTGTCGGTGGCGGGTGAAGTCGAAACGACGCCGCTCGACGATGGCCGTCTCTGGGACGACGCCGGTCCGATCCCGCTCGAGCACTACACGTGTCCGACCCTGCTGACCGAACCGGACGCGGCGATCCATGATCTCGCGCACCAGTTGCCGTCGATCGACACGCCCGCTGCGCTGATCGCGCTCGCGGAACGCATCGCGGACGGCATCGCGTACCAGCAGGGCGTGACGGAAGTAACGAGCCCGGCCGCCGAGGCGCTCCGGCTCGGCAAGGGCGTCTGCCAGGATCACGCGCATCTGATGCTCGCCTGCTGCCGCGCGCGCGGCGTGCCGGCGCGCTACGTAAGCGGCTATGTGGAACCCGGCGAGGTCGATCGTGCCGCGAGTCACGCCTGGGTCGACGTGTGGCTCGGCGACGGCTGGGTGTCGGTCGATGTCACCCATGCGCGCTTCGCGAGCGCTCGCTACTGCCGGCTCGCCGTCGGGCGCGACTACGAGGCCGCAGCGCCGGTGCGCGGCTCGCGGGTTGGCGGCAAGGAGGAGCGTTTGAGCGTGCATGTGTCCGTCGACTCACAGGCCGACCAATGAGCGCACGCGATCCTCAAGCCGCCGCCAGAATCTGCCGTAAAGTAGGGTGAAGTCAGGGCCGGCGGTGAAACACTGAGTATCGCTGCCGGCGGATGCCGCATCGCAACGACGTCAGTACAATGACGTTTTTGCATTTCATCGGAACAGAAAGTCATGACTTATTGCGTGGGTATGTGCGTCGACGAGGGACTCGTCTTCCTGTCGGACACGCGCACCAACGCCGGCGTGGACCACGTAAGCGCCGCGCGCAAGATGGCCGTGTTCGAGCAGCCGGGCGAACGCGTCCTGGTGCTGCTCGCGGCCGGCAATCTGGCGCTGACGCAGGCCGTCACGCATCTGCTCGCCGCGCCCGCCGACCCCGAAAGGCCGACGCTCTATAACGCGACGAACATGGCGGAAGCGGCGCGCATCGTCGGCGATGCGGTGCGCGAAGTGCACAAGCGCGACGCGCTCTCGCTCGCCGAATTCAGCGTCGACTTCAATTGCAGCTTCATTCTCGGCGGCCAGATCGGCACGCAAAGCCCACGGCTTTTCATGATTTACGCGGCAGGCAACTTCGTGGAATCGACGCGCGTGAGCCCGTATTTCCAGATCGGCGAGTCGAAGTACGGCAAGCCGATCATCGACCGCGTCATCACGCCCGCCACGCCGCTCGACGAAGTGGCGAAGTGCGCGCTGATTTCGATGGATTCGACGCTGCGATCGAACCTCTCGGTGGGACTGCCGCTCGATCTGTTGGTCTACGAGAAGGATTCGCTGTCCGTCACGCGTTTCGCGTCGCTCGACAACGACAGCGAATACTTCCAGATGATCCATCGCACATGGGGCGAGCGGTTGCGGCAGATTTTCGGCGAGATTCCGAATCCGACGTGGACCGATTCCGCCGACGTGCCGCGTCGCGAGCGCGAGCAGAACGCGAGCGTGCCGCGTCTCGTGATCGGCGATTTGCCATGTCCCGAATCCCCCGCGCAGACGCTCGCGCAAACCGATCCGGGCGCGACGCAGCAGTAACCGCTGCCGGATTCGCCGGGCGCGCACGCAAACGGCGCGCATAAAAAAACCAGCCGCGAGGCTGGTTTTTTTGTACCGCAGTCGAAGACACGCCGCGCGAGCGGCGCATCCCGAGCCGTCTTTAGAACTTGTGACGGATACCGACGATCACGAGTTCCTGATGGCTGCTGCCGCTTTCGTAGCCATACGAGCCGATCGAAGCTTGCGCGTCCGACGTCGTGCCGTCCGCGTTGCGCTGCGTGCCGCTCGCGTGCTGGTAAGCGCCGACAGCGTACAGGTCGGTGCGCTTCGACAGCGAGTAGTCCGCGCCGAGCGATGCCTGATGGTACGTCGCCGACGTGTCGCCGCTAGCCTTCATGTACGTGTAGCCCAGACCCAGCAACAGCGCCGGGGTAGCCTGGAAGTTCACGAAGCCGGTGCCGATGTTGTACTTTTCCTTCGACGTGAAGATCGAGTTGCCGTCGTTCTTGTACTGCGAGTTGCTGTACGACGCACCGAACGTCACCGGGCCGAATGCGTACTGGCCGGCGGCACGGGCGATAGCGACCGAGTGAGCCGTCTGGTAGCCGACGTTGACCGGGCTGTTGAACAGCGAGTCCGACGTCGTGCTGTTCCAGCCGTTGATCGCGCCAGTGGTCGGGTTCGCCACGGGGCGGCCGGCGCTCGGGTTGTTCGCGTAGAAGTAACCAGCAGCAAGAGCCAGGGGGCCGTTGTTGTAGGTCGCTGCACCCGCCCACGTCTGGCCTTGGCCGGTTGCGCCTGCCAGGCCGCTGAACGCGTACAGGCCTTCGAACTGGAAGCCGGCGAAGTTCGGCGAAACGTACTTCACTGCGTTCGACACGCGCAGGCTGTTGTCGTAGTTGTCGACGTCGCCCGGCGTTGCAAACGCGCTGCCGAAGTAGTTGTCGGCGGTGATGCCTTGAACCATGTCGACCAGCGGGTCATATTGACGGCCGACCGTCACGGTGCCCCACGAGTCGCCCGTCAAACCGACGAACGCTTGACGGCCGAATTCGCGGCCGCCCTGGCCGAGTTGGCCGGTGCCGACGTCAAAGCCGCTTTCCAACTGGAAGATCGCCTTCAGACCGCCGCCGAGGTCTTCCTGACCCTTCAGGCCCCAACGGTCGCCGGACAGGTTGCCGTTGATCATGCCGTACTGGTGGTCGCCGTTTGCGTTGGCGTTGCTGACATAGCCGAGACCTGCGTCGATCACGCCGTACAGCGTCACGCTGGATTGTGCTTGTGCCGCACCAGCTGCGCCGAGCAGTGCCAGCGAGAGGGACGTCAGTGCGAGTCGTTTCATCGAATTCTCCACGCGAATGATTAAAATCGTTGTTGCCGGCGCAGAGAATAACGCAGTGTTTCAAAACTTAAGAAACGAAAAAAATAGACTGTCTCGAAAAACAGACACTTCGCCAAATGGCCGCCGGTAAAGGGTTTGCGAACTTTTCGCGGGTGTTTTCGGGACGACAGAACGGCTGCGGAAAAGTTCCGTGCACGCACCGTCGGCCATCGGGCGTGTGACCCGCCTACTGATTAGATGCGCCGATTACCGTTACTTTTGGTAACAAAGAAATCGCTGCGAACAGCCGTTCGACAAGGTTTCAGGCGCTCGGCGGGCGAGGACCGGCGCGGCGCGAATCGCGGTTCGACAGCAGCGCGACCGCCATGCCCGCGCTCGCCGCGACCAGCACCGCGCGCCACGGATGGCGTCGCACCATCTCGTTGGCCTGCGTCGCCTTGCGGCTCGCGCCGATCAAGGCATCGGCAGTGACGCGCGTGGCCGTCGTCTCGGCGCGCGCTACCTTGCGCGAGATCGCGAGCGCGCGGCTTATCGCGGAGACTTTCGCGCGCGCCTGCTGCGTGAGTTGCTGCGTGCGGCCGCGGCGCGTGCCGATCGAACGGCGTGCGCCCGCGGGCACCATCGCAGCGGACGCGCCGCCGGGGGCGGGCGCCAGGCTGCCGTCGGTTGCCGCGCCGGCGGCGCGCGTCGACGAGGCGAGCAGCGAGCCGATTTTCGCGCGGCTGCCGGGCGGCACGCGGTCGTTCTGGACGCCCCACGCGCCGCGCGGATCGTGCAGGCGCGCGCGGGCCGCCGAAAATTCCGCGCCGAGCAGCAGCACGGCTGCGGAAAAATAGAGCCACATCAGCAGCACCGCGAGCGAGCCGGCCGCGCCGAACGCGCTCGCCGTGCCAGCGTGGGTCAGATAGAACGCGAACAGTTTCTTGCCGGCCGAAAACAGCACCGCCGACATCACGCCGCCGACGAGCGCGTCGCGCCACTCCACGCGCGCGTCGGGCAGCAGCTTGAGCAGCGCCCCGAACGCGACGGTCAGGATCATCAGGCCTGCGATGAGCTGCACGATGTCGCCGATGATCACGAACGGCGAATCGCCCCAAAGCCACATGCCGACCGCCTGGATCGCGGTATCGAGCACGAGCGACACGATCAGCAGGAACGCGACGCCGAGCACGAGCCCGAACGAGATCAGCCGCACGCGCACGAGCGCGAACACGCTCGATTTCTGGTCGCCGGGGACGGGCCACACCAGATTGAGCGCGGTATTGAGCGAAGAAAAAGTCGCCGACGCGCCCACGGCCAGCAGCACGAAGGAGATGATCGCCGCGAAGCCGGTTCCGCCGCTGCGATGGGCGTTTTCGACGATACTCTGCACGCCCGCCGCCGCCTGATCGCCGATCAGGCCGTTCACCTGATGAAAGAGCTGACCGCGCGCGGCTTCGGCGCCAAACACCCAGCCGGCGACCGCGATCACCATGACGAGCGTCGGCGCGAGCGAAAAGGCGGAGTAGAACGCGATGCTCGCCGCCATTGCCGCGCAGCGGTCCTCGCCGAACTGCTTGAGCGCGCCGACGACCCAGGAGGCGTCCTTCTTGACGACCGCTTGCAGCTTTTGCGTGGACAAGGTGCTCATCGCCGACCTCTGTGACTCGTAGATGGAATGTTCCGGGGACTGCGCGTTCGCTTCGGTCGAGCACGATCCGTTCCAGAACCGATGGTTCGGTGCGGCTCGCGCGTTTGGATCGCGGATTGCCATGACGATCGGCAGTAAGCGCTGCTGTTGCATGGAACAAATTCCACGAATTCTTTGCGGTGACACGTAGAATCCGGCCCCGCGCCCGCACGCGCGCCCGGCGCGTCCCGGCGAAAGGCGAATGTTGTCTCTATAATTTACGAACCCCCCACAAGAAAGCCTGAGGCGACCATGTTGCAAATGTCCAGGCGACAGTTTTTGAAGGTCTCCGCGAGCACGCTCGCCGGATCGAGTCTGGCCCTGATGGGCTTCTCGCCGGCGCCCGCGCTCGCCGAGGTCCGCCAGTACAAACTGTCGCGTACCACAGAAACACGCAATACCTGCCCGTACTGCTCCGTCGGTTGCGGCATCCTGATGTACGGCCTCGGCGACAACGCCAAGAACGCGAAGTCGAGCATCATTCACATCGAGGGCGATCCCGATCATCCGGTCAATCGCGGCACGCTGTGTCCGAAGGGTGCATCGCTCATCGACTTCATTCACAGCCCGAGCCGCCTCAAGTATCCCGAGTATCGCGCGGCCGGGTCGGACGAATGGAAGCGCATCTCGTGGGAAGACGCGCTCGATCGCATCGCGGCCCTGATGAAGGAAGACCGCGACGCGAACTTCGTCGAAATGACGCCGGACGGCAAGAAGGTGAATCGCTGGCTGACGACCGGCATGCTCGCCGCATCGGCGGGCAGCAACGAAGTCGGATACCTGACGCACAAGACCATCCGCAGTCTCGGGATGCTCGCGTTCGACAATCAGGCGCGTGTCTGACATGGCCCGACGGTGGCAGGTCTTGCCCCGACGTTTGGCCGTGGAGCGATGACGAACCATTGGGTCGACATCAAGAACGCGGACGTAATCCTGGTCATGGGCGGCAATGCCGCCGAAGCGCATCCGTGCGGCTTCAAGTGGGTAACCGAGGCGAAGGCGCACCGCAAGGCGCGACTGGTCGTGGTGGACCCGCGCTTTACGCGCACGGCATCGGTCGCGGATTTCTACGCGCCGATCCGCACCGGCACGGACATCGTGTTCCTTGGCGGCGTGATCAACTATCTGCTCACGAACGACAAGATCCAGCACGAGTACGTGAAGAACTACACGGATTTTCCGTTCATCGTGCGCGAGGACTTCGCGTTCAACGACGGACTTTTCTCTGGCTATAACGCGGAAAAACGCAACTACGACAAATCGAGCTGGGACTACGAGCGCGGCGAAGACGGCTTCGCCAAGGTCGATCCGACGCTGCAGCATCCGCGCTGCGTCTACAACCTGATGAAGCAGCACTACGCGCGCTATACGCCCGAGCAGGTCGAGAAGACGTGCGGCACGCCGAAGGACAAGTTCCTGAAGGTCTGCGAGATGCTGGCATCGACGGCCGTGCCGGGGCGCGCGGGCACAATCCTGTATGCGCTCGGCTGGACGCATCACTCGGTCGGCGCGCAGATGATCCGCACCGGCGCGATGGTGCAGTTGCTGCTCGGCAATATCGGCATCGCGGGCGGCGGGATGAACGCGCTGCGCGGACACTCGAACATCCAGGGTCTGACCGACCTCGGCCTGATGTCGAATCTGCTGCCGGGTTACATGACGCTGCCGGTGGAAGCCGAACAGGACTACGAGGGCTACATCGGCAAGCGCGCGACGCAGCCGTTGCGGCCGAACCAGCTTTCCTACTGGAAGAACTATCGCGCGTTTTTCGTGAGCTTCATGAAGTCGTGGTGGGGCGACAACGCGACCGCCGAGAACAACTTCGGCTACGACTATCTGCCGAAGCTCGACAAGTCCTACGACATGCTGCAAGTGTTCGAGCTGATGGCGCAGGGCAAGATGAACGGCTACATCGCGCAGGGCTTCAATCCGCTCGCGGCCGCGCCGAACAAGGCGAAGATCGGGCTTGGGCTCTCGAAGCTGAAGTGGCTCGTCATCATGGACCCGCTCGCGACCGAAACCTCGGAGTTCTGGAAGAACCACGGCGAGTTTAACGACGTCGACGCGTCGAAGATCCAGACCGAAGTGTTCCGTCTGCCGACGTCGTGCTTCGCGGAGGAGCGCGGCTCGCTCGTGAGTTCGAGCCGCGTGCTGCAATGGCACTGGCAGGGCGCGGAGCCGCCGGGCGAAGCGAAGAGCGATCTGGAGATCATGTCGGGGCTGTGGCTGCGCATTCGGAAGGCTTATCAGGAGAAGGGCGGCAAGTATCCCGATCCGATCCTGAAGATGACCTGGCCCTACGCGGACCCGAAAAGTCCGACGCCCGAAGAAATCGCGATGGAGTTCAACGGACGCGCGCTCGCCGACGTCACGGACGCGGTCGACAAAACCAAAGTCCTCGCGAAGAAAGGCGAACAACTGGCGAGCTTCGCCCAGTTGCGCGACGACGGATCGACGGCTTCCGGCTGCTGGATTTTCTGCGGATCGTGGACGCAGGCGGGCAACCAGATGGGCCGTCGCGACAACTCGGACCCGACCGGCATCGGCCAGACGCTGAACTGGGCGTGGGCGTGGCCGGCGAACCGGCGCATTCTCTACAACCGCGCATCGTGCGACGTGTCGGGCAAGCCGTTCGATCCGACCCGCAAGCTGATCGCGTGGAACGGCAAGGCGTGGACCGGCACGGATGTCCCCGATTTCAAGGCGGACGAGCCGCCCGAAAACGGCATGAATCCGTTCATCATGAATCCGGAAGGCGTGGCGCGTTTCTTCGCCCGCGACGGGATGAACGAAGGTCCGTTCCCGGTGCACTACGAGCCGTTCGAGAATCCGCTCGGCTACAACCCGCTCTATCCGGACAACAAGCAGGCCGTCAGCAACCCGGCGGCCCGCGTGTTCCCGGACGACCGCGCCGCGTTCGGCACGGCCAAGGACTTCCCGCACACGGCGACCACCTATCGTCTGACCGAGCATTTCCACTACTGGACCAAGCACGCGCGCCTGAATGCGATCGTGCAGCCGCAGCAGTTCGTGGAGATCGGCGAGGATCTGGCGAAGGAAGTGGGCGTCGTCGCGGGCGATCGCGTGAAGGTATCCAGCAACCGCGGGCACATCGTCGCGGTGGCGGTGGTCACCAAGCGGATCAAGCCGCTGATGATCGAGGGAAAGAAGGTGCAGACCGTTGGTCTCCCGTTGCACTGGGGCTTCAAGGGCCTCACGCAGCCGGGCTATCTCGTCAATACGCTGACGCCTTCCGTGGGCGACGGGAATTCGCAGACACCCGAATTCAAGTCGTTCCTGGTGAAGGTCGAAAAGGCATAGGGGAAAAGAGATGGCTCTGCAATCACTGGATATCAAACGCGTCTCCGCGACCACGACGCCGCCGCCCGAGATTCGCGAACCCGTGACGGGCACGGTCGCGAAGCTGATCGACGTATCGAAGTGCATCGGCTGCAAGGCGTGCCAGACGGCGTGCATGGAGTGGAACGACCTGCGCGACGAAGTGGGCGATTCGATCGGCGTGTACGACAACCCGCGCGACCTGACCGAGCATTCGTGGACCGTCATGCGGTTCTCCGAGTACGAGAATGAGGCGGGCGACCTCGAGTGGCTGATCCGCAAGGACGGCTGCATGCATTGCGAGGACCCGGGGTGTCTCAAGGCGTGTCCGTCGCCGGGTGCGATCGTGCAGTACACGAACGGCATCGTGGATTTTCATGAGGAAAACTGCATCGGCTGCGGCTACTGCGTGACGGGCTGTCCGTTCAACGTGCCGCGCATCTCGAAGCAGGATCATCGCGCGTACAAGTGCACGCTCTGTTCCGATCGCGTCGCGGTCGGCCAGGAACCGGCCTGCGTGAAGACCTGCCCGACCGGCGCGATCATGTTCGGCACCAAGGAGGACATGCAGCATCAGGCGGCCGAACGCGTCGTCGACCTGAAGGAGCGCGGCTTCGCGAACGCCGGCCTGTACGATCCGGCGGGCGTGGGCGGCACGCACGTCATGTACGTGCTGCACCATGCGGACAAGCCGACGCTCTATCACGGCCTGCCCGAGAATCCGCACATCAGTCCGATGGTCTCGCTGTGGAAGGGGCTCGCCAAGCCGCTTGCGCTCGCCGGCATGGCGGTCGCGGCGGTGGCGGGATTCTTCCATTACACGCGGGTCGGTCCGAACGAGGTGAGCGCGGAGGAAGAACTCGAAGCGCAGCGGGAAGGCGAGGAAGCGGTGCAGCGTCGCAAAGAGGAGCGCTCAGATGAAGCACGATGACTTGAAACACGAGTTGAGGGATGTCGAAGGCAATCGTCTGATCGTCCGCTACACGGCGAACGAGCGCAGCAACCACTGGATCACCGCAATCACGTTCGTGCTGCTCGCGCTGTCGGGGCTCGCGATGTTCCATCCGGCGATGTCGTGGCTGTACTTCGTGCTCGGCGGCGGACAATGGACGCGCATTCTGCATCCGTTCATCGGCGTGGTGATGTTCTTGTCGTTTCTGGTTCTGACGCTGCGGTTCTGGCATCACAATTACCTCGACAAGAACGACGTGCAGTGGCTCAAACAGCCGCGCGACGTATTCGGCAACCACGAGGAGAACCTGCCGGAAGTCGGCCGCTACAACGCCGGGCAGAAGCTGCTGTTCTTCGTGATGGTCGCTTGCCTGTTCCTCTTGCTGGCAAGCGGCATCGTCATCTGGCGGCGCTACTTCTCGTTCTACTTTCCGATCGGCATTATCCGGCTCGCGTCGGTGGTGCATGCCGTGGCGGCGTTCGTGCTGATCGTCGGCATCATCGTGCATATCTATGCGGCGATCTGGGTGAAGGGATCGGTCGGCGCGATGACGCGCGGAACAGTGACGTATGGATGGGCGAGGAAGCACCATCCGCGATGGTTCAGGGAGATCATCGGGAAGTAGTTCTTTAAGCGCTCGGTTCTTTCGGGCGATCGAGGCCACCGCGTCTTGTCAGAGGCGGTGGCCTTTTCATTTGACCGTGCATCCGGAGCCGGGTTATTCGCGGTGTGCGCCGACGCCGGATCATCGAAACTGCTATTCTTCAACCAGTTTTTCGGGCCGGGCGCTTGTGTTTCGCGCCGGCCGTTTACGTCTCACGAGGTAGCTTGTGGTCCAACGCATTCTCGAACCCGAGCAGATTACATCGCTCGATCCCTCTGCGATTCCGCGCATTCGGATGCCCGAACGCGCGGCGGTTTTTCCGGCGCGCGCGGCGCGCCTGCGCCAGCTCGCCGATGCCAGCAATCCGATCGCGGGCTATCTGCGCCTGATGGCCGCGCTCGCCGATGCGCAACAGGAAACGCTCTCTGGATTCGAAGCCACGCCGCCGAGCGCCGAGCTGCTCGCCAGCGCCCAGCAGCATTCGATGCCGCTGATTCCCGCGCTCTCGGGCGTGCGCGATCCGGCGTGGCGCGAGGTCCTGCTGCGGCTCGTCGACAGGATCGAGGCCGCGGGAGCGGTCACGCCACCGCTCGCGCAACTGTTCGAGAGGCTGCGCGCGCTCGATGCGCGCACGCTCGACACCCAGGCCGACGCCCTCTTCGCCCAGCGTTTCGCGGAAGTCGATCCGGCCAGCGCGCCGTTCATCATGGCGGCGCTGCAAGTGGTATGGACCGACCTCGCGAGCCGGATCGACGCGTCTCAGGTGCCTTATCTCGACACGCCGGGCCTGTGCCCGGTCTGCGGCTCGCATCCGGTGGCGAGCGTCGTGCGGGTGGGCGGCGTCTACGATGGCTATCGCTATCTGCAATGCGGCCTGTGTGCGACGGAGTGGCACATGGTCCGCTCGAAATGCTCGAATTGCGATTCGACCAAGGGCATTGCGTATCACGCCATCGGTGCCGCCAATGCCAACAAGGAAGCCAGCGATGCGCAGGCGAAGGACGCGCCGCTCAAGGCCGAATCGTGCGACGAGTGCGGCACGTATCGCAAGATCGGGTATCAGAGCAAGGCATACGATTTCGAACCTTTCGCGGACGACCTCGCGAGCCTCACGCTCGATCTGCTGATGGGCGAGGAAGGTTATCGGCGCGCGTCGCCGAATCCGTGGTTGTGGCCCGAGCAAGGCGGCGAAGACCGGGATCAGGAATAACAATACGCGCGAGCACAAAGCGGGTAAGCACAAAGCGGGGAAGGCCGAGTGAGCGATGTAACGAGTGTCGAATTGAAATCGCTGATGGCGCGGGTGCCGTCGGTCGAGCGCGTGATGGCGTCGGCGGGCATGGCGCCGCTCGTCGGCGAATACGGGCGTACGCAGGCGCTCGGCGCACTGCGCCGCATTCTCGATGACTGGCGCCGCGACGCGCAGGCGGGCCGCGCCTGCGTCGATGCACTGGGCGAAGCGCGCCTCGTGCAGGCGGTCGGTGCCGCGCTCGCGGAACGTGCGCGCGGCAAGGTCCGCAGTGTCTTCAACCTCACCGGCACGGTTCTGCATACGAATCTCGGCCGCGCGCTGTTGCCGGATGAAGCGGTGCAGGCGGTCGTCGAAGTGCTGACGCGTCCGGCGAACCTCGAATTCGATCTCGCGTCCGGCAGTCGCGGCGACCGCGACGACCTGATCGACGAACTCATTTGCGAGCTGACCGGCGCCGAGGCCGCGACGGTCGTCAACAACAACGCGGCGGCGGTGCTGCTCGTGCTGTCGGCGCTGGCGTCGAAGAAGGAAGTGATCGTCTCGCGCGGCGAGTTGGTCGAGATCGGCGGCGCGTTCCGCATTCCCGACATCATGAGCCGCGCCGGCGCGAAGCTGCGCGAAGTGGGCACGACCAACCGCACGCATCTGAAGGATTACGACGAAGCCATCGGCGCGCGCACGGCGCTCCTGATGAAGGTTCATTGCAGCAACTACGCGATCAGCGGCTTCACGAAGGAAGTCGCGTTGCAGGAACTCGCGTCGCTCGCGAAGGCGCGCAAGGTGCCGGTCGCGGTCGATCTCGGCAGCGGCACGCTCGTCGATCTGACACAGTGGGGGTTGCCGCGCGAGACCACCGTGCGCGAGACCATCGACGCAGGCGCGGACCTCGTCACGTTCAGCGGCGACAAGCTGCTCGGCGGCCCGCAGGCGGGGCTGATCGTCGGGCGCCGCGACCTTATCGCGAAGATCAAGAAGCATCCGTTGAAGCGCGCGCTGCGTGTCGGCAAGCTCACGCTCGCCGCGCTCGAACCCGTGCTGCGCCTTTATCGCGCGCCCGAGTTTCTGTGCGAGCGGCTCACCACGCTGCGTCTCTTCACCCGTCCCGCCGACGACATGCGCAACACCGCCGAGCGTATCGCGCCCGCGTTGTTGAGGTTCGTCGGCGAAGCGTTCTCAATCGCGGTCGAGCCGATGTTCAGCCAGATCGGCAGCGGCGCGCTGCCCGTCGACGTGCTGCCGAGCTATGGCCTGACGATCCGTCTGGCGAGCGGCAAGCGCGCGGGACGCCAGCTCAACGCGCTCGAAAAGAAGTTGCGCGAGTTGCCGCGCCCGGTGATCGGCCGCATCGCCGACGACGCATTGCGGCTCGACGTGCGCTGTCTCGAACCGCGCGACGAAGCGGCGTTCATCGCGCAATTGCAGGCGCTGGACACGCGCGCATGATCGTCGGGACGGCGGGGCATATCGACCACGGCAAGACCACGCTCGTGCGCGCGCTCTCGGGCGTCGATACGGACCGGCTGAAGGAAGAGAAGGCGCGCGGCATTTCGATCGAGCTCGGCTACGCGTATGTGCCGCTCGCGAACGGAGAGGTGCTCGGACTGATCGACGTGCCCGGCCACGAGAAGCTCGTGCATACGATGGCGGCGGGCGCGTGCGGCATCGACTTCGCGCTCCTCGTGATCGCCGCCGACGACGGCGTGATGCCGCAGACGCGCGAGCATCTCGCGATCCTCGAACTACTCGGCGTCAGGCAAGGCGCGGTCGCGGTGACGAAGACGGATCGCGTCGATGCAGCGCGCCTCGGGCAAGTGCACCGCGAGATCGAATCATGGCTTGCGTCGAGCACGCTGGCCGGCGCGCCGCGCTTCGATACGAACGCCACGCACGCAGACGACCCGGGCGTCGCCGCGCTCGACGCGCACTTGCGCGAAGCGGCCGCGCGCTGGCGCATGCGCCGCGACGACGGCCTTTTCCGGCTCGCGGTCGATCGCGTGTTCACGTTGAGCGGGCAGGGCACGATCGTGACCGGCACGGTGTTCTCGGGCCGCGTCGATGCCGGCGACACAATGCTGCTCGCGCCTCGCGGCGAACCGGTGCGCGTGCGCAGCATCCACGCGCAGAACCGCGCGGCACAGTCCGGTCGAGCGGGCGAACGCTGTGCGCTGAATCTCGCCGGGATCGAGAAGGACGCGATCGCGCGTGGCGACTGGATCGTCGATGCGCGGCTTGGCGAGACGTCGCTGCGTATCGACACCGAACTCGCGCTCCTGCCCGATGCGGGCATGAGCCTCACACACTGGGCGCCGCTGCACGTGCATCTCGGGACGACGCATCAGGTCGCGCACGTCGCGCTGCTGGACGGCGACTTGCTCTCGGCCGGCGACACCGCGCGTGTGCAACTCGTTTTCGACAAGCCCGTTTGCGCGCTGCCGGGCGATCGCTTCATCGTGCGCAATGCGCAGGCGAACCGGACGGTCGGCGGCGGACGGGTGCTCGATCCATTCGGTCCCGCGCGCAAGCGCCGCACGCCGGAGCGCCGCGCGTGGCTCGACGCGCTCTCGGCGATGCTCGAAACGCGGCGTATCGACGGCTTGCTCGTCGAGGCGCCATATGGTTTGAAGCGCTCGCTCGTCGAGCATCTTTGCGGCATGCCGGCCGAGTCGCTCGAACTGCCGCATGGCACGCGCGCGGTGCCGTTATCCGGCGACGTGCTGTTCGTCGCGGCGTCGCACTGGGATGGTTTGCAGCGGCGGCTCGTCGATGCGCTCGCGGCGTATCACGAACGCTCGCCGGATGAGCAGGGACCGGATATGGCGCGCTTGCGTCGCATTGCGGCACCGCTCGCGCCGGATGCGCTGTGGCGGGCGCTCGTCGATCGCTCAGTCGAGGAGAAGATCATTGCGAGGAGCGGGCCGTGGCTGCATCTTCCCGCGCACTCCGTCACGCTCGATGACGCCGAGCGCGCGCTGGCCGATGTGCTGCTCTCGACGATTGCGCGAGGCCGGTTCGATCCGCCCTGGGTGCGCGATCTCGCCCGTGCGCATGACGCGGACGAGGAGCGCGTGCGGCAACTGCTGCGCAAGCTCGCGCGGCAAGGCGAGGTGTTCCAGGTCGTGCGCGATCTCTTTTATCATCGCGACGCGGTGCGCGAGCTCGCGCGGCTCGTCGCATCGGAGGCGGCGAAGCACGATGGCCGGCTCGGCGCGGCGCCGTTTCGCGATGCGAGCGCGCTTGGCCGCAAGCGTGCGATTCAGGTTTTGGAGTTCTTCGACCGCGTTGGGTATACTCGCTTCCACCGCGACTTCCACGTGTTGCGCGTCGATAGTCGCTGGCACGAGCTGATCTGATTGTCGGCTTGGGCCACGCGCGTTTTTTTCTCCGCAGGAAGGCATCCGTATCCGGTGGTGCGGCTGGGCTTCAAACCCAGTAGGGGGCGTCAGCCGCTCCCTGGTCGGTTCGACTCCGGCTGCCTTCCGCCAGTCCTTGGCTCATGGTCCGCGTGCGTGTCGCAGGCTCTAGGGAATCTGAGAAAGCTTGCGCTTCGCTTCGAGCAACTCGATCAGCAATTGATCGCGTTGCCGAATCATTTCCGCAAAGTCGTGCGCTTGCAGCGTCGTTTCGACGCCTCTTGCGATTGATTCAATGTAGTCGTCCGTCTCGGGATACGTGCCCAGATCTCTCGCCCACTCGCGCTGAGCGGCGCCAAGATGCCGCAGCACATGCGTGATGCCACCCGAGCCGCCGGAAGCGTGAAGGTTGAGAAACGGACCGAGCAGTGCCCAGCGCAGGCCGGGGCCGTAGGCGATCGCCGTGTCGATATCCTCCACTGTGGCGACCCCGCGCTGTACCAGACTAAACGCTTCTTGCCATATCGCCACCTGCAGGCGATTGGCGATATGACCTTTGACTTCCTTGTTGATCCGGATAACCTTCTTGCCCGTCGAGGCGTAGAGCGCCATAGCCGTCGCAATGCTTCCCGGCGATGTCAATGCGCCGCCGCCCACCTCGACCAACGGAATGATGTGAGAGGGATTGAACGGATGTCCGAGGACGATTCGTTCCGGATGCTTCGCACCGGCCTGAATCTCGCTGACCGACAACCCCGACGACGAAGACGCGATGATCGCCTCCGGCTTCGCCGCGCTTTCGATGCTTGCAATCAACGCCTGTTTCACATCGAGACGCTCGGGGCCGCTCTCCTGAATGAAATCGGCATCGCGCAATGCCGCGTCCAGATCCGTCGTGAAGACCAGGTTCTCTCGCGAGGCGCCATTCGCAAGCCCGAGTCTCTCGACAGCAGTCCAGTTGTCGTCGATCCACGCGCGCAGTCGCAACTCGGCTCCGTCCGCGGGGTCCGTCGCGGTGACGTCGAAACCATGCGCCAGGAAATGCGTGGCCCACCCAGCGCCGATCACTCCGGCCCCAACGATCGCGATCTTGACGGCTCGCTTTGTCATGGCCTATTGCGCCAGGCAGGCAGCGTCGATCGGTTCGCGCAACGGCTGCAATCTAATGATTTCGCGTGCTTCAGCGGGCGTGGCCGGCTCGTAGCCCATCTCGCGTACCATGCGAACGAGCCGCTCGACCAGTTGCACGTTGGTGGCTAACTCTCCCTGCCGGTAGTACAGGTTATCTTCGAGACCGACTCGCACGTGGCCTCCCAGCAAAAGCGAATTCATCGCCGCAGGCAACTGCGCCGCGCCGATGGCGCTCACGTTGAACACGGTGTTGCGTGGCAGATGATCGACCATCGTCTGCAAGAGGCGAGGCGTATAGGGCAAAGCGCCCTGGAACGCATTGGCGCCGATGACGATGTTAATGAAATGCGGCGCGTCGTCCAGTCCCTCGTTGATCGCCCGTTGAACGTCCTGAACGATGTCGGCAAGGCCGAAGACTTCCCATTCGGGCTTGATACCGCGCGCTTTCATCATCTCGGCAATCTGCCGGATTCGCGAGGGCGGCGTCGCAACCAGAATCTCCTTGCCGCCGAAACTTGCAATCACGGTCTGCGCATCGAGCGTGCACATTTCGACACCGTCACCCTGCATGCCCTTGAGGCGTTCTTCCCACTGGATCTCCCAAAGGCCGTTGTCGAGTTCACGAACCATGTCGCCATCGATGCCGCCGCCCGTCGAATTGTTCAGGATGATGTCGCACTTGTCGCGAATCAGCCGGTTGATGCGGCTATAAATGGCCGGATCGCAGGTGGCCTGGTCGTCGGGACGGCGCGCGTGCACCGCAACGACACTGGCGCCGGCGTTGTAGCAGCGGTAGGTATCGTCAGCGATCTCCTGCGGCTGTGTCGGCAGGTTCGGGTTCATTTTCTTGGTTGCCATGCCGCCGGTCGGGGCAACCGTCACGATGACTTTGGGTTTGTTCATGCCGATGTTCTCCGAAGAGGATGTGTAAACGAAGAAAGGGCGGCGACTGCGGTTGCCCGGTCAGTGCGCGGTGGCGTCGCCGGTCGTGCCCACCCGGACCGCGCTCTTTGGCAACCCGAGCAGGATGGTCAGGCCGCCGCAGATGACGAGCGCGGTCAAGGCGAGGAGTCCCATCTGGATGGTGCCGGTCGCACTCTTGATCCAGCCGATGAGGGTCGGGCTGACGAAGCCGCCGAGGATTCCTAGCGAGCTGATCACGGCGATGCCGGACGCCGCTGCATCCCGGCCAAGGTAGGTGGGAGGAATCGACCAGAAGAGCGACCCGCCTCCGAAGATAAAGAACGCCGCTATGCACAACAGGACCATGACAGGGACGACCGCGGTGCCGAGGAAGGATGTGGACGCCAGGGCAGCTGCACCGAGAACGAGCGTTCCCCCGACGTGCCAGCGACGTTCCCTTAGCCGGTCCGAACTGCGGCTGATGACGAGTACGCCCAGCGCGCCGAAGACATAGGGCACGGCGGTGTACCAGCCGATCGTCGCGATCGGGGCGATGCCGAGGCCCTTGATCATGGTCGGCAGCCAGAACGTCAGCGTGTAGACCGCGCAGGCGCAGCAGAAGTAGACACCAGTACGTCGCGCATGTGCTTCCGCTCGACGCCTTTGCCGAATTGAATGCGTTCTTGCGGCCCATTTTTCGATCCGATCCCATTTTGCAAAGCCGTTAGAAAGTGCCAGCCAAAATCGATCACCCAGCCGCGCTGTCCAGATTCACCGGCAGCCTTGTCCGTCGCGCTCAACAGCGGCATTCGGCTGTATGGCAAAGCGAGGTGTCCGCCGAGATCACGAGCGTCCAGTACGCGGCGCTCGAAATCCTGCAGAGGACGCCGGGAGTCAACCAGCGCCAGCTCGGCGATGAACTCGACGTCGACCGGTCGACGATTGCCGATCTCGTCGCACGCATGGTCCGCAATGGGTTGATCGAACGCACCGACGATCCCGTCGATAAGCGTAGCTATGTGCTGTTTCTCACGTCAGCCGGTAAGAAGCAGCTTTCGACGTTGCGACCGCGCGTCGAGGAAGTGGAGCGCATTCTGACTGCGAAGCTGACGCCGGCTGAAGTTCGGGAGTTGCGACGCATGCTCTTGGCGTTGCTCCCGTTTGACGAATAGCGTGCAGTGCTACGATCGGCGCTTTGGCTCGGCGACAAGGAGACGTCATGACGGTGAAGCGTATGGACAACGTCGGCATCGTCGTTGAGGACATCGATGCCGCCATTGAGTTTTTTGCCGAACTTGGCCTTGAGCTCGAAGGACGTGCCCCAATCGAAGGAGACTGGGCAGATGGCGTCACTGGATTGCGTGGCATGCGCGTCGAGATTGCCATGATGCGTACGCCAGACGGTCACAGCCGGCTCGAGATTTCCCGATTCCTTGCGCCATCGGTGGCCGCCGATCACCGTCGCGCCCCGGTGAACGCCCTGGGCTACCTACGCGTGATGTTCACCGTGGAAGACATCGACGATACGCTTGCCCGTCTCTGTAAACGCGGCGCGGAACTCGTCGGCAACTTGACGCAGTACGAAAACGCGTATCGGCTCTGCTACATCCGCGGCCCCGAAGGAATCCTCATCGGGCTTGCTCAAGAACTTGGGCATGGCACTTAGCTCCTCCATTAAGCGTGGAGTTCGCCCGAATCTCCACGTTCTAAAGGCCACGAGCCCGTTGGCGCGAAATGCAGTATCAATCCAACGTGCTCGGCCGACGGCTGACGCCCGGCCGAAAAAAACGCTTGTCCATTGGCGGCTAAAACGTTATTGGTTGCGAAATCAGATTGGTGGCGCCGATTGAAACGATGAACCAGACGTTCGTCACCGTCAGGCATGGTCGATATTGAGGGGAATTCCATGACACTTGGAACGCGCTTTTTTAGCCTGCCCAGCCGACGTGCATACGCTTTGCTCACGCTCGTGACGGCGAGCCTGCTTGGCATCGCCAATCCCGGGCAGGCACAGACGGATTCGCAGCAGCCGACGCGCCCCAATATCGTGCTGATCGTCGGCGACGATGTCGGCTGGGGCGACCTCGGCGCCTACGGCGGCGGCGAGGGACGCGGCATCCCGACGCCGAACCTCGACAGGCTGGCCGACGAGGGCATGACGTTCTACGGTTTTTACGGCCAGCCGAGTTGCACGCCCGGCCGTGCCGCCCTTCAGACGGGCCGCAACCCCAATCGCAGCGGCATGACGACCGTCGCGTTCCAGGGACAGGGCGGAGGCCTGCCCAAAGCCGAATGGACGCTGGCGTCGGTATTGAAACTGGCGAAATACAACACCTATTTCACGGGTAAATGGCACCTTGGCGAAGCGGACTACGCGCTTCCAAATGCACAAGGCTACGACGACATGAAATACGTCGGCCTGTATCACCTGAACGCGTACACATATTCCGATCCGAAATGGTTTCCGGACATGGACCAGCAGACCCGGGAGATGTTCGCCAAGGTGACGACGGGCATGCTCTCGGGCAAGGCCGGCGAGAAAGCGCATGAAGACTTCAAGCTGAATGGGCAATACCAGAACGAGCCCGAAAAACGGATCGTCGGCATTCCGTTTGTGGATCGCTATATCGAGAAAGCCGCGCTCGACGATATCGACGACGCCGCGCAGAAAGGACAGCCGTTCTTCATCAACGTGAACTTCATGAAGGTTCACCAGCCGAACATGGCCGATCCGGATTACGCCGGCAAATCGCTGTCCAAGTCGAAATACGCAGACTCGCTCGTCGGACTCGACGCCCGCGTCGGCCACATCATGGACAAGCTGCGCGAAAAAGGCCTCGACAAGAACACGCTCGTCTTTTTCACGACCGACAACGGCGCGTGGCAGGACGTCTATCCCGATGCGGGGTACACGCCATTCCGGGGCACCAAGGGGACCGACCGGGAAGGCGGTTCGCGCGTACCGGCCATCGCGTGGTGGCCCGGCAAGATCAAGGCGCACTCGCGAAACTTCGACATCCTCGGCGGACTCGATTGCATGGCGACCTTCGCGGCGCTCGCGGGCATCGACTTGCCGAAGAACGATCGCGAAGGCAAGCCGATCATCTTCGACAGCTACGACATGTCGCCCGTGCTGTTCGGCACCGGCAAGAGCAAGCGCAATTCGTGGTTCTATTTCACGGAAAACGAATTGACGCCGGGCGCCGTGCGGGTCGGCCAGTTCAAGGCGGTGTTCAATCTGCGCGGCGATTCGGGCGTGAAGACGGGCGGTCTCGCGGTCGATACGAACCTCGGCTGGAAAGGACCCGAGAGTTACGTAGCGACGGTTCCGCAGGTGTTCGATTTGTACCAGGACCCGCAGGAACGCTACGACATCTTCATGAACAATTACACGGAGCACTCCTGGACGCTGCTGGCCTTTAACGGCGCCGTCAAGGACCTGATGCAGACGTATGTGAAGTACCCACCGCGCAAGATGCAGGGCGAAGGTTACTCGGGTCCCGTTACGCTGACACAGTATGAACGCTTCAAGTATGTCCGCGACGAACTGGAGAAGAATGGCTTCAGCATTCCGTTGCCAAGTGGAAACTGATGGCCGGCGCTCACCTTAAGAGACTCGACATGCGCGACATCGCCGGAAGATAAATCGCGTTAGCTCCACCGCGTGATCGTTGAGGTTTGCGTAGGTATCGAAAGTCTCTCGATGGAGGCGTCGCATGGCAGCATTCGTCGACCACCCGGCCGTCCTGTTCGTCGTGCTTCTGGTGGGTTTTATCGTTGCGGTAGCGCTGGGCGCGCTCGTTTTGAGGCGTGTTGTCCCGCTCTCCGACGAAGCAAGGGACGAGTTCAACGTGGTGCAGACTTCGACACTGACACTACTGGCGTTGCTGATCGGCTTCAGCCTTTCGATGGCCGTGAGCCGCTACGATCAGCGCAAGACACTCGAAGAAAGCGAAGCAAACGCGATAGGCACGGAGTACGCAAGAGCGGACCTGACAAATGCTGCGATCCAGGCACGGTTGAAAAATGAGCTTCTCCGCTATGCAAGACTGAGACTGACCCATTTCCAGACGCGAGATGCGCAGGAACTTGCCCGCATCGATCGTGATACGAGCAAGTTGCAGTCAGAGCTATGGCAACTTGCAACCGAGGTGGCTAAGAACCAGCCCACGCCTATCGGTGCCACTGTAGTCACCGGAATGAATGACGTACTCAATTCGCAGGATTATTCAGAGGCGGCGCGAATCAATCACATTCCTGTCGGCGCGTGGTGCCTCATGTTCACCATCGCGTTCATTGCCTGTGTCGTGCAAGGCTATGGCGGGCGGGGCAAACTCCGAACAGGATTGCTGTTCACCATTCTTCCGCTGACCATCTCACTGTCGCTTGCCCTCATATCGGACGTCGACAGCCCTCGCGGCGGCCTCATTCATGTTCAGCCCCAGAACCTTAATCGACTTGTTCAGTCGCTTGCGATGTGAAGTGATTGGCATGCGCTCGCTGTTCGCAAGCGCTGCCACGTTCAACCCGGCACGCGCACCCATCCTTCCATCAGCACCCGCGCGCTGCGGCTCATGATGGCCTTGGTGACCGACCAATCGCCGTCGACGAGCGCGGCCTGCGCACCCACGCGCAGCGTGCCCGACGGGTGTCCGAAGCGCACGGCGTCGCGCCCTTCGCCCCCGGCCGCGAGACTCACGAGCGTTCCCGGAATCGCCGCCGCGGTGCCGATGGCGACCGCCGCCGTGCCCATCATCGCGTGATGCAGTTTGCCCATCGACAACGCACGCACCAGCAGGTCCACGTCTTCGGCACCGATCTGCTTGCCGCTCGATGCCACGTAGCCCGCAGGCTTCGCGACGAACGCAACCTTCGGCGTGTGCTGCCGGCTCGCGATCTCGTCGATGTGTCCGATCAGGCCCATGCGGACCGCGCCGTGTGCGCGGATCGTCTCGAACATCGCGAGCGCTTTCGGGTCGCCGTTGATGGCGTCCTGCAACTCGGTGCCCGTGTAGCCGATAGCTTCCGCGTTCAGGAAGATCGTCGGGATGCCGGCGTTGATCATCGTGGCCTTCAGCGTGCCGATGCCGGGAACGTCGAGATCGTCGACGAGATTGCCCGTCGGGAACATCGCGCCACCCGCGCCGTCTTCCTCGGCCGCCGGGTCCATGAATTCGAGTTGCACTTCGGCCGCGGGGAACGTCACGCCGTCGAGTTCGAAGGCGCCTGTTTCCTGCACGGCGCCTTTTGTGACCGGCACGTGCGCGATGATCGTCTTGCCGATATTGGCCTGCCAGATCCGCACGATGGCGACGCCGTTATCCGGCACGCGCTCGGGATCGATCAGGCCGCTCGTGATCGCGAACGGTCCCACGGCGGCGGAGAGATTGCCGCAGTTGCCGCTCCAGTCGACGAACGCGCGGTCGATGGCGACCTGACCGAACAGATAGTCGACGTCGTGATCCGGCTTGCTGCTCTTCGCGACGATCACCGTTTTGCTGGTGCTCGACGTCGCGCCGCCCATGCCATCGATCTGCTTGCCGTAGGGGTCGGGGCTGCCGATGACGCGCAGCAGCAGCGCATCGCGCGCGGCGCCCGGAACCTGCGCGGCCTCGGGCAGGTCCTGCAGACGAAAGAACACGCCTTTGCTGGTGCCGCCGCGCATGTACGTGGCGCGAATCCTGATCTGTGGAGCGTGGGTCATGGTGATGTCGTGTGCGTTGTTCGAGAGGAGGGCACGCGGCGTGCCCTCCGTTTCAAGGTGCGTCAGGCGGCCGCCTGCGACGATTCGAGGAAGTCCTGCGCGAATCGCTGCAACACGCCCCCCGCCTCGTAGATCGACAGTTCTTCCGCGGTGTCGAGACGGCACGTGACGGGCACGTCCACGCGTTCGCCATTTCGGCGATGGATCACGAGCGTCAGGTCGGCGCGCGGCTTGCGCTCGCCGGTCACATCGAACGTTTCCGTGCCGTCGATACCGAGCGTCAGGCGGTTCACGCCCGGCTTGAACTCCAGCGGCAGCACGCCCATGCCGACGAGATTGGTACGGTGAATCCGCTCGAACCCTTCGGCGACGATCGCCTCCGCGCCCGCGAGCCGCACGCCCTTCGCCGCCCAGTCGCGCGACGAACCCTGACCGTAGTCCGCGCCCGCGATCACGATCAACGGCTGCTTGCGCGCCATGTACGTTTCGATGGCTTCCCACATGCGCGTGACCTTGCCCTCGGGCTCGATGCGCGCAAGCGATCCCGCCTTCACCTTACCGTTCTCGCGCACCATTTCGTTCAGCAGCGTCGGATTGGCAAAGGTGGCGCGCTGGGCGGTCAGGTGATCGCCCCGGTGCGTCGCATACGAGTTGAAGTCTTCTTCCGGCAGGCCCATCTTGGTCAGGTACTCGCCGGCGGCGCTGTCGGCGAGAATTGCGTTCGACGGCGACAGATGATCGGTCGTGATGTTGTCGCCCAGCACGGCGAGCGGGCGCATGCCCGTGAGCGTGCGCTCGCCGGCGAGCGCGCCTTCCCAGTACGGCGGGCGGCGGATGTAGGTGCTCTGCGCTCGCCAGTCGTAGAGCGGCTTCGCCTTCTCGCCCGTGTCGACCGACACGGCGAACATCGGCTCGTAGACCTTGCGGAACTGCTCGGGCTTGACGGCTGCGGCGACCGTCGCGTCGATTTCTTCGTCGGACGGCCAGATGTCCTTGAGCATCACCGGCTTGCCTTGCGCATCGGTGCCGAGGACGTCCTTTTCGATGTCGAAGCGGATCGTGCCAGCGATCGCATACGCGACCACGAGCGGCGGCGACGCGAGAAACGCCTGCTTCGCATACGGATGGATGCGGCCGTCGAAGTTGCGGTTGCCGGACAGCACGGCGGTGGCGTACAGATCGCGCTCGACGATCTCCTTCTGGATCGCGGGATCGAGCGCACCCGACATGCCGTTGCACGACGTGCACGCATACGCGACGACGCCGAAGCCCAGTTGTTCCAGTTCCGGCAGCAGCCCGGCTTCCTCCAGATACAGCGTCACGGCCTTCGAACCCGGCGCGAGCGAAGTCTTCGCCCACGGCTTGCGGAAGAGGCCGAGCCGGTTCGCGTTGCGGGCCAGCAGTCCGGCGGCGATCATGTTGCGCGGGTTGTTGGTGTTCGTGCAGCTCGTGATCGCGGCGATGATGACAGCGCCGTCGGGCATCAGCCCCGGCTCGTTCTCGACCTTGCCGCTGATGCCGCGCGCAGCCAGTTCGGACACGGGCAAACGGCGATGCGGATTGGACGGACCCGCGAGCGTGCGAACCACGGTCGACAGGTCGAACTTCAGTACGCGCTCGTATTCGGCGTTCACGAGGCTGTCGCCCCAGAGGCCGGTTTGCTTCGCGTAGGTTTCCACGAGCTTCACCAGTTCGTCGTCGCGACCGGTGAGCTTGAGATACTTGATGGTCTGCTCGTCGATGTAGAACATCGCGGCGGTCGCGCCGAACTCGGGCGCCATGTTCGCGATGGTCGCGCGGTCGCCGAGCGTAAGGTTCGCGGTGCCCGCGCCGAAGAACTCCAGATACGCGCCGACCACTTTTTCCTTGCGCAGGAATTCGGTGAGCGACAGCACGACGTCGGTCGCGGTGATGCCCGGGCCCGGCTTGCCGCTTAGTTCCACGCCGACGATATCCGGCAAGCGCATGTAGGAAGCGCGTCCGAGCATCACGCTCTCCGCTTCCAGCCCGCCCACGCCGATCGCGATCACACCGAGCGCATCGACCATGGGCGTGTGCGAGTCGGTGCCGACGAGCGTGTCCGGGAAGGCCACGCCGTCGGTCACCTGCACGACCGGGCTCATGCGTTCGAGATTGATCTGATGCAGGATGCCGTTGCCCGGCGGAATCACGTCGACGTTCCGGAACGCTTTCTTCGTCCAGTCGATGAAGTGAAAGCGGTCTTCATTCCGACGGTCCTCGATGGCGCGGTTCTTCTCGAACGCGTCCGGATCGAAACCGCCGCACTCGACGGCGAGCGAGTGATCGACCACGAGCTGCGTCGGCACGACCGGGTTGACGAGCGCGGGGTCGCCGCCTTGCGAAGCGATCGCATCGCGCAGGCCGGCGAGATCGACGAGCGCGGTCTGCCCGAGAATGTCGTGGCACACGACGCGCGCCGGAAACCACGGGAAGTCGAGATCGCGTTTGCGCTCGATGATCTGCCTGAGCGACGCGGCAAGCGTGGCCGGCGAGCAGCGGCGCACGAGATTCTCGGCGAGCACGCGAGACGTGTACGGCAGCTTGTCGTACGCGCCGGGCTGGAGGGAATCGACAGCGGCGCGCGCGTCGAAGAAGTCCAGCTTCGTGCCGGGCAGGGGTTTGCGGTTTGCAGTATTCATACCGTGGGGGAGTAATAGGTGTAATCGGGGATCGTTGCCGGCGTCCGGATCAATTATCCCCTTTCCCGGTCAGCGCTTGGCTAACGGCACGAAGGGCAGGTCTTCGGGACCGGTGTAGTTCGCGCTCGGGCGAATGATCTTGTTGTCGATGCGTTGCTCGATGATATGCGCCGCCCAACCCGACGTGCGCGAGATCACGAAGAGCGGCGTGAACATCGCGGTCGGCACGCCCATCATGTGATACGACACCGCGCTGAACCAGTCGAGGTTCGGGAACATCTTCTTGGCTTCCCACATGACCGACTCCAGCCGCTCGGCGATATCGAACATCTTCATGTTCGACGCTTCCTGCGACAGCTTCTTGGCAACATCCTTGATCACGACGTTGCGCGGGTCGGAGATCGTGTACACCGGATGACCGAAGCCGATCACGACTTCCTTGTTCTCGACGCGCCGCTTGATGTCCGCTTCGGCTTCGTCGGCGGTCTGATAGCGCGACTGAATGTCGAACGCGGCTTCGTTGGCGCCGCCGTGTTTCGGCCCGCGCAGCGCGCCGATCGCACCGGTGATGGCGGAGTAGATGTCGGAACCCGTGCCCGCGATCACACGGCCCGTGAACGTTGATGCGTTGAATTCGTGCTCGGCGTAGAGGTTGAGCGAAACGTGCATCGCGTCGACCCACGACTTCGACGGCGCCACGCCATGCAGCAGATGCAGGAAATGTCCGCCGATGGAATCGTCGTCGGTTTCGACTTCGATGCGACGGCCGTTGTGCGAAAAGTGATACCAATACAAAAGCATCGAGCCGAGCGAAGCCATCAGGCGGTCGGCGATATCCTTCGCGCCCGCGATGTTGTGGTCGTCCTTCTCGGGCAATACGGTGCCGAGCACGGAGACGCCGGTGCGCATCACGTCCATCGGATGCGCGGAGGCCGGGATCGCTTCGAGCGCGAGCTTGAGATTGGCGGGCAAGCCGCGCAACGACTTGAGCCTGGTCTTGTAGGCGGTGAGTTCGGCCTGCGTCGGCAGCTTTTCGTGCACGAGCAGATAGGCGATTTCCTCGAACTCGCACGCGCGCGCGAGTTCGAGAATGTCATAGCCGCGGTAATGCAGGTCGTTGCCGGTGCGGCCGACGGTGCACAGCGCGGTGTTGCCCGCGGTCACGCCCGAGAGGGCCACCGACTTCTTCGGTTTGAACGTGCCAGCGGCGGTCGTCTTGTTGTCTGCTTCGCTCATGGTGTAGGTCATCTCCGGTGCAAAAATTATTTCTTGGTGGCGAACAGCGCGTCGAGCTTGTCTTCATACGCGTGATAGCCGAGGTACTTGTACAGGTCGGCGCGGGTCTGCATCGTCGGGACGGCGGCCTTTTGCGTGCCGTCGCGCATCGTCGTTTCGTAGAAGTTCAGCGCCGCCGCGTTCATCGCACGATACGCGCCGCAGCAGTACAGCGCGATGTCGACATTGGCGTCGCGCAACTCGCTCGTCGTGAAGAACGGCGTCGAGCCGAATTCGGTCAGGTTCGCGAGGATCGGCACCTTGACCGCGGCCTTGAAGCGGCGATAGTCGTCGAGCGACTGCATCGCTTCGGGGAAGATCATGTCCGCGCCCGCTTCGACGTAGGCGACCGCGCGCTCGATCGCGGAATCGATGCCTTCGGACGCCGCCGCATCGGTACGCGCCATGATGACGAACTGGTCGTCGGTGCGCGCATCGACGGCGGCCTTCACGCGATCGACCATCTCATCCATCGGCACGACTTCCTTGCCCGGGCGGTGACCGCAACGCTTCTGGCCGACCTGGTCTTCGAGGTGCACGGCGGCCACGCCCGCCTTGATGAACGAACGCACCGTGCGCGCGATGTTGAAAGCGCCGCCCCAGCCCGTGTCGATATCGACGAGCAACGGCAGGTCGGTCGCATCGGTGATGCGGCGCGCGTCGGTCAAGACGTCGTCCATCGTGCTGATGCCGAGATCGGGAATGCCGAGCGAGTTCGCCGCGACGCCGCCGCCCGACAGATAGATTGCCTTGAAGCCGACCGCTTCGGCCATTTTCGCGGCATACGCCGTGATTGCGCCGACGACTTGCAGCGGCTGTCCTTCCGACACGGCGGTGCGAAAGCGCGCGCCTGCGCTGGTGATGTTCTTGCGGGCTGAGTCCAATTGGTGTCTCCGGTAAAGATGGCTCATTTAAGCAAGAGGCGGGCCAGGATGCTTCAAAATCCTAACGCATTGATTCGAAATGAAATTTAAAATCTCAGCTTCCACCGAATCATTTCCTTAATGAAATCGAGAGTTCAGATTCGCAACCGGAGCGCATAATGACGGTCTGCATTTCCTGAATAAACGGCCGATCATGTCTCCCGAATTTTCCCCTGGCAGCGAGCGTCCCCGCCTCTGGGCGATGGGCATCAGCCGGCTGCGCGACCTGTTTTTCGACATTGCCAACGAGTACGGCGAACGCGCGGATCTGCGCGTCGTGCCGCGCGGCTTCGAGGACGCCGTCAAGGAAATCGCCGCCGCTGGCGATGCGCGGCCCGACGTCATCGTCGCCGGAGGTTCGAACGGGGCTTATCTGAAGCCGCGCGTGTCCATTCCCGTTGTGCTGATCAACCCGACCGGTTTCGACGTGATGCACGCGCTCGCTCGCGCGCGCCGGGAAGCGGCATCCGTGGCGCTCGTCACGCACGGCGAAACGCCGGACGAGTTGCGGCGCTTCGCCGCCGCTTATGGCATCGACGTCGAGTTTGCCTCGTACCAGTCCGCCGAGGACGCGGAACTCTGCGTGCTCGATCTGCGCGACCGGGGCATCGGCGCTGTCGTCGGTCCCGGGCTCGTCACCGATCTCGCTGCGCGCGCTGGAATGGAGGCGGTGTTCCTCTACTCGCGCGCCTCGGTGCGTGCCGCTTTCGATACCGCGCTCGATGTCGCGCAGGCGACGCGCGGCGAGGCGCTGCGTCGTCAGCGACTCGACAACCTGTTGCAGCACATGCGCGATGGCGTCGTCGCGCTCGATTCGCAGGGCAAGGTGGAAGCGATCAACCGCCGTCTGGCTGCGGTCCTCGGCATCGATGCGATGGACGCCGTGGGCCGCACGCTGCTGGATCTGGCGCCCGACATCGCGGCCGCCGTCCCCGATGCCGACGGCGACGCGCTCGGCTCGGTGCGCGGAGTAAGCTACGTCGTGCATCGCGGGCCGCTCGCGACGAACGGCGCGGCCGCCGGAACGGTCCTGACGTTCCAGGAATCGCGCGCGGTCGAGCGCCTCGATCGCACGCTGCGCTCGACGCGGCGCACCCAGCAGTTCACCGCGCGTTACCGGCTCGACGATCTGATCGGCGAAAGCGCATCGATGCAGCGCGTCCGCTCGCTCGTGCAGCGCTATGCGAAATCGACCGCTACGCTGCTGATCCGCGGGGAAAGCGGCACCGGCAAGGAGATGGTCGCGCAAAGCCTGCATCAACTGAGCGCGCGGCGCGACTTCGCATTCGTGGCGATCAATTGCGGCGCCTTTCCGGAGGCGCTGCTGGAAAGCGAACTGTTTGGATACGAGGAGGGCGCTTTCACCGGCGCGCGCAAGGGCGGCAAGGCGGGGTTGATCGAAGCGGCGCATCGCGGCACGCTCTTTCTCGATGAGATCGGCGAGATGCCGCTGCCGTTGCAGAGCCGCCTGCTGCGCGTGCTGCAGGAGCGCGAGGTCGTGCGGCTCGGCTCGACCGAACCGACGCGCGTCGACATCCGCGTCATCGCCGCGACCCATCGCGCGCTCACCGAGGGCATCGAGGCCGGCACGTTTCGCGCGGATCTTTACTATCGGCTCAACATCCTGAACATCGCGCTGCCGCCGTTGCGCGAGCGGCAGGCCGATCTGATGCCGCTCGCCGTCGAACTGCTGCTGCAGATCGCGAAGCGCGAACCGCGGCTTCGCGCTCGCGTCAAGACTGCCGAGGCGGCCGGGCGCGCGCTTGGCGGCGTCGCCGGCGAGTTGGCCGGGTATGCCTGGCCGGGCAACGTGCGGGAATTGCAAAACGTGATCGAACGGATTGCCGTCGAACTGGCCGATGAGGAGAGCGCCGGCGTGAGCGCGCTCGCGGGCGACAATCTGCGGTTGATCGCGCCGGAACTCTTCGCGACGCGTCTGGCCGAGCGGGACGACGCGCTCACGCTGCGCGAGCGCAGCCGCCATATCGAGGCGGACGAGATTCGCGCGGCGCTGGCTTCGTGCGACGGCGACCGGGATGCCGTGTGCAAGGCGCTGGGGATCAGCAAGACGACGCTGTGGCGCAGGCTGAATGGCGGCGGGCCGAAGTGACGGTGCGGGAGGGTTTTCGGCCGTCCCCTAAAGATATCCCTCGCCCCGTCGTAAATAAGGCTGTCCGTCATCCGTTCGGTCCACGCAGCAGACGCGCATCGCCGCCGCTGTCGTGCAATATGCGGTGCCATAGTGCAGGATCAACATGTTCTCGACGATAAAGGGCCGCCTTGCGCTGGCGATGGCGTTTCTAAGCGCGCTTCTGATCGCGATCGGCGCGCTCGGGATTTTCGGCATGAACCGGGCGAACACGACGTCGCGCGATCTGTTCACCAACGAGATGCCGAGCGCGGTGTCGGTGGGCAATGCCGAGATGTTCATGGCGCGCGAACGACTGAGCTTCGATCGCGCCGCGCTCAATGCCGGCACACCGGCCGCCGAGGACGCGATCGGCCGCGGCGCGCTGATGCGCAAGACCTCCGACGAAGCGTGGACGACCTACATGTCGCTGCCGCAAAACGCGCAGGAAAAGCAGCTGGCCGAAACCTTCAACAAGGAACGTGTCGCGCTGCAAAAGCTGCTGGACTCGGGCTACGCCGACGTTCGCTCGAACGATCACGACAGGATCATCAAGGCCGCGAACGACATGCAGGTCGCATTCAACGTGTTCGCGAAGGCCGGCGTCGAGTTGCGCAAGTTCCAGTTCGAAGCGGCGAAGGCGGCATACGAAGGAGGGCAGGCGAAATTCGAACGCTCGCGCATGATCAGCATTGCGGCGATCCTGCTCGGTGTCATCGCCGCGGGTTATTCGTGGTTCTCGTTGCGGCAGAAGATTGCACGACCGCTCGACGCAGCGCTCGCGCAGTTCGACGCCATCGCGGCCGGCGACTTGCGTCGCGAACTCGCGACCAAGTCGAACGACGAAATGGGTCAGTTGCTGCGCGGTCTCGCGAAGATGCAGGCTGCGCTGATCGAAACCGTCCGCACCGTGCGTTCGGGCAGCGAATCCATCGCCTCGGCGACCAAGCAGATCGCGGCGGGCAACATCGATCTGTCTTCGCGCACGGAAGAGCAGGCTTCGGCGCTGCAGGAA